>NZ_JBIOPX010000001.1:217500-940000 GCF_051713465.1 Enterococcus sp. DIV0358 | reverse complement strand
CCTCCTAGGTGTTGTTAGCATTTCGTCTACGGGGCTTTCACCCTCTTTAGCGGAATTTTCCAAATCCTTCAACTATACTAACAGACTACCATATCGGAGTCCTACAACCCCAACAAGCAAGCTTGTTGGTTTGGGCTCTTCCCGTTTCGCTCGCCGCTACTCAGGAAATCGAATTTTCTTTCTCTTCCTGCAGGTACTAAGATGTTTCAGTTCTCTGCGTCTACCTCTAATCAGCTATGTATTCACTGAAAAGTAATATCCTATAAAAGATATTGGGTTCCCCCATTCGGAAATCTCTGGATCATAGCTTACTTACAGCTCCCCAAAGCATATCGGTGTTAGTCCCGTCCTTCATCGGCTCCTAGTGCCAAGGCATCCACCGTGCGCCCTTATTCACTTAACCTTATCAACCTTGCGGTTGGGTCTTGATCACTTCTTCTAGCGATAGAAGGTTAATCAATAAATAAGCAATTGAACTTATTAAAAAACTCATTCAACGCGGTGTTCTCGGTTTGTTTTGATTCTTTTTACTTCAATATCCAGTTTTCAATGAACGAATCTGATAGCAAAAGCTATCAATGGAGCCTAGCGGGATCGAACCGCTGACCTCCTGCGTGCAAAGCAGGCGCTCTCCCAGCTGAGCTAAGGCCCCGAACTTATTTGATTGAGAGTAGACCTCTCAAAACTGAACAAAGTAAAGACGAAATGTGTATTTCCGTAATATTCCTTAGAAAGGAGGTGATCCAGCCGCACCTTCCGATACGGCTACCTTGTTACGACTTCACCCCAATCATCTATCCCACCTTAGGCGGCTGGCTCCAAAAAGGTTACCTCACCGACTTCGGGTGTTACAAACTCTCGTGGTGTGACGGGCGGTGTGTACAAGGCCCGGGAACGTATTCACCGCGGCGTGCTGATCCGCGATTACTAGCGATTCCGGCTTCATGCAGGCGAGTTGCAGCCTGCAATCCGAACTGAGAGAAGCTTTAAGAGATTTGCATGACCTCGCGGTCTAGCGACTCGTTGTACTTCCCATTGTAGCACGTGTGTAGCCCAGGTCATAAGGGGCATGATGATTTGACGTCATCCCCACCTTCCTCCGGTTTGTCACCGGCAGTCTCGCTAGAGTGCCCAACTAAATGATGGCAACTAACAATAAGGGTTGCGCTCGTTGCGGGACTTAACCCAACATCTCACGACACGAGCTGACGACAACCATGCACCACCTGTCACTTTGTCCCCGAAGGGAAAGCTCTATCTCTAGAGTGGTCAAAGGATGTCAAGACCTGGTAAGGTTCTTCGCGTTGCTTCGAATTAAACCACATGCTCCACCGCTTGTGCGGGCCCCCGTCAATTCCTTTGAGTTTCAACCTTGCGGTCGTACTCCCCAGGCGGAGTGCTTAATGCGTTTGCTGCAGCACTGAAGGGCGGAAACCCTCCAACACTTAGCACTCATCGTTTACGGCGTGGACTACCAGGGTATCTAATCCTGTTTGCTCCCCACGCTTTCGAGCCTCAGCGTCAGTTACAGACCAGAGAGCCGCCTTCGCCACTGGTGTTCCTCCATATATCTACGCATTTCACCGCTACACATGGAATTCCACTCTCCTCTTCTGCACTCAAGTCTCCCAGTTTCCAATGACCCTCCCCGGTTGAGCCGGGGGCTTTCACATCAGACTTAAGAAACCGCCTGCGCTCGCTTTACGCCCAATAAATCCGGACAACGCTTGCCACCTACGTATTACCGCGGCTGCTGGCACGTAGTTAGCCGTGGCTTTCTGGTTAGATACCGTCAGGGGACGTTCAGTTACTAACGTCCTTGTTCTTCTCTAACAACAGAGTTTTACGATCCGAAAACCTTCTTCACTCACGCGGCGTTGCTCGGTCAGACTTTCGTCCATTGCCGAAGATTCCCTACTGCTGCCTCCCGTAGGAGTCTGGGCCGTGTCTCAGTCCCAGTGTGGCCGATCACCCTCTCAGGTCGGCTATGCATCGTGGCCTTGGTGAGCCGTTACCTCACCAACTAGCTAATGCACCGCGGGTCCATCCATCAGCGACACCCGAAAGCGCCTTTCACTCTTATGCCATGCGGCATAAACTGTTATGCGGTATTAGCACCTGTTTCCAAGTGTTATCCCCCTCTGATGGGTAGGTTACCCACGTGTTACTCACCCGTCCGCCACTCCTCTTTCCAATTGAGTGCAAGCACTCGGGAGGAAAGAAGCGTTCGACTTGCATGTATTAGGCACGCCGCCAGCGTTCGTCCTGAGCCAGGATCAAACTCTCATAATAAAAGTTAGAACAATCTTGCGATTGTTAAGCTCAATTTGTTTGCTAGCATATTGCTTGCTTGTTAAAAATGTTTGTTGTCTTGAATTGAATCAAGACGCCCTACACATTTGGTTCGTCTATTCTTTGTTCAGTTTTCAAAGGTCTACGTTACCTCGCAGCAACTTTTATATCATAACAAACTTTCGTTTGAATGTCAAGAACTTTTTTGAAAAAGTTTTTTAAATTGTCTTGCTCGGTCGTTGCCGTCTGTTGTGACAACTTCTATATCTTATCATTATCTCAGTTGTTTGTCAACAACTTTTTAAAACTTTTTTGTTATTTTATAACAAGTTTTTTTGATCAAACGATTGATTTAAAAGCAATCTCTTTAACGACTTTGTTATTCTAACATGTTATTTATCTTTTTGTCAAGAAAAATTTTTAACTTTTTAAAACTTTTTTCTTAACGAACTGTTTGCCAGAACAGATATTAATATACCAAGGATTTTTCTAAAACGCAACTATTATTTTGCAGAAAAATAACATTTTTTTCAATTTCGAACGATGAATATTTTCTGCAAAGAAAACATTCGTTTCTTTATCTTATAATCCCTTTTCTCTTACTGAAATGTTCGTTATTCATTCGTAAAAAAAAGCGTGGGACAAAAATCACTTTGGATTTTTGCTCCACGCTCAAAAACTGATAAACGGCGGGAACAGAACCAACTCCTTCGGAAATAAGCCGAAATTATCCAAAAATTAAAGAGCAATTTTCGGAAATTTCTTCTTATTTCTCGGAGCTAAACGGTTCTGTCCCGACCTCCTCTTCTTTTATTCCAGCGATTGGAATAAAAATTCTAAAGATCGTTCCTTGATGCAATACGCTTTCTGCATCAATACGTCCTTTATAGTTTTCGACTAATTGTTTTGCAATCGATAGTCCTAAGCCATTACCGCCTTTATTTCTTGCACGGGCTTTATCTACTCGATAGAATCGATCAAATATTTTCTCCAAGTCTTCTTCAGTGATTCCTTCACCAAAATCTTGCACAGCTATTTCAAATTCATTCATCGTTCGAGAAATGGAAATATGCACTTCTTTTCGATCTGTTGAATATTTAATCGCATTATCTAATAGAATAATTAGCAATTGTTCAAAGTGATTACGATAGATTTTCAGTTCAACTTCGGTTGGTAAATCGTCATCTAATGTGATATGAAACTCAGGATAAACCAATTGGAAGTTATTAAATACTTGGTAGACTACTTGTTTAGCATCTGTTCGTTCATTTGCATATTGGGTGTCCACTTGTTCAGCGCGTGAAAGGTCAAGCATTTCTTGGACCAAACTCTTCATACGACTAATTTCTTGTAAACTGGCCTTTAATGATTCATCTAAAATTTCAGGATCGTCTTTCCCCCAACGATTTAAAAGGTTTAAATGGCCTTCCATAATCGCAACGGGCGTTCTTAATTCATGGGAAACATCTTCAACAAACTGCTCTTGTTGTTCGATATAGCGTCTCATACGATCTAACATTTCATTAAAGATTTCCGAGATATCTGCTAACTCATCTCTCGTATTAATCTCCGGCATGTGGACATCTGATTGCGGGTCTTTGCGGATTGTATCCATCGTGTCTCTCAATACTTTTAATGGTTTTAAGAAATAAGAAGAGAGGATAAAGCCTAAGACACTACTTACAATCAGAGAAATCACTTCTAAAACTACAAGTGTTAATAATAAATGATTACGAATTTCATAAAAAGAAGAAAGTTCATAAAACGCTTGAATATAGCCAATCTTTTCTCGTGTTTCTTTTGAAAAAATAGGTTCCACGGAATAAAAACCGGTTTTATCAAAAACGGTTCGAACAACAGGTAATTGTCGATCCAATTGTAATAACTTATCATATTCATTTTGTGTTTTAAAAACTAGCTTTTGGTTTGTGTCATACACAGATAAATAAAGTTCTGGTTGTCCTAGTTCAGATATGAAACTGTCCATTTCCATAAACGAACCTTCTACTGCTGTATGCTTATTATAGTAGTTTTCATCTCTTTCACTCGGCGTTTTTAAATAGTCAAAAACGTCTGTTACCGTTAAATTTTCATTGGCATTAGCTAATCGATTTGTTACTTCTGCAATCGTTGCTTCGACATTTTCCTTTTCTTTGGCAACAATAAGACTGACAGAAGACTTATAGGTAATCACCGCAAAAATGGTAAAAACTACAAATATAAAGAAAGAACTTGCGAAAGCCCACTTTATAGTTAAAGATGGGCCTTCCAGTTCTTTTTTAATCGTTCTTTTCATTAATTAGTTCTCACGAACGCATAACGTAGCCAGTTCCACGGACAGTTTGGATGTAGCTTTCTTCTCCAGGTACGTCAATTTTATTTCGTAAGTAGCGGATATACACATCCACAACGTTTGTTTCTACTTCTGTTTCATAGCCCCAAACTTTATTTAGTAACACATCACGTGCCAAGACAACATTCACGTTTTCCATTAGCGTTAATAGTAATTCGTATTCGCGTTTTGTTAATTCAATCATTTCAGAATTACGACGAACGACACGATTTTCTTTTTCAATTGTTAAGTCACGATATGTAATCGTTGTTTGTTTTGCAACGTTTTTATCGCCCTCAATATCAATACGACGAAGTAACGCACGTAAACGAGCTAACAATTCTTCAATTGCAAATGGTTTAACAATATAATCATCCGCTCCATGGTCTAAGCCAGAAACACGGTCAATTACTGAATCACGCGCAGTCATCATAATAATTGGTGTATTTTTCACTTGGCGAACACGGCGACATACTTCTAATCCATTTAATTCTGGTAACATCAAATCAAGAAGGATAGCATCCCATTCGTTGTTAAGAGCGGCTTCCAATCCTGTACGACCATTGTAGTGTACTTCTGTCGTATACCCCTCATGTTTTAATTCAAGCTCAACGAATCTCGCTAAGTTCTTTTCATCTTCAATAATTAAAATGTTGCTCATTTGATTAATTGTCCTTTCTCTTTAAAAGCTATACTCAAGCTCAACCTTTTTATTCCTTACTACTTATTAGAGAATTACTACTCAATCTGTCTGGTTCTTTTTTAAGCCACAGTAAAACCATGAGCATGGTGAGCCACACTCATGGTCTCCAGCGTGTTTATTCTTCGTTGTACCAGCTGTAATGGTAGATTCCTTCTTTGTCTGTGCGTTCGTACGTATGAGCACCGAAGTAATCACGTTGTGCTTGAATTAAATTCGCTGGTAAGCGATCTGAACGATAAGAATCGTAATAAGCAATTGCAGATGAGAATGTTGGTACAGGAACACCTGCTTGAACAGCAATCGCAACAACTTCACGAACGGCTTGTTGATATTTTTTCGTAATTTCTACGAAGTATTCATCTAACAACAAGTTTTCAAGTGCTGGATTTTTTTCATATGCATCGGTAATTTTTTGTAAGAATTGTGCACGGATAATGCAACCTGCTCGCCAGATTTTTGCAATTTCACCAAATGGTAAATCCCATCCGTATTCTTCAGAAGCTGCACGGAGTTGTGCAAACCCTTGCGCATAACTCATTAATTTACTAAAGTATAATGCTTCGCGAATTTTTTCAATCAATTCTCTTTTATCGCCTGCAAAGTTAAAGGCTGCAGGTTTTGATAAAATGCCACTTGCTTTTACGCGTTCTTCTTTGTAAGCCGAAATAAAACGTGCAAATACTGATTCTGTAATTAATGGTAATGGTACGCCAAGATCTAACGCACTTTGGCTTGTCCATTTACCTGTTCCTTTGTTGCCTGCTGCATCAAGAATAACATCAACGATTGGTTGGTCGGTTCCTTCATCATCTTTACGTGTCAAAATGTCAGCCGTGATCTCGATAAGGTAACTGTCTAATTCGCCTTCGTTCCATTCTTTGAAAATCTCTGCCATTTCATCAACAGATAAACCTAAGATTTGTTTCATTAAGTCGTAGGATTCAGCAATTAATTGCATGTCCCCATATTCAATCCCATTATGAACCATTTTTACATAATGTCCAGCACCATTTGGGCCAATGTAAGTCACACATGGTTCACCGTCTTCTGCTTTAGCTGAAATTTTTTCAAGAATTGGCGCAACTAACTCATACGCTTCTTTTTGTCCGCCAGGCATGATAGATGGTCCTTTCAAGGCTCCTTCTTCTCCGCCAGAAACGCCAGTACCAATAAAGTTAATTCCTGAGTTTGCTAGTTCTTCATTACGTCGCATTGTGTCTTTGAAGAACGTATTACCGCCATCAATTAAGATGTCGCCTTTATCAAGGTGTGGTAACAATTCTTGGATTGTCGCATCTGTTGCAGGTCCAGCTTTAACCATCAACATAATTCGACGAGGTTTTTCAATTGCATTCACAAATTCCTCAATTGAGTATGTTGCTTGAAAGTTTTTGTCAGGATGTTCTTCAACCACTTCTGTTGTTTTTGATCCTGTACGGTTATACAGCGCAACTGTATAGCCTCTGCTTTCAATGTTTAAAGCAAGATTTTTCCCCATGACAGCCATGCCGACTACGCCAAATTGTTGTTTTGTCATTTTATGACCTCCTATATTATAATCAACGAAAATTCTATGAGCATTCTCTTATAATCCTCACTATTATAACGCACTATCTTTCATATGAAAACAATATAGTGCCAATAAATTTCCAATTTCTTCATATTTTCTTAAAAAAATACAAATCCCCTAGGCTCCATGGTTAGCCTAGGGGATTCAACATTTCAAAAAATGTTTTTATGCTTATGCTTCTTTAGACATTACGTCTTTTCCATCGTAGTGACCACATGCTGGACATACGTGATGGCTTTTTTTCATTTCACCACAGTTTGAGCATGCATTTAAGCCTTTGATTGTTAATTTGTAGTGTGTGCGACGTTTTGCTTTTTTCGCTTTAGAAGTTCTTCTAGCTGGTACTGCCATTGTTGTTCCACCTCCTTGTAAAGATGCGTGTATTTACATACACAATATATTCCAACCTAGCTGTTATCTTCCTCTTCAGCATTATCGCTGAGTAATTCTGATAGTTTAGCCAGACGAGGATCCACTGTTTGTTCTGCTGCTTTCTGCTTACTTTCCAAATATGCTTCTTCTGAAATCACTTCCCAGTCATTGCCACTTGGCATTTCTTGACTGTTTTGTTCTTCTTCTGTAAGCACTTGAATTGGAATGGACAATAGAATGTTGTCTTCGACAGATTCATCTAAATCAATTGTTGGCTTGTCCAATAAAATAATCTCTTCAGCTGCAAATCGTTCATCTCTTGTATCCATTTGTTCTTTTGTCATAAAAACTTCATCGACCGTGATTTGCATTGGCAAAGCCACAGGTTCTAAAGAACGGGATGAAGGAACGGTTACAGTTACCTGAATAGTGTAATGAAGTAAATATTCTGATTTATTGACTGCTAATAAGCCTTCTACTTTGATTGGACTTACATCCAACAAGGTATCATCTCGTTGAAGAAGCTCTTCTTTAAGATGCAATGTTTCTGAAAACACTAGCGGCTCTTCTTTGTATTTATTTAATTCTAACAAAGACCACTTCATAATTATCACTCCTAAGCAACAAAAGCTATTATACAGGGGTATGAAAGCTTTGTCAATGAAATTTTCTTGACAGCCCTTTCTTATTTCCTGTTTTTCTTTCGTTTTTTTTATAATTGTTTTTCTGTTGAAGATAACTTAGCGCTTATTTAATTAAATAACAAAATTTTTGTGTGAAATAACATAGATAATTTAAAACTAAGACATAATTTTACTATTTGCGCCCAACTCTTTATTTACTGAATACGTGTTTTCTGAACATTTCATACCACTGTCTTCCTTGTAAAAAAAGCTGAGACAAACTGACGAATCGGTTTGTCCCAGCTTTGCGTCCGAGTACATATTGCTTAAAATCAAATGATTGAATTAATTAGATTTAGATAGCTGTTGTTGCTCCGCGGTAAACAATACCACGACGAGGATCAACAGTAATCACTTCGTCATTATTAATTAATGATGTTGCATCTGCAGCACCTACGATAACTGGAATATTTTGTGCAATCGCTACAACAGCTGCATGAGAAGTTAAACCACCTTCTTCAACAACTAATGCTGATGCTTTTTCAATTGCAGGCATGTATTCTTTATCTGTTGTTTTTGTAACTAAAATAGCCCCTTCAGTCGCTTTAGCAACTGCTTCTTCAGCAGTTCCTGCAACAACGGCTTTTGCAATAATTGCTTCTTCGCCGACACCTTGACCTTGAACTAATTTAGAACCGATCATTTGAATTTTCATTAAGTTTGTTGTGCCTTTTTCGCCAACTGGAACACCAGCAGTGATAATGATTAAATCACCTTCTGAAGCATAACCTTCTTCTTGTGATACTTTTGAAGCTAAATTAAACATTTCATCTGTGCTTGATGGTTTGTCAGCAACTGTTGCGTAAACACCCCATGATAATGATAAGCTACGTGCTTTTTGTTCTGAGAACGTAATTGCAACGATATGTGCTTTTGGACGGTATTTAGAGATCATACGTGCTGTATGGCCTGATTCTGTTGCCGCAACGATTGTTTGGATACCCAAGTTACGTGCTGTATGGCCAACAGATTGTCCGATTGCTTCAGTCATATCTGTTTTGCTATATAATTTCAATGCGAATGAATCTTGGTTAACTAATGTTTCTTCTGTACGAACTGCAATACGAGCCATTGTTTGAACAGCTTCTAATGGGTAATCCCCTGCTGCAGTTTCGCCTGATAACATTACTGCATCTGTTCCATCGTAGATTGCGTTTGCTACGTCATTTGCTTCCGCACGTGTTGGACGTGGGTTACGTTGCATTGAATCTAACATTTGTGTTGCAGTGATAACTGGTTTACCTAAAGCATTACATTTTTTAATTAAAGCTTTTTGGACAACTGGAACATCTTCTGTTGGAATTTCAACACCCATGTCACCACGAGCAACCATTAAACCATCAGAAACTTTTAAGATTTCATCGATATTATCGATACCTTCTTGGTTTTCGATTTTAGGAATGATTTGGATGTGTGTTGCGTTTTCTTCTTCTAAAATTTTAGTGATTTCTAAAACGTCAGAAGCACGACGAACGAAGCTAGCTGCGATAAAGTCAATTCCTTGACCAATTCCGAAACGGATATCGTTAGCATCTTTTTCAGTGATCCCTGGTAAGTTTACAGAAACGCCTGGTACGTTAACGCCTTTTTTGTTTTTCAAGACGCCTTCGTTTTTAACAACTGTTACGATTTCGTTTGCATCACGGTCGATATCAGTTACTTCTAAATCAATTAAACCATCATCTAAAAGAATGTGTGAACCTACGTTTACATCATTGATTAATTCTGGATAAGTGATTGAGAATTTTTCATTTGTTCCTAAAACTTCTGTCATAGAAATACGTACTGAATCACCAATTTTCATTGTGATTGCGCCATTTTCCATGTCATTTGTGCGGATTTCAGGACCTTTTGTATCTAGTAAGATCGCTACGCGTTTCCCTGTAATTTTTACAGCTTCACGAATGTTTTTAATACGAGCACCATGCTCTTCGTAGTCACCATGTGAAAAGTTCAAACGGCAAACATTCATACCTGCATTAATTAAGTTTACTAGCATATCAACGGATTCACTAGCTGGTCCAATCGTACATACGATTTTCGTTTTTTTCATTACTAAAACGCTCCTATTCCAAATTTGTTTATACAAAGCTAATAAGATTAGCTAATATACAAGATTAAAAAGAAATTTCATGATTTAACTCATAAAGAGATAAATCTGGTTTGTGTTTATTGTTTTCTAACGTGTCAATAATATCAGCTGCAACTACTTGGTTATCTAACATACCGATACATAAACCGCCTTTGCCTTCTTTTAGAAGTTCAACAGCATATGACCCAAATTTACTTGCTAATACACGGTCACGAGCACTTGGCGAGCCCCCACGAACCACGTGTCCTAAAATTGATACACGCGTATGGAAATCACCGTATTCAGAAAGTTTATCAGCAAATTCATTTCCGCCCATTACGCCTTCTGCTAAAATGATTAAGCAATGTTTTTTCCCGCGGTCACGGCCTTCTTGAATGCGTTTGGCAACGTTTTTCATATCAAAATCATGTTCAGGAATAATGATTTCATCTGCTCCGCCTGCCACGCCTGACCACAATGCGATATCACCAGCGTTACGTCCCATTACTTCGATAACGAATGTACGAACATGAGAAGTTGCTGTATCACGAATTCGGTCAATTGATTCCAAAACAGTGTTAATCGCTGTATCAAAACCGATTGTGAAATCTGTTCCAGGAATATCATTATCAATTGTTCCAGGAATTCCAACAGCCGGGAAACCACGTTTTGTCAAAGCCATTGCGCCATGATAAGAACCGTCTCCACCAATAACAACTAAGCCTTCAATACCGAATTTTTTCAATTGTTCGATTCCTTTTAATTGCCCTTCTTCAGTAGCAAATTCAGGATAACGAGCAGAGTACAAGAATGTTCCACCACGTTGAATCTTATCGCCAACGTCAGCAACATCTAAACGACGGATGTCGCCTGCGACTAAACCGGCAAATCCATAGTTAATACCGTAAACTTCGATTCCATCAAAAATACTTTTGCGTACGACTGCACGAATTGCAGCGTTCATTCCAGGGGCATCTCCCCCGCTGGTTAAAATACCAATGCGTTTCATTCGCTATTTCACCTCATATAATATACTTTCAACTGCCAAAAGAAACCTTTTCGCAAAAATTGATATACAAAAATATTACGTCATTCATTTTACCATTAAAGAACCAAAATGTCTTGAGTTAAGAAGAAAAAAATGAAAAAAGTTGAAAACAACTAGTATTTTTTACCGTAAATCATTTGAAAATGACGTTTTGCTCGCCTAAAACGTAAGCTAATTGTTGCTGACTAGCGCTTGTATGAGCGACCCAATTTTCTTCATTTAATACTATTTTCTTTCCTGTTTTTTCAAAATAGACAATCACTGGAATGTGTCCAGCATGACGACTAAGTACCTCTTTCATTTTCTGAAAAACGTCCGTTTGTTCGACATCTTTTGTAATTCTGATAAAACACGTTTCGTCACTAATTGATGTTTCTACTTGTTGCGCTTTTTCTATTCGTTGAACCAATATTTGCAATTCTTGATTGTACGTACTGCGTTCCACTTTTCCTTCCACATAATAAACTTGCCCTTTCTCGACACTCTGTCTTAACTGGCGAAAAACGGTTGGGAACAACGTTAGTGAAATACTTCCTGTTGTATCATCCCCATCAACAAAGGCCATTTGTTCTCCCTTTTTGGTCCGAATCGTCCGAATGTTTTTGACATAAATCAATAATTTCGTGGGCTGATTTTCAACAAGTTCATGAACAAGTTGCGTTTGCTTGGCTAAGCGTGTTTTTTTGAACTCTTCTGTCGGATGTCCTGATAAATAGACTCCTAAATATTGTTCTTCTTGTTCTAGTCGCTCTTCTAGCGGATAATCGGCAATTTCTTCTTCCTTTGGCTTCAACGTTTCTAACAAATCCATACTACCACCGCTGAGAAGAATACTTTGGATATTACTCTCTAAACCTACCGCTAATTGACGGCGATTAGGCGCAATTTCGTCAAATGCACCGATGGCAATCAATGGTTCGATATTTTCAACTTTCAACCACTTACGGTCAATTCGCAAAAGAAACTCATCGAACGTTTTGTACGGTCCATTTTCTCGGCGTTCATTTAAAATATTTTGAATGAAGTCTCGGCGGATTCCTTTTAAAGAACTAAAACCAAATAAAATTTGCTGTTGCTGATTTAGGTAAAAGCTGTAGTGACTTTGGTTAATTGACGGCTGCAAAATCGTCTGCTTGTTTTTTCTAGCTTCGCCAATATATTCTTTAATTTTTGTTGGATTATGACGAACAGAATGCAACAATGCGACATAAAAAGCACTCGGATAATGAACCTTCAAGTAAGCCATTTGAAAACCAATAAAGGAATAGGCAAATGCATGCGAGCGGTTAAAGCCATAATTAGCAAAGCGCTCAATATAATCGTACACTTGGTTAGCTGTTTCTTGGGGATAGCCTTGTTGTAACGCACCATTAACAAAATGATTCCGTTCTTCATCTAGCACATCTTTTTTCTTTTTACTAATGGCCCGACGTAAAATGTCAGCTTGCCCTAAAGAGAAGCCTGCCATTTTCGCAGCAACTTGCATAATCTGCTCTTGGTAAACAATAATTCCGTACGTATTTTCTAAAATGGGGGCGAGACTAGGCTCTGGATAATTAATTTGTTCCAAGCCTTTTTTCCGGCGGATGAAAACATCAATATTTTGCATCGGACCAGGACGATACAGGGCATTGACAGCAGCAATATCTTCAATGCTAGTTGGCCCTAATTTTCTTAATACATTCCGAATCCCAGCAGATTCAAACTGGAAAACGCCACTTGTTTCCCCTTTTCTAAATAAAGCCAGCGTTGTTTCGTCATCTAATGGAATCTGATTCAAACGAATGGTTTGATTATAGACGCGTTTAACAGCTGTGAGGGTATCATCAATGATGGATAAATTTCTTAAGCCCAAGAAATCCATTTTCAGAAGACCAATTTTTTCAACATCATTCATAGTAAATTGGGTCAATAAAATTTCATTCGATCCTGGTTGTAACGGAACCAAATTCAAAAGATTTTCATCACTAATTACCACACCTGCTGCGTGCGTAGAAACATGACGAGGCAATCCTTCTAGCTGAACAGCTGTTTTATAGAGCAATTGATTATTTGGTGAAAAATTGACCAATTCTTGCATCCGTTTCGACTCTTGGTACGCTTCTTCTAACGTAATTTTCAGCTTGTTGGGGACAGCTGCCGACCAACGATTCGCTTCACTCTGGGACAACCCGAAAACACGTGCAACGTCCCGTAAAACCATTTTTGCAGCCATCGTACCAAACGTGGCAATTTGCGCCATGTGATAATGACCATATTTTTGACTGACATAAGCTAAAACTTCCTCCCGCCGATTATCAGGAATATCTAAATCAATATCGGGCATCGTGTAGCGTTCCGGATTCAAAAAACGTTCAAAGAGCAAATCATATTTGATTGGATCTACATCTGTAATTGATAGCACATAGGACACTAAAGAGCCTGCAGCTGAACCTCGGCCAGCGCCTGTAACAATTTGATTGTTATGACAGAAGTCCATCACATCCCAAACGATTAAAAAGTAATCATCAAAGCCCATATTGTGAATGATGGTTAACTCTTTTTCTAATCGTTTTTGGTAAACTTCATTTAGATGAGGCACTCTTTCTGGTAATTTTTCTAAACACAATGTGCGTAAATAAGAACCAGCCGTTTGATTATCAGGCACAGGAAAATGCGGTAATAATTTTTGATGTAAAGGAATGTCAACTCGGCAATTTTCAGCTAGCTGAATCGTATTCTGGACCACTTCTGCACCAGCTATTTGAAGCATTTGTTCCATCGTCGTCTCTGCTTCACGCAAGTAATTCAGACCTTCTATTTCCGGTGTTTGGCTTGTAATATTCAATTGATTATTTTCTTTGATGCTCTCAAGAACAGTTACGGCAAAGCCTTCTTCCCTTGTTAAATGACGTACCTCTTGCAAAGCCACGCCAGGTAATTGTTCTCTTTGGTAAAAAGAAAAGAGCGCTGGATTGCGTTGTTGATTCATTGAAAAAGAATGTTCAACAAATAACGACTGGGGATCAAAATATGAAGCAAGTTGTTGGAAAGCGTGAACCGCTTGTTGTTCATCTTCAAAAAATGTTTGGGCGACTTCTCCTTTAGCTGACAAAGTCACGGCAAATAAATCACTTAATAAGGATTGATGTTCCGCTAAGTAAAAGGGACCCTCTGTTGTCATTTTGCTGCTAGATAGTTGCATTAATTGCTGATAACCTTTTAAATTTTTAGCAAATAAAAGCAACTCGGAATGCCCTTCTTTTTCTGCTGGGGTATATTCTAATCTTAAACCGATAATTGGTTGAATTCCCGCTTCTTGGCATGCTTCATAAAATTCAACCGCCCCATGCAAGACATTGATATCGGTAATCGCTAATGTTTGATAACCTAACGCTTTCGCTTGTTTTACATAGGAACGAATCCTAACCGTACTAGATAAAAGCGAATAGGAAGTAACGGTATGTAATTGTGGAAATGACATTGGACAGCTCCTTTTTGAATCCTTGCTATTTTTTGCCTCTTCTCTTATTTTCCTATCGCGGATTCTTTACTTTTAAAGAAAATATGCTAAACTAAGAGCTAGAAAAGAGGTGCTCATATGCGTTATCTTGTTGTATTTTTCTGGACCTTCGCATTAGGCCAAGTCGTTGGATATATCGGCGGTGCATTATCTGGTGGTTCATACGACTTTAAAATGACAACGATTCTATCGTTGGCAACAGCCGTTATTATTTTATTAATTGCACACTTTGCAGTACCGAAAGAAACCAAACCTGTTAAATAAGAAAAAACCAGTTACTAAAGTTATTGTAACTGGTTTTTTTATCTTTTCAACTGTTTAAAGCTTTTTATTTAAAACTTTTCGGAAATTAAAGAAGGACAACCCAATGTTTCCTAAAACGAAACAAGCGGTTACCAGAAAAACAGAAGAATAGCCAAAACCATGGGCAACTGTCGACCCTACCATCGGTCCTAAAACTTGACCGAAATTACTACACATCTGATTGTAACTATAAACTCTACTTACGCCCTCTGTTGGCGTTATTTTACTAATTAACGTATTAATTGATGGCATTAAAGCACCTGTTGAAAAACCTAAAAGGAATCGTAAAACACCTAACTGAAAAGGTGTTTGCACAAACGCCATGGGAATGTAACAAATAAAAGAAAGAATTAATCCGCCTAATAAAACTTTTTGGTTCCCAATGCGGTCCCCAATTTTTCCCAAAGTTGGAGAAGAAATAATTGCTGAAACGCCGGCAATCGAAACAATCAAACCACTAACAAATAATACATTCTCTGTATCGCCACTTAAAGATCGAATATATAGCGTTAAGATTGGGCTGATACTTGTAATTCCTAATTGTAAAATTAACGTAGTCACAAACAAACCAATCAATACTGAAACATGATCCATCTTACTAAAAATTTCTTTAGTCGTTAATAAATCCTTTTTCTCAACTGGTTGAAAATCTTCTTTAACTAAAAAGATAGTCAACAACGTTGTAATGAATAAAATAACGCCGGTAATAATAAAGACATTTTCCATTCCAAACCACTGTGCCAACGCACCGCCAATCGATGGCGCAATTAACGTCCCAGCAATTGCACCTGTTGATAATGTTCCTAGAGCCCAGCCATTTTTCTCTTTTGGCGCCTGCGACGCAATCATCGCTGTTGCGTTAGGAATATAGCCGGATAAAATCCCGTTCATAAAACGCATAATCAGCAGCCAGTATACATTAGGGACAAACGCTAACGCCCCCATTGTGATCGTCATTCCTGCTGCAGCCCGAATCATCATAATTTTCCGACCTTTTCGATCAGCTAAATTTCCCCAAATCGGCGCAACAATCGCAGCAGCAAATGCCGTGACAGAAATTGCCAATCCAGAAAACAACTCTACTTGACTCTTAGGCGTCCCTAATTGTTCAACATATACTGGAATAAACGGCATAACTAAGCTAATACTCGCCCCTGTAAAAAAGCAACCAATCCATGCGACTAATAAATTCTGCTTCCATTTTATTTTCATACTTTTATCCACCTTATCACCTCTTCACCTACCACTATACTCTAAAAGAGTGAATCTCTCAAAAGAAAATTCTTTTAAAAAAAAGTCTGGCAGACCGGTCAAAACGACCAATCTGCCAGACTTCTTAACACTTGGGCTTAAGATAAATAGCTGAATAAATGCAACACCTTCGAAGCTAACCGCTGTTATCTCAGCCTCACTTCTGTTTACTATAAAATAGCTAAGATTACAAAGTTTAAGATAAACAACGCATCAATGACCCAAATAATTGGTGAAACTTCTTTGGCTTTCCCTTTGACTACTTTCACCACTGCATAAAAGATGAACCCAGCAGCAATCCCATAAGAGATGCTATAACATAATCCCATGAAAATTGAAGCAAAAAATGCTGGAATCGCATCTTCTAAATCCGTCCAATTGATGTCTTTGAAAGAAGCTAACATCATAATTCCCACTAAAATTAACGCTGGAGCCGTAGCTTGTGACGGCACAATAGCAATAAGTGGTGAAAAAAGACTACTTAGGGCAAATAGAATTGCTACCACTACCGATGTTAAACCTGTTCGACCACCCGCACCGATTCCTGCTGCACTTTCTACATAAGTTGTCGTATTCGATGTACCAAAAATCGCACCGATAGATGTTGCAATAGCATCTGCAAATAGAGCTTTGTCCATTTTAGTGCTGAAGCCCTTACTATCTTCTAAAGCTAATTCATCTTCTTGAGAGAAAATTCCTGTTCGACGTCCCGTACCGATAAATGTTCCAATTGTATCAAACGTATCTGATAAACTGAAGGCAATAATGGTCATTAAAACTTGAGGAATTTTTGAAGAATCGCTAAACAATGACTGTAAGCCCTCAGCACCAAAAGCAGCGCCAAAAGTTGTACCTAATTCTTTAAATGAATTGCCCAACGAATTAGCATGCCAATCAACCGAAGCAGTGTCTACCACCCCCATTGGAATTGCGACTAACGTAGTAACTACAATGCCAATTAAAATAGCCCCACGAACATTCGTGACAACTAAAATCGTTGTTAAAACTAACCCAATTACCGCCAAAATAATAGCTGGATTATCAAAATTTCCTAAAGCGGGCACGATACTCGAACCATTCACAACACCATTTTGAGGTTCTGCTTGTACTGTGAAACTTAGTAAGCCAGCATTTTTCAACCCTACATAAGCGACAAAAATTCCAATCCCACCACCAATAGCATGTTGTAAACTCTCTGGAATTGCTTTAATAATCATTTTGCGAATTTTTGTCACTGTAATCAAAATGTTAATCAAACCACAAATAAAAACCATTGCTAATGCTTGTTGCCATGTATATCCCATCCCAAAAACGACCGTAAACGTGAAGAAAGCATTGAGTCCCATCCCCGGTGCTTGAGCGTAAGGTACATTAGCAAACAGCCCCATAATTAATGTACCGATGATTGAAGCAATAATGGTCGCTAAAAAAACAGCCTGAAAAGGCATCCCTGTTTCTGAAAGAATGGACGGATTAACAAATAAAATATAACTCATTGCAAAAAAGGTCGTAACCCCCGCCATTATTTCAGTCGACACCGTTGTCTTGTTTTCCTTTAATTTGAAAAACGTATTCATAATTGCACTTCTCTCCCTTAAAATCCATGTTTTCGAATAATTACTCTTTGATTATAAGAGAATCGCTATCTTTTTACAACAAAATATTAATTATTATATATATATTTCTATATAACGTTCGTGTTTTACAGATATAAAAAAAGAAAAAGCTTTACATTGCTTCTTCTTTTCCTAATAATTGGATTAACCCAAACAACAGCATCTGTAGAAACATCATTAATAAAATAAACATTAATTTTTGAAGGGACCAGTCAAAAAAGATAATTTTCACTGTTTCAATCGGATTCATAAAAAGATAGACACTGTGTAATCGATCAAAACGTCCAACATAAATCGCCAAAGCAGACAAGAAATGAAGGCTGGCTTGAAAGCCTATAATTGTTCTATAGCCACAATAACTTTGCAATTTCTGGCTAACAGTTGTTACTGTTTTCATCCCTAAAAGTCCATATATAACAATTCCGCTAGTTAAGCAAACAAACGCCCACCAATCACCAATTTGGTTTGCAAAAATCGTATTAAAGCCTCGATAAATAGATAACGTTTCTAAATGAAAAAAATCCGTAAATAGGTACGGTGCATTAGGATAAAAAATTAACCAAGCAAAACCTATCAACCAATCCCTTTTACGTTTTTCTGCGTTTAAAAGATAACTAAGTTCAATTGGAATATAGGCTAACAACACGTTCAACGCCATAAAATGAAAATGCGTAGCAAATAACCACATATAGATACAATAGATTAAGGTGATCACTCGTAAATAATTTCTAGAATTTTTCAAGATGCTCTGCGCTCCTTTTTCAAACGGTTTATTTTAGTGTAGCATACTTCTTAAGCTTTTTTTTAAACCTTATAAATGAACATACTTCTCCCCTTGATAATCTTCGGTTTTATGCTAGACTGAGTAAAAGGCATTTAGGAGGAATTTTTACTTGAAAAAATTAATTGCTATTGATTTAGACGGCACAACATTAAATGCACAGTCTTTAATCAGTCCAAAAACCGAACAAACACTAAAAAAAGCGATTGACAACGGTCATTACGTCAGTATTGCCACTGGACGTCCCTATAGAATGAGTCATCAATTTTACCAACAACTTGGCCTAACGACCCCTATGGTTAACTTTAACGGCGCTTTAGTTCACATTCCAGAGAAAAAATGGGACTTGGAAAGCGAAGCCAATATTGAGCGTGACCTAGTCTTTGACATTTTGGCACAGAAAAAAGAATTACAATTAGATTTTGTTGCTGCTGAAAACAAAGAAACATTTTATATCGATACGTTAGATGGGTTCGATCCGAAATTTTTTGCTTCCAAAGCAACCTTAGATAATTTACTTAATGCTAAAAATTTACGAACCAATCCTACCTCAATGATGGTTCGGACCACGCCAAACCAAGCTGAAAAAGTTGCTGATACATTGACAAAACAATATGGTGATTATATTGATGTCCGCACTTGGGGCGGTCCAATGCCTATTTTAGAAATGGTCGCAAAAGGAATTCAAAAGGCCCATGGCGTTGATCAAGTGGCGAACTTTTTATCTGTCAAACCAGCTGATATCATTGCTTTTGGCGATGAACATAATGACGAAGAAATGTTAAGTTATGCTGGTTGGGGTGTTGCTATGAACAATGCCACGGATAAAATTAAATCCGTAGCCAACGATGTCACTGAAAAAACAAATGATCAAGATGGTTTAGCAGATTACTTAGAAAATTATCTAGATCTATAAAAGGCTAAAATAAAAGTATTTCTTTAAAAAGAACTCACTTTGGTTTAGCTGATAATCTTAAGAAAAACAAAAGTAGGGCATAAGTCGAAACGACTTATGCCCTACTTTCGTTTTTCTTATTCCTTCAATGAATTTTGAAACGTGCTGATTTTTTCAGCCAATCTTTGATAAGTCGTAAAAGACGGATGCTGTAGCTCTTGTTCTTCGTTAACGGATAAAGTTTGTTGTGTCGTAATGGCCTTTGTTAGTGCATCTACAAAATGAATAAAAGAATTGTTGGTTTGTTTATTATATCCTGGTGAATAATATTTCGATTGACGATAAAAAGGCCGCAGGGCTGTTTCTGTGATTTTTTCCTGTTCATCTGAAAAGTATTCATCATAGCTGACATGTTTTATTTTCTGCTCTTCTGTTATCACTTGAAGTCGACCGATTAGGCCATTACCTAAATCTTCTGCGTAACCGATATACGTTTCTTTCGATGGCTCTTTTAGCCAAGTGTCCATCTCTGCTGCTAAAGGCATTAAACCTTCACGCGCAGAAGTTGATGAACCGCGTACCGTATAAAAATTACCTGTGACACGATTTTCGTCACGCATTTGTTTTTCTACATAAGTAATACCATTAACAACGGTGACTAACGTATCGTCTGTACGCGTGTTGCTTGCTTGAAATTCAGGATAATCCGACAGGCGTTTGTTGACACCCGAATAGCGTGTATCGTAATAAGGATCACTAGCAAACTCTGTAAACTCAACATTCAGAATCCGTTGCGTTTCAGGTTCCGTAATAATCTCTACAATGCCGTAATTTCCGCCAGTAAATACACCTTCATTTTTATAATAGTTACCCGTCATTAATCCCAAAGGCGGTTGATTGGACCAAAACATTTTTTCCTTTTTTTCTTCTGGTGTATATTTTGCTGGTGGGGTTGTCCCAAATGTCGTTTGTGTGGCCCCTGTAACCACTTCGTACGTGTATTCATGAGAATCAAAAGTCAATTGATTAGCAATCAGTTCGTCATTTTTAGTCGGCGCTTGTTTTTCCACCGCAGAAGTCGTTTGATTGGTGACGGTAACTTGCTTCACTTGCTTTGTCTCTTGCGGTCCACTTGTTGTTTGTTTCGTTGACTCTTGATCTGGCGCACAACCAACCAAAATAAATAATCCGATAAAAACCAACATTCCTTTAATATGTTTCATTCACTTTTCTCCTTTTTATAAACGCTTAATTTCCTCTTATCTCCAGTGTAGCAAACATTTATAAACCAAAGCTGACGGAAAAATGAATAAATAATAAACAAAAACGCTAAGTCTCCTGCAGCTTAAGAGACTTAGCGTTTTTTTATTTAATTGCTTGGCGCTTTTGGCGCAACCACTCTTCTTTAATGTGTTCAGATAGGCGAATCATTCGTTTACCAACTTCACTATATTGGTTAGTAGCTAAATTGGCTAAAGAAATTCGAACTGACCATTTGTCACTCCCGAAAGCATCCGCTTTTAAAAGCATTAATTTTTCTTTTTCTGCTAAAGAGGTTAATACTTTTGTGATCGTCCACGATTTCGTTAAATAACTTGAAAATTCTGGGCCATAACGTTTTTCTGTCCAGTCTCTAAAGTTAATTTCACAATAGTATGCTGTATTTAAACTTGCTAAAGGCTCTTCAATGCCTAAGGTGCGAAACAAGAGCTTTTCACGCGTATGACAAATATCCATCACTTCGTCTTTATATGCTTGACCGTCTTTTAACAAAGCATACAAACTAAATAAAGCCATCATCGCTTGCTGAATAGAAGAAAGTCCCGCTGCATGGTTCAACGCAATATCGCGGCTGTCTGCGACCAAGCGGCTGATAAAGTTAATTTGGCTTGTGTCTGCATTCAATGTAGCATAACGTGCCTGTAATTCTATTTTTCGAGCCACTGGCAATTCTTTTAATAATTGATCAAAGATGTTCTCTTGGCTGACCGCAATGGTCCCCACACGCCAACCGGTAGCGCCAAAGTATTTAGAATAAGAATAGATACAAGCTGTATTGTAAGGTAACTCCGTAAATAATGAACGGAAAGCTGGCACAAAGGTTCCGTAAACGTCATCTGTTAAAATCATTAACTTAGGGTTATCCGCTGCAACGATTTGTTTGATTTGTTCAATGGTAGGTTTTCCCATAGCATTAGCAGTTGGATTGCTGGGATTTACGACAAAAACCGCTTTGATGGACGGGTCTTTTAGTTTATCAATTTCCTTGTTTGAGTATTGATACGTCGTTTTTCCATCAATAATCATTTGCTCTGCTTTGATTTTAACTACGTCAAAATCATAACGTGGTAGTTCTGGAATTTCTAGATAAGGAGCAAACGTTGGTAATAACAACGCAATACGATCACCTTTTTCTAGTAAATAATTATTTGCCAACGTATCAAACAAGTAACAAATCCCTGCTGTACCACCTTCAACGGCAAAAATATCAAAGGGTTGTGCTTCACTGGAAAATAATTCTTGATTTAAATATGCTTTAATCGGTTGTTCACACGCCTTCAAGCAACGAACAGGATTCGGATAATTATCCCCAATCACATAGTCTAACATGGCATCTAACCACATTTCCTTATCCATCCCAAAATAGTTATGCTCTGCTGTCCAAATTTCTTGTAAGAAGGTTGCCCCTTTGCTAGGATTTTCTGCTAAAAAGTTTAAGAAGCGTTGCGTTCTACCAAAACTTGGCTGAATCATACCAGCCGTTTGTTCGCTCCCCTCTCTTAAGGTTTCTTTTGTAGCAAATTGACCTAATAAAAAAAAGGCTTCCCTTGGTGTTGGCGCCGTCCAATTAGGATTGCCTCGCCCTGCATTTAGCAATGTTTCTAAATTATGATTTTCTTCATGTAATTTCTTCTCTAAAAATAGACTTAATTCAAACGGACTAAGGTTTTCTGTCAATTCATCACTTGTTATCATTTTATCCTCCTGAAGCACACACAGTCATTTAGTATTTAGTATGTAGTCTATACTACTCTTCTACCTCCAGATGTCAACCATTTAAGCGGAATATTCTGACAATTAATAAAAAAGAAACAATCCTTTATAAAAAATAAAGGATTGCTTCTTTTTTGCTGATTAACCAAAGAACCGTTGCATCTCAATTTTTGCTGATTGGACAGAATCAGAAGCATGGATTAAATTTTTGGTGACAGACAACCCATAATCCGCTCGTAAGGAGCCACTTTCAGCATCTAACGGATTCGTTGCTCCAACTAATTTACGCACTTTTTTAACCACATTGTCCCCTACAACGACCATCACAACCACTGGGCCACTTGTCATATAGGCTAATAATTCAGGGAAAAATAGTTCATCTTTTAAATGCTCATAGTGTTCCTTCACTGTTTCTACTGTTAGTCGTTCGAATTTAAGGTGCAATAAGTCAATACCTTTATCTTCAAAACGTTGAATGATTTTGCCAACTAACTTTCGTTCAACGCCATCTGGCTTAATAATTACTAAACTTGTTTCCTTCATTTTTTCTTCCATCCCTTTCAAAACTTCCTTTTGCCCTTTCCCAAGGGGTAGCTACAGAATAAAATGAAAGCGGATACTTTGTCAATGATAAATTTTCTTTTCCTTTTGATTAAATAAAAAATTAAAGATTATTCACAAGGTTTGTGAATTGTTCTTTCAGTTCTGTATTACTTGTTTCTTTTAAAAACAAATAAGGTTGCTCTTCTACTGGCTGTTCTTTACTCACATAAACTTTGGCTTCACCATTCACTAAAGTAAATAAATAGACATGCTTCTGGGCAACTTGTGTCGCACTGTCAGAGTATACTGCCACCAGACAATAACCCCCTTCGTTGCCAGTTTCTGACCAATTTAACCAAATGGGATTGTTCCCAATAGCTGGTTGTATTTTAGGTTCATAACTCAATAAATCATCAGGCACTTGAATCGTGTAAAAAGCTACAGAGTGACCTGGTTGGTACGCTTGATAGTTCTGATTGCGTTCTTGACCCCAGGTTTCCATGTATTGTCCTAACTGTTTTGCTTTTTGCTGATTCCAAATCGTCCCTTCTTCTGTAACTAATTCAGTTAATTCTTGTGTTTGCGTTGTTTGCTCTAATTCCAACGCCGTGGTTTGACTAACTTCGGTTGCTGAAATTGCTCTTGTTTCTTCAGTATTTACATTGTTTGTTTGTACGGTTCGCACTTTCTGTGATTCCTCTTTCGATTTTTGCCAACCACAGCCAGATAAAACGCTTCCAACAACCGCTATCATAATAATCCCGTTTAGTTTCATTCCTTAAACTCCTGTTTTTATTTTTATTCTATCGAAATAAACCTAAAATCTCAATCCCTTTCTTTGGATAGTTGAAAACCATTTGGGAACTAGTAATTCTCCACAATTATAGTCCTCTAGTAATTGTTGGTATTGCTGTTCCATAGTCCTGATTTCTTTTTCACCAAAGCTCAGTGCCCAAACTAAAGAATAGAGTCCTGCGTGAAAAGTATAAAGCTTTTGAAACTGCCAAAATAAGGTAGGAACTTTCCCAGCAAAATAACCTTGTAATTGACCATAAGCAAACAATGGCGAAACCTTTCTTGAAAAAAATTGTAACTTGTAAAATTCTTCATAAGGATCCCCAAAATCCCATCGATTAAAATCAATCACACCGACCTGCCTAGTTGGCAAGTAAATAAAATTTCCCACATGGAAATCTCCATGCTGATAAACCACAGGCCGTTGTTGCAATAATGGTAATTGTTTTTCTAAATATGAAATTATTGGCTGCTGGTACGGCATACAAAATTGAGATTCCTTATACTTATTTAGTTGGCTCTGCTTTTTTTCGTATAAATTTTGCGCAATCTCTCTTTGACTAATCCTTTCAGGCAACAAAAGCTTATGGATTTTGTTTAAATAGCGGCCCGCCTCTACGCCTAAGTTCAGTTGTCTTTTGGGAGAAAGAGCGGGTAAAACATCGCTTAAGTCTTCACCTTCTAGATACGTTAATAACATGTATCCTTGTTCACTTTCAGGAATAGGTGCACATAAAAAAGGTTTAGAACTGGGAAATCCTAACGCCGCTACTTTTTTGATAAATTGATATTCTTGTTGTTTGGCTAATAACTCTTCTTGTTGAAAAATTCGCAATAAAAAGGTTTCTTGATTTTTGGTAACTTTAAACTTTAAATCAGTTGACCAACCACGGTGAATAGCTTCAACTTTTTGCCATTGCTGAAACGCTGGAATCTTCTCAAACGCCCTCATTACTTTCGCCTCCATTTCCCTATTGGTTTTAGTATACCAAGTAAATATCCACCCGCATAGCGGGTGGCTTTTTAATAGCCCTAGAAGGGCTCGCTACCTGCTGCTCCCTTTAAGGGAGCTTTTTTTAGAGACTGCCAACCGCTACCATTCTATTCTTATCTAGTTGTTACTTCCTAAATGGATCTTTATACTCTCTTTTGTTTATACTATCCCTTATTCGATCTTCTGCTTCTTGTTCTCGTATATACTTAGCTATCGTTTTTTGGTTCAATCCTACAGTGCTCACATAATAGCCTTTTGACCAAAAGGATCGATTTCCATAATTGTATTTTAAATTCGCATGACGTTCATGAATGATTACTGCACTTCTTCCTTTTAAGAAACCCATAAAACCTGATACACTCAACTTCGGCGGAATTCTTACCAACATATGGATATGGTCGGGCATTGCATGCGCTTCAATGATTTCGACTTCTTTCATCTCACACAATTTCCTTAGTATTTTCCCTATATCTCGCCTCAATTGACCATAGATTACTTTTCTTCTATATTTTGGTGTAAACACAAGATGATACTTACAATTCCAACGAGTATGTGCTAAACTTTTATCGTCGTTCGACATTCAAAAACTCCTTTCGATTTGATAACGGTTGGTAGCCTTTATCTATTATATCGAAAGGAGTTTTTATCGCTAAAGCTCTGGCCTCCACGCGCAGTACGCGTGGTTTTTTTGTCGAAATCTCTTTAGAGATTTCGACTGACTAAAGTCATTAAGAAAAAAGGCTGGAGACAATTGGGGATAAATTGTCTCCAGCCTTCACTGGTTATCGTTTTCTAGTTTTCCTTATATAAATCGTTCCACTCGTTACTAAGAAAGCTCCTCCTAAAACAATCCAGAAAGTACTAGGTACTTCTGCACCTGCTTTTGGTAATACTTTTTTGGGAAGCTGTTCTTGTTTCCCAATCATACTTTTATTAGAAAAAGCATGCGTACTTTCTGTTGATTTGGTTCCCTGATTTACTGATGAATTCAGCGAATTATCTAAGGATGACTCACTAGTAGTTTTTCCAGCTTTGTCTGGGTTTTGGTTTTGGTTTTGATCTTTTCCTTCGATTGGTCCTTCACTTGTTTTTGTTTCTTTGTCTTTGTCTGGTTCGCCACTTGCATCTGGTTCTTTGTCTTTCTCTGGTTCGCCACTTGCATTTGGTTCTTTGTCTTTTTCTGGTTCGCCGCTTGCATCTGGTTCTTTGTCTTTGTCTGGTTCGCCACTTGCATCTGGTTCTTTATCCTTATCTGGTTCGCCACTTGCATCTGGTTCTTTGTCTTTTTCTGGTTCTTCTACATGTGGTTGATTTATCTTGTGGTTATTTTCAAATAAAGCACCTAATTGTAGCAATGTTCGGTCTTCATTTAATGCACTATTAAATTGAATCCCCAAAGGCAGTCCTTCTTTTGAAACGTAAGTTGGTACACTTAATGCTGGATGTCCAAATAAATTTGCTTGTTGTGTAAACGGTGTATATGTGAACGCCGTCAGCCATTGGTCATAAATCAATTGTTTTTGTTCTGCTGGTGACAATTGATCAATTCTTTCCATCTGCGCTGCATGTTCTGGCTTTAGTAACGGATTATCAATACTAGGTGCGGTGGCAGCCGTCGTTGGTGTTAATAAGATAGGATACTGTTGATAAAATTCGTCCATCGCTTGTGCTTGTAAAGCAATATCTGTCCAAGCCGCAGTTGTCTCTTCACTCGTTATATTTTTTCCTGTTTGAAAAAGCGCCCATGTTAACAGTTCTACATCATTTCGTTCAAGCGGTCTTTTCAATTTCTGCCGCGCCATAAAATCGGCAATTCCTGCTGAGCCAGCAGCTACAGTATAATAATTTTTCATTAGACGTTCCCCATCAACAGGGTGCTTCACTTCAACCAATGTGTACCCTTGGTCTTTTAAAAAAGCAACAGCTTCAGCGACCGCCTCTTTTGCTTCGGCACTTACAGGCGTTCCGGCAGGGGATTCTGTTGTATAAGCAATGGGTTGCGCTTGACTTAAATGTCCCGCAGGAAGATCTTTTTTGGTTAATAAGGTTTCAAATAATGCATTTGTATCTGCCACGGTTCGACTTAAACCAAAGTGAACAGTTTGACCTTTTACACTATTAGAATTACCAATGATTACTCCTCTAGAAGGTTTCAAGCCTACGGTGCCTGTCCAAGAAGCAGGGATGCGGATAGAGCCACCAGCATCACTTCCAGAAGCAATGGGAACAAATGCCGCGGCGACACTAGCACCCGCTCCGCCTGAAGAACCACCTGAATAATAGTTAGGATTCCATGGATTGACGGAAACGCCATATAACTTTGAATCTGAAATATTCTTCCAACCTAATTCTGGATAATTCGTTTGACCAATGATTATGAATCCGGCATTTTGTAGTGCTTTGACAAAGGTCGATGTCCCACCAGCTACTTGATTTTGGAGAAAACCAAAACCGTTCGTGTTGCTTTCACCTTTCAAGGATTGTCCTAACCCTTTTAGTAAGAGCGGCACACCTAGAAATGGTTGACCTGTATCTTGTAAAGCTTTTGCTTCTGTCAAAGCCGCTTCTTCTCGTAAAGTAATGACCGCATTTAATGTAGGATTTTCACGTTTAGTGATGGCCAACGCAATTTTTACTAATTCTTCGCTCGTCACCTTTTTTTCTCTTACTAAAGTTGCTAACTCCAGTGCAGTTGCTTGTTTATAATCTGCTTCTGAAAAAACACTCTCTGCAGAAACAGCTTTTCCATCTGTATCACTATTTTGTATCTCATTTGTGGTTTCAGTGGTTACTGCAACCACATTTCCGCTACTGCTTTCGGCGATTGCCGAAGAGGATTCTTTTTCCTGCATCACCGTTTGGCTAGTAGTTTCAGATTCCAAGTTAGCTACAGTCTGACTGGTTTCTGTTGTTACTGATTCCGTCTCTGTTTGAACGGTTGTTTCTAGTATACTTTCTTGTGCCAACATTGGTACCCCTACCAGTGTTTGGCTAATTAATAAAATAATCCCTAACTTTTTGAACAAAATCGACTTCTTCATAAGTCACATCCTTTATCTATTAATACAGTTAAAAAATCTGTATTACTTATAGCATAAATGAAAGCGATTAAAAAGTAAAGTTCTCTTGAAAATTCCAATGTTCAACTTTTAGGCTAGGTTCTTTTTATATGCTAAAATAGAATAGAAACGGAGGTTTTTTAATGGAATGGATTGAAATTAAGCACGCAACACAAAATAATTTGAAGAATATCTCTGTCAATATCCCTAAAAAACAACTAACTGTTGTTACTGGACTTTCGGGTTCAGGAAAGTCCTCCTTAGTATTTGACACATTAGCTGCTGAATCACGTCGTGAACTAAATGATACATTTAGTTCGTTTGTTCAAAATTACTTACCCAAATATGGTCGTCCAGAAGTTGAAAAAATCGAGAATCTTCCTGTTGCAATTGTCATTGACCAGAAAAAAGTAGCAGACAATTCTCGTTCGACAGTGGGAACGTATACAGATATTTATACGTTTTTACGTTTGTTGTTTTCACGAGCAGGTTCTCCATTTGTTGGTTATTCAGATACTTTTTCGTTTAATCATCCGGATGGAAAATGTCCAACATGCGATGGCTTAGGAAAGATTACCGAAATCAATCTTCATCAGCTAGTTGATTATGACAAATCATTAAACGAAGGGCCTATCGATTTCCCCACATTTACAGTTGGCAACTGGCGGTGGAAGCGTTATGCCCATAGTGGTCTATTTGATTTGGATAAAAAAATCAAGGACTATTCTCCTGAAGAGTTAGCATTATTTTTATATGCTCCACAACAAAAACTAGCTAATCCACCCAAAGAGTGGCCTCATACAGCTTTGTATGAAGGAATCGTCCCGCGCATGCAACGTAGCATATTGCATACAGACGAAGGTAAACGTCATCAAAAATACCTTAATCACTTTGTTACCGTAAAAAGATGTCCTGATTGTTTAGGAAGTAGAGTCAATGAACGTGTTCGTAGCTGCAAAATTAATCAAAAAAGTATTGCTGATGCTGTTGACATGCCACTCACTGAATTACATTCTTTTATTCGTTCGATGGGCCTTTCCTTAATAAAAAATATTCAAGAAGAGCTACTTGTACGTCTAGAAGCATTAATTAATATCGGTCTCTCCTACCTCACATTAGGACGAGCAACTGAAACACTTTCTGGTGGTGAAGCACAGCGGATTAAAATTGCTAAGTATGTAAACAGCGCCTTAAACGATATTATGTATATTTTAGATGAACCAAGTGCTGGCTTACATCCAAAGGACATCGAACGGATCAGTCGTGCGTTGCTCAATTTAAAAAATAAAGGAAACACCGTGGTTCTGGTGGAACACAATCCACAATTAATTAGAGAAGCTGATTTTATCATCGATATAGGACCTTTCGCAGGCGAAAATGGTGGACATGTCCAGTTTTCAGGAACGTATGACGCATTTTTAGCCTCCAAAACCTTGACTAGTCAAGCGCTTCAAGAGCCGCTCCTTTTAAACGTCCAACCAAGAAAAGCAAGGAAGTCTTTAACAATCGAACATGCGACAATGCATAATTTAAACAATCTATCTGTCGAAGTTCCGTTAGGAGTTTTGACTGTTATTTGTGGGGTCGCTGGTTCAGGTAAATCATCATTAGCGGAAGAAATTTATCAAAAAGCCCAAGCTGATAACCAAGAAATTATTCATCTTTCACAAAAAAGCATTACCGCAAATTTACGATCCACACCAATGACCTATCTCAATATTTTTGATAAGGTCCGCAAACTGTTTGCGGAAGAAAATCATGTTAGTCCAGCTTTATTTAGCTATAATTCCAAAGGCGCCTGTCCTACTTGCAAGGGGAAAGGAATAATTGTCTCCGATATGTCTTTTATGGAGGATGTTACTAGTATTTGCGAAACCTGTCACGGAACGCGTTACAAAGAAGAGGTGCTTCATTATCTGTATAACGGAAAAAATATCGTTGAAGTACTAGCTTTAAGCGTTAAAGATGGCTATGATTTTTTCAAAGACCAGCCTTTTGCTCTTTCATTAAAAAATTTATTGGAAGTTGGCTTAAGCTACCTTAAACTCAATCAATCGCTCTCAACATTATCTGGTGGCGAATTGCAAAGGGTAAAATTAGCAGACACACTTCACCAAAAAAAAGCTATCTATTTAATGGATGAACCTACAGATGGCTTACACTTAATTGATATCCAACAAAGTCTTCAACTTTTCAATCGAATGGTAGAAGAAGGAAACAGCTTGATTTTATTAGAACATCACATTGATGTGATTAAAAGTGCCGACTGGTTGATTGAACTAGGTCCCGAAGGTGGAGAAAAAGGCGGACAGCTTCTTTTTACAGGAACGCCAGCAAATATGCTAAATTCCACTCATTCTATTACTAAAGGCTATCTATAAAATAAAAAGTACAAACGGTGCAAGCAACAAGCACCGTTTGTACTTTTTCTATTTCAACCCAACTTCCATCTTCACAGGTTGGTGATCTGTATATTTAAATTGTTCATCCTTTGTTTTCACGCTATGAACAGCCACATTATCAGAAACAATAAAACCATCAATTACATACACTTGGGATGTTTCATAAGAGCCAGTGTATGGCTTATTAAGCACCCGCACAGTCGGCTGTTGATCATCATAAGCAAGTGAAAAATGTTTAGGTAAGTCTGCTGGATCAATTTCTCCTGGTGCCCAACCAGCTTCCCCTAGGTCAGGATATCGATGACTGCCTTTGAAAACTTGATTAAAGTCACCTCCAGCAATTACATAGTTTCCTTTAGCGTATTCTTGGGATAATACGTCAGCTAACTTTTTGCTTTGAGCAATCTTCCCTTCCCCATTGTCATAGGCTTCCAAATGTAAGTTAAAAACCACTAATTCTTTGTCTGTGCCTTTAATTGGAAAGCGCGTTTCTAGAAGCGCTCGTTTTAAGTTACTAATGCTAACGGGCCAACGAAAGGGATTGGGTAAAGCAATGCGTTTGGCCTCTGTTATTTTTTCATTTGATAATGTTAATAAACCACTTTCTACTCGTCCAATCGGCGGCCAAGGAAAGGGCACATAATCTACCTTAAAATTATAAGCAAATGCGCTGTTCAGCTGTAGCTGTTTTTGTAATTCTTCCTCTTGATTGACTTCATAAGAACGTTGCGAGCGACGATCGACTTCTTGGAATAAGTAAATCATCGCTGGTAAATCTTTCAAGGTTTCTTCAATGCCTGTTAAATTCTGTTGAACCATTGCCTTATTAACTGGTTGGACAGTTTTGCCACCGTCCATAAAAAAATCTTCTGTTTGTCCTAGGCCGGCATAGCCAATGTTATACGTGACTAAAGAAATGGATTGCTTTTTTTCGATGGTTTGCTCTGAAAATTGTTTATTTATAGCAACTGGTTCAACCGCTCGTGGTCGAAACTCTCGGAAGGTTAAATATCCTATCAAAATTAAAGCTATGCTTAAAAGAAGGACCATCAAGCTACCGAGATATTTAAAAAAATTTTTCATTGATTCCGATGTTCCTTTCACATTATGTCAAACCAAAAGTAGCAATTATCTTCGTTGCTACTTCTTCTGGTGTCATGTTTGAATTATTTATTTTCGTTATTTTTACATTTGGAAATGTACTTTCTAGTTCACCTTCGTGGCTTACTAACCGATGTTCTTTGAAGGTATTGAGTAATTCTTTTCGAGAAAAGTCGACATCGCGTTTTGAAGGTTTTGCCTCTAGCCGCTCTGGATGAACATTCCGTTCTAGACGGATTGCTGTTGAAGAGACGAGTTCGACGAAATAAACGGACTCATGTTTACTAAGAAAAATTTCTGATATTTCTTCTAAAAATTGAAAATCCTGTTCTTGATCAAAAGCAATCACCACTGTAAAAATAATGTTTTTTGTTGTATTTGTGGCTGGATTTTCTACAAAGGCCTGAAAAAGTTCCTTTCTAACGGAATCAGACAATTGAAACGCACGTTCCGTATACCCAAGATAGTTTGCAAATAAGTCAATGGTTTGATGATTAAATAGTAATTTAGCATCTAACTGCTTTTCTAAAGCCTTGCCAACGGTCATTTTCCCGACAGCTTGGGCACCAATTAAAACGATTAAAGACATCAACTTTCCCTCCTCTAGCCTAATTTTTAGGTGGCTATCTTCTACTATATCACACTATATTACAACACCTTACAAAACTGTTCGGAAAATTTTCTGTTTTTTATTACAAAAAAAAGACAAAAGACTCTATAATGAGAGAGGACTCGATTGATTATAGATGAGATAGGTGACGGAGAATGGCAATAGAAAAATATTTTGAAACAATAGATGGCAGTCAAATTTTTTATCAAATTTTTGGCAAAGAAACAAATTATCCCCTTGTGTTACTTCATGGTAATGGCAATGATCATACTTTTTTTAATTATCAAATTTCTTATTTCTCCAAGGAGTATCAAGTTATTGCGGTGGATACCCGCGGACATGGCCGTTCCACCAATACACAAAGTCAATTAACTTTTCCGCTTTTGGCAGAAGATTTAGCTGGTATTATTCAACAAGAACACTTAACAAAAATTAATTTATTGGGCTTTAGTGACGGAGCAAATATTGCCATGGTTTTTACCCATTTATATCCTGATTTCGTCAACAAACTCGTCTTAAATTCTGGAAATGTCACCATGTCTGGTCTGAAAAAATATGTAACGATTGCCACTTATTTTCAATATTGGTTTTGTCGTATTGGCGCCTTTTTTTCAAAAAAATTGCGCGCACGGCTCCCTATCGTGGCTCTGTTATTTGAAGATACTGGACTGACAAAACAAGATTTAGAACACATCCCCTGTCCTACTCTTGTTATTACTGGCAGTCGAGATTTAATTGCGCTTTCCCATTCACGGGCGATTGCTGATGCCATTCCTGCTGGCAAATTGGTCTTGGTAAATAAACAGGGTCATTTATTTGCCAAAAACTCACCAGATATTTTTAATAAAACAATCGAAAAATTCTTAAAGGAAATGAAGGTGTCTAAATGAAACAAATTATTCATTGGATCAAAACGCATACAGGATTACTAAAAACACTGTTTGTTATTGCGGTCTCAATTATTGTTGTTGCCCAACTTTTATCAATTGGTAAAACGATCTCATTTGAACAGTTAAAACAGATTTTTGATGAGATTCCGCTATGGAAATTGTTATTGATGATGGTTATCGGTTTAGTTTCCGTTACTCCGATGCTAAATTATGACTTAACATTAAATCGCATTTTAAACTTGAAAGTCTCAAAACGGGAACTCCTTGAATCTAGCTGGATTGTCAATACCATCAATAATATTGGTGGATTCGGTGGTTTGGTCAGCATGGGACTTCGTTCTGAATTTTATGGAAATAAAACAGAGGAAAAGAAAATTTTACCTGCGTTAACCCATATTTTACTTTTTGTGTTATCCGGTCTATCTATTTATAGTATTCTTTGCTTTTTCCTTGTTCAGTTTGACCCAAAGATGGCTTATTTACAGCAATATTGGATTTGGTTATTAGGTGGCGGTCTTTATTTCCCGTTACTTTATCTTATTTTACATTTCCAAAAAAATAGTTCCTTTGGTAACCTCGATGCAAAAAATCGCTTATCTTTAGTTGTTTCTTCGTTTTTAGAATGGACAGGTGTTTTAATTACCTTTATCAGTATTGGTTACTTATTAGATGTACCGATTCCTTTAATTGATATTGTTCCTTTATATGTAGCAGCTTCGATTATTGGGATTGCTTCGATGATTCCAGGGGCTTTAGGTAGTTTTGATGTCATGATGATTCTAGGACTGAGCAATTTAGGTGTCGATCGTGAAATTATTGTTTTGTGGTTATTGCTCTATCGTTTATTCTATTATATTATCCCTTTCTTAATTGGCTGTTTGTTCTTTACAAAACACTTAAGCCAAAAGTTGGATACTCACTATCGTCAATTGCTAAAACAAATTACTTTGGAAATTGCCCACAAGCTGGAAGTGGTTTTACTTTATTTTTCAGGAATTATGATGGTGCTCCTAGCCACTATTCCAGAAGCCTTCACTCAAGTGCATTGGTTAAGAGATATTAACCCCTTCCGTTCACATATTATTATTCAAATTCCGAGTATTGTTTTAGGCTTTGCATTATTAATTATGGGACGTGGGATTGCTGATCGTGTTAAAAGAGCCTATTATCCAACGATTATTTTATTAATTGGTGCTATCTTGTATTCATTTGTTGTTGACTTTAGTATGTTTTCCATTTTCTATTTAGCTATTTTATTATTTATCGTTATTTTTTCAAAATCAGAATTGTACCGTGAACAACTGGTTTACTCTTGGGAGTGGATGACGATTGATGGGTTTATCTTTGGCTTGTTGACTTTGTTATACCTGGTAATTGGTGTTTATAATTTACCGAACTTCCCACACCATCGTCATCATTTTGTGGAATTTTTCTTGTTCCCTTCCGAACGGATCTGGTTGTCAGGATTTATCGCTATCCTCTTAGTTATGAGTTTTAACTTTCTATTTGTTCGCTACCTCCAAGGGAAAAAACACCAAGTGGGTGAGTTTCCAGAAGATAGTATCTTGCATAATATCTTAACAACTTATAGCGGGAATATTGACAGTGAACTTGTCTTTCTTCATGATAAACAGGTTTTCTTATATCCCAAAGAAGAACCGACTGTCTTTTTACAATTCAACACCATTAATAATAAATGCGTTGTGATGGGCAACCCTTCTGGGAACAAAGAAGATTTTCCTGCGGCGATTGATGCATTCCTTAAAGAAACAGATCGTTTCGGCTATGTACCCGTCTTTTACGAAACAAATGAGGACAGCGTGATGTTACTACACGAATACGGCTACGAATTTATCAAAATGGGCGAAGAGGCCTTAGTTAATCTAGAAACATTTACGATGTCTGGGAAAAAATTCAAAGGTACCCGCGCAGTGTTTAATAAAATTACCAAAGCCGGCTATTCATTTGACGTACTCCAACCTCCTTTTAGTGCCGAACAAATGCACGAATTAAAAGCTATTTCGGATAGTTGGTTAGACAATCGAAAAGAAAAAGGCTTTTCACTAGGATTTTTCGATGAAGCGTATCTTCAAAGAAACCCAATTGCTGTTGTCCGAAATGCTGAAGGAGAAATGGTCTCTTTCGCTAATATCATTCCTAGTTACACAAATGAAGTTGGTACCATCGACTTGATGCGTCACCATAAAGAAAAAGCCCCTTCTGGAAGTATGGATTTCCTATTTATTCATTTATTTGAATATATGAAAACAGAAAATATTCATTATTTCAATTTAGGGATGGCTCCGTTAGCCAACGTTGGTCAATCAAGAAAAAGTTTTATTCAAGAACGGATTGCTGCGTTAATTTATGAATTTGGTTCAGAAATCTACTCCTTCCAAGGATTACGCGAATACAAGGAAAAATTTGCTAGCAAATGGCAACCCCGCTATACACTTTATTCTAAAAGTAGTTGGATTGTCTACGTGATGATCGCTTTACTCATTGTCGATCAAAAAAATATTGACTAACAAAAAGAAGCCCAATTAAGTATAAAAAGCTTGGCAACTTCACTGAAATTTAGTGAGGTTGCCAAGCTTTTTAATTTCTTTCATCTAGTTTTTCTTTAATTAAAAAGGCTGTTTCTTCGACAGATTTTGCGGTTACATCAATCACTGGGATGCCATACTTCGCAAAAATTTCTTCAGCATAAGCTAATTCTTGTTCAATCCGTTCAACATTGGTATAACTGGTCTCATTACCTAAACCTAAGGAAGCCAACCGACTGCTACGAATCTGTCCTAATGTTTCTGGCGAACAAACTAAACCAATCATTTTTTGTGGATCCATTTCTTCCAAAATTGGCGGCAATGGAACTTCTGGAATTAATGGTAAGTTAGAAACGCGGTAGCCTTGATTTGCTAAATACATACTGACTGGCGTTTTTGAGGTCCGCGAAACGCCTAACAACAATATATCAGAATCAAGAAACCCTTGAGGATTTTTGCCATCATCATATTTTACAGCAAATTCAATCGCTGAGATTTTATCAAAGTAAGCACGATCTAGTTGGTGGCGTCGTCCAGGCTCTTCAATAGGATCTACTCCGGCTTTCGCTTGAATTAATTCAAAAAATGGCGCCATTAAATCTAAATATAACAACCCTGTTCGTTCACTAAATTCTTTCGCCGCTGTGATTAGTTGTTTACTGACTAATGTACTGACAACTAAGGCTTTATCTTTTAAGGCATCTTTTAAAATCTCCAATAATTCTTCTTCTGTTGTGACAAAAGAAAAATTGTATCGATTAAGAAAAGAAATATCTGGATATTGTGCGCTTGCTGCAGCTAACAATTTTTGTGATGTTTCTCCAAGTGAATCGGAAATAGTATAAACAATGATCTCTTTTTTCATAATTAAGCTCCCTTATCTATTTTGTGCGGCTTCTTTCGCTTGTTGCGTAATATAGGTTAAAATTTTCGTTTTCGTAATTTTTCCAATAACTTTTTTAGGATTTTCTTTTTCAACGACTGGCAAAGAATCCACTTCGTATTTTTGCAAAGTGTCAGCAGCTTCAAGAATAGTAAATTCTGGTGTGCAGGTTTTCACATGTGGCACTCTTGTCATACAAACAGCAACAGGTGTGCCATCAATATTTGTATTTAAAGAGGCCCGTAATAAATCTTTTCGTGACAAAACCCCTAATAATTCTTTTGCTTCATCCATGACATAAAGAGAACCGACATCATACATAAATAAGTTGGTAATCGCATCTCGAATTGAGGTGTCTTGGGCAACCATCAATGGTGGACTCATGATCTCCTGAACTTTTGTTTGAAAAACATCAAAAAAGAAAAAAGCCTCCATATTATCACTTTCGTAAGTATACCCAACTTTCGGACTTGCTTTTAAAATTCCTGAAAGTGTTAAAAAAGACAAATCAGAACGCAATGTCGCACGTGAAACGGCTAGTATGTCCGAAATGCGTTCACCACTAACTGGCTGATGCTCTTTTACAACAGCGATAATTTGCTCTTGTCGTTTACTTAATTTCATCATTTCCTCCTCAATTCCTCTTAAACAAATTGTGCATTCGCTTACAATTATACACATATTTATTGTTTTTTCAACATATTGACAAGAATTTTTTTCTATTGACAAACTTATTCCTGTCTATTATGATGTTTATTGAACATATAAGACACATATTAAACGGAGGTCACGCATGAAAAAGTTTATTTATTCTTTTAACGAAACACACAATGAAGGTAAAGAGACTCTTGGTGGTAAAGGGGCAAACTTGGCAGAAATGACACGCTTAGGTTTGCCGATTCCGCAAGGATTCACGATTACAACCCGTTGCTGTATGGACTATTTGGCAGATGCTACTTTCTTTGAAGAACACTTACAATCAGAAATTTTGAAAGCGGTTAAAAACCTAGAAACTGAAACAGGCAAATCTTTTACCGCGGACAATGAGATTCTCTTAGTTTCTGTTCGCAGCGGTGCTGCCTTCTCGATGCCTGGTATGATGGATACTATTTTAAATTTAGGTTTAAATGATCAACGTGTGAAAAAATTTGCGACCTTAACCTCTCCTGGTTTTGCTTTTGATTGTTATCGCCGACTTATTCAAATGTTTGGAGACGTCGTCTATCACATTCCCAAAGAATTATTTGACCAACAAAAAGAGCGCTTGGAACAAGAGCTAAACAAAAAAATTACCGCTTTTCAAGAAGCAGATCATTTCGCCTTGATTGTCCGCTACCAAGAAGTTTTCGAACAATATCATGTGGTCTTCCCACAAGACCCTGTCGCACAACTTTTTGAAGCAATCAAAGCTGTTTTTGATTCATGGAATAATCAACGTGCGGTGGTTTATCGAAACTTACATCATATTGCACATGATTTAGGTACAGCTGTCAACATTCAAGAAATGGTTTTCGGCAATCGTGGACTAGACAGTGGCACTGGCGTTGTCTTTACTAGAAATCCGGTCACAGGGGAAAATCAACTGTTTGGAGAGTTTCTTTTGAACGCGCAAGGAGAAGATGTAGTGGCTGGTATTCGGACGCCAGAACCCATTCGTCGTTTACGTTTGACTATGCCAAAAGTTTATCAAGATTTTCGCCATTACGCAGAACTTTTAGAATATCATTATCGTGACATGCAAGATATTGAATTTACCATTGAAAATGAAAAATTATATATTTTACAAACAAGAAACGGGAAACGAACCGCCGCAGCTACGGTTAAAATTGCTTTAGACTTAGCCAAAGAAAATCGCATTACTAAACAAGAAGCACTGTTGCGTGTGACACCTGATACGATTGATCAATTAATTCATCCCGTGTTTGATCAAGAGAAACGACAACACATGGAACGTTTAGCTATGGGACTTCCTGCTAGTCCTGGTGCAGCAAGTGGCCAAATTGTTTTTACAGCAGAAAAAGCCAAAGAACTGACCAATCTAGGAAAGAAAGTCATTCTTGTTCGTCAAGAAACTTCACCAGAAGATATTGAAGGCATGGTTGTAAGCGAAGCAATCGTGACCAGTCGTGGCGGAATGACTTCTCATGCCGCTGTGGTCGCACGAGGAATGGGAACTTGCTGTGTGACTGGTTGTGAAAGTTTAACCGTCAATGAAGAAGCCAAACAACTACACTGCGGGCCACAGGTCATCTTAGAAGGAACAATCATTTCCGTCGATGGCTCAACGGGGGAAATTTATCTTGGCGAAATTCCTACAATTTCTGCTGATAATAACGATGACCTTCAAGAGCTCTTGTCTTGGGCAGATGCATATGCTGATTTAACTGTTCGTGCCAATGCAGAAACTACACAAGATTTAGAGACTGCTATCCGTTTTGGCGCAGCGGGGATTGGTTTAGCGCGAACAGAGCATATGTTTTTCGGTGAAGAGCGTGTCTTGGAAATGCGTCGCCTGATTTTAGCAGAGTCTGAAAAGGAAGCAACCTATGCGTTGGAGCAACTTCTTCATTTTCAACAGGAAGACTTTTATCAAATGCTGAAAGTAGTTCAAGACAAACCCATGGTGGTCCGCTTGTTAGATCCGCCGATGCATGAGTTTTTACCTCATGAAAAGAATGATATTCAATTATTGGCGAAGCAACTACAACGGTTCCCGGTGACCATCGCCAAACAAATTGAACGGTTACAAGAAACCAATCCAATGTTGGGCCATCGTGGTTGTCGCTTAGGTGTGACCCAACCACAAATATACAAAATGCAAGTTACAGCCTTATTTACTAGTGCCATTCGATTAGTCAAAGAAGGAATTACTGTTTATCCAGAAGTGATGATTCCTCTAATCGCCGAAAAAGAAGAACTTCTCTATCTCAAACGCATTTTAAAAGAAACGATTGACGGTCTCTTTGAAGAACATAAAATGACTCCTTTCCCTTACGAAATCGGGACAATGATTGAACTACCTAGAGCTTGTCTGATTGCGGATCAGTTAGCAGAAGAAGCAGACTTTTTCAGCTTTGGAACAAATGATTTAACACAAATGACCTATGGTTTTTCTCGTGATGATATCGGTAAATTCATTAATACGTATCGGGAAAAGAAAATCATTACCCAAGATCCGTTTCAATCACTAGATCAAACAGGTGTTGGTCAACTGATTCAATTAGCTGTAGAGAAAGCGCGTCGTACTAAACCAAACATGAGTATCGGCGTATGTGGAGAAGTCGGTGGTGATCCGCAATCCATCACATTTTTCCAAACACTTGGCCTAAACTACATCTCTTGCTCACCTTATCGGGTACCTATTGCGAAACTCGCAGCTGCCCAAGCCAAAATTTTAACCGAACCGGCTGTGACTGAAGAACAAATGGTCCTTCTTTAATTTAACGTGTGTAACAAATGATTCATCCTTACAAGATAAAAAGTGCTAGGAACATCAGTCGAAACGCTTGATGTTCCTAGCACTAAATTTTAAGATCAATGATTGTACTCTGGTTATTTTCTTATAAACGCAGCATCTTTTGTCAAGGGGTCTGTTACATCTGATACATATCTTTCTACTTTCATATGCAAATCATATTTTTCTCTAAGTTCCGTAATACGGGTCATCATTGGAGAAGCGTGGTGTTTGTCTAATGCTTCCTGATCTGTCCAACTATCAATCAGCAGAACTGTTTCTTCATCGTCCATTGGAAAAAAGTATTCATAGCGACTATTCCCTTTTTCTGCACGGATTGCCTCTACAATTCCGCTGGCAATCATTTCTTTGGCAAATTCTCTTGCACGTCCATTTGTCCCACTATAATAAATATTTATAGTAATCGCCATCTGTCTTCCCCCCTAAATTTGCTTGCCTTTTTACGTTCCCGACTGGAATTGAACCAGCGACCTACCGCTTAGGAGGCGGTTGCTCTATCCTACTGAGCTACGAGAACAATCTGTTTTAATTTTAGAAGTCTTCACTACATCTGTCAATAGACAAAAAGAAAGTATCCTGCATAAATAATTATGCGAGATACTTTCTTTCAGTGAAACACGTCGTTCGTTTATCTATTATTTTTTTTGCCGCCGATCAAGAATCATTTTTCCTAAATAATAAAGTCCTGTCGCAATAGCTATATATTGCCCAATTTTATTATTGCGTGCAACTTTTTCTTGTTTCGTTTTCGCCATTGTCCCCATCACCTTTCTAAAATAATTCTTTTTACATTTTTATTATAGTAGGTTCTGTCATTTTTTGCGAATAAACACACTTTTAAAAATAATCTTCTAAAATTGGCATGCCTTTGACTAAACGTTGGCCTAAACGTTGAGCTGTCGTTGCGTCTCCTTGCAAGCGTTCATAAAAAGATAACGTCTCTGCTGAACGATAGCCCAAGAATAGTTGCGTCCACGTTTGGATATCTGCTTTCAAAGCAGCAGTCCCTTCTTTTTCCGCAGCACCTTTAGTCACTGTTGCTTTTCCTTGTTCGTCAATTGTGATTGTCCAAATGCCTTCATTCCATGGCCCATAGGAATCTTCAATCTCTAAAGAATACGTTTCTTTTTCTCCTGATTGAAATGGATACTTTTCCAGAAATGTTTGTAACTCAACGATTCGTGCCATCATGTAAGGTAAAATTTTTACAGAAGCTGCTGGCGTTGGCATTAAATCATTTAAATCTTTTCCAGCAAAACCATTAATCCAATGGAACGATTGAACGGAACCACTATGTGAGCCAATAAACCCAGCTAAAGCTTTAAAAGCTGTATTAGTTAAATAGTTCCATTCTACGATTTCAAAGGTGCCAGCAGCTATCCGATAAATCACATAGCCTTCTGCTTTCCCTTCTGACGAATAATAAATCGCTTGATTATTTGGTTTACTTGCACGATTCAGCGTATAATCCAGCCACCAAGTTTCACGGATCACACCACCAGAGTGCGCTCTTTGATTTTCAAGGTATACGTCTTTAATGACCTCTTTACCGTCAGCCCAAGAGACTCGTTTAATGGTACCCGGAACTCGTTTAACACGTGGCCAATCTTCCGTTTTAATTGTATACTCTGCTTGTTCAAATGTTTGTTCATAGCCATATTGACGATAAAATGGATATGAAAACGGTGCTAAGTAAGAAAGGGCAACCTTTTGTTTCGCTAAATCAGCCAACATTTCTTTCATAATAGCAGAGATGCCGCCTTCACCACGATATTCTGGATAAGAAGCCACATAGCCAATTCCAGCCATGGGATAGCGGACACCATGGAAATTCACTTGAAAAGGTGTCGCCATCACTTGACTTGTTAATTGCTCATCAATTAGGAAGCCATAGCTTTGCGTATGTGACAACAATTTTTCAAAACGTTCTTGGCGTTCCGCCGTGGGTTCCTGATTAAAAGCATAGATGACAAGATCAAACATCTCTTTCATTTCTTCTTTGCCCATTTTTTTGACTCTTTTAGTTGTCATTTTCTTTCCTCCTCGCACATTGTATCAATTCATTTTATCACAGAAACGGTTCTCTTTCTAAAAGCCGTTATTTGCTGTCATTTCTTTGAACCAACGACCGCTTTTCTTAATGGTCCGTTTCGCGTCATTATCTAAATCCACAGCGATGAAGCCATAACGATTTTTATAGGCATTGAGCCAAGACCAGTTATCCATACACGTCCACATATGATATCCTTGAACATTACTACCTTCTTGAATCGCTTGGTGCACCCATTTCAAGTGATCTTGCACGAATTCAATCCGATAATCATCTTCAATGACTCCTTGTTCATTGACAAAGCGTTCTTCTCCTTCTACGCCCATGCCATTTTCTGAAATGTAGCAGCGAATATTGCCATAATTTTCTTTTAAATTCATTAATGTATCATAAATACCTTTTTCGTAGATTTCCCAGCCACGGTAAGGATTCATTTTTTTGCCAGGCATATCGTAGACATCATAAAAATCTTCTGGAAGTAAGCCTTCTGGTCGTGTTTCAACAGGTGTTTCTTTTACTTTGGCACGACGTGGTTGATAGTAGTTTACTCCTAATAAGTCCACAGTATTTTCAGCAATTATTGCTAAATCTTCTGGCGTTGTTTCTGGCAATAAGTCATTTGCTTTCGCCCAAGCAACCATATCTTCTGGAAAATGACCTTTAACAGCCGGGTCTAAAAACGAACGGTTAAAGAAACCATCGACAAATTTAGCCGCATTTACATCGGCTTCGTTGTGCTCATCACGAGGATAAGTCGGCGTTAAGTTTAAAATAATGCCAATTTCACCTGATAAGTTCATAGAGTGATAGACGGCAATCGCTTTGGCACTAGCTAAAGCTTCATGATAGAGTACTTGAATCCCTTCTTTTAGATTCACTTTATCAGGATAATGCCAGCCATAGAGATAACCACCTTCAACTGGTACAATTGGTTCATTGTGCGTAAACCATTTTTTCACGCGATCGCCAAACAATTCAAAACAGGTTTTGGCAAAGTCAACATACAAATCAACCACTTCACGGCTTTCCCAACCGCCTTTTTCTTGAAGTACCATCGGCATATCAAAATGATACAAGTTCATAAAGGGCTCAATCCCTCGTTCTAATAAATCATCAATGACTTGATTATAAAAATCAACTGCTGTTTGATTGACTTTTCCTGTTGTAGGATCTGGAATTAAACGGCTCCATTGAATGGATGTTCGAAAAGAGTTATGTCCCGTTTCTTTCATTAACTGAATATCTTCTTGGTATTTTTTATAAAATTGTGAGGTCTTATCTGGACCGACTTGTTGAAAAAATTTTTCTGGCGCTTCTTGATACCAAAAATCCCAAATATTTTGACCTTTACCATCACCTTCAAAAACGCCTTCTGTTTGAGGACCGCTGGCTGCAGAACCCCACCAAAAATTTTCTGGAAATTGATATTTCATGTTATTTGCTCCTTTACGATTTAATCATTAAAAAAAGGATTGAACCCTCCGTAAGAGTCCGGACGATTCAATCCTTCGATTTTTTACTCAGCTGCTTCTGCGGCTGCTTCTTGTTTCAAGTATTGATCTGTTGCTACTTTTACGAAAGGCATGTAGATCAAAATAGAAATCAATAAGTTAACAGCTGCTAAAACTCCGCCGGCGATACTCTTCGTTGCTAAAAATCCGCCAATAATTGGTGGTGTTACCCAAGGTGGCATAAAGGTTGCAGCTGGTACTAAACCAGTTGCTGTCGCCACATACGCAACAGTTACAAGAACCATTGGGACTAAAATGAATGGGATAAACATGATTGGGTTTAAAACAATTGGTAAACCGAACATGACTGGTTCATTAATATTAAATAGTCCTGGTGCTAAACTTAAGTTTGTAATGACTTTGTATGGTTTGTTACGACGACCTACGATAAAGATAGCAATTAACAGACCTAATGTTGCTCCTGTTCCACCTAAGTTTACAAATGAATCAAAGAAAGGTTTGTTTACAATATAAGGAATTGCTTTACCTGCTTCTAAAGCTTTAATGTTCGCATCAATCGCTGGTACGTTGATTGTTTGCATTAATGGGTCAACCATGTTGGCACCATGTAAACCAAAGAACCATAAGAATGGTGTAATGAAAGCTAACAATAATGCTGATGGGTAGCTGTTTGCAAGTCCCATAAATGGTTGTTGAACTGCTTCATAGAATGAAATAACGATATTGTCAATTCCTAAAGCAAATAGAATTGATGTAATTAAACTAAATAAACTGATTGTAATCATTGCTGGTAATAATGCCGCAAATGATTTTGCTACTGCTGGTGGTACACCATCAGGCATTTTGATAACTAATTTAGGATTGCCAGATAAACGTTGGAATAGTTCTCCTGAAATAAGTGCAATAATCAAAGCAATAAATAATCCAGTTGCGCCCATGCCTTCTAAGCCGCCAACTGCGAAGAATGAAGCTACAGAAACTGTACCGGCTGCAATGCCGTCTTTTCCATAAGATTTAACTAAATTGTGTGCTACTAAAAAGGCTACTAAAACGGCAAAGATTGCGAATGTACCGTTCCAAATGTTACCACCAAAGCTTTTCCAAATTGGTGCATCGTTATACATCATTGGGAAAATTTTGTTTAAAAAGTCCTCATATCCTGGAATTGGAATATTATTAATTAATACCGCCAAAGCCCCTAAAATCATTAATGGCATCGTTACGACAAACGCGTCACGAATTGCTACCAAGTGCCGTTGCGCTGCGATTACTGACGCTTTCGGCATAAAGTGTTTCTCCATCCATTGAACAAATCCGTCCATTGTTATTCCTCCTAATTAACGCTTTCTCAAGCGCTTTTTTCTTATAAGACGCATTGACAACGAGATTACTCGTTATCAATACGGCGATAAAGATCGATAATTTCTTTTGCTAAATCTGTAAATGCAATCGCAGTCATTAAATGATCTTGACTGTGCACTGTTAACAATGTTACTTGCATGTTATTGCCTTTTGCTTCTTCTGTTAACATTCCTGTTTGCGAATGATGTGCATGTACAAGTGATTCTTCTGCATCTGCAATTTTTTTGTCTGCTAATTCAAAATCCCCCGATTTTGCTGCGGCAATCGCTTCCATTGCATCGCTTTTAGCATTTCCGCCATACATGATTAAACCCATGATTGCTTCTAAGTTCTGTTGTCCGTCCATTACCTCTACCCCATTTTCTGCTCTAGTTTGATGATCCCATTAATGAAATTGCTTGATCTAAAACTTTTTCGCCATTCATCATGCCATAGTCCGCCATGTTAATTACATCTAAAGGAATCCCTTTTGGTTGTAATTTTTGTTCAAATTGCCCTTTCATGAAACGAACTTGTGGGCCTAATAATAAAACATTTACCTCTTTATTTTCCAAGTTTGTATCTGCTTCAGAAGCCGATACTGCAAAGATGTCAGCTTCCATGCCACGATCTTCTGCTGCTTTTTGCATTTTTGTTACTAATAAACTTGTGCTCATTCCTGCGGAACAAACTAACATAATTGTTTTTTTTGCCATTTTCCTTCATCTCCTAAATTCTCTTTGTTTTGCTTTACACCTTTATATAAGCAAGAAGCGTGCCAAGTTTTAACACATTGAAAACATTGATATGACAACGTTTTTAGATATGGAAAGCGTGTACACACTAAAAATAAAACGATTACACACAGCTTTTTTGTGTGCGTTTCCAAAATAATAGGGCAACAAAAGAAAGTGAGCGATAAGCCGAAACGACTCATCGCTCACTTTCTAAAGCTGAAGAGAATCAACTGGACAAAAGCCGCTTTTTCCCTTTAAGCAGTTTCCATCATTTTAAGCATTTTATAAAACTGTTTCTTTTTAAAATAACTTAAAAAGATACCTAATACTGCGTCATTCAGTTTTTGTAACGCCCCATAAGAAACCATTGTTTCTGTATAACGCAGTTCACAGCTTTTTTCATCAATTGGCTGGAGCTCATACCGCACCGAGAAATCATTTTTAGTTGTGGATGTTCGAAATTGATAGGTCTTATTTTCTACAGCTTCTTCAATAACTATTTTCGCGCGACTATTTTTACTATATTCTTTGATATATTCAAACTTACGTAACTGCTTTCTTGTAAGAGTTTTGCCTGTTTGCTTACGGATATCAAAAATAACAGAATTCATTAATTGCGTGTAAAATTCATCTGCTGAAATAGTTAATGTTTTCGTAATTTCCATTACCGTTTCACCTCATCCTTTGTCGCCTCTTCTTCAGCAACTTTTTTTCCTTTAAAAAACAGGTAACCACCAAGTCCAATGAAAAAAATCCCCGTTGTCAGACTTAATAAATCATAGTTTAAGGAGCTGGGATTCAACGAATACAAAACAATCAAGAAGCCAATACTACATAAAAATAATCCATTTCTAATCATTTTCATCCATCCTATCTTTTTAGACTACCGTTGCTTGGAAGTATAAAACGCCACCCCAAGGTTGTTCCTTAATCAGCTGTTTTGCAACTTGTGCAGCAGTTTCAGGGTCTCCTTCAACTTCAAAAAATAACTTAATACCATTCTTTTCTTTAAAAGTAAATGTTTCATTTTCCCCTTGATATGCCTCTAATAAAGTAATAATTTCCTCTTGCTTCATTGCACTTGCAATCGAAATCATGCCGCTCGCTCCTTTCTATACAAGTAATTGCTGTTTTTATTGCTTATTGCTCTCTTTCGCCTAATGCAGGATCCATTTTGTTAGCAGCGATAACAAACGGTGTCCAAATCAAGAAAGTGACTACCATACATACCAACGCTACAATTGGTGCGCGCCAGTCGGCACCTGTCGCTAAGAAAGATAATAGCAACGGCGGTGTCACCCATGCGACTTGTTGAGAAACTGGGGCGACTAGCCCAAGATACGTTGCAACCCAGCCAATTGTAGTAGCAACTAATGGCGCAATTACAAATGGAATAAACATAATTGGATTCAGAACAACTGGTAAACCAAACATAATCGGTTCATTGATATTAAAGATTCCAGGTCCTAATGATAATTTACCGACTGTTAAATAATCTGCTCGTTTGGAGAATAACAAGATTGCAATAATTAGGACGATTGTACCGCCTGAACCACCAAACCAAGCAAAAGCATCAAACGAACCACGGACCCACATGTAGGCTTTACCGTCGTCAATAGCGGCTAAAACCGCAGCTGTTCCTGTTTTTCCTTCATAACCTTTTTGGAAAATATCAATATTGATTAATTGTGCTTGTCCCCAAATTCCTTCAAGAACTGGTGCCAAAACGTTTGGCCCATGAATACCAAAGAACCAGAAAATTTGAACAAAAACTGTTACGATTAACACAGCTCCGAGTCCTTGTGATAACCCAAGGAACGGTTCCGCGATATATTTTTGAATTAAGTCAATTAATAATTGACCGCCTGAAAGTTTTGACACCGTAAAGTTAATAATCGCTACGACATACAACGCGATTGTTGCTGGTAAAATTGCCGCAAACGCTTTTGAAACTGCTGGCGGAACAGAATCAGGCATTTTTATTGTTAAATCCGCTTGCATTAATTTACAAAAAATAATGGTTGATAAAGCGCCCATAATCATCACTGTAAAGAAAGCGTTACCATTTAAATGATTGAGATTTAACCAACCCCATGGATTGACAGTCAATTGATTATTAGCAATTGATGCACCAATTTCTGCCCCATTAATTGCGTTGGCAATATTTTCTGGCACTTTTACAGCTAATTCAGCTGTGTTATTTGGTGCAAAAGCAACACCTGAAATTAAGGTAGCTAAACTGACAATCCCACCAGCTAGCTCATTCACATTGTATGCTTTCGCTAAGTTATAGCCCCAAGAAAAAGCGAAAATCAAACCAGCGATAGCCAATGTACCATTCCAAACAAAACCATTAATCCCAATGATGACATTCAATACTGCAAAAATACCTTTGTCTGCTTCCAAACTTGCCGCATAAGTTGAGACAAACTCTTGGGGAAGATCTCGAATAATTGCGTTAATCATTACGGCGACTGATCCAGCCATTGTCGCAGGTAATGTACCAATAAAAGCATCCCTTAGTGCCACCAGATGTTTCTGTGCACCAATTTTTGCGGCAGTTGGTAAGATATATTTTTCCATCCATGCCATTAATCCGTTCATTTTTATTCCTCCTGTATCCATTTATATTTATTAAAAAGGCAGTAGCCTCATTAAACGAATGAATCGAGCGTACAAAATAAAACCTTTGGTAACATGCACTATCCTTGTTTGCTATTCACTTTTCTTAAACGTTTTAATTCCTTATCCCATTAATGAGATTGCTTGATCTAAAACTTTTTCGCCATTCATCATGCCATAATCTGCCATGTTAATTACATCTAAAGGAATCCCTTTTGGTTGTAATTTTTGTTCAAATTGCCCTTTCATGAAACGAACTTGTGGACCTAAAAGTAAAACATTCACCTCTTTATTTTCCAAGTTTGTATCTGCTTCAGAAGCCGATACTGCAAAGATGTCTGCTTCCATGCCACGATCTTCTGCTGCTTTTTGCATTTTTGTTACTAATAAACTTGTGCTCATTCCTGCGGAACAAACTAACATAATTGTTTTTTTTGCCATTTTTTCTTCATCTCCTTAAAAGTTATGACGTTATACACTTTATTTATAGCAATAATTGTGCCAAGTTTTTTCCTCATTAAAATACTGATATAACAGCTTTTGTCATCGAAAAAAGCGTGCACACACTAAAAGAAAACGCTTACACACATGAAATTGTGTGTAACTTACAAAAAGAAAACATCAAGAAAAAAGAGAGCGTTTTCTCATTTCTTGATGTTTTTTTATTTATTATTGTTTACTTTTAATTTCATTTTCTAAAAACATTTGGGTAACATGCGCAACTTCCGCTTCTGGAATCGTCACACGATACGCCCGTTCAATTAACATAAAATTCGTGCGTACGACATCGATTTCTAAACGATGTGTTTTAACATATTCCGCTAAGTTTGGAAAAGTTCTTGCTTCTTCTCCTTTAATTAAAGCATCTACCAGAAAAGCCAAATGAATCATGATTCCGGCATCCACCCCTGGTTCAACAATAATATGCATGTCTGTTTGTATTTGATGAACTGTTTTTTGTAACATGAGAATTAATTTTTGTAAGGAGTCCACAGAAGTAATGACGCCACTTAGTGAATGAACAATTGTATCAATCGCCACTTCATCACTAGCAATCCGTTTCAATACATTTAATTTTTCATCATCAAAAATATCATAGACGGAAAAGAAAGGAATATTTTGATATTCAACATCCACAGTTCCCGCAATGGCCTTAATTTCATATTCTTCCATCAAGTTGTCAATATGCTTTTTAAACGTTTCTCGTTCAATAAATTGCATTTGAATCAGTTCCACTTTTGTTTCATCAATAACGGGTAAGATTCGTTGGTATAGTTTTGCGGCGACCCCTTCTCCTGTAAAGCACGTCACGATTACTGCTTTTTTTACGTTTTGACGTTTTTGCAGACTAGAGCGAAATTGTTCTCTCACAACGCTTTCAAAAGAAAGTTGAATATTTTGGTAAATGTCCTCTAAGCTTCGTCCCACGCTTGCCATTCGAATAGCTTCTAAGACAATCATTGTGCTCGTCATTGTAATCGCCTTCGTTCGGATACCTGTTTCTTCAAACAACATATTTCCAAACGAATTTAATGAACCCATATCGGTCAGTAATAAAATCCCATTATTTAACGATTCTTTTTGCGTAATTACTTGGTTTCGTAATTGTTCATACATTGTTTGAACTTCCATCGTTAACGGCATATTCATCGCTGTTCCGATTGACGTTCCTAAAAGTTCTTGGGCGGTTTTCAACATACTTGAGGCAGTAGAATCCCCATGCATTAAGACGAACACACCAACATTATTTTCTGGAGTTCTTTCTTCTTTACCGACATTAATAGATAAAAACATACTAATAAAGCCAATTTCATCGAAAGGAATCTCTATGTTGTTCTCTTCTTCAATAATAGAAGATAAATCTAAGGCTACTTGAAATTCTTTTTTCATATTTTTACGGACATTATTTAAATCAGGATGGACAATCACGTGACCTTCTTTGACACGTTCAATCGTACTTTGTAAATGAAGCGCAAAGGCAAAGCGTGCTGTTTCGTTGTACGTGTGTTCCAAACGCTCTTCTGCGATATCATAAAGACGATTCGTTAAGTCCCAAATAGCTTCTGGTAATAACTCCTTATGTAAAGAATGTTGGGTTAATTCTTCGACATAATTTTTAAAATACGCATTCATATCTTTGGAAATCAATTCTTCTAAATCAACATTTTCTAAGTCAGCTTCAGACAAATCAGCGACTTTTTCTTCGATTTCATTGTAAACTTGCATGTCTCTAGCTGGATCTTGCGACCAAACAATTTTGTTGGTACCTGGTTGGAAAGATAAATAATTACTTTTACTGTCGACAAATTGATCCAAGCGCTCAGGTACTTCTTTAATTTTTAATAATCCTTTTTGGACAGGTAACGACAAATCCCGTTTACGGATAACCAAGTGTTCTAAATTGTGCGTCCGATAATAAAGAAATGACTTAGCACAAACTAATTTTAAGTCCCGCTTCACCTGACCAATATTTCCTTCTGCATCGTATAACATGAACGCCAAAACTGCTTCGCGTTCGATATCAATTTGTTGGCCCAAACGTGTTGCCTCTTGCTGAATAAATAACGAAATGATGGCATAACGCTCATCTAGCGTCCGTGCATCTAAAGATGGTAATGTAATCGACATCGGAATCCGCCGATTAAAAGTGGTTAAAAAGTTTTCTGAGGATTCCGTTGTCGCACCAATAATTTGAACAGAGGCTTCATAGGTTTGGCCACTTTCTCCTAATGGACGGTACACGCCTTTATCAATAAACGTAAAGAGCATTTCTTGACCTTCTGGCGGTAAACGATGAATTTCATCTAAAAAGAGAATCCCGCCATCTGCTTTTGCCATTAAGCCTGGACTATCTTCATTCGCACCAGTATAGGCGCCTTTTTTTACGCCAAAGATATGACCAAATAATAATTGTGGGTTTTGTGCATAATCAGCACAATTAAAAGAGACAAAAGGGGCATCTTCATCTAAGGTTTTTGAATCAATGGCAAAACGGTACATACATTCAGCAAAAAGAGATTTCCCTGTTCCTGTTTTCCCAAAAATAATCGTATGCAAACCTCTTGGTGGATATAAAATAGCCGCCTTAGCCTGCTGAATACTCACTTTTAAAGAATCATTGGCACCTACTAATGTGTCAAAACTAACAGAGGTGGACTCATCTACATGGACTTGTTCTCCTTCATTGATTGTTGGCACTGAATAGATAACAGGACGTCCAGTACTTCTAGTAATTTTCTTTTCTTTGAATAATTCATTTAAATAACGGCTGGCATTACTGCGATCAATCATTAACTGTTCTGCTACCGCTCCTGCCGTTAAGCCAGTTTCATTTTTTTGAAGTAACGCTAAGATTTCTTCCTTCCGAGATTTCATGGAATCCTCCTCGATACAACGTTCTGCTTGAAGCTCGTAAAGCGTTATTTCTTCGCTTTACGAGCTCCTTTGTTTTTCGTGTTTTTCTTTTTGTTTTTCTTCTTTTTGCGTGTTTCTTGTGGTTCTTTGACAACAGAATTTACTGTTTCTGGTTTTCTTTCTTTCGTACTCTTTTTTTCTGAATACGTATCTTTGGCTACGTTCTTTTTTTCTAGTTCATCTTTGGCTTTTGGCTGTTCATGAAGTGCACCATCATATAAAAAGATTTCCTGATAGGGAATGGCCAATTGTTTCATCAAACGTTGATAATCTCTTTTGGTTCCGTCGTTGATAAACGTAATCACTGCCCCTTGTGCACCCATCCGGCCAACGCGACCAGAACGATGAATATAGCTCTCTTCGGTTAAAGGAACATCTACGTTTACGACGTAAGGGACCCCTGTGAAATCTAAGCCCCGTGCCGCAATATCCGTGGTTAGTAACAACTTCACTCGTTCTGCTTTAAATTGATCGATCGCCAATTTACGCAACTGTTTACTTTGATCTGAAGCCAGACCAATAGCTGGCACATTCTCATAAACTAATTTTTCTTCTGCTGCACCTAAATCAGCAACTTGATTGAAAAAGACCATGCTTCTGAATGCTTCTGTATGGGCCAAACGACGTAAGTAATCAGCTTTTTTTCTTGGTGCTAATCGAATAAAGTAGTGGGCGACTTGACCTGCTGAAGTATCTTCTTCCGTCACATCAATCACCTGTAATTTTCGGCTTAAAGATTGCGCTTGATTCACGACACGATCAGCAGTCGCTGAATAAAAAACAAGTTGGTATTCGGTTGGTGTGTGTGTCAAAATTTGCTTGGTTAAACTTAGCTCTTCCTCTTGGAAAAGTTGATCAACTTCATCCATTACAATTGTTTTTACCAACTGAGCTTTGACTTTTTTATTCTTCATTAACTCTAAAATCCGACCTGGTGTTCCGATTAACACTTCAGGACGTTTTTTTAACTTGTCAATCTGGCGTGAAACATTTGCCCCGCCGATTAACGTTTGAACCGTTAATTGAAGTGGCTTAGCCCAAGTCCGAGCAACTTCAGCAATTTGCATAGCTAATTCTTGAGACGGAGCAATAATCAACAATTGATTTCCCTGTCCTTTTTCAACAGTTAAGAGTAAAGGCAGCATGTAAGCAAGTGTTTTTCCAGTTCCTGTCGGCGAAATTCCTAAAACATTTTCTCCTTCGCGAAGGGGCGTAAAACTTTTTTCTTGAATTGTTGATGGTTCGTTAAAGCCAGAAGCTTGCCACTGTTCTTGCCAAGCCTCTGGAAGTTGTTCTAAAAATCTCATATTGTTCCTTTCCTATCGCTTAATTCTTATTTATCAGCATCAAAAATAATGCCGGCACTATGACGTAAATCAGTGACTACTTTATTGACATTTCGAGCAAGCTCAACCCATTCTTCATACTTGGTGCCCCAATACTTATCTGTTGGGTTATTTAAAACTGCTGCAAAATCACGGGCTTCTTCAATCATTGGATTATCGGCTACTTGAATATCTAAGACATCACGTTCTTCATATGCGCGATCATGGTACTCAGCCGAAGAAATAGCATTGACACTATCTAAAATCAAGGTCCCGTTTTCAAAGTAAATTTCGGATGGCGCAAAAGAATCACTAATTTTCCCAGTGTTTAACGTCACGTCAAACTGATCATATCGTAAAATAATTGTTCCTAAGCCATCGACACCTGTCGCAATTTTACTAGCAAAATAATGGCTTTCGTTTGGTACGCCAAACCAGCCCAAGGCTGCATAAACTAAATAAACGCCTAAATCTGCTAAGGCTCCCCCAGAAAAATGAGGAGAAAAAATATTTGGCTCTTTGCCTTCTAATACTTGATCATAGCGAGAAGAATATTTCATATACGTAAAATTCGCACCTAAAATTTGGTTTTTTAATGGCAATAATTCAGCAATTTTTTGGAAACTTTGCTCATGAATATTACGGGCCGCTTCAAAGAAATACACACGATTTTTATTCGCTAATTCAATAATTTCTGCCATCTCATCAGGCGTTGAAAAAGCTGGTTTTTCAACAATTACATTTTTTTTCGCTAAAATTGCTTGTTTCGCTTGTTCAAAATGTAATGAATTTGGTGAGGCAATATAAACCGTATCCATATGTGCAATACCAAAAAACGTCTCTAAATCAATTGCATATTCCACATCCCCATAGCGAGAACCAAATTCTTGTGCCGTTGCTAGTTTCCGAGAATAAACAGCCGTTAAATCGTACGCACCCGTTTCTAAAGCTGCTGCAACAAATTGATGACTAATCCAATTGGTACCAATTACGCCTAAATGTATCATAATCAAAAACCTCCATTTTTTGTTTATTTACTCTCTTTATAATAGTAATCTCTCGTACAAAAGTCACGTAATTACCCTGCCTTAAAACGCTAGGAGTTCTTCAAGTTATTTATTAGGATCATCAAATGCCTGTAATAAATCAAAGGTTACCTGTGACTTAAGTTCAATCGTTGCTGGTGTTACGTGGCAATTGTAAGCAAGGACTTGCACACCTTGATCAATTGCAGCACCCACATTTTCAGCAAAGGCGGGTTGCATCTCTTGGTGAATCGTTGCTTGCTTAATTTCTTCAAATTGGACCACAAACAAAACGTAACAGCGGTAACCCGCTTTAGTTGCAGCCATTAGTTCAGTGACATGCTTCAAGCCACGAAGTGTTGGCGCGTCAGGAAAAGCACCGATGCCTTTATTTTCTAAAGTCATGCCTTTCACTTCGACAAAAGCTTGTTCGTCTGCATCCGTTTCCACTAGAAAATCAAATTTTGAATGTGCAAATCGTTGCTCACGTTTAACAGTTTGGATCGTACCAACTAAACCAGGAAGCACAATTTGACCATTTTTTAACGCTTCATTGACTAATGTATTCGGTACTTGGCTATCAATATTAATCCAAAAAGAACCTTTTTTTACTGCAATCAAATCGTAATCTGTTTTTCTTTTAGGCGATGGTTGATAACTAAGCGCCACAACAGCACCTGGTAAAAAAACTTCTTTCCCTCTGCCAGTATTTTTGACATGTGTGATTACTTCTTCATTCGTTTCCATTAAACGACAGTGTGCAATAAACCGATTGGGTCGTTCGATAAAATAAGCAAGTTGGACATTCGGGTACTTCATACACAGACTTCCTTTCTTACACACTATACCATAAAAAAACAAGGAAAAGTATAGACCAAAACCAACAATTTTACTATCTTGTGTCAATCATTAAATATTTGTCAATTCTCAGCGATTTAGTCGAATATTTTAGACAAGTTCTATATAATAAAGGTAACGAAGACGAATAAATGAAAATGAAGGTTAGGAGGAATTTCTTTGAAAAAACATTGGACTTTCTTGGTTGGCGCATCTTTACTTACTGGATTAGCAGGCTCTATCCTCTGGAAAAAAAATAAACAGCTCCCTTCCCCACAGGAGCTTCAACACAATTATACTGGGCATTGGTGGTTTGTAGACGTGAAGAAAGCCACGCAACACACCTTAGAAATCACCTCATCTTTCAATGTTTTCATTGATGGCAAACAAATGCATGCCTTGCTTGTTGAATTAACCCCTAAACGCTTAGTTATCTTAGACAAGTTAGGTTACCATTTAATCATTCAATGTGAAAATGGTGTCCCTGCGACGCTTTACGATGAAGCCGACGACGAAACCTACACACTAGAACGGGCTATTTACAATTAATAAATCACCCACGACACATAAAATGAAGTATGTGCGGTGGGTGATTTATTTTTTTACATCCCTTGCAAAAGCATTCAGAAAGTTTTCTTACAACTTGAATATTATTAAATAGTCAAATGCGCCTTTTTCTGATAAACTTAGGATGATGTTTTTTTGAAAGGATGAGCCCCTATGACACCAAATCGCGAAGACTATTTAAAATTAATTTTTGAATTAGGTGGCGACGAAGTTAAAGTGAATAATAAACAAATTGTTTCTGGACTCGATGTTTCGGCAGCTTCGGTTAGTGAGATGATTTCAAAGTTAGTAAAAGAAGATTTGGTTGAGCATTCTCCTTATCAAGGGGTACAATTAACTGAAAAAGGCTTAAAAAAAGCGAGTACGTTAATTCGCAAACACCGAATCTGGGAAGTCTTTTTAGTAGAGCACTTAAATTACACTTGGAATGATGTGCACGAAGAGGCAGAAGTTTTAGAACATGTTACTTCACAGACGCTTGTGAACCGTTTAGCGGATTATTTAAATCATCCAGAATTTTGTCCACACGGTGGTGTTATTCCCGAAGATAATCAACCCATTCATGAGGAGAAACGCCAAACGTTAACAGACTACCCTGTTGGCACAAAAATTCGGATTGCACGTGTCTTAGACGAAAAAGAATTACTGGATTATTTAGTTTCCATTGATTTAAATATTCAAGAAGAATATACGATTAAAGAAATTGCTGCATATGAAGGACCGATCACCATTTATAATGAAAACAAAGAATTATCCGTCAGCTTTAAAGCAGCAAACACAATTTTTGTTGAGCCGTTGATTAGAGAAAGTGAGGAAAACTAATGAATGAAAAAGTAGCATTATTTACTATTTTCGGGGGGACAGGTGATCTTGCCAAACGCAAATTGTATCCTTCCCTGTTCCGCTTATATAAAAAAGGATTATTAGCTGAGCGTTTTGCGGTGATTGGTACCGCACGTCGGGAATGGACAGACGAATACTATCGGGAAATCGTTCGTGAAACCATTCAAGACTTAAATCCCACGGCCGAAGAGGCGACTGAATTTTCTAGTCATTTCTATTACCAATCACATAATGTGAATGATACGGAACATTATAATACCTTAAAAGAATTATCTGATCGCCTAAATGAACAATACCACTTAGAAGGCAATCATGTTTACTATTTAGCTATGGCCCCTCAATTCTTTGGAACCATTGTTAATCACTTGAAATCACAACATATTATTTCGGAAGAAGGCTTTGATCGTCTAATTATCGAAAAGCCATTTGGTTCTGATTATGAATCTGCCTACGAATTAAATGAAGAAATTCGTGCTGCATTTCCTGAACAAGATATTTTCCGAATTGACCATTACTTAGGCAAAGAAATGATCCAAAATATTTCAGCCATTCGTTTTGCCAATAATATTTTTGAATCACAATGGAACAATCGTTACATTGATAATGTCCAAATCACCTTCGCTGAAAGCTTAGGTGTCGAGGATCGTGGCGGCTATTATGACCACAGTGGCGCACTAAAAGATATGGTTCAAAATCATATTTTACAAGTCGTTGCATTGCTTTCTATGGAGCCTCCTGTTGCCTTTTCTGAAAAAGAAATTCGGACTGAAAAAGTAAAAGCTTTACGTGCCATCCGCCTTTATTCTGAAGAAGAAGCCCTTCAAAATTTCGTGCGTGGACAATACGGCGAAGGTCAGCTAGCTGATCAAACATTCGCAGCCTATCGTGATGAACCAAATGTGGCAGAAACTTCATCCACTGAAACTTTTGTTGCTGGTAAATTTTTAATTGATAATTTCCGTTGGTCTGGCGTCCCTTTCTATGTTCGCACAGGTAAACGATTAACTGAAAAAGGCACACGTATTAACATCGTCTTTAAACAAGTACCTATTAATGTCTTCAAAGATGATACGTGTGAAGAATGCGATAAAACCGATTTACCACCGAATGTTTTAACTATCTATATCCAACCAACTGAAGGATTTTCATTAACCTTAAATGGAAAAGAAATCGGTCAAGGGTTCAATACAACTCCAGTGAAACTTGATTTCCGTCAAAGTGCTGAAATGACTGAAAATAGTCCAGAAGCATACGAAAAACTTCTATTAGACTGCCTAAATGGCGATAGTACAAACTTCTCTCATTGGGACGAAGTTGCCCAATCTTGGCGCATTGTTGACATTATTCGACATGCTTGGGATAAAACAGACGTTTCTTTCCCTAATTATGCCGCTGGCACAATGGGCCCGCAAGCTGCCTTCGACTTATTAGAAAAAGATGGCTTTACTTGGGAATGGCAACCAGATAACTGGTACCGTGACCGCGGTCAACTTGAGCAATAAATAAGCCAAAAAAGATCCGCTAGTTAACGACTAGCGGATCTTTTTTCTTGTTTATTCGAATCCTTCAGCAACCGCTTCTGGATAATTTTCTTCAACAATGTGTGCACAACGGCCACAAAGTGTTGGTAATTTTTCATCTGAGCCGACATCTTGACGAACGGAACGACAACGGTCACACGTTTCGCCTTCTGCTTTTTCAACTAAAATAGCCATGTCTTCAAATTGAACAGCTTCACTAGGTGCTACTTCTTTTGATACTTCAAAGTCGGAAACAATTAGTAATTGAGCAATATCTGCATCAACAGCTGTCATTAATTGACGAATTTGTTCATTTGGATAAACAGTTACTTTAGCTTCTAACGATTTACCGATTAATTTAGAATGACGAGCTTCTTCCAACGCTTTTAAGACATTGTCACGGAAATCCATAAAGGCTGCCCATGTATCCATCAATTCTTCTTCATTAGTAAACGTTTCGTAACCTGGGAATTCAGCTAATTGCACATACTCTTCTTCTTCTTGTAAGAAACTCCAAATTTCTTCCGCTGTATGTGGAATAATTGGTGTCAATAATTTTGTTAATGAAACCAATGTTTGGTAGAAAACAGTCTGCATACAACGACGTTGATAATCATTTTCTGCTTCAATATAAACGACATCTTTCGCAAAGTCTAAATAGAAAGAAGATAGATCCACAGTTAAGAAGTTCATAACTGTCCGATAAATATGCATGAAATTATATTTTTCATAACCATTTTCACGGATTTCTTGAATGACTTGATTTAAACGAACCGTCATGTATTTATCTACAGAACGTAAATCAGCATAAGCTACAGTATGCTCAGCTGGATTAAAATCACTCGTATTCGCTAACAAGAAACGCATAGTATTACGGATTTTCCGGTACACTTCAGATACTTGGTTTAAGATATCCATTGAGACACGCACATCGGCTTCCGCGTCAACACTACTTACCCACAAGCGTAAGATATCTGCCCCCATTTGATTGATAACTTTTTCAGGTAAGATAGTATTGCCTAACGATTTACTCATCTTACGGCCTTCGCCATCGAGAACCATCCCTTGAGAAATGATTGATTTATAAGGCGCTACCCCATTGATAGCAACACTTGTTGTAATACTTGAGTTAAACCAACCACGATATTGGTCAGAACCTTCTAAATACATATCTGCTGGGAAAGTTAACTCTTCTCTTTCTCGTAAAACTCCTTCATGTGAAGAACCTGAGTCAAACCAAACGTCCATGATATCTGTTTCTTTGGTAAACTCGCCATTTGGTGAACCTGGATGTGTAAAGCCTGCTGGTAGTAACTCTTTTGCTTCACGCATAAACCAGATATTTGATCCATGTTCTGCAAATAAATTCGCTACATATTCAATTGTTTCTGGCGTAATGATGGCTTCCCCGTTTTCAGCATAGAAGATCGGTAATGGTACACCCCACGCTCTTTGGCGAGAGATTACCCAATCACCACGGTCACGAATCATATTATACAAACGTGTTTTTCCCCAAGGAATTAGCCAGTCAACTTTCTCAACTTCATCTAAAATATCTTGACGGAATTTAGAAATTGAAGCAAACCATTGTGGCGTTGCACGGTAAATAACTGGTTTTTTGGTACGCCAGTCATGTGGATAACTATGCGTAAAGAAATCTAATTTTAATAACGCGCCTTTTTCTTCTAATAACTCAGTAATCATTGGATTCGCTTTGTCATAGAAAATTCCTTCAAAACCAGGTGCTTCATCTGTAAAGACCCCACGGCTGTCAACAGGAGAAATAACAGGTAAATCATATTTACGGCTAACGATATAGTCATCTTCACCATGCCCTGGTGCGGTATGAACTAAGCCAGTCCCGGCATCTAGCGTCACGTGGTCGCCTAGCATAACAAGTGATGTTCGATCATAGAATGGATGTTGAGCTGTCATACGATCTAATTTTTCACCAGAAAATTCTCGCAAAACTTCTACTTCTTCCCAACCAATCGCTTCTTTAACTGTTGTTAATAAATCTTTAGCAATTACAAATTTACGACCGTCTGCCTTCACTTCAACGTACGTAAAATCAGGATTAACTGAAATACCTAAGTTGGCTGGTAATGTCCAAGGGGTTGTCGTCCAGATGACGAAGGCTGTCTCGTTATCTAAAAGACCTTTACCATCGGCCACATTAAAAGCTACGTAAATAGAAGGTGATTTTACATCTTTGTATTCAATTTCTGCTTCTGCTAAAGAAGATTCACTTGAAGGAGACCAATAAATTGGTTTTAAGCCTTTATAAATATAGCCTTTTTCTGCCATCTTACCAAAAACACGAATTTCTGCTGCTTCATACTCTGGATCTAACGTAATGTATGGATGTTCCCAATCACCTGACACACCTAAACGTTTAAAATCGTTACGTTGTTTGTCGACTTGTGATAAGGCATACTCTTTACATTTTTCGCGATACTCAGCGACAGTCATTTCTTTACGTTTAACCCCTTTATTGGTTAACACTTGCTCAATTGGTAAACCATGAGTATCCCAACCAGGCACATAAGGAGAACGGAAACCAGACATTGATTTTGAACGAATAATAATATCTTTACTGATTTTATTCAAAGAATGTCCTAAATGAATATTTCCGTTTGCATACGGAGGGCCATCATGTAAAACAAAGGTTGGTTTTCCTTCGTTTAATTTTTGACGTTGTTCATATAAGCCTTTTTCTTCCCAATCTTTTTGCCATTCTGCTTCACGGTTTGGCAAGTTCCCACGCATTGGAAAAGCTGTTTTTCCTAATTGCAATGTTTCTTTCATTTTCATATGCATTTGCCTCGCTTTCATTTTATCGATTTAATTGTGTTAGTTCATACTAAAGATGAACGATAGCTGATAAAAGTAGATAAAAAAAGAGTACTCCATCCCAAGGGACGAAGTACTCGTGTTACCACCCAAATTCAAAGTAGAGTTGCCCCTACTTTCTCTGAAATTGATAACGGTAATTATCCGGCAGTTCCTACTCAAGTGTTCAGAACTGCATCTAGGATAGAGGATCTGTTTAATGCCAGTGTCTGTCAAACTTTCACTATCATTGACTCGCTGCTAAGAATAAACATTAAACGTTCTGTTCTATCTATTTTGATTCTTCTTCAATTGTTTCTTCAGTGACTTCAATTACAGGCTTTTTTTCTACTACAGCATCTGTGTTCTCTTCAGAGTTTACAACAGTTTCATTTTCGTTGTCAAGGTCTTGTTCATCAAGAATTTCCTTAACTGCTGTATGTTTGTCTCCGACATAACTAGAAAAAGGCTTTAAAATCTCTTCCCACTCTTCACTCTTTACTTGCTCTAATTGAGTTTCAAGCATTAAGCTTAAGCGTTGATGGAAGACACGTGTTTTCTTCTTCAAGTCTTCTGTTTCCCCAGCTAATTGACGGGCACGTTCAATTGCTTCTGCTAAGATTTGTGTTGATTTTGCTTCAGCATCTGCAATCATTGCATTTGATTTACGTTCAGCTTCTACCAAGGTTTCTTTGGCTTGGTTATCTGCCGAAGTGATAATCATTTCTGATTCTTTATTGGCACTTGATTTCACTTTATCAGCGGTATCTTGTGCAACAATAATTGATTGGTTCAATGCATCTTTCAATTCATTGAAGTATTGTAATTTTTCTTCTGCGTGTTTTAATGATTTCTCAAGTTCACGATTTTTTTGTAATGCATCTTCATAATCACGTGTGACTTGATCTAAAAAGTCATCTACATCGTCTTGGTTATAGCCTCTCATTTTTGTTGAGAAGTCTTTGTTTTGAATATCTAATGGAGTTAATGCCATATTCCTTCACCTCTTTGGATTATTTTTGTAAAACCCCTTATGAACACATTCTCATACTAATCCTGAAATAGCAAATATCTTACTTTTTTTATTATACACAACTTCGTCTGAATGAACAGCCAAAATGGTTTTCTTAAACAAAAGTTCGAGATTATTTTCTCAATACCCCTAAGAGGACACGAAATTTTTCTTTCTTTGTTTTTCCTTCTAATTCTTGAATCTGAAGGCGCCCAAATCCCCGTATCGAAACAATATCTAATAAGTCTAAAGCAAAATCTGGTCGTGTTGTTTCTGTCCAATTGACTTTTACTTTACCAGATTCGATCAATTGTTTTGATCGCTGCCTTGAAATATTAAATACGGCGGAAATCACACTATCCAGCCGCAAAGAGCTCATAGTCGTTCGCTCTTCTTGCCAACCATCCTTCGGTATCAAAATTTGTGTATAATCCCGCTCTTCTAAGCGAACAGTAATTTTACCAATTTTGTCGACTTGGTTAACAACGAAGCCAGCTACTTCTTGTGCTATAAAAACCTGCCACTTATCACCATCGGAAATAATATCTCCAAAGGCTTCCCTACGAACCCCAACATTCATCAAGGTGCCTAAAATTTTCCCATGAGATAATGTCGCAAATTTAGATGGATAAATAATTTCAAATAATACAACACCAAAATCTGTCTCTTCTGGTATGTAATACGCTGGATAAATCAAGCAGCGTTTTCGTTCTGCTTGCTCATAACCACCATAAAAAGTAAACGATAAATCACTGTTTTGTCGAATCAACGTTTCCAAAATATACGCCTGTCTAGGATCAAGAAAGTCTGTCAAATAAGGCGCGTATTGCATCTCCACTTGCTCTAGCCAATCCCCGACAGTGTCAATAAAAGGATGTTCATCTTTGCGGAAATGTTGATACACATTTGCGTTCATAGATAAATCATCCTTTCTAAAAGTTATTAATAAACAATAGCTCGTAAAATGACTGCTAAGCCACCCGCTGCTAGGTTAAGGACAATAATCCCTACCATTACGTTAAATCCAACCATTCCAATCCTTAAATTCAAACGGTCAAACAAACTTAAGTATGGTTCACAAATTCTAGAGAGCAAACGCCCGAAAGCAGAATCATACGCTCCTGGAAACCATGAAAGTAGCGCGTAAATCACTAGTAATCCTGAATAGATTTGAACGCCTTTGTATAATAGAGTAATCAGTGTTGCGATAATAACACCTCCCTAAGGCTTAGAAATCAAAGAATTGTTTGTTGGCTAAAGATTGTGCTGTCGCACTATCAATTTCCATATTCGCTGGTGTGCATAAGAAGATTTCATTGCCAACGCGCTGAATATCTCCGTCTAAAGCATACACAGTACCAGTTAAGAAATCAACGATGCGTCGTGCTTGGTCTTCTTCTACTAATGTAAAATTAACTAGCACGGCTTCTTCAGCAAATAAATGTTTCGCAATGCTCATTGCTTCTGAATACACACGTGGTTCAATAATAGTAATTTTATGTGTTTTTGCATTGGCGGTGCTTTCTTGTGCTCGTCTTGTATTCGTAGTCGCTGATTGATTAGAACTACGCATAGAAACCACTTTTTTCTCTGTGTAAGCAGCTTGTTGTGTGTCTCTTTCTTGATGCGCTTCAGCAGAACGATAGCGTGCAGAAGGTTTTTCAACTACAGGCTCACTTTGTTGTGTATAAGCTGGCTGACTGTAACTTTCCTGTTGTTGAACAGGGCGTTGTGGTTTAGGCCGAGCTGCACGACGCGGTGGTTCATTAACTGCTTTGCGCTCTTCATATTCTTCGTAGTTATCATAATAATCATCTTCTTCGCCAGATAAGCCAAAAAAGCTCGATAACGCATCCTTATTAAAAATTGACATAAATTCCTCTCCTTTACGCATCTCTGAATAACGCTGTTCCGATTCGTATAAAAGTTGCACCTTCTTCAACTGCGATTGGGAAATCGTTACTCATTCCCATGCTAAGTTCTGTACAAGGAGCAAAAGATAAATGTTTCTCATTTACGGTCATTTGCAGCTCTTTTAATTCTCTAAATGTTGCATGTAATACTTCTTCACTTGCCCCAAAAGGTGCCATAGTCATTAGACCGACGATTTGAATTTTGTCCAAATCAGCAAGTTCTTGAATGAAAGGTAAGACGTCTTCTTTACGAAAGCCGTGCTTGCTTTCTTCCCCAGTTATATTCACCTCAACAAAACAACGAATAACTTTCGTTGCTCTTTTTTGAATTTCTTTGGCTAGACTCAGACTATCTAATGCATGAAAATAATCTATCTCATTAATAATTAATTTTACCTTCCTACGTTGTAAATTACCAATTAAATGCCACTGAATATCATTAAATTTTTCCAATCCAGCTTTCTTTTCTAGTAACTTATCTACTCGGTTTTCAGCTAAATTCTGGACACCAAGCTGAACAAGCTCTGCTGCTTCCTCAATTCCTACTGATTTAGTGACGCCAATCATTGTCACATCAGCAACAGAGCGCTGTGAGCTTTTGCATGCTAGCTGAAGTTGATTATTAATATTTGTTAAGTTTTCAGCTATCATTTCTAATCGATGCTCCTTATCGTTTTCTGCGGAAAAATGGTGGCGTACTTAATTCGTCATCATTGTGATTTGGTTCTTCACGGTGGAATGTGTCAAATTCTTTTTTGTCTACTTGTTCTAATGAAGATTCATCAACTTTTGGACGTGTATTTTGTTCTCTGCGAATATCCCAATCGCCAAAAGCACTTGCTTCTTCTTGTGATTTTGGTTGATCCATTTCCACAGATTGAGTTGTTTGTTGCATTGGTTGAACCGCTTGTCTTGTTTGACGGTGCGGTTTTCTATCCTTTTTTGATTCATCAATACCTGTAGCGATAACTGTTACACGAATTTCGTCGCCTAAATCTTCGTTGATTGATGTACCTAGGATGATGTTCACATCACCTGAAGCAGCATTTGTAACGATATCTGAAGCATCTTGTGCTTCAAACAAGGTCATGTCTAAGCCACCAGTAATGTTTAATAAGACTTGTTCCGCACCATCGATGGATGTTTCTAACAATGGTGAAGAAATAGCTTTTTTCGTTGCTTCAATTACGCGTTCTTCGCCGCTCGCTACACCAATCCCCATTAAAGCTGTTCCTTGGTTTTCCATCACTGTTTTCACGTCAGCAAAGTCCAAGTTTACGTAACCTGGTGCAGTGATTAAATCTGAAATCCCTTGAACACCTTGACGTAATACATTATCAGCTTCTCTAAATGCTTCAAGCATTGGCGTTTTCTTGTCAACTACTTCTAATAAGCGGTTGTTTGAGATAATTAATAGTGTATCAACGTTTTCTTTTAATAAGGCAATTCCTTCAGCGGCAAAACGACCACGTTTTGGACCTTCAAAACTAAATGGACGAGTTACTACACCAACTGTTAAAGCGCCTAATTCTTTAGCGATTTTTGCAACTACTGGGGCAGCACCTGTACCAGTTCCGCCACCCATACCAGCAGTAATGAAAATCATATCCGCGCCTTGTAATGATTCTGAAATCACTTGTTCACTTTCTTCTGCAGCTTTTTGGCCAACTTCAGGTTGTGAACCGGCACCTAAACCACGAGTGTATTTAGGGCCTAATTGAATCACTGTTTCTGCTTTTGAATGTTTTAATGCTTGAACGTCTGTATTGGCTGTGATAAATTCCACGCCTTTAACGTTTTCTTCGATCATACGGTTTACAGCGTTTCCGCCGCCGCCACCTACACCGATAACTTTAATGACTGCACCGTTGTTAATGTTATTGTCTAATGAAAATTCCATGATATCGTATCCTCCTGTTTGTGTGATTAGTCGAAAATGTTCGAGAAGAAGTCTTTGATTTTGCCTGTCACTTTTTCACCAGACTCACGTTCGTTGAATTCTTCGTATTCTTCTTGAGGCTGTTCAGCATATGTGTCATAGCGAACTTCTTGTTGGACAGCGACTGATTGTGCTGGTTTCGATTTTTCACCAGGGATTGCATATTTGGCAATGTGATAAATATCGTTTAGTTGCGCTGAATATTCCACAATGCTAATGACATTAGCAAAGACTGGGTTACGTAAGCCCATGTGATTTGGTACGTATAGTTTTACGTTGGCTTCAAAAATCTCTTGCGCCAAATCGACAATACCTGGCATACTAGCGGCGCCACCAGTTAATACAACGCCTCCAGGTAATTCAAACGCATCAATTTCATCCAGAACTTCTTTTGATTTTCTCAAAATTTGTTCCACACGCGCTTCAATAATTTCTGAAAGGTAACGTTCGTCCACTCTTACAGGCTCTGACTTACCGATAACATCAACAGGAAACTCTTCGTTTGCTGAAGTTCTTTCTGGATAAGCATCCCCATAATTAATTTTTAAGGCTTCGGCGTTGTTAAAAGAAGTATTCAATACGATTGAGATATCTTTCGTGATGAACTCGCCGCCTTCTTGGTTAACATGAGTAAATTTCAATTGTTTGTCGTGGATAACAGATGTCGTTGTTTGACCGCCACCCATATCAATGACAATTGTTCCAAAGTCTTTTTCGCCATCTGTTAAAATTGTTTCTGTTAAAGCAAGCGGTGTAATCACTAATTCGTTAATTCCTAAGCCAGCTTTTTCAACACATTTACGGATGTTATGGATGATTGTTTTTGGTCCAGTATAGACAACGCCAAACATCTCCATGCGAACGCCAAGCATTCCACGTGGGTCTTTGATGCCTTCAAAGCCGTCGACGGTAAAGTCTTGCGGTAAGATTGCAACAATTTGACGTTCAGGAGGAGTTGAACGAACCAAAGCTGCAGATGCGACGTTGCGCACATCCTCATCTGTAATTTCTTTTGATTCACTGCTAACAGCTATCATTCCTTGACAGCTTTCTACTTCTAATAAATTCGCTGGTAATCCAACATTTACGCTTTTAATTTGAATGCCGGCTTTTTCTTCGGCTTGTCGAACGGCCCGTTGGATTGCTTGAACTGTTTGATCAATATCGACGACAATCCCTCGATTCAAACCGTCTGATTTTGCATTTCCAACGCCGATGATGTTCATTTGACCTTCAATATATTCAGCGACAACTACTTTGACAGAAGTTGTACCAATATCGAGGCCTACATACATTCCTGTTTTTGCCATGAACGGAATTCCTCCTCCTATTAATTCCAATATCTAAGCGGACAAAGGCGTCCGTTTAACTATCTCTTTTTTAGTATTATTCACTTCTTCCAATTTTACCATAAAAATGGGGGTTTTAGAAAGCAGATTATACGAATTTGTTCGTTAATTTTTGAAACATTTTTGTAAAAAACTTATTCTGCTTGTTGCACTTCTTGATTTTCTCCATTTGTCGGCGTACCGTTATTCGCTTCATCCGTTGCTACGCCTGCATTTGGGTCCACAACTTCTTGATTTTCAGCCGCTGAATCTTCGGAAACTTCACTGCCCGTTTCTTCACTTTCTTTTTCATACGGATAAGAAAAAATGCCGACTTCCATATCAACGATTCCAGGTTTGTCCATTTGCTCGGCTACTTGTGAATAATAAGCCATTTTTTCACTTAAATCAGAAATATTAACAATCACTCGATTTCCATCATTCATATAGACATTAATCAAGTCTTTATTGGTTTTTGATGGTGCATATTTAATTTCTGAAATTCCTAGTTTAATTTCTTGAGGTAATTTGTTGTAAGAGGCCATTAATTCAGAGATTAATTTATCCTCTTTGAAATTCTCAAAAATTGGTTTGCCACTTTCAGCAGCCTTGGTGGTTTCCGCCAAAGTTTTACCATTCTCTAAAATCGGATGATAGCCGCCTTTAGTCGCAGCAAGAGCGACAATTTGATACTCTTGAATATCAATTTTAAATGAATTAATACCATTTAACTTAATGTTCGCCTTTTTTATAATTGGAAACTTTTTCTGAATATTTGCAGAAAAATAATTTCTATTTGAATACTGCTCCCATAAGCCACTACCCGTTTCAAGTTTTGACTGCTGAATAATCGCTTGGCTCTCCACACTTTTGTTACCTGAAACTGTTACTTCACTCAATCGACTAAGAGGCGAAACAAAATACAATGCCACTAAAATGGCTGTCCCTAAACAAGTTAAAATAAAGGCTAAACGCCTGTATAAGCGCTTGTTCCGTGTTTTCTTAACGTTCGGTAAACGATCTGCAAAATGCTCCTCTTCTTCCACTGTTTCTTGTGGAAGATGTTGTTGAGGCTCTTCTTGACTTTGTTCTTGTAAAGTGATGGTGACTTCTGCTTGTTCGTTTTCACCTTTTGAAGCAGCTTCTTCCGCTTGCTTCTTCAAATATTCTTGGTTTTGTTTTTGCCAAGGTGTCAGTTCAGGTTGAGACTCTTCCGATTTTTTTGGAGGTAATGGTTTTCTTTTTTTGAATATATCGTTCTCGTTACTAATCTTCCACACCTCCTATCTCAGACTAACGTTTTCACAACTTGATACAAACGATCACTTGCATCTGGGATGCCTTCCCCTTTGGACGCCGTTGCCATCTGTTGTCTTTTTTCATTGTTTAATAAAATATCATCAATTGCCGCAACTAAACGAGCGCCGGTCAATTCTGCATCTGGAATCATTTCAACAGCACCAACTTTTACTAAGCTTTGCGCGTTTTTCGTTTGATGATCATTCGTGACGTAAGGACTCGGAATTAAAATTGCTGGTAATCCTAATGCGGTGAACTCCGCAATTGAGGTTGCTCCTGCACGTCCCACCATTAAATCGGTATTAGCCATCACTTCAACCATTTTATCAATATACGGTTGCACACTTATGTTTGTCAATTTCTTTTCAGAAAGCTTTAGACTTTCTTGAAGTTCCTGATAATATCTTTCTCCTGAAGCGTATAAAACTTGATACTCTCTCTCTTCAAACAAAGGAAAGGCCTGTTCAAACGCTTGATTGATTTTCAAGGCGCCACGACTTCCGCCAAATAAAACCACCGTTTTCTTTGCTGGATCCAAGCCAAACTCTGATAAAATAGCTGACTTTTCCACCGTTACGACTTCTTGTCCCCGCGGGTTCCCTGTTAAAATTGTTTTTTCTTTCGGGAAAAAACTAGCGACATCTGGAAAACAAATCGCAATTTTATCCACATAACGACTTAAAAATTTATTTGTCATTCCGGGGATACTATTTTGTTCATGAATAATTGTCGGTATTTTCAATTGGTGGGCCGCATAAACTACTGCACCAGAAACATAACCGCCTGTACCAATGACCACATCTGGTTGAAATTCACGAATAATTTTTTTTGCTTTATTAATGCTTGTTAAAAATAAATAAATTGTTTTAAAATTTTGAGGACTTAGCGAACGCTTGAATCCTTGAATTTTAATCGTTTTAAATGGAATTTTCGCCTTTGGCACAATTTGACTTTCTAGACCATTTTCTGTTCCCACATACAAGAATTCTGTTGCAGGTGCTTCTTTTTTGACGTGTTCGACGAAGGATAACGCAGGATAGATATGCCCACCTGTGCCACCACCAGTTACTAGTATCTTCATTTTCTCACATTTCACTTTCTTTTAATTGTTGAACAGCTTGCATAAAGGCTTCCCCGCGTACTTCAAAATTCGGGTATTGATCCCAACTTGCGCAAGCAGGTGATAGTAAAATAGTATCATCTTTTTCCGAATAATCAAAGGCAATGGTAACCGCCGTTTGAACATTTTCAGCAAATAAAATTGTTTCAATGTTCGCTTTTTTAGCAGCTTCCGCCAATTTTTCTTTGGTTTCTCCAAATAAAACAATTGCTTTGAGTCCCAGCAGAGCAGGAACCAATTCATCAAATGAGTTACCGCGATCCAAGCCACCCGCAAGTAAAAGTAGCTTTTGGTTGTCAAACCCACTTAACGCCATCTCTGTAGCTAAAATATTGGTTGCTTTTGAATCGTTATAAAAACGTCTTTGCTGAACTTCGCCAACAAATTGCGTTCGATGGGGAACGCCTGAAAAGTTTGTCAAAGTTTGTCTAATCTGAGCATTCGATACATTTTTTAATTTAGCTACACAAATCGCTGCGAGTGCATTTTCAATATTGTGACTGCCAGGAATCCCTAGCTCATCGGCGGGCATAATATATTCTTCATTGAAATATAATTTCCCATCTAAAAGATAAGCCCCTTCTACTGCTTCTTTCGTTGAAAAAGGCAATACGTTGGCAGCTGTGGTTTTGGCTAACGTTTGAAGCTCTACTTGATTCCAATTTAAAATCAAGGTGTCCTCTACGATCATGTTTTTTTGAATGGCCCATTTTGCAGCAACATATTCTTTCCGCGAACCATGATAATCCAAGTGTGCTTCAAAAATATTTGTAATTACTGCAATTTGTGGGTGAAACGTCTCAATTCCCATTAACTGAAAACTAGAAAGTTCCATCACAAGATCATCCTTGGCCGTTGCTTCTTGAGCCACCGTACTCGCTGGAAAACCAATATTTCCCGCCAAACGTGCCTCACCAGCCGTTCTGTCAGCGTTTAGCAGTAAACCAATCATCGTGGTCGTGGTTGTTTTACCATTGGTGCCCGTAATGCCGACAATTGGACATTCGGCAATTTGACCTGCTAATTCCACCTCAGTTATGATAGGAATTTTCCGAGTTAGTGCTTCTGCCACAAGTGGATTTGTATAAGGAATACCAGGATTTTTAACGATTAGTTCAAATTCTTCATCCAACAATTCAATTGGATGCCCCCCTGTAACAACACGAATACCCAAGGTTAATAAATCTTGGGCGTCAGGGTTTTGATCAAATTGTTTTGCGTCATTAACGGTAACGAGCGCACCTAACTCATGTAAGAGTTTCGCTGCGCTGACACCACTTTTAGCTAGTCCTAAAACCAACACTTTTTTGTTTTGATAGGTTGTTATTTTTTTCATTGTCAATTTCCCCTTTGATAGATTAGAAAAGAATCCATAATGTGATTCCTGAACAGATTAAACCGACAGACCAAAAGACAAAATCAATTTTCCATTCAGACCAACCACACATTTCAAAATGGTGATGAATTGGTGACATTTTAAAAATCCGTCGACCAAATAATTTAAATGAAGCAACTTGTAAAATAACACTTGCTGTTTCACAAACGTAGACAAGTCCAATTAAAAGTAGCGTCCATTCTTGATGCAAAATAATTGAAATTGCTGCTAACAATCCACCTAATGCTAATGAACCAACATCACCCATGAAGATTTTTGCTGGTTTTCTATTATAAGGGAAAAAGCCAATCAGCCCACCAATCACACTTAGGCAGATAATCACAACATCAAATTGTTGTTGTTTCCAGGCAATAATTGCATAAGTACCAAATGAAATTGTTCCTAAACCAGCAACCAAGCCATCAATTCCATCTGTCAAGTTCACGGCATTAGAAAAACCGACTAACCAAAAAATAATAAACACGCCATAAAAAATACCTAACGGAACTTCTGCTACTCCAAACAAATCTAAGGTTTCTGAAAAGCCTTCACTTCGATAAACAAAGTAGAAAACCAACCCACCAAAAATTTGACCAATTAATTTTTGACGAGAATTCAAGCCCATGTTCCGTTTTTTAAAGACTTTAATGAAATCATCTAAATAACCTAGCAAACCGTATAATACTAAAATAAATAGAATAATTAGTAGAGACGGCGTAAATTGGTGGAAAAACAACCCCATTGCTAATGAAGTAATCAAGCTGGCTACAAGGAAAACGACTCCCCCCATTGTAGGGGTACCTGTTTTCACGCTATGCCAAGTTGGGCCATCTTCACGAGTAACCTGCCCTTGTTTTTTCATTTGAAAATAGCCAATGAATAGTGGCATTACGCTCACTGTAATGGCAAAACTCACCACTATGGGAATAAAAATCTGTGTCCACTCCATGTTATCTCTCCTAATTATTCTACGTTATTATTCTGTGCCTTCTAAAATCACGGTTAATTTTTTCTCCGTAATTTCAGTTTCAGCAGCGATACTTTGTTTCGTCACATAGCCTTCACCTTTAAACTCGACAGTCAAACCTAATAGATCACCAAACTTGGTAACATCGCTCTTCGACCAGCCGGTTAAATCAGGCATATAGTTTGTTCCATTTGTGATCAAAATCAATTTTTGATTAGGCATTAATGTTTGACCAGACGGCGTTGATTGTTTCTTGATTTTTTCACCATCGCCGATAATCACAGGATCAACCCCGTTCACTTTGGCATTGGCCAACGCTTCCGCTGGTGTCATGTTTTTATAATCAGCAACTGTGACTTTATCAGAAGCTACTTTCGTTGTTTCCGGATCTGTCTCTTTAATGTCTAACGCTAATTTCATTAATGGGTTTGCAATTGCCGCCATTGCTTCTGAAGGCGAACCTGATTTTGCTTGTCTAAGTGTAATATACAAAACATATTCAGGATTATCCGCTGGGACCATTTCCACTACAGAAGACAAGACTTGACTTGCTCCATCAACGTACCCTTTACCATCTGAAATCTGGGCAGTTCCTGTTTTGGCAGCAACATGATAGCCTGGTACTTTATAAATATCATACGCAATCCCGTAAGTCGGGTCTTCAACAGTATCAATCATGTACGTACGAATCTGTTGAGCTGTTTGCGCTTTGATTGGGGTTCCTACGATTTGTGGTTCCGTAATCGTTTCTTTTCCTGTATTTTTGTCAACAATTTTGCTGATGTAATGAGGTTGCAACATTGAACCGTCATTTGCAATAGCTGAGAAACCTTTCATCATTTGGAAATTAGTAACCGTAATCCCTTGACCAAAAGCTGAATTGGCCCGATCAACAATATTATTATCTGGAAGTTTCCCAGTGTGTTCTGAAGTTAAACCTGAATGTGTGCTTGAACCAAACCCAAATTTTTTCAAATATTCGACCCACTTGTCGCCACCCATTCGTTGTTCCAAGTTCACCATTCCGATATTACTAGACCAAGAGATAGCTTGACGATAAGTTAAAGACGTTTTGTCTTTTAAATTGCCGACATCATGGTCGTTAATCGTGGTGTCACCAACAGTGATACCACCTATACGGTTAAATGATTCATTTGGATTAAACAATCCTTGCTCAATAGCAGCCGCCGACGTAAATAATTTAAGCGTTGAGCCAGGTTCATACGGACTTTCAACCAATAGGTTCTGCCACGTGCCATTATTGTCTAATCCTTGTTTCGTTTCAGGATTAAATGTTGGCCGTTGAGACATGGCAACAATTTCGCCTGTTTTTGCTTCCATTAACATAGCAGTCATGGAAACTGGTTCATATTTTTCATTAACTTGCGTCATCAAATCTTCTAAGGTATTTTGCAAGCGACTATCTAGCGTTGTGTAAATATCTTGACCATCCACTGCTTTTTTCTCTTCCGCCACAGTTCCTGGTAAGGCATTACCGTAAATATCTTTTTCAAAATACACACGGCCATCGGTTCCGCTTAAAATATCATTATAGGCCTGTTCTAGTCCCATCGCGCCTACTAAGCCTTCTTTATCATCATCTGGATTGGCTGCTTTTGTATAGCCAATAAAGTGAGAAGCAAACTGCCCATTGGGATATAATCTGGCTGGATGTTCATTGAAATAAACACCTGAAATTTTTTTCTTTTTCAAATCTGCTTCAATTTTTTGCCGTGTTTCCAAGGTGATGTTTTGACCACCCGTACCAAACTCCACTTGATATTGTGTTGACCCATCTTCATGGATCCCATTATTCAAGTATTTCAATGCTGTTTTTTTGTCTAGTTTGGTATATTTCGCTAAAATTTCAGCAATATCATCAAAGTCTTTTTTCTCCGCATATAGCTTTTCATTATTTTGTCCCGTATATTTTTTTGATAATACGACATATAACGAATAGGAAGTAGCATCTTCTGCGATTGGATTACCATATCGATCTAAAATTGATCCTCGCTTAGCTTTTACCACTTGGCTTCCTTCATATAGAGAAGCTGTTTTTTCCTTTAGTGATACACCTGCTACTTTGCCTGTTGCCACAATGTATGTCGTTCTAAAGGCAAATAAAAAGAACAATCCAATACTCGTAGCGAATAAAATGATGCCTACTTTTTTACGATTGTTCATCGGATTTAAGTTTTTCTTTTTCATGAATTGTTTAAATTTATGTCTTTTACTCATTATTTAACAGTCCTAACATTGTCGCCGTTATTTTCTAGTCCTTGTTTTTTAGCGACATCTTTGATTCGATCTGATTTAGAAAGTTCGCTTCTTTCTTGTTCCAATTTCAAAGCGTTATCTTCCTTTTCTTTAATGACTGCTTGTGTTTCTGTAATATCGTTCATGGTTTGGACAATTGTCGTTCTTACTTGAATTGTCGCAATTGCAATACCAATCGTTGCACAAACTAATACAACACCGATTAATTTTTCTAGTAAAGAGACATTTTTTAGTTTCTTTTTGGGTAATAGAGTGGGGACAGGTAGTGTTTCCTCTTGCATTTTTCTGTCTTGCTCTGTTGCCACAGTTGGCTGATCCATTTCTGGTGCTTCATAATGGAAATCATTTACTTTCTTCAATTCAGCCATGTGTCTACCCCTCTCTCTATCTAGATTTTATTTTTTCGGCAATGCGTAACTTCGCACTTCGTGAACGATTATTCTCAGATAACTCACTGTCACTTGGTAAAATTGGTTTTCTAGTAATTACTTTTAATTCTGGTTGAAATTCTTCTGGTACCACTGGAATGCCTGGTGGCAAATCTTGTACCGTACTGTATTCTTTAAACATTGTTTTAACAATACGATCTTCTAACGAATGGAACGTAATCACACTGATTCTGCCATTTTTCGCTAGCAAATCAATTGCTTGTTCTAGCGACTCTTCAACTGCCCCTAATTCATCATTAACGGCAATGCGAATTGCTTGGAAAATTCGTTTTGCAGGATGTCCACCTTTGCGTCTTGCTGGAGCTGGAATCGCCGTCTTAATAATCTCAACAAGTTCACCTGTTGTTTCAATTGGCTGCTTTTCACGAACACGTTCAATTTCTCGAGCAATCTGTTTCGAAAATTTCTCTTCCCCATAACGAAAGAAAATTTTTACTAACTCACTATAGCTATACGTATTCACCACTTCGCGAGCCGTCAAGGGTGCGTCTTGATCCATGCGCATATCTAAGGGCGCGTCTTGATGATAGCTAAAACCACGTTCCGCTTCATCTAATTGTGGTGAAGAAACACCTAGATCGTATAGAATCCCATCAACATGGAACACCCCGTGTTCTGCCAATTCTTCTTTAATATTTCTAAAATTTGATTTGATGAAGGTCACTTGACCTTTGTCTACATATTTCTGCAAACGAGTCTTAGCATGTGCCAACGCTTTTTGGTCTTGATCAAAGGCATATAAATGACCGTGCTCATTCAATTGTGTCAGTAAGTATTCACTATGTCCGGCACCACCGAGTGTGCAATCTACGTATACGCCATCCGGCTTCACTTGTAATCCATCCACTGTTTCTTTTAAAAGAACGGTGTAATGGCGAAATTCTTCAGTCATCATTTGCCTCATTCCTAAAATCCAAAATCAATCATTGTTTCTGCTAATTCATCAAAGTTTTCTTCAGCTTCATCAGAGAATGCATGCCAACGTTCGTCACTCCAAATTTCAATTCGGTTAGAGACGCCGATAACAACACAGCCTTTTTCTAAACTGGCATGTGTTCGTAAATTCGCCGGAATATTGATACGACCTTGCTTATCAATCTCACATTCTGTTGCAGCGGAATAAAAGAATCGTACAAAGGTACGTGCATCTTTCTTAGCTAAGGGCATTTCTTGAAGTTTTGCTTCAAGTTGTGACCATTCATTTAAAGGATAACCAAATAAACAGCCATCCATCCCTCTCGTTACCACAAATTTTTCACCAAGTTCCTCACGAAACTTTGATGGAACGATTAGGCGGCCTTTGGCATCGATATTATGTTGGTATTCACCCATAAGCATAGCCAATACACCCGCTTTTCCACTTGATAGAACAAGTCTACCACATCCCACCACTTTCTACCACTATAAATCTAAAAACTTCTATTTTTTAACTGTTATTTAAAATTTCTGTAATATTTACAGGGTTTTATGTAACAAGCATCACCCAACAAAAAATGTTATTATAACAAGGTTTTTACTATGTTTTTTATAAAATAACCCCACAAATAACAAAAAAACCCCACGGAGTGGGGAGTTGTGGGGGACATTTTCCCACAGCGTATTTCCCCTATTGTCTCCACGCTTTATTACAGTAGATAATGACTGATATTTAGCAAGATAAGCAACACATACAACACAAACGTTAGTAAAAACGTCAACCGCCAAAACATCTTGAAATATCGTCTATATAAAATCTCTCCATAATAATAAGCTTGAAACAGGGCAACAGCGACTCCTAATAACAAAATAGAAATCACAAAATACGGCATAATCGATTCATCATAACTATCTTTGGATAACTCATGGATCCCTATGAATAAAAACGGAATGGCCAAATCCGGTGCTTTTATTTTCCAACGTTCCGTTAGGGAAAAAGTGGACACGAGAAAATTGCATGCAAAGAGCACAATTACCGGAAAAATATACCAAAATAACATTATTGCCGAAAACGACACCATTCTCTCAACAAATCCTTTCATTCCACCTGCTATAACTATACTTCATCAACGTTACACAGATGTTTCATTTCGTTTAAATATATGTGCTAAAAGCCCTTTTTGCTTGCTTTTTCATATAAAAAACGGATTACTTATCAAACCATTTTCAAAACGAGGCCTCACCTATCGCGGCCACTTATTTTTGAATGTTTTTTATAAGCTTTTCTTCTCGTATTGTGTCATACTTCTATTATAATGGATTTAGAACAAAAAATGTTGATTCGGGGTGAATCTTTTGATTAATTATTTATTATTGAAAAATGACTATTTTGAACCTTGTTCACCAGACGATGAAGCCCTAAGTTGGATTTCGGTAGAATCTCCTACAGAAGAAGAAATCGAGCGTCTCGTCAATCAATACCACTTACCAACAGATTATCTTACCGGCGTTTTAGATGATGAAGAAAATGCTCGAGTGGAAGGTTTCCGCCACGAAAAATTACAAACGCCTACGTTACTTTTATTTCGTTATCCCAAAGCTAGTATCAGTCCTAGTGGCTATCTGCAAGTAGAAACGGTGCCGATTGCTTTAATCGCAACCGTCGATAACAAACTAATTACTGTTAGCAATGGGCCTAACGACATCGTTCATGGGATCCAAAAAGAGGCGTTCACCCATCAAGATCTTTCTATTGAGAAGGCCTTAATTTTAGCCCTTTCATGGAAGATGGCCCTTTCCTTCAATAAAAACTTACAAGCACTTATCCAACAAACCAACAAACTTGAAGGAGAGCTCCAAGTAGCCACAGAAAATAGTCAATTGTATCAGATTATGGACATTCAAAAAAGTCTAGTTTATTTCGAAGCAGCTTTAACGGATAATTTAAAAGTATTAAAACGTTTATATAGCGCTGAAATTTTTAATCATCCAGAAAAACATTTGCCATTTTTAAGGGATATTCTGATTGAACTAGAACAAGGACTGAATACGACTAAAATACAACTAAAATTAGTTGATAACATTAGTAATACTTTTTCAGCAATCGTTTCAAATAACTTAAATAATGTCATGAAAATTTTAACATCCTTAACAATTGTCCTGACCATTCCAACCATCATCGGAGGAATTTACGGCATGAATGTGAAACTCCCTTTTGCAGAGCATGAATATTCCTTTTGGATTATTTTTGCCATCACTACCTTAATCTGCATAATTAGTATTCGAATTTTAAAGAAAAAGAATCTCTTATAACTTTAGGTTGCTGTTTTCAGGAAAAGGTTGTACACTATTAGCAGAAATTAAAAAGGACGTGTCATTTATGAACGACAAAGAACAAAGTCGCTTTTCAAAAATCACGAAAGTCGTGGTTTGGCTAATGCTGATCGCAATTGTAGGTTCAACTGTTTTAACAGCGATTCTTAGTCTTTAAACTGGAGAACTTTTTCACACATTAAAAGTAAAAAAAACAGCCCCTTCTATCAATTGAAGGGGCTGTTTTTTTTACTTACTCAAATAGAGCGGCTATTTTTTCGCCATCGCCAACAGCTCTTGTGCATGTTCAATGGTTAATTTCGTAATTTCACTTCCTGCGAGCATACGCGCAATTTCGTTTACTCGCTCTTTTTCAGATAAAATTCGGACGCTTGTTTCTGTCCGACCCGCCACGATTTCTTTTTCAATAAAATAATGTTCATCGGCAACGGCCGCCACTTGTGGCAAGTGCGTGATACACAACACCTGCGAATTTTCTGAAATTTGATAAATTTTATCGGCAATCGCCTGTGCTACTCGGCCACTGACTCCTGTATCTACTTCATCAAAAACAATACTAGTGATCCCTTGCGTTTGAGAAAAGATTGTTTTCATAGCCAGCATCACTCGCGAAAGTTCTCCGCCAGAAGCCACCCGAACTAACGGTTTTAATGGTTCCCCTGGGTTAGTAGTAATATAAAATTCTACTCCGTCTAAGCCATTTTCTTGTAAATGCTCAAGTTCTGTAAAGCGGACTTCAAATTCAGTTCGCTCCAAATATAGTTCTTTTAATTCGGTTAAAATTTGTTGTTCGAGCTCTTTGGCTAGGCGCTTTCGTTCTTTTCGTAAAGCTAACGCTTGTTGATGAGCCGCTTGTTGTTTCTCTGCAAGCAACGCTTCTAAGTCACCTGTACCACCTTCCAAAAAATCAGCCTCTGCTAACTCTTTGGTGATTTCTTCATAGTAAGATAAAATCGTTTCGATTGAATCGCCATATTTACGTTTCATTTGACGGATTAATTCCAAACGATTTTCTACTTCATTCAAGCGACCTTCGTCTAGTTCTAAGCCATCAATTAACCTAGAAAGATCTCCACTGGCTTCTTGTAGTAAGTAGTAAGCATTTTGAACAGTATCTGACAATGATTTATATTCTGGATCAAGGGATTCAATCGAAGCGAGTTCATTCATACTTGTTCCGATTTTATCCAAACTACTATCGTCTTCACCATTTAGCGCGGCATAACTAATCGTCAGTGCATCAGCAATCTTTTGAAAATTGTTCAGTTTATTGCGTTCTTCTAACAATTGTTCTTCTTCGCCAGCGACTAACTGTGCACTAGCAATTTCATCACTTTGAAAATGAAGCATGTCCATTCTTTGGGCAAATTCTTTTTCATTTTTTTGTCGCTTTCTGACTTTGGCTTCGAGTGCGCGATACTCTTGATACGCCTGTGTATATTTTTCTTTGACTGCTAAAAGTTTTTTCCCACCAAATTCATCTAACATATCAATATGGCGTTCACTTTGCATCAATTCTTGATGTTCGTTTTGGCCATGAATATCTACTAAATATTCCCCAATTCTTTTTAAATTAGTAATGTTGACAATCCGTCCGTTGACACGGCAAACATTTTTACCAGAAGCGGAAATATCTCGTTGAATCACTAAAGAATCTTCTTCTGTTTCAATACCTAATTCTTCTAATAATTGCTTTAATTCTTGACTTTTCGGCATTGAAAAAAGTCCTTCTAAGGTGCATTTATTTGCTCCTTGACGAATATAGTCACTGGAGCCGCGTCCGCCTGTGAGTAATCCCATTGCATCAATAATGATGGATTTCCCCGCACCCGTTTCTCCCGTTAAAACGGTCATACCCATTTGAAACTCTAATTGTAACGAAGAGATAATCGCAAAATTTTTCACGGAAAGTTCTTGTAACATCTTGTTCACCTCATTCTTTATAGATAGCTTAACAGCTCTTTATGAAGTTTTTCTGCTGCTTCCTCAGTTCGCGCAATCATGAGAACACTATCATCATCGTTGATGACGGCAAAAAGTTTCTCTTGGTAATTCTTTTCGATTAAACTACCACACGCCGCCGCATTGCCAGGAATGGTTCGTAATACGACATATTTTTCCATTTGTTCTGCAGCTACAAAGGCATCTTTTAAAAGCTTTGCAAGTTTAGCACTCGTATTAGCTTGTGTTTCTAATGGAAGGCTATACCGATAACCCCCTTCTGCAGATGGAACTTTGATCAGTTTCATATCTTTAATGTCGCGAGAAATTGTTGCTTGTGTTACAGCTACGCCCTTTTCTTGTAAGTAGTTGACAAAATCTTCTTGCTTTTGAATATTTTTTTCAGTCAATAAACGTGTAATTAAACGGTGTCTATCTTGCTTTCTCATGGCGCCGCTCTCCTTTTCAGTTTACTCTTGCCCTCATCATAGCTTATTTTTATGCATTTTAAAAGATGAATTACTAGATTTATACAAAAAAGAAGCTTTCACCCGTAGGCGTCCACTTCTTTCTTCTAACTTTTCTCATCATTCCACTAATTTTTGATGCGCATGCGCGACAACTTCTTCAATGGATTCTGTCGCTTGATAGGATCCTTCCCCATCAACAGAAACTAAATGTGCCAAAAATTCAATGTTTCCTTCGCCACCAGTGATTGGTGAAAAATCTAAGTTTTTCACATCATAACCGTTATTCATGGCAAAGCGTGTGATTTCTTCCACAACCATTTGATGGGTTTCTGGATCACGCACGATTCCTTTCTTCCCAACAAACTCTTTGCCAGCTTCGAATTGTGGCTTAATTAACGCCACCACACTACCGCCTTTTTTCAAAATATCATGAAGAGGTGGCAAAATTAAGCGTAATGAAATAAAGGAAACATCAATCGTTGCAATATCCGGCACCCCTTCGGTGAAATCTTCAGGTTTACTATAGCGAAAGTTGGTACGTTCCATTACCACCACGCGTTCATCTTGCCGAATTTTCCATGCTAGTTGGTTATAGCCAACATCTAAAGCGTAACTCAAACGAGCCCCATTTTGTAAAGCGACATCGGTAAAACCACCTGTGGAGGAACCAATATCTAGCATTGTTTTGCCTTGAACGTTGATTGCAAAAACATTTAGTGCCTTCTCTAGTTTTAAGCCCCCACGAGAAACATAAGGCATTACTTGGCCCTTAGTATGTAAGGGTGTCTCCACAGAAATTTTTTCCCCTGGTTTATCTAAACGTTCATTTTTATCATTGTAAACCAAACCAGCCATCACGCTGCGTTTTGCTTTTTCTCGTGTTTCAAATAGTCCTTGATTAAACGCCAAGACATCGACGCGTTCTTTTTTCATAAGTGCCTTCTTTCTATCTCAATTGTAACTGAGTTAACAAGTTTGCTAAATGTTCTTCTGAAAAATTGGGAACATTTGCTTTGATTTTTTCTAAAACAGCGCTACCTTCTGCTAATTGATGTGTTAGCGCATCTTTCGCGCCAGCAATCCCTAAAAGAGCTGGGTACGTACTTTTATTCAACGCTTCATCTCGGCCTACTTTTTTACCTAAATCTGCTTCTGTACTTGTGGCATCTAATAAGTCATCACGAATTTGAAAAGCCAAGCCATAGTGATGCGCAAACTGTGTCAGTAAACCAATGACTTCTTCTGTTTGATTGGCTAATATGCCCCCAGCAATTAAGGCGAATTCAATTAGCGCTCCGGTTTTCTTTTCATGAACAGCCGCTAACTCTTCTAAAGTCAAGCTGACTTTTTCTCCTTCAATATCACCCATTTGGCCGGCAACCATGCCTTGATTCCCCGCTGCCTTTGCCAGTTGTTGCATCAGTAAAACTTTTTCACTTAAGCCTAATTGGCTCAAAGAAAGTAACTGAAATGCGCCTGTTAATAAGCCGTCCCCTGCTAAAATGGCAGTCGCTTCACCAAACACTTTGTGATTGGTTGGTTTGCCACGACGTAAATCATCATCATCCATTGCTGGTAAATCATCATGAATTAATGAATACGTATGAATCATCTCTAAAGAGGCAGCCACTTGATAGTCTTGTGTTTCCATCTCTTTTTGAAAAGCGGCCACTGTTGTTAGCACTAATAGCGGGCGTAATCGTTTGCCACCTGCGTGTATTGAGTAGAGCATTGCTTCTTTCAAACGCTCATTTTCAGTATATTCTGCGATAAAATCGACCATGACTTTTTCAACCAACGGTAAATGCTGTTGACTAAAATTCGTCATTACGCTTCCTCGCTCTCTTCAAAAACAATTTCTTTATTGTTTTCTGTCATCATTTTCGTTAAAGTTTTTTCCGCTTTTTCCAATGTATCTTGACATTGTTTACTTAATGCCATGCCCTCTTGAAAGGCAACTAAGGCTTCTTCCAAAGGGACATCTCCTCGTTCTAAGCGCTGAACGATTTCTTCTAAGGCATTTAATGATTCTTCAAACGTTTTTTCTTTTGCTGGCATGTTAAAACTCCTCTTTTTTCGCTGTTATTGTTTCGACGTTTGCTTGAACTGTACCGTCAGCATAATGAATCGTTAATTGATCTGCTGGCTGTAACTCGGTAACAGTTTTAACGACACGGTCCTCTTTTGTAGTATAACTATATCCTCGACCCATAATTTTGAGTGGGCTGAGTAAGTCTAATTGTTGAACAGCAGACGTGAATTGCTTTTGTTTGTTTAGGAACAATTGTGTCATTTGTGTTTGCAAGTTTCGTTGTAAAAACGCCAACTGTTGCTGACTTTCTCTTAATTGTCCCTTTGGTGTCTGTTGTTGCAATTGAGCGATAATTCCTTGGGCTTGACGTTGTTTTTGGTGATGAATCGTTGTCATTGCTTGGAAAAGACGTTGCGTCATTCGATCTAATTTAATCGTTTGACCTTCATAAAGTCGCTCAGGTTGCTTAAACACATAAGAATTTTGTAGTCGTTGGAAACGTTCTGTTCGTTGTTGTAAGAGATATAAAAAGCTTTGTTCTAAACGACTACGCCGTTCACTAATTCTTAATAGTTCTTCATTTAAAACTGGTACCGCTAGTTCCGCTGCTGCCGTTGGCGTTGCTGCACGAACATCTGCTACCATATCGGCAATTGTCACATCTGTTTCGTGACCAACCGATGAAATAATCGGTGTGGTGGCAGCATGAATGGCTCGAGCCACTTTTTCTTCATTAAATGGCCATAAATCCTCGATTGAACCACCGCCACGGCCGATGATCATCGTATCAAAATCGCCTTGCGCATCGGCTCGCTGAATGTTCCGCACAATGTCATCCGCCGCCTGCTCGCCTTGGACCAAGGTTGGAAAAAGGACCAGTTGTGCAATCGGATACCGTCTTTTAACTGTCGTAATGATATCCCGAATAACAGCACCACTAGGACTTGTAACCACAGCGATTCGTTTGGGATAACGAGGCAACTGTTGTTTAGGCCCTTCAAAAAGTCCTTCTTTTCCTAGTTTTTCTCTTAATTCTGCCAATGCTTGATAAAGTGCACCTACACCATCTGGTTCCATATGTTCAATATAAATTTGATAGGAGCCGCTGTTTTCATAAAGCGAAATACGCCCCACCACCATGACTTTCATGCCTTCTTTTGGTTGAAACTTCAATTTTTGAAAGGCTGATTTAAACATAATTGCAGAAATCTTCGCATGGTCATCTTTTAAACTGAAGTACTGATGCGCGTTCGCTCGGAAGCGAAAGTTCGAAATTTCACCTGTTAAATAGACACGTCCTAAGTAAGGGTCTGCATCAAATTTACGTTTTAAATACTTCGTTAAGGCTGTTACTGTTAAATACTGTTGCGTCATTTTTTCACCTTACTTTTGTTTTTTTGCTGCCTCGACTGTTTGATACATTAACATGGTAATCGTCATTGGGCCAACACCTTTGGGAACCGGCGTGATATAGCTTGCAATTTCAGAAACTTCATCGAATGCTACATCACCAATCAGTTTTCCTTCTTGATTGCGATTCATGCCCACATCAATCACTACCGCACCTGGTTTCACGAACTCTTTGGTGACAAAATGCCCGCGTCCAATTGCTACAACTAAAATATCCGCTTCTTTTGCAACTTCTGCTAAATGTTCAGTTTTAGAATGGGCAATCGTCACGGTCGCATTTTTCATTAACAATAATTGTGCCATTGGCTTGCCAACAATATTGCTTCGACCAATAACCACCGCACGTTTACCTGTTAAATCAATATCATAAGCTTCAAACATCTTCATAATTCCATACGGCGTGCAAGGAATCATTTCAGGTTTGCCTACAAACAAACGGCCTAAATTCATTGGATGGAACCCATCTACATCTTTTTTGGGATCAATCGCTAATAAAATCTTTTCTTCATCAATATGTTTTGGCAAAGGTAGTTGTACAAGAATGCCATGAAAGCGTGAATCTTGATTATATTTGTCAATCTCAGCCAATAATTCTTCTTCTGAAATAGTTTCTGGCAGTTTTTCGACCTTTGACAGAATGCCAATTTTGGCTGCTGCACGTTCTTTATTTCTCACATACGTTTGGCTGGCAGGATTTTCCCCAACTAATAAAACAACTAATCCTGGTTGGATGCCTTGTTGTGTCATCTTTTCTACATCTTTTTGAATCTCTGCTTGCATTTGATCTGCTAATTCACGACCGTTAATTACTGTACTCATTCCTTCGCTCCCTCTATTGTTTCTTTACTTCTTTAATAGTATTTATTTTAGCATATAACCCAGTATCTTAACACCAGTTAGATAGTAAAAAAAGATTCAGAGCTTACGCCTCTGAATCAATTTCTTTCATTACATTTGATAACACACCATTAACAAATTTACGTGAACGGTCGTCACTGTATTTTTTACTTAACTCAACGGCTTCATTTAATGCCACAATGTTTGGCACATCTGAAACGTATAACATTTCAAAAATAGCTAAGCGTAAAATAACAATATCTATTTTTGCTAAGCGTTGCATAGACCAGTTATTACCTAAATGGTTCGTAATCACTTCGTCTAGTTCTGCTTTGCGGCTACACACACCGCCGACAAGTAAATCTAAATACGTAGGGACTAGGTCTTCGCCATCTTCACTGACGATTTCCCGATTATCATAAGCCAATGCATAATCAATGGCATCTTGTTTGGTTAAATCAGCATTAAAATCTAAAGGAAAAAGGGCTTGGAGCGCTTTTTCACGAATCTCGTGACGGGTTAATTCTGTTTTACTCATTCTCTTCTCCATCTTCATCTTCTGGGAATAATTCATTTAAGTCTGGTTGAGGGATTTTTTCAGGTACTACCGCTACAACATGAATATTCACTTCAACTAAATCAATATCTGTCATAAATAAGACTTGTTGTTTCACACGGTCTTGCATTTCTAACGCAACTTTTGGCACAGAAACACCGTAGTTCAAGTAACAATAGATATCGACTTTTAAGCCTTCTTCTTCTGTTCGTAAATATACACCTTTGCCGTGTGCTGCACGGCCTAATAATTCATTCACATTATTGGCGAACGTGCCACGCATCCCATAAACGCCCTCTACTTTTGAAGCAGCGATTCCGATAATTACTTCAATGACTTCAGGAGCGATCACGATTTCTCCTAAAGAATCGTTTGCATTGATTACAAGATTTTTTTCTTCTGACATTTGGTTGTCCTCCTTATCTATTACGCACAAAATCGTTCAATAAACGATTTATTTGATGAATCACTAAGTCTCTTAAGGATTCTCTTTTAAGCAACGGATGATTCTTAAAAATTAAAACAACACTGGTTTCTTCAGTTGGTTGTGAAAGAACGTCCAAATTTTGCTTATCAATACTCGTTCTTAGTTTATCATTAATTAGCCTATTTCGCTACCAGAAAAGCTAAGTTCTGACTAAAAGAACAGATAATTTCTTGTCATAAATTTCTAATTCAAGCCTTTAGACGTAAAAATAAGAAAGACCAAGTAATTTTGGCTTTCTTATTTTTACATCTTTATTCTTCAGGATAACGTTCCATTAGTTTCGTCCGATGCTTTTGCATAATCATTTCTAAAGAGATGTCATATTTATCGGCTAAAATAAATAAATTATCCAACACATCGCCTAACTCTTCCGTTAAATTTTCCAGATTCTCTTCATCCGCCAAAACTGTTTCATCCGGTCGATCACGGCCAATTTCAATTGTCCGAATGGCCCGACAAACTTCGCCGACTTCTTCTGTTAAAAAGTTGGAACGAATAAACGGATCATATTGATACCAGTTACGTTTTTTATAAAACGCACTAATAAACCGCTGATACTCTTGGATATCCATGTTCTCCCAACCTTTATAAAATGATTAATTCTTTTGGCGCATGTGTTAATACACGATTACCTTCAGCAGTAATTAATAAATCGTCCTCAATACGCACGCCACCAATTCCTGGCAAATAAATTCCAGGTTCGTCCGTAATCACATTCCCTGGTACAAACTGTTTATCTGCTCGGAATGAAACATTTGGTCCTTCATGAATTTCTAACCCAATGCCATGACCAGTGCTGTGACCAAACGCATCGCCATAGCCATAGGAAGCAATATGATCCCGTGCAATCGCATCTAATTGAATGCCCGTCAACCCAGGTTTAGCTTCTGCTAACACTTTTAATTGTGCTTCTAAAACAATGTCATAAATTTCTTTTAGTTTTGGCTGAATACTACCAATGGCAAATGTCCGTGTCATATCAGAAACATAGCCTTCATAATAACAACCGAAATCTAAAGTGATTAACTCACCTTTTTCGATGACTTTATGGCTAGCAACACCATGTGGCATCGCCGAACGTAGACCGCTGGCCACAATTGTCTCAAAAGAAACACCACTGGCTCCTTTTGACCGCATGAAGAAATCTAATTGATTAGCCACTTCAATCTCTGTCATTCCAGGTTTAATCATCTCTAAGACAAAGGCAAATCCTTGATCCGCGATGGCACACGCTTTTTCAATAATCGCTACTTCTTCTTCATCTTTCACTTCTCTTAATTCTTCAATCAAACCCATTACAGGAACTAATTCACATGGTAAAATTTCTTCCAATAAGCTATAATCAGCGAAACTAACTTGCGTTTCTTCAAAAGCTAAATTATCTAATTGCAAACGTTCAGCTAAATCTGCTACTTCGTCAAAAATATGTCCTGTGTTTTTAACGATAGTAAAACCAGTTGCTTGTTCCGCAGCTTGTTCCGTATAACGAAAATCCGTTACAAAAAAAGCTTTATCTAATGTAATCATTGCCAAGCCCGTTGTCCCAGTAAAATTGGTTAAATAACGTAAATTATACGGACTTGTCACTAAAAATCCTTGTAAATTATTTTCTTTCATTAACTCCCGTAGCTTTTCGACTCTTGCCATCATTGGTTCGACCTTCTTTCTTTTTTCTCATTTTTCATTATAGCAAATTTACTTCAGAAAAGCATGAATCACCAAAAAACTTCATCGAGAAAGTTTACTGAAAATTTTACCTTTCCTTATTTTTTGCTTAACACTTTTGTAGTAAACTAATTTAGCGACTTCAAGGAGGAAATTATGAACGTTTATTTATTTCTGGCACTATTTTTCATTATTATCGGCATTTTAAGCTATAGTTTTTTTATTGAACCTAAATGCTTAGTCATACACAAAAATCAAATTAAAGTAACAGAATCAGGGAAAACCTTACGGATTGTTCAACTCTCTGATATTCATTTAAAAAAGAATTATTCTGTGAAGGCCTTAAAACAGATTGTTGAAAAAACAAATACATTACAACCAGACATAGTCGTTTTTACAGGAGACTTATTTGATGATTATGCCCGTTTTGGTATCGAAATTCAGGATGAAGTGAGTCAACTTTTCCGTAAAATTAACGCCCCTTATGGCAAATTCGCTATTTATGGCAACCACGAGTATAGCGGGTTAGATACCAATTTTTACGAAACAATCTTAGAAGCTGCCGACTTTACCGTACTAAAAAACACGGGCAAATTACTGCCTGTCTCACACCGCATCTCCTTGTACGTCGCTGGTTTAGAAGATTCGTTATATGGACAAACCGACTTAGCTGCAGCTTTAGTCAACCGCCCTACTGGAACGCCCACTCTGCTACTAACCCATGAGCCAGATGTCGCAGACTCAGCAGTCAACAAAAACATTGACCTCATTTTAGCAGGACATAGTCACGGCGGACAGATTCGCTTGCCTTTTTTCACTTACAAAAATCAGCTTGCCAAAAAATATACACATGGGCTTTATCATTTAGAAGATGAAACGCCGCTAATTGTTCACCCAGGAATCGGAACCACTAAAATCAGCGCACGCTTTGGTGTCTTACCAACAATTGAACTGATTGAGTTAACTATTTAACTATGCATTAAAAAGACCGCCCCACGTTAGAGAAAAATTCTCACGTTGGACGGTCTTTGATTATGTTCGATTAATGATGAAAATCTTGCTCGTGATCTTCTTCTACTTTCGCTTTTCCTAGCGTATAAAATTTGCTGCCATTTAACCCGAGAATAAATAGCACAACCACTAGTAAAAGAATTGATAAAGATAACAATAAGGTCTGCAAGCCATCGCCATGTGCAACCATTAATTGACGTAAAATTGCGGTTAAACAAATTAAAATCAAATAACGAATCGGAATATGGTGTCCTTCTTGAATATAGCGAAGAATCATCATAATAAACTCAAATAACATAAAGAATGAAATAATTTCTTGCATGATAACTGAAAAATTATCCGGCGTCATTGGCTTCATGAGATATGTAGCGAGGTCAACTAAATAACTAGCCATAAATACTAATAAGAAAACTCCTAAAATCCCTAATACAATATCCAAAATCAAATTCACGTACTTCTTTACTACACTAAAATTCTTCTGCATAATACCCTTCTTTCTTTTGACTCAATTATTTTATAACATGCTTGTTATTACATTAAATATATCATCAATTAACCTTGTCAGACAAGCAGTTAAACCCAATGTGAGATTTTTTTTATTTTGAGATCTTCATTTATTTCCGTCTAACCCTTTCCTTTATGCAAGACAAAAAAAGCTGAATCCGGAGATTCAGCTTTTTAATCGTATTAGTTAGCTACTGGATAAACTGATACTTTAAGATTTATTTTTTTTAATAATTTCTAACTTTCTTCAACACTTATAAAATAGGCGTTTGTATTAAATTCTATGTTCTGATAGTTTCTATATTTTCTTAAAGAGTATGGTCAAAGTATGGTCATTTCATACCTAGACGAATAAAAACAATCTTAATATAGTTAACTACTAGCAAGGAGTTGATTTCTATGAAGCCAAATTATGTAGGAACAATTCATAAAATTAAGGTATTAACTACTTATCCAGAAATGTTAGTCCGATTTTCTTTGCAAACTCAAAAAGAGACTATCAACTGCATTATTTCTAAAAAAGAATTGGCGGATGAATTACTCATGTTACCTGATGGCACAGAGCTTGCTGTTTATGATAGGTATAATCAAAAAAGGCAACTAGTTGTGGTGAAAATGTGTGTGCGGAAATTTTCAAATAATTTATAAAGAAAGCCTCGTTCCCATCTAGGGAGCGAGGTTTATTTTGAATACACTGAAAACTATTTATTTTCTTCTAAAATACTCATCAATCCAGAATTAGCTTCTTTAAAATTTGAAATTTTATTTTCCCAGCCTTCAATAAATCCCATTTTGGATTTTATTGTAGCAATTGAAACCGTCTCAAAAATACCTATCTTTTCATTAATAACCAAGGGAAGATAAATGTAAAAAAGAAGATAATTCAAATCATCTAATGACAATACTAATTTTAACATTGATAATAATCCAAACAAGCTACCTTTTTTTATCTCTTTTAACACATCACTATCATAATACTTTTTAAAATTCCTTTCTTTCAAAGGACCTACCTTTTTACAATAGAGTACCTCTTCGTGTGCACATATATTTCAATAAAAGTTAACCGCTTTAATTATTTGTTTTAAAGCCCCTACAGATATATCATCGTTCGTGCTATATTCTTTTTTATACTTAACGCTAAAATCTTTAGCAATTTTTTCTTGTAAATCATTCGTCAAGGAATTGAAAAAATAAGATGTTTCACCAAAAGTCAGATTATTAATTAGTACCAATACAGGTATATGTTCATGATTATTCAAATAATGTTTTATTGAATTAGTATGCTTTTTATTTTTTCTCTTTGTATTATTTTAGATAAATTAGCAATATTTTTTAAAACATTGTCCAATTCACTAGATTGTTTTGAATAACAATCTGCATTTAAATAAGCATTTTTATCAGGAAAACGTTCAGCAAATCTATACGATATAATCGTTTTAAGATTGTTTTCGAACATTAATAGATACTTAAATATATGATTCCTAAAATCTCTATCTAAAGAATATAAACGGTAAATTTCATTAAAATTAGTATTTTTAATGAATTTTTCAGAATCTTCAGACTCTCTATCTATGAATATATCCTTGTACCCATTAATAACATTATAATAGTTCTCTCTAAGCAAAATTGACTTTGTTACTTCATCGTCAGAAATAACTAGACCTCTATTTCTTAATATGATAATCTGCTCATCTAGGGTCTTAAATGGTTTTTTATTCATATTTCCCACCTATACAAAAATACCACAACCGCATTCCGACGATCGTGGTTTAATCTTCTAAAAACATAATATCAAAAAATCAATCTACACGCAATGCTAAATTTACTTTTTTTATTCTACTACATCATTAAGTTACAGAAGTAATTTTCAAATGGATCATACAGGACTCGAACCTGTGACCGAACGGTTATGAGCCGTTTGCTCTAACCAGCTGAGCTAATGGTCCAAGTAATAACTAGCTTATTGGGGATAAAATAGTTCTTACTAGTTATAGCTTAATATATAATAATTTTACTTTACTGATTTTCAATTTTCAACAAAAAAACGACCACCTTATTGAGAAAAGGTGGTCTGCGTGAAAAAATAAGAGTTTAAATATGTATAAATATTTTACAATATCTGTTTTTTGAGTTCAATATTTTTATGTAAAAAAGCCGCCTCATTGGGGTAAGGCGACAAGAGGTAGTAATAAAATGAAAAATAAAATTGTTTGGTAAAGATATTTTACCGCTTTCTTTTTTAAATTTCAAGTTTTCATTTTACAAAACAATTGTATTTTATTTATAATTCGAATATACAATTATAAATAAACACCTACTAAACATACACAACTTGGGGAAGTATTGTGCGTCTTCAGTAGGTGTTTTCTATATACACAAGATAATTTCGTTTTAACTACTATGATAAATTCGAACAATCAACCGAATGATTACGAACCATTTGCTCTAACTAGCTAACAATTTTTAAATAAAAATAACAGATCCTTTAACAAGTAAAGAATCTGTTTAGAAAAAAGAGTATGCCATAAATCCTTGTCTTAAGTTTAACACAAAGACCCTAATCTAAACTAGAGTCTTTTTATTGATACATCAATAATAGTTTCTCATAACTAATTACTGTTTTTTTCTTTTTTGTTTTTTGGCTTAAAGCTGTCTATTACATCTGTTAATAGTCCTACATAATGTAATTCTATATCTGCAGAACTATAATAATAATAATTCTTCACACGAAAATTATTTGCAATGATCCCAGCTAATCTGTAAATCACTTTATCTATAACCTTTTCTTGCCTTTGATATTGCTGATAATGAAATACTTCTTCCTAAATGATGTTGGCTAGCATCATTTACTAGTGTTAGCAACCATTGAATTTTGTATTTTTTTCATCCATTTGTATTCTCCTAAGCCATCTTATAATTTTAAATTGAACCATCAGCTATTTTTCTTGGAAAACCACACACCATTCCTTCCAACGCACGTTCCATTTTCATTTATTTTTCAGTTCTTTCTTTTTTACTTTTATGGTATAACTTTTTCCAATCGATCTTTTTAGTCATATTTTACGTCCTCTCTTCTATTAGTGTTTTTCCTATTTATACGAACAGTACTAAAAGCAAATATTCCTATAATCTTTTAAATCTTCCTGTGCTTTGTTAAATTCATCCTTTTTGAATCTTCCGTATAATTTTTTTATTGTTTTTGATCAATGTATCAATCATGTTTTGCGTGATTGTATCCGAAATATATCCTTACTTAATAAACAGCAGTTTTTTAAGGTTTTCTCTATACTTGTTGATTAATTTAACCTTATTTTTATCCACTTAATCCCCAGACTGAGAGTGAAACACTTTTTCCTTTATGCAACACTCTTTTCTAACTACACTAAGAGCAATCGTTAATTCAGACGTACTGAACGATTCAAGTTCTTTTATCTTTGTATATCGGTAAAAGAAAGGATCTTCTATTATACTTAATTCACATATTTCCATGCTTATTTTCACTTTTCTTATATTTTCAATTCATAAAGTTTCTGCTAAGTTAAAAATCCCAACTGATACCATAAATATGTATAGGGATGCCTATTAATAGATAAAAATGTACCATTCTAAATTATGAAAATGCAGGCTCGATTGTATTTACTACGAACACATAATTATTTATAAGATTCTAAATATCGGTGACAATAGAGCCTATCATTTGTTTCTCGCGCAACATAGAACAAAGACAAGAATCTTTGACCAGCCGTTGTTTTATTTTCAGTAACATAGTACACTAGGATTTTGGCCGTCTTTATGATTGCCTTTATTTCTTCAGTGACCAAAACATTTCATCTTGAAAGTAATTACTAGCGTAATAAAATTTCCCTGTTTCCATAAACTCATCAATGACAGAATTTTATAAGTCGATAAGCATCATTCTATATTACGCTTCTTTTTAAAGCTTTCTTGGCTATTTCCGTATTACTTAATCTTCTCTTTTTATTCCTCCAAAAGCAATATTTTTAATTCGTTACTATTAAATAACATTCTATGAATTGAAATGAATCCTTGCCACAACCTCCATCGTTATGATAGGATACCGTTGAATATTTTTCTAATGTACGATATACTTATCCATGACTATAAATAGTTACCGCTCTGAAAATCTTTTGTTAGCCGGAAAAGGTTTCTTTTTTATATTGAAAAAAATTTGCTCTATACTTTCTGATGTTGGTATTTTTACCAACATCTTTTTGATTCACAAAAAAGACATCTTGAAATCCTATATAATTAAAATCGCTTATCTATTCTAAGGAGGACTCAAGATATCCTAATACTGAGTTTATCAAAGAAACCTTAAATATACTATATCTAAATGTTACCTTTGAAGGAAATGAGAAACGTTCGCTTGTTGCTTAATGAAGTCACAGAATTCAAAACATATCTGGAATTGAGAAAAAACGGTTTAAATGTCATACCTGTCAACGAACTTTTGTTGCGGATATAAGTATTGTAGAAAAGCATTATTTCATTAATCAATCTGTCAAATGAGCCATTGCTACACGGTTGAAAGAAAATACTTTCATGACAGGAATTGCTCGTAAAAAAATGTTTCTGTGTATCGTATACTGAAACGCTTTTATCAACCGTTGAATCCTTTAAAGCAATCTTACCAACGGTTCTTCACTTTGATTAATTTAAATCCGTTCGTCAGGTTTTGGTGCCATGAATTTTATCATTTTAAATGGGCAAACAAGAAAATTATTTGATAGTGTTGAAAACAGACAACTCCTTTATTTAGAACGTTATTTTAATCGTTTTCCACTGTCTGTGCGGGAAAACGTCTAATTTATTGTCATTGACATGTATGTACCTTACGTTTCTCTAGTAAAAAACGCTTTCCTAAGGCGAAGCTCATCATTGATCACTTACATATCGTTCAACAGATAGGTCAGACTTTTCGAAACCATCGAATCACTTGGACAAACCACCTATTAAAAAGTTCAAGTTTAGCTTAAAAGCAAATCAAAAAATATTAGAAGCTATTACAAAAAAATTAAAAAAATTGGATAGTTTAAACCGCCGTTGGCGTCCTTCGTTTAAAACTTATCTAACCAAAACAGAGTTTGTGGATAGTCGGTTTTCCTATGGCGTTGAGTTAGCACAAGGTTACACGTTGTACCAATACTTTTTGTATGCCATTCATAAACGAAAACAAACGTATTTTGATGCTTTGCTTGCGTAAAGTTTTTCTCACTTGCCAACTACTTATCAAACCACTTTACGAACCTTTAAAAATACCAAAAACAGATTCGTTATGCTTTAAATTATTCTTATTCGAATAGACAATTAGAGTGTCCAAATAATCATATCAAAGTGTTAAAGCGGAATGCCTATGGTTTTTGCAACCTTTATAATTTCAAATTGTAGATTTTCGTTCAACAATGACAAGCTATACAGACCAAGTAAAAAAATCCAGAGGATTTTCTCCTCTGGACTCGACATGATTACATAATTTCTCTTTACTAACATTATTTGACAAAGAGCCGAAAAAAGAAGATCCTACGTAAAATTCAAACGGGTTATCTAGCAAAAAATATATAGAACCTATAATTGCCTTTTTCAGGAACGCAATAGTCAACTAAATCCTTACTACAATTTGCAAATCTCAACAGAAAATCAATATGCACTAGCGTATGACCTAGTTCTAAATACAACTGACAAAAAAATAAATCCGTTTTTAAACAGTCTTTTGGAATCACATAATGAATCACCTAAATATATTATAGCGGGGATGCAAGCTATGAACGTGGAGAAAATTATATGTATATAAATGATATCTCGCAAAAAATACCGTTAATTCTTTATGCTAGTTATCATAAAGAAAATAAAAATATCTATAAAAACAGTCCTTTTATAGTTGATAACTGAGGCTATTTTGAAGAATACCTATATATTTGGCCTGCCCAACGGGCAGTTCCCTTCAACCGATATAGTTGAAGCAAAATGTAAAAATAAGCTTTTAGAGGAAAAAATAGGTTCGATTTATCGGAGACGGGAAATCGACGTCGAACCCGTTTTTTACCATCTAAAAGCTTATTTTACCGTTCCAACGTTTCTCCACTTCCGAGGGAAACAAGATGCCAAGATTGATATTAGCTTGATACTCATTTCCTTAATTTTAAGAAAATTAAGGAAATGTATGGAGAAAAAGCAATGTCAAAAAGAGAAAGGACTATTATCCTACTCTCTTTGATACTATTCTATAATTTCTCTTTACCAATATTGTTTAATCTTACACAAATTATCAACCTTATTGATACAAAATATGATTTTGACCAATTGTTAGCATTTATTTTTTTACATATATATTAGAAATAATATCCTCAGAAATAACTGGGTAATCTTTTAAAGATTTATTCATATCTTGCTTAACTTCATTGTATAGATTGGTATCAAAAGATTCGGACAATAACAACAACTTATCATTCCACGCATGATAATTTAGTGGTTCTACCTTTAATGATTCATTTAAAAGTTTCAATTTATCAGAATTATTTGTCTTTATTGCTGATTCATATCTAAAATATTCAGATTTTCTATATTCATCAATATGAGAAGAAAAATAGTTATTGATCTGTATATAAGGAAGTGTAGAATTATAGTTGCCACAACCCTTCCATCCATAAACATCGTATCCGAGTTGATAATTATGATCGCTGTTTAAAAATATATATGCACAATGTCCTGGTTGCCCAACAGGAAAAGCTGGCACACCATATGCTTGTGCTAAAACGCAACTAAGCTTGGACATAGCTCCACAAACTCCACCATATTTAATAACTTCTTTTATAGTTGGATTAGGTCCGTAAAAATTTCCACTCTGAACGCTTACTCCAGTTTCAGGATTTTTCATAACATATTTAATTAGAGTATAGCCTCTTGTAATTCCTGATCTAGTTAACATATCTGGTTTATTTTGCTTCACATAATTTCTTAACCAGTTCATATCATCATCAGTTATTTTAGCATTTACTACATTTCTTGTTTCCTGTACAGTTAAACTTGCAAAATCTTCAAAAAGAAATCCTTGTTTAAGAGCATCTTCATAATTTAAGTATCTTTTGATTGGATCAATTTTCAGAGAAGAATTATACCAAGCACTTACTTCTTTGTTAAACTCCATAGCAACACTAATAGCAATTTTTAAATTAGTTCCCTGATGTGACTTATCAGATTTACTCCATATTTTAAACCATAATTCAAAAAATTCTTTTTCATTTTCTAAATTATATGGATTTTTAAATTGGTATGAAGACATTCCTCCTTGATTAGATGTTGTTGCATAACCTGCATCTAAGTATAATTGCATAGCTTCAAAATTTCCATATAGCCAATTTAAAAATGCTTTGTGCCTATCATCTATTTTTATAAAGCTATTCAAATATTCTTTTGTCAGTCTCGTTTCAATATTTTTTTGAAGTGTTGTATTCATTTTTTCATTGAATAAAAAAACTTTAGATAATCCTTGTTTCCCAATTCGGATCTCTACCATTTTCTCAGATAACTCAATTGGTTTTACTATATTATTATCATCATAACTTTTCACTCTAGAGCTATGCTCAGATCCAGTTAAACGTATTTTATAGCCTATTTCAAAAGGAACTTTTTCTGTTTCAGCCTCTAATTGTTTATTCCCTATAAAATCCTTAGTGTAAATAACTTTATCTTGCAAATCCAAAACTTCGATTTTCTCATAAGAACTAGTAAAATACTGATGTGGCTTCACATTATTAGTAACCAGTGTCAAATTCATAGCATTATAATCTATCTTTAACGTCGCATACTCCGAGTTACCTAATCCTAAAAAATGTAAAATTCGATTTTTATCATTTATTCTTTCTAACTTCCCATTTCTCACCATATACATATATGGATTAGTTTCATTTTGTTTCAATTGATCGTTATGATTTGTTACAAATCGACTAGGTTCTGTTTTATTAATTACTAAATAATAGCCTTCTTTTAGATCTAATGCCTCAGACTGTGCCTGCTGCAATTGATTTCCTATATATTTTTTACTATAGACTGTATTTTTCCTATTATCCATAACTGTAATTGTCGCATATTCTTTATCAATATAGGAATGCGGTTTCACTGGTTTAGTAATTAATCTACAGCTGTAGCTTTTATCAGCATAAAAATATAGTTGTGCAAACGTTGAATCACCTAATCCTTTAAAAGTAAATTCCTGTAATAAATCCGTAGCTCGAGATAGTAATGTAAGTATTTCTTCTTTTTGAGGATCAGTTGAATTCCCTACTTTTTCTTTTAATTTATCAATCTTTTCTTGTGTCACATCTTCTGATAGTTTTGTACATTCAGAATCAGAAAATAAGGTCATTATCTCTGACTCTAAATCAGAACCATATTTTGATTTCATAACCTCAAGATTATCTAATTGGATTTTAAGTGTTGCTTGATCTTTGGGCAAATCCATAGCAACTTCATCATTATATTCATCATAACTTTTCACTCTAGAGCTATGCTCAGATCCAGTTAAACGTATTTTATAGCCTATTTCAAAAGGAACTTTTTCTGTTTCAGCCTCTAATTGTTTATTCCCTATAAAATCCTTAGTGTAAATAACTTTATCTTGCAAATCCAAAACTTCGATTTTCTCATAAGAACTAGTAAAATACTGATGTGGCTTCACATTATTAGTAACCAGTGTCAAATTCATAGCATTATAATCTATCTTTAACGTCGCATACTCCGAGTTACCTAATCCTAAAAAATGTAAAATTCGATTTTTATCATTTATTCTTTCTAACTCCCCATTTCTCACCATATACATATATGGATTAGTTTCATTTTGTTTCAATTGATCGTTATGATTTGTTACAAATCGACTAGGTTCTGTTTTATTAATTACTAAATAATAGCCTTCTTTTAGATCTAATGCCTCAGACTGTGCCTGCTGCAATTGATTTCCTATATATTTTTTACTATAGACTGTATTTTTCCTATTATCCATAACTGTAATTGTCGCATATTCTTTATCAATATAGGAATGCGGTTTCACTGGTTTAGTAATTAATCTACAGCTGTAGCTTTTATCAGCATAAAAATATAGTTGTGCAAACGTTGAATCACCTAATCCTTTAAAAGTAAATTCCTGTAATAAATCCGTAGCTCGAGATAGTAATGTAAGTATTTCTTCTTTTTGAGGATCAGTTGAATTCCCTACTTTTTCTTTTAATTTATCAATCTTTTCTTGTGTCACATCTTCTGATAGTTTTGTACATTGAACATCCGAAAATAGTGACATTATCTTAATCTTTAATTGCTCTTTTTGAGAAGTAACTGAAGAATCATCAGAAGCATCATCTTGCTTATTTTCTCCTAAATTTTTAGTATCTTCTTTATTATTTCTTGGTTCACTTGTTTCTGTAGTATCTGTTTCTGTCGATGATGAACTAGTAATAGCTTCTTGAACAGTATTACTACTAAATACAGATTCACTGCTAGAAACTGATTTTCTTGAAGAAGAATCGACATATGTTATACTATTATTCTTTTCTGTTACTTCTTTATTACTCTCAGCATCTGCATAAGAAATAGTAGATATTGAACTGAATCCAAGGGATACTCCCAAACATATATATAGTATTTTTTTTGATTTCATAAATAATTCCTCCTTTAATTTATTGTAAAACAATATAAAAAACAATGTGTAATAGTATATCCATTTGTTTTTTATACTAATTTTCTTACTACTTCCCTTAAATTAAATGATCCCTATCCCCCTTCTATTCTTTATTAAAAAGTAAGTAGGAAAACATAATAACGCTTTATATTTATATATCGAAAATAATTATAATATTAAAAAAGGTAAAGAGCAATATTTTTTTAATGCAAAAAAAATACTTTCACACCATATTTATGTTTATATATCCTCGTACTATCTCGTTAAATTAACTTTATTGTATCAATACTTTTACTTAATTTTTTATAATCAATGTACTCATCTATTTTTTTATAATTTAATTTTAAATAAAAAAAACGAATTAAGTTGTTTACAAATAGAAAATAAAAATGTATATTTTATTAGTAGTAAAATGTTATACAAATGCAACACTTTTATCTTTATTTTTAATCTGAAAGGATAGAAGAAAATGAAAAAAGCTATAAAAAAAGTAGGATTTTTTTCTTGTGTGCTACGTATTTATCTGCTGGGGCTACATTCCCTATCACACACAACAATAACGTATTTGCACAAGAAACACGACCACAAAAAGAACTTTACCAAGTAACCGTAACAAATCTTACCAAAAACAAAAATGAAATGATTACAAAGTTTGATATCTTAAACGCTGTTCAAACTACTGCTTTAGGAAAAGTGCCCATTACAAAATCGATTTTGAAAGAATATGAACAAAAACTCCCTTTCACTATTCAAAAAGATGGTTATTATAGTTTCCCTGTCCAAGTTAAATATCAGGATGGAAGTATTACAGAAGTCATTGTTTCAGTGGTAACTCCATATGATCCCCCCACAGCTAAAGAAGAAAATGAATCAGAAAATAATCATGCAAAAGCTTGGGAAACAGCTGCAAACAATCATCCAACAAAAGAACAAGAAATAGCAAATGAAAAAAAATTTTTGAATGTTGCTTTAGAAGACTTACTCACTCTGATTCAAGAAAACCCTAATATTTTTCCCTATACAGAGGAGTCAAAAAACGCTTATACAAATGCTATATCCAATGCTTATGAACCGTATAAAAAAGGAAAGAATATTGTAAGTGCCCCTAGTGCTACATTAGAAGATATAAAAAAAGCAATTGTTGATGTTGAAGTACACAAAACAGCTATAACTTCTGCAAAGCAGGCATTTTTAGAGCGCCAAGCTACCGTACAAGAAATTGAAACTTATCAGACGCTTATATCACAATTAGAAAGCATTCTTTCGACACCAATAAAAACGAGTGATAAAACACCTGAGAATATCTCTGCATATTCAGAAGTAAAAACACGTGCACAATCTTTACTAGATAAAGTAAAACAAATACCAACAAAAAATATATTGTTTAATGAGCTATTAAAACCATTTAAAGAAATTAAAGAAATAAAAGCAGAGTTGGTTCAGCGCAAGACCCTTTGCTCCAATCTACTTCTCAAGCACAACAATATAATCCAAAAGGAAAAGAGTTAAGCATATCACTTAATGATCCAGTTCAACCATTAGATTTTATTCAAAATGCAGAAGCAATCACTAAATTACCTCAAGGGACAACCGTAAACTGGACGTATAGCGAACCAAAAACAGACACAATCTATCAAAAAGCACCTGTTAGTATTACCTTTACGTATCCTGATGGTTCATCTGATACTGTCTCTGCCGCTTTAACTATTCTATCATCAAAACAAACAGAACATACTGGAAATTCCACATTTATTAAGAAAAAAACAAATAATATTTCAAACAAAACTATGAATTCTTCAAAAAAAATAATTAAAGAAGAAAAAACAAAACCACAGGCACTCCCCTCTACACTAGAAAAAACTGCTCAACAAAGAGATCATGTTGACAATAAGAAACATACAGCCATAAAATATCAGCAATTACCTCAAACAGGGGAAAAACAGTACTCTACGCTGCCTTTGGCTGGCGGCATTCTTTTAGTTTTTCTTTTTGGTCTTATCTTAAAAAAGAAACAAAGCTAAATATTTATTTGCGTCTATTTTCTTCTTATTAAATCTGGTATACATCTATTGAAGTCAAACTTAAATAATATTAGCAAAGATAATTCATAGAGCAGCGTCAAATCCAGAGGAGAAAATCCTCTGGATTTTTTATTAATGACTTTAGTCATAGCTTGGAACATAAGTCCTAACGAAAAATCCAGATACAAATCAAATCGATTGGCATCTAGACTATTTTTTAGTATTAAAATAAGAACAGCTTCGCTAAAATAAAAGTAACTAGACCAATAAATTATGAAGTGTTCTCATGTTTAAAAATTATACTACAAATCAAGTCATTCTTTCTCTATATTTTAGTTTTCAGTTAGAAAAAATGATATCGCATTCAATATCGATGAATTAATTGAAAGTATTCCCGAAAAGCATTTCACCCCTTTTCATCATCAAATGGGGCCTTCTTCTTATCATTCGAAACTGATGATGAAGATGATTTTATGCGCCTAGCTACCGAACGATCAAGCGTTTTTGCGTTAATCCTTTAGCAAACGCACTCCTTTAGTAGCACTTTGTCTAGTTCCGTAGTTAATTAGTCAAGGAACAATTAATCGATGAAAAAACCGTTTTTATTGATGGCACAAAAATTGAATCTAATGCTAATAAATATACCTTTGTTTGGAGAAAAAACATTGATGACTTTGACGAAAAGTTCACTGAAAAATCCACCTTTCTTTATGATGAACTGTTGAAAAATACGATTATTCCTGAAATTAAGCACGAGTCCACAAAAAAATATCCTTAACTGAATTAGGTAAGATTAAAGACCACTTCACACATGTTGTCGAAAAATTGACATAGAAAATTGAACAAGAAGAGGATGTGACTACTCGTAAATCAATTAGTTTCATCTGAAAAGTTCCTAAAAAACTATTTCATGACTTTAAAGAAATAAACAGTGCTTATCAAACTCATAGACAGATTTTAGGCTAATGAAATAGTTACTCTGGAACAGATCTAGACGCCACGTTTATGCGCATGAAAGACGACCACATGAAAAATGATCAGTCGAAAGCAGAATACAACCTTCAAATCGTGATCAATAGTCAATATACTTTAGGTTACGACCTTTTCTCAAATCTAACAAATACACAGACACTGCGCCCTTTTTTAACAACTTTAAAGGATTGTTTCTTTTAAATGTCATCCTATACAGATTGTTTTAGAAGAGCATGAGCGAACACTGCTCATCACTGATGCCATGTATCATAAAGAACAAAAGAAAAATTTAAACAAAACCCGTTCCTTCACGCAAACTGGACCTATCAAGAATTAGATGATATGTTTCTTTGTCCTGATGGTCGGAAAATGAGTTTCCGAAATATTTATTCGTACAGATAAATACAGATTTAAACGCTATTTAAAACAGTATAAATGTGAAGACTGTTCAGATTTCCCTGTTTGAAGCCAATGTACGAAAGCGAAAAGTGATAAGAATCGTGAGATTCAAAAAAACATGAACTGGGAATTCTTTAAAGTAACAATTCAACAATTCCTGTCAGAAAAAGAAACAAGGAAAATCTACCGTCAACGAAAAATTGATGTTGAACCAAGTTTCGGCCATTTAAAGGCTCGTTTTGATTTCACTTGCTTCTCTGTTCGAGGAAAACAGCAGACACACAATGAAATTGGGCTTGCGCTAATGGCTGTAAATTTGAGGAAGTATAGGCTAAATAAGTTATCAAACAAGACTAATTCTCCCAATGAACTAAAAAACACACGCACTGCATACTGAGGACTAGCGTTAACGATAAAAGTTTATACTCGTTGGAATTGTAAGTACCACCTTGGATTTACAACAAAATATATAAAAGAAAAGTAATTTATGATCAGTTGAGACAAGATATTAGAAGCATACTAAAAAATTATGTGAGATAAAAGAAGTCGAAATCACTGAAGCTCATACAATACTTGCCCATATCCATATGTTAGTAATTATCCCTTCGAAATTGAGTGTATCTACATTTATTTTTTTTAAGTAAGAAATGCGATAATCATTCATGAACATCAGACAAATTCAAAATGCTATTGAAGTGAAAAATGATTAAAATAAGGTTCCAAATAAGGAAGTTGTTGTTTTTCAACAATATCAAATAATTTTCTTGTTTGCTAATTTAAAATGATAAAACTCACGACCCCAGAGACTTAGCGGACGATTCTAAATTCACTAAATTGAAGAACCATTGGTATAGTTGTTTTAAACGGATTAACTGACTGATGAACATGCTTCATCACACGATAACAGAAAAATGGATGAGCAATTCCTTTCATGAAAGTATTTTCCTTCAATCATGTGCAAGGAGGCTTTTTTGATTCATAAAAAAAATATTGGTATTTTTCCCAACATCAAAAATTATAGAGAAATTTTATAAATCCAATAGATGCTTCTTACTTTGTCAATAATTCAAAAAACTTTCTACAACTTAAATTTAGTTCCTAGACTTAACAGTATTTTTTATTGAAGTACTCCCCATGTCTTATGATTCATCAAATATCAATTTTAAAATCCTGATTTGCAGTTAAACCGCAACACCTTACCAGTACCACGAAAAAAATTTACATTTTTAATAGTATGACTCAAAATAACTTCCATAATCATATTATACTTTTCTGACATTCAGCTGATCACAAAAGACTAATTCTTTGATTTCTATCCCTTCCGTTTCAAAGATCACGATCTCATTTGTACCTTTTTTCAAAAACTCTTTCGGACAATACAAGGAATGGATTGGTCCTCTTTGCTAGTAACGACCTAAGTTGATACCATTGACAATGACCACTCCTTTGCCATAGCTGCGGCAATCGATAAATGTATCCGCAAGTTCAGTCAACGTGAATTCAACTTGATAAAAAGAAGGCTGGACCGGATTTTTACCGTCAGTGTAATCAATTCTTTGGAGTTGTTCTGCGGACAATGTCAATGCATATTGACGATAGCCTTGATGAAAATGGATGTCTTGCATGATCCCCCTACGAATGCCTTTCACTTGTGTAGGTTCATTCAATTTAAAGCCATAATTCACGCGGCCTAAGTTCTCCACTAAAACATCTAGTTCAATTAATTCTTTTTCTGGCATACCATTGATCATCACTTCTTCCCCAAGGGTCTCCTGATATTGAATCGTCTGCAAGCTGCCATCTACAAAAAGATGCAAGCGGTCACTGGCTTCCACTACTTTGAGCTTATTTTCGTGATGATAATTTTTTAGGTTTACTGAATAAAGCATATACCCATAGCTAGGTCCTGCTTCTTCCATCGTTAATGGATACATCGTTTCTTGTGCTGTTGTCATCTGGTCTTTTACCGCCAATAATGAGACGCTGTTTTGTACCGGGAATGTTCCTAAAGAACCAAACGATTTCCAGCGGGGTTCAGCTTGCCACACTTCAGGACACGCTTCTTTAATGGCTCTTTGTACATAGAAATATTTTTCAGTCGGATCTCCAGCTTCCGTCAATAACGCATCGTAATCATAACTAGTTACTTGCGGCAAATCCAACATGCCACGAGCAGAACATCCATTATAAAAGCCAAAATTGGTGCCACCATGAAACATATAGAGATTCAATGAACCCAAGGCTAGCATATCCTTAACTTCATTGGCTAGCTCTTGGCCATCACGCTTAACAATCGGTTCTCCCCACCTGTTGAACCAACCGTCCCAATATTCCATACACATAACCGGCCACTTTTTGTCGTGTTTTACCATAAATTCCTTCATCACTACAGCGTTCTCTTTGGAATGACTCCGAAATTTCCTGTCACGAAAACATCCTCTTCAATCAGTGTACCAGCATCTAGCACTTCTTCCAAGCACCATCTGACGTAAATAACGGAACATCAACGCCGAATTCTTCCATCACCTGTTTCGTTTGCCGCAAATACTCTTTTTCCATACCATAAGAACCATATTCATTTTCGATTTGTATCATGATGACTGGTCCGCCATGTGTCACTTGCAAAGGAACTAATTTTGGTAAAAGCACACTGAAGTAAGTACGAACTTTTGCCATAAATCGAGGATCAGTCGAACGCAATCGCAGATTCTCTTTCAGTAACCAAGCGGGCAGCCCGCCGAATTCCCATTCCACACAAATATAGACGGAGGGCCGCAAAATCACCATCAAGCCAAGTTCTTGCGCCAATGATACAAAAGTAACAATGTCTTTCATTCCCTCAAAGTCATAGACACCTTCCACTGGTTCATGCAGATTCCAAGGAATATAAGTCTCTACAGTATTCGCACCCAGTGCAAATTGTATAAGCTATCTTCCCATTGTGCCGATGTTATGCGAAAATAATGGATTGCTCCACTGATCAATTTAGTTGGTTTTCCATCTATAAAAAATTCTTCTTTTATCTCAAACGTTTGCATCTCTCTTACTCCCTTAATATATCAAAAATGAGGCTTATCATACTTCTACTACACACTAACTACGACTTACTTAAGAATTATCCAATTTTCTTATTTGCCGTTCTAACAAACGGCAAATAAATTAACGTGGCTAAAACTAGATTAATAATTGATAAAATAATTGATTTCCAATCAAATCCTGTCGAAAAGAATCCATATAAGACCGGTGGCATTACCCAAGTTACATTTTGTGTTACTGGAGAAACCCAATCTAAATCTGTTACTAAATAAGCCACACTAGACATTACAGCAGGACATAATAAAAATGGAATAAATAAAATAGGATTTAATACAGTAGGTAATCCATACATTACTGGTTCACCAATATTAAACAAAACAGGCATAATTCCAAGTTTTGCAACTTCTTTATAATGACTATTTTTTGATACCAAAAAAATCGCAATTAATAAACCTAAAGTTGCGTACCAGACAAACGCCCCGTATGATACGCTTGTCCAAACATAAGGAATAGTTTCATTGTTTTGATAAGCTTCTAAATTAGCTAATAGAGCCACTCCAAATACACCTTCCATAATGGGAGCCATAACATTTCCACCATGAATACCGAAAAACCAGAAAAATTGTGTTAAGACTGGCACTAATACCACTGCAAGAAAACTTTGAGATAAGCCTAACATCGGTGTTTGTAATACTTTGTATATCCAATCTATAATTAATAAATCCGTAATTTTAGTTAATGAAAAAGTAAAAATAGCTACTATATACAATGAAACTAGAGCTGGAATTATTGATAAAAATGGTTTAGCAATAGCCGGAGGAACTGTATCAGGTAATTTAATTGTCCAATTTTTATTCATGAGTTTACAAAAAATAATTGAAGATAAAAAACCTATGATTATTGCAGTAAAATAACCATTTGAATTAATTTGAGTACCAGGTAACAATCCTTGTATAGTCACATTTAAACTGCTACCTGTAACTTTTATTCCCTCAACTCCAGCAAATAGTGTTGTTAAGTCAATATTATCATTATTCGATAAATTGTAAGTTGAAGTCATAGAATTACCTATGGAAATAATAAATGAAGACAGTGCGACTAGTCCTGAAGATAAAGTATCAGTTTTATATATTTTGGCAATATTTACTCCTAAACAATAAATAAAGAGCAAAGCTACTATCGAAATGCTACCTTTAAAAACCAAATTATTAATATCCACCCACCATTGGAAGAACGACGTAATCTTTTGTAAATTAAACTGATCAGGAATATCAACCAAAAAAGCATTGATTAACAACGCAATTGAACCTGTCATTACTACAGGCATTGTCCCTATAAATGAATCTCTTAAAGCTACTAAAAATCGTTGATTTCCAATTTTTGTAGCTATAGGTAAAATTTTATTCTGAATTGTATTCATTATTTTCTCACTCATCATATACACTCCTTCAAAAAATTATAGACTATAATTTTTTGACAATTTGAACATGATAATTTATACTTAAAACATGGTATTTTATTCATAATTAGTTCTATAATCGTCTAATAAAATAGAGCGATATAAAGAATTTTCTTCTATTTTGAATATTGGTTTTGTACTATCAAAAGAATTGGATTCTACATCATGAAAATTCAAAATTACACGATTATCCGCTTCTATACTGATACTATGGTTTATTACATTAATTCTATAAGTGTGAATTGCTTCGTCCAATTTAAAATTTGTTTCTGATAAAATCATATTATTTTGATTAATTGTTTTTTTAATATTGCTTTCTTTCCTGTCAATTCCAAAAAATAATTTACTGTATCATTATTTCTAAAGTTAATCTTTATTGTATTATACTCTTTAATTTCACCTGTTTGTCCAAGAGAAAAACCAACGCTATAACCAATAGAAGAACTCTCTTCTATAGCGTCACTCAAAAGATTGTAATCAAAGTAGCTGAATTTATTTTTTGGAGATAGTAAAATAGATCCATCGTCTAATCTTACATCATCAGAATAAGTAAATCTCGATAAATCACTGACTTGATTAAAATTATCTTTGAAATAAACATTAGGATCCTCTATTTCTTTTATAAAATCTGCATAAATAGTTACATTTCCAATTTTATCACTTAACTCAAACATATTATTATTAATATCTAACAAACCATCTGTACTAGCACCATCATCTGTTCGAAACGATTTATACCCATTAAATATATATCCTGGTCTAGGCTTAGGAATTAATATAATTGTATCCCCATCTTTTCCTTCTAAAATATTGTTTTTTGTCGATAATTCTCCACCTATATTATTTTCTTCGCCATTTGTAGTCACTTGCAAGTTTACTTTATAAAGCGATTGATCTGTTTCAATCGCAAATACTTTCTTTAGTCCCATACAATAAATTAAGGAATATATCATTAACATACCCAAAAAAAATTTTTTCATTTCAACTATTCCTTCCGTTTATTTATACATGATTCATTCCTATTATTTTTTATCCAAATATCTTTATTCCTATCAAAAATAAAGTCTTCTAATAATCAACACCAAGAAGATACTAGAAGACTTTTTATCCAAACAACAAATTTAAATCATGAATAAATAAATAAATATTTATTTATTTATTTACTATAAGCTAAAACCTGCGTAGTTTTTAGCAACTTCAATTACTCTATACACATCAAGATTATTTTGAATTTTTTCTTCATTTCTACGAATAAAATCCATAAAATCATGCCAAAATATTTGAGAAAGTTCATAATTTCCTTCACTTAAAAGTGCCAAAGATGTAGCTAACTTAATAACGTATTCTCTATGGTATCCAAGCTGTATCCATTGTTCTTTTATGACACCATCCTGCTTGCTTATATTTTCTTCAATCAAAGAAAGGCTAGATTGAGCTAAACGAACAGCTGTTTTATAGTTTAAACTCAATTTTGGATTTATTCGATCTCCTATAGCATTAAAATGATCACAAGATGAATAGGTTGATAATTGTTCTAGATATTGAACTATCGTATGCCAATCAGATCCATATAAATTAGAAAAGTAATCAACTAACACTTCTTCATACTTACTATTTTTATCCCAGAGCATTTCACCCATTACATAGTTTGGGAAATTGTGGGGAAACCCTGCACGTAATTCTTGACAACTAATGTATCCACCTAAATTAAGTCTATCTAAATACTTAATATCTCGACTAATTACCCGACTAATCTTCATATAACCTAAATCACCATAATGTGCACGCCCTAATGGATAGTCATATACAAAACTATCTCCGCTAAAACATTTTTGCCAACTAAAAAGATAGGAAAGATTTTCTTCTAATGAATTTGGTAAAATAATTTTATTTCGAATATATTGATTAGGTATAGGAATTCCTCGATCGTAATCTACATCAGCATAACTTTTTTCAAAAGTTCTTGTAATTGGAGCAAACATCATTGTAAAGCGATCCGGATTTTTTATTTTCTCTTTTTGTGGAGCAAATAACAATTCGTGATACAATAAAAAACAAATTTTTGTTTCTAATTTCTCCCTTGTTAAAGCAGAATCTAATTGATTCAAAATCCGAACATATTGATCTGAAGGTAATTCCTTTTGGCATTTCGGACATTCACAAATATTATTACGCGCATCAGATAACCAAACATGAAGATAATCTACATCTTTTCTTTCTTTAGCATAAGCAACTATCAATTCTACCATTTTATTTTCAACTTCAGGATTAGAAAAATCTAAACTAGTAAGTATTGGAGCAGTATCATATAATTCTCGCTCACCATTAATTTCTGCAACTAATGGTTTCTTCTCTTCTGGTAATTTTATTCCTGCTTCCCATCCAAATTTTGAAGAATAACCTAAAACTTCACCTGTCCATCCATGACCTACTCTATGTTGCCTTAAACTACGTTCATGGATTTCCTTATCAATTTTATGACTCATTTCCTCAGCAATTTCATTCGAAAACTCTTCTTTCTCTGTATAAGGATTAAATTCATGTTCATACCAACGTTTTAAAAATGAATATGGATTTTCAAATTGAATAAAAAATGAATTCATCCCTATCTTAGGTAACCAATCAATAAAATCACATACATTTTCAAAGGAATCTGCCCCTTCTATGCAAACACCTCTATGCTTAAAACTTGCTTTTTCATCAATACTTATATTCGATTCTGTAAAATAAGAAAAATTAAGATCAGGTAAAATTTCATTTTTTCTGCCAGGTCTTAAGTAACGCACTCCAAACATTTTAAAAAATTTATAAAAAGCTATAATAAGTCCTATCTCACTATTGGAAACTAATTGACCTTTTCCTTTGTTTAAATTTATTGATATCTTTTCTACTGATAATTCATCTGGAATAATATCAAAAACTAAATCTGCTTGTTTTTTTTCATCAATAAAATCCAGATTAATTTTAAATACTTTTGAAAAATAGTACTCACATTCTTTTTTTAAAAAAGAATTATTCTTTACACAATCACTAAAATAAATACTTAAATTCATCTTTTCACCTCATTTTTTACTTTCATCTAATAAATTGTTTCGATCCGCAGCCTTAAAAAATGGGAAGTAGATTACAAAGGATACAAAAACTAGAATTACTTGTAGTACTGCTCCTTTCCAACTTCCTGTTGCTAAAAATCCACCAATAATTGGAGGAGTTGTCCAGGGTAAAGTAACTCCTGTAGTATATGGCACTAATCCCATAACCATTGAAAAATATGTTATAATCGCATTCACTATTGGAGTAAGTACAAATGGGATTAGCATAATCGGATTTAATACAGTAGGAAATGTAAACAGAATAGCTGTATTTATGTTGAATAGTGCTGGAATTCCCGACACCTTACCCAGGGTCTTGTATTCTTTACTTTTACTAAAAAACATCAAACATAAAGCTAAGCCAATGGTCGCACCTCCTCCACCAATATATACAAATAAATCCATAAATGGAGCAGTTACAATATGAGGTAAGGTTTCCCCTGCTGCTTGTGCAATTCTATTATCATCAGCATATTGAATCCACAATGGATTCATCACCGATCCAACAACTTGACCTCCATTTACGCCACAAAACCAAAAAATAGAATTCAATAACACTGCAATAAATGTTCCTAGCAAAGTACTTGCAATATATCCTAATGGAGTGCCGATAACAACTGATAGAATATTATTTAAACTTCCTAAACCAGATAATTCAATCAATTTAAGTACTCCTGCAAAGAAAACTAAAATAACTATACCTGGTATCAATGCTGAAAATGATTTACTTACTGCATCAGGAACACTTTCAGGCATTTTTATAGTAATTTTTTTTTGAATAAACCATCTATATATTTCAGCAGAAATCATCCCTACAACTATAGCAGCAAAAATTCCTTTTCCTCCTAACATACTGTATGGAATTCCTAAAGCCTCAGACTTATCAACAATCGATGGAGTCATTAAAAGAAAAGCTCCTAAAGCTAATACTCCCGAAGACGGGCCATCGGTGTCATAAGATTCTGCCAATCGGTAAGAAATCCCAAAAACTGTAACTAATGCCATTAAACCAAAGGAATTATTAGCCATAGTATTTAACAAAGAAGCTAAGTCCCAATGTGATTTAAGCCAATCGTTCCATGCAGCGATTGGAAAATCCTTTATTAAAACAAAAAAAGAACCAATTAAAACCAGCGGCATCGCCATCATAATTCCTTCTCTTAGCGCCTTCAAATGCCGTTGTTTTCCAATCTTCTCTCCTAGCGGAGCTAGCTTATTCTCGAGAAAACTTAAAAATTTTTTCATCAAATCACCCTTTTGTTTATTTTTGATAAATAAATATTAACATGAAAGCGCTTTATCGTCAAGTTTTTAATTACTTATAATAAATAAAAAAACGTGGTATAATAATCTTAATTAAATGAGCGGAGTGAAATTATTATGACTAAAAAAAACGTAACAGAAATATATTTAAAAAATAGATCTACAGTAATTCTGCATCTATACAGACATCCAAAAACTTCTAGAATTGAAATTTCTAAACTAACTGGTTTGACACCAGCAACTATTACAAAAATAATAGGAGATCTTATTGATGAAAATATTGTTATAGAAACTGGAGATGAAATTAGCGGGAATACAGGATCTGGTAGAAAGCAAAAAATTATCAAATTAAATGAAAATAAAGCTATTTTCATAGGAGTTGAGGTGAATGTAAAGGGGATTTTTGCTGTAGCAACTAATTTAATTGGTGAAGTTTTAATAGAAGAAAAAATGACTTATTCTTATAATAAAAAGAATATCAATAGCGAAATCACTAATTTAATCAAAAAACTTATTAGTAAAACAAACACCCAAGAAATATGTGGAGCCGGCATAGCTATCCCTGGCCATTTTGATACAGAAAATAACTCCATTGTTTCAAATAACCAAAGCTGGGATTTTTTTTGTTTACAAGAAATAAGTAGTAAATTTAAATTCCCATTTATAGCAGAAAATAATATAAAAAGTATGGCTATTGGCAAATACTTGTTTAACGTTCAATCCACTCCAGAAAATTTTTTATTTTTCCATATAGGAGCTGGTATGTTCTGCTCTTTTTTTCAATCAAAAGATTTAGGCTTTAATTCTAATTATTATCTTGGTGAAATCGGACATACTGTGGTAGACATCAATGGCCCCCAGTGTGAATGTGGCAAACAAGGTTGTTTGCAAACTTATATATCGGATTCATGGCTACTAAAACGTGCTCACTTTTTATTTAATTATTCACAAAATACTACACTCAAAAGCTTAGTCAGCCAAGCTAAAAATATAGATTTAGCTACAATTATTCATGCGTATGAATTAGGTGATATTTATATATATCACCAAGTAAATCTAGGCTTAAAATTACTAGCTACTTCTATTGCAAATAGCTTGATTTTACAAGATGCACATACAATTTATATAAATAGTGAACTTTTAAACTATAATAGTTTTAAAACTCAATTAGTTAACTCTATAAAAAAGCAATTGTCATTTATGCCATCTCAAAAAAATAGCTTTATTGAAGTATTGAACTATAACATATATGAAGGAGCAAAAGGTGCTGCTGCTCTAGCTTCATTAGGTTTCTTTATTAAACATACTGGATATAGAAATTATCACTCTTCACATACCAGTTTCTAGAATATTTTTAGTAATCTATAAAAGTGAATATATAGCTAAACATGTTTCTTAAGTATTCATGATAATAATAGTACCTATCTAATTTCCACAACTGATACTTTGGAAGTTACATGTAATACTTTTAACTTTCAGAGAGTAATGTTTCATTGTTTAGTAGTACTATTTACAGTTTTAGACATCCCCTCTTAACTACACTATTTAACTCTTTCATGGATAAAAATTATGAATATTCTACGAGCTCCTTTAATTGATGAAAATAGAAAAAATTAATTACTTATGTTTTCATTGATTAAAAGAATTTCAACAAATCCATACGAATGAATGGAATTTCTCAACTATCTCTGAAGAGCAAGTAAATAGCTGACTTTTAAAGCTAAATCCATCCTTGTTCAAAGAATGAGTATTCAACAAAACTACCCCTTTTTATCGTTTTTGTTTATAAGTATGAAAGAAGCGATTACGACCGTTAAAAGATTTGACTCGTGCAATATTTACTCTATTTGGAATAGTTGAACTACTTTTAGATGGTTCTATTGAAATTGATTGTTTGCGAAGCTGAGTGTTTAATCAATCTTCAGCAAGAAGTCCAATACGTTTGTGGATAACCTAGATATTAGTGTTCTAGCAATACTTTTAGAAGGAACTTGTAATATTAGCTTTTCTTCAGTATCTAAACAAGAAATCGAGATTTTTAAATATAATCGACAAATGTAGTTATTTATTGGAATACGCTCTATTTAGAAAGAGTAATTGACCGAATGCGTGTAGAAAGATTTGATTGTTCAGAAGAGAAAATCAATAAATTGTCACCACTTCTCTTTGAGCATATTAATTTTATTGGTAAATATTCTTTTCGATATGATCCTTCTTTGAAAAATGGACAGTTACGCCCTTTAAATTCACAATAAAACTAAAATGTTCGTGTTTTAAACACTACCACTATTTTCTGCACGAATGTTCCAGAAGAATATTTCGGGAGAGAAAAAGAGAAAAAGAAAAAAACAAGAAATGTTGATTTAACAGCATCTCTTGTTTTTTTCATGTCTCACTACTGCTATTTTCTGTATAGATGTTCCAGTGACCCCGTACAGAGTAGAAAATGCTCTGTACTTGGAGCAATTATATAATTTCTCTTTACTAACATCATTTGACAAAAATCCCCAAATATTCAGTCCAACAATTTTTGCTACATACGATTCTTTTTTTATCTATTACATGCATTTGTTAGTAAAAAAATAATTATTATTTGCTACTACTTCTTGTTGTATTATTTTATCCATAATATTAATAATTATGTCATCATTCTACAACAAGTATTTTTTATTAAAAATAATCATCACTTACACATACTCGCTACTTAGCATTTTTCTTTCTTACTCCTAATCCCATCCCACTTAAAGCAATAAAAATCGATCCTAAAATAAACAAGAATGAGAATTTTTTTCTCCAGTTTTAGGTAACAGTTTATTATAACAAAATATATTACTATTATCTGCAAGGTTTGATTTAAGGTTAGTTTTTTCTTTTGTAATGCTAGTGATATCAATATTCATACTATAATTATTTAATCTTGCGGTTTCTTTTTTTGATTCATCTAAATTTTCCAGATAATTCAGTCTATGATTTTTCATATCAGTTTTTCCAAACGAAACATTGTCTGCACCGTCTTTTTCAGCTTCTAATAATAAATCTTTCTTAATAGATGATTTTGCTTTACTGAAATCGTACAACTTAATAAACTTTGAAGGAATTAAAATAAATATTATTCTTTCTTTTCCGTCACTAACTCCAGAATTAACTTTCTGTTTAAATGTAGCTACATGAAATGTATTAGACTCAATAGACAAATCTACATTGTTCCAAGCCCAACCATCAGGCAACGAAACACTAGATAATTTATCTCCAACAGCTCCACTTAATCCTTCTTTTGGTAATACAGTAAGAAAAACAGTTTTTCTTGCAAGTTTATAACTAGGAGTGGTCCAACCATTTAAATTTTGAGCATCAGGTAATGCAGTATAGTGAAGATTGTATACTCCTGGTTCTAAACGTTTCAAAGCATCAATATCATTTTTATCTTTAACCACTGTCATAACTTCATTTCTGCCACCAACAGCTCCTGTGTTTTCAAACATGAATTCATTATCAATAGAAAAATCAACTACATAACCATTCTTATCTGTCGAAACATTTTGCAACAAATCCACTTCACTTCCAGATAGAATAGTAATATTTTCAACTCCATGTAAATTTGGTGCATCTTCATAATACTTTTCCATTGCAACCTTTTGTTCATCTGTTTACAACCATCTAACCCAGTCCACTTTTAATTCAGTACCATCCTTGGCTAAATAATCTCCAGCATCCCCAGCCCAGTTACCCCCAGTTGCTAAATTAAATTGGATATATTGTGGCCGATTCAAACTTGCTGCTGCAGCTTTTAATCGTTTATCATTAGCTGAATTTGTAGGATCACTAAAATTGAGTGTGTTATAAACAACACCATCCACATACCATTCAATCTTATCTGGTGTCCAATTGATCCCAAAAACATGATACTTATCATAAAAATCTTCTGTTATCTTCAAATTACCACCCAGACTTGAAGCAATGTATTGACCATCCTCATCGTAATAGCCATAACTTCCGTCCCTATCACCATCCTGTGTATTTGCATAATAAAAGTGTGGTGTACCTACTGCATTTTTATTACTATTATTTGTTCCACCTTTTTCTCCTTCAGCTAACCGTTCGTCTGTTGGAGCTCCAATTAATTCCATAATATCTATTTCACCTACTGAAGGCCAATCATAACCCTGTTTAGGATTAATTCGACCGTCCATATGAAAATCAGAACCTAACGTCCAAAAAGCAGGGAAAACTCCTTTACCTTTTGGCAACTTAATTTTAGCTTCAATTCTTCCATATAAAAATTCTTGTTTTCCTTGAGTTCGAACACTTCCAGAATTATATTTTACTAACCTAGCATTATCTTTCCATCGGGTCGTATTTTTATATTGATCTTCTTTAGGACGATCTGTAACTTTTAAAACTAAGTTACCATCTTCAATAGCAACATTATCTTTACTACTACTATAATGTTGCTGTTCATTTCCTCGAATATTTCCTAACTCATATCCCCATATAGTTTGATCTAGTTCTTCAGTCTTAAATTGATCTTCCCATACTAAATTATACGTTTCTAACTCTTTAACTGAAACATTATCTAAACAAATCGAGCTATTTTGTATATCTTGATTTCTTGCTTCAGACCATTTTACAGTTCCTACATAAGTTTCATTAGATTCAGCAACAAATTCAATTCTGTATCTTTCTTTTTTACCTTTAGCAAAATCAGAAGACTGTAACTGTTTAATAACTTTCCCTTGTTTTCCATTATTAACTTCCTTAACAGTTAGATAAACTCCGTCTAAAGTGGTAGAGGAATCAGCTAAAACATCTGCTTCCAATACATATTTTTTGCCAGGAGTTGTTGGTATTTTTTGTAAAACGTATTCATCAGTCGAATTAGTAGTAATCATTCCTACAGAGTTTCCTGCCTTAGGATCCAATTGAACAATCGAATTTCCGCCTTCTTTAAATTCCCACTCTCGTTTAGATGAAACGTAATCGTTCTCAAATTTACCATTCACTACTTTATTTAGATAACCAATAGTAGATTCGTCTCCTTGATTGGTTACAGAAACAGGAACATTTACAAAAATCGCGCGTGAATCTTCGCTTGTGCTAAATTTTACTTTATAAAACTCTTGCTCTCCTATTATTAACTGATCATCCTCCCAAGCCCAACCTTCTGGAAGCTTAATTGTAGATAACTTAGCTCCTGATTGGCCTGAAAGACCTGATTCAGGAAGAATAATTAGTGAGGTAGTTTTCAAAAGTGTTATATATATATCCCCTGTAGCTAATACATCATTATTTAATTTTTTATTTTTGGGAACAACGCTATAATGAACATTGTAAATGCCTGGTTTAAGATTAGAAATATCATTTTTATCAATAGTGTTCACTAGTTTTAACTCTCCAGTGTCAGTATACATATATTCATCATCTATGCTAGCATTAACCACATAATCGTCTCTATCTACTTGTGCATTAGACAAAACATCATAATTTGTTCCTTCTTTAATTACAATGTCTGTTATACCTGTAAGCTTTGGAGCATCAGCATACCAAGCTTCTGCAGCCTTCTTTTGCTCTTCATTTTGTGACCAGCGAATCCAATCAACAGTCATAGAAGTATTGTCATCAGCTAAATAATCACCTGCATCGCCAGCCCAATCGCCACCCGTTGCTAGATTTAGTTTCAGGATTTGTGGACGATTAATGCTTCTAGCGGCAGCTTCTAATCTTTCATTACCAACAAGATTCATAGAATTATAAATAACACCGTCAAGATACCAATCAATCCTTTCTGGAGACCAATCAATCCCAAAAATATGGTATTCATTCCAAAAATCATCTTCTATCTTAGCATTACCGCCCAACTCATATGGATCATAACTACCATCTTTATCTACATCGCCATTGATATAGTAAAAATGAGGAGTTCCATAAATTATTTGATTACTTTGTCTTGCATTGTCTGTTGGATCTGTTTCACCATTCTCAGCTCTTTCTGTAGTCGGAGCCCCGATTAATTCCATAATATCTATTTCTCCACCACCAGGCCAACCATATGATGTTCCCATTAACCAAAATGCAGGAAATGCCCCTTTACCTTTAGGTAGCTTAGCCTTCATTTCAATGCGACCATATAAAAAGTCCTTTTTACCAGATGTGTTAATAAAACCTGAATCATACTTAATAGTTCTACCATTAGGTTTTCTTGGATTACTTTCTTCTTTTTCACGTTTAGTGACTGACAAAACTAAATTTCCATTTTCAACATTAACGTTACTCTTACTTGTAGTATAATTTTGTTGTTCACTTCGTCCCACAGTACCCGGCATGTAACTCCAAGTATCTTTATCTAACTCTGACTTATCAAAATCTTCTTGCCAAATAATTTCATAATTACTTTCTGATTTCTCCACGACAACTAAATTGTCAATACTGATTTCTGTTTTTTCGGTATTAATAGTCGGATCATTGGGATTCTACTTAACAATACCAACAAGTGTTTCTGCTCCTTCTGCAGTAAATTCAAATGTTTGCTTCGTCCAATCTTTTAGCGTTTGATCTAAATATAGTTGGCTGTATACTTTTCCCTGTTGTCTATTCTCTGTGAATTCCTTTACAGTAAAATATGCTCCCGTAGGTGTAGCATTTCGAGCAACTACTTTCAAATCAGCTGTAACTAAATATTTTTTCCCTGGTGTTGTTGGTATTTTCTGCAAAATATATTCATCTTTTGTTTCACCATTAATTTTTCCAAACGTATTATTTCCCTCAGTTACAATAGTAGAAACTCCCCAAGGCTTCATCGTCCATTTTGATTTATTGGAAACAATGCTTCCTTCAAAATCACCATCTGCTACACGATTTAATTCACTATTTACCTTTTCTGCTGTTACTTCTTCACTTACTGTTGATTCCCTCTCAATTTCTGCCGTTGCAACTCCACTTGGCTCTTCTGTTCCATTTTCAACTGTTGTACCATCACTTACTGTTGGCTCCTTCTCAATTTCTGCCGTTGCAACTCCATTTGACTCTTCTGCTCCATTTTCAACTGTTGTACCATCACTTACTGTTGATTCCTTCTCAATTTCTGCCGTTGCAACTCCATTTGACTCTTCTACTCCATTTTCGACTGTTGTACCATTACTTACTATTGACTCCTTCTCAACCTCTGCCGTTACAACTCCACTTGGCTCTTCTGTTAATGCAATATTATTGTCACTGTTTACCTCTATATTAGTAACCTCTGCAGCTGATACTGGATTCCCTAAATACAAAGCTGTTCCAACTAAAACAGAAGCAACCCCAACACTTAATTTCTTAATAGAATATTTTTGAACTTTGCAAGCATATTTTTGTTTTCTTAAAAGTACATTTCTTTTAGATACCACTTTTTCCACCCCTCGTATACGTAATTAAAAAACGCTTACATATGTATCAGAGTAATCAGACATTAATGCTTACTCTGATACATATTACCATACTATAAACAGCTAAATATTGTTTTCATATTTCTCGCTAGCTTTCCATCTTCGCTCAACATTAAAGATAAACGGTAAATAAATAATAATATCCAATACAATTAGAATAACTTGTAAAACAGAAGCTTGCCAGCTACCCGTTGCTAAAAAACCTGAAACAACTGGTGGCATTGTCCAACCGGGATCTGTATATGTTCCAGGAACTATACCTGAGCTGAACGCTAAATAGGCAACAATGAGATTTACTGCTGGAGCTAAAACAAACGGAATGACCGTTAAGACATTCAAAACGACTGGAAGCCCGAACATTGTAGGTTCATTAATATTAAAAAGACCTGGCAATAACGTTAAAGGTGAAAGAACCTTCGCCTGTTGACTAGCTTTGCGACGTTTTGCTAACCATGCTAACGCAATGACTAACCCAATTGTCGCACCCGAACCACCAATAAAAACAAAATTATCCATGAATACAGATGTGAAAACATGCGGAAGTTCTTGTCCAGCTTTATGGGCTGCAGCATTTTCTGTTAAATTAGTTAACCAAATAGGCTTCATAATTGGATTATTTAACACATTCCCCCCATGAACACCACAAAACCACAATAAACCATTCAACAAAACAACAATAAAATTACCAAACAACGTACTTCCTAGCATACTAAACGGAACACCTAAAACTGTTTTTACTATATCATGTACATTAGGTAATTTTAGACTATCTAACAGTCCATAAATAATAAGCCAAAAAATTAGAATTACTGCTCCAGGAATAATGGCACTAAAACTTTTTGATACTGCTGGAGGAACTCCATCAGGCATTTTTATACGAATATCTTTTTTCATGAACCATTGATACACATAACCATTAAGTAAGCCTAAAACAATTGCTACAAATAATCCACCAGATGATAAATATGATGGTGCAATTCCCCCCACAGAACCTAATGTTTTACCCGATTCATCCAAAAAAGGGATTGTAAACGGAGTAACCATTAAAAACGCTGATATATTAATAACACCTGCTGAAATTCCGTCTTCTCTATATTGTTTGACCAGACTATAAGGAATGGCAAAAGCAGCAATTAAAGCAATCAAATTAAAACTAGAATCGACTCCTTTCCAAAGATACACCGAAATACCCATTTCACTAAGCCAACTTTCCCACCCTGGAACCGGAAAGCTCGCAATTACCATCAAAAATGATCCGATAAGAATTAACGGCATTGAATAAGTAATGCCATCACGAATAGCTATTAAAAATTTATTGTTTCCAAACCGACCAGCAATAGGCACTAACTTACTCTGAACGATTTCCTCAAATTTATTCATTATTCTTCTCCTTCTTTACTCTATTTTAGAAAAACACTAATATTTTATCCTTATTTCGAATTCATTACTTTATATAAATCTACAATTTCTTTAGCTAGATCAGTAAACGTAATACTTGTCATTAAATGATCCTGACTATGCACTAATAACAAAGTAATACTGTTTTCTTCTCCCTGTGCTTCAGCTACTAACATATCTGTTTGAGAGTTATGCGCAAAAGTTAATGATTCATTTGCAGCTTTTAACTTTTCTTCTGCTTGTTCGAAATCATAGCACTTTGCAAACTCAATAGCTTCCATAGCATTGCTCTTTGCGTCTCCACCATATATAATTAATCCCATTATCGCCTGCATTATTTTTTCATTCATTAACATTCTCTCCTATTTATTAAATTTTCAGCTAGCATAAGAACTTTTCCCCCATCCATCATTCCATAATCGGTCATCGGAATAACATCTACTGGGATACTCTTAGGTTCTAAATCCAATTTAAATTGATGTAACATATATCTTACCTGTGGTCCCAATAACACTACATCTACATTTTTTTCTTCAGCATATTGAATAGAGTCTGAGACTGGTACTGCAAAAATTTCAACATCTAATTGCTTTGCTTCAGCAGCTTTTTGCATTTTTGTAACTAGTAAGCTAGTACTCATACCAGCTGCACATGCTAACATAATTTTTTTTGACATTATTTATTCTCCTATCTATTAATTGATCTTGCGATTACTGAAACAGTATGTCTAACTCCTCTAATAGCTTTGCTTAATTCATAAATATTTTCTACTGGCGCAACACCTCCATATCCTGCATCTCCGATGTGTTGAATATCTACTCCACAAATCTTATTACGAATTGCAATATCCCGAATTGTTGAAACATCAGAACTTTCTTGACTAGTACCAATAGCTGAAAGCACTAAACCACCATTTTTATGAACTTCTTTTACAATCTCAATCAATTCTTTTTCTCCAAAACATGGAACTGTTCCAACAGCTGGCACTAAAATAATGTCTGCACCTACATCTAATATTTTTTTAGTAATTTCTATATCTACAACCTCTTCATTTACCCCTGCTCCATGCATTTTCCCTGCAATAATTAATCCCGAAAATATTTTTTTTGCTTCTTCAATAGCTTCAATAATTTGTTGATTTGAGACACCCGTTCCTGGATTACCTGTCAAGCAAATAAAATCAAACCCTAATTCTTCTACACGTTTAAAGGTTTGTATATTTGCTTGCCTCCCCAATTCCAACTCTAAACGTTCTTCTTGCAACTCTGAATTTATATCGACAGGTTCCAAATTCACACCTACAGGACGTCCAACTAACGAATGCAATTTATCAACAATATTATTTTCTTCACTATCTAATCCAAAAACTGTAGGATGAAACACATCTAATCCATTTAATAAAATTAAATCTGCACCAAATGCACGCGCAATTTCCGCATTAGTAATATCACCTATAAAACTTTCTCTTGGTGCCACGTTTTCGGACAATACAACTCTGCCTTCACTAGCCTTAATACTTTGCTTTAACTCCAGTGTATTCATTTTTAAAATATCTGAAGAGCTTGCACTAATAAGTCTTTTAACCACATAACTTCTCTCCTTATACAATTGATTTTTTGTTGTCAAATAATTACTAATTATGACGACATCCAAACTTATCAATTAGAAAATTTTACAAATATACCTAAATCGCCCCAAAAAACCTTTCCCTTTTAAAAACATAACAAAATAACAACGTTAAGTTCATTACTTCTCTAATAAATCCTAAAAGATTTTAATTACTATACATAATTATGAAACCCCTTCCATATGTGCATTTAATAACAAATGGTTATCAACCTCATTTTATATCTATTAATTATTTAATGTCAATACTAATCCTTAAATTTTTTATAAGAGTATCTAAAACTATCTAAGCTTTTTAAAAATCTCTATCACCTATTACTATTATTTCTATGCTATAATTTCAGATAAGGATTGGAGGTATGTAAAATGGAACTTACAAAAAAACAAAAAGAATTGTGTTCTAAAATACTAAATGTAATTTATCCCGAGAGACCAATTTCTAGAATTGATATTGCCCACAAAACTGGTATTACGCCAGCTACTGTTAGCTTTCTTACAGGAATAATGATTGACAAAAACCTTTTATACGAATTGGGTGAATCACACAACGAAACAATAAAGGCTGGTCGAAGAAAAATCTTATTGGATATTTCTCAAAAATATAGTTTTTTTATTGGATCTGAAATATCTGAATCATTTTATTCTTACGTTTTAACCGATAATACTGGAAAAGTCTTTTCAAAAAAAATTTTTCCCATAAATAAATCAGAATTATTTTGTACCACTGATATTTTTATCGAAAATCTTTTATCGTTTTATAAATCATTGACTGTCCCTGTATCTGCAATTGGAATTGCATTGCCAGGACATTACAATAATACAAGTCAAATAATTACTAACAACTTAAAATGGGCTAATTTTAAATTAACTGAAGTCATAGATTCTTTAGAAATTCCAATTTTTTTTGATAATAACGTGAATTGTATGGCCTTAGCAGAGCGTTTTTTCTATAGTAAAAAAAATGAGAACTTCGTGTTTTTTCATCTTGGTCGAGGAATTCATTGCTCTTATTTCTATAATGATGATATTTTTAGTAAAGAAAACTTCTTAATAGGTGAAATAGGGCACACTGTTGTAAATTTAAGTGGTCAACTCTGTGAGTGTGGAAAAAAAGGATGTTTACAAACGTACGCTAGTGAAACATGGTTATTAAAGTCTTCACAATTAATCTATAAAAATTCCACTTCTACTTTTTTACATCAATTGGTTGACTCCGAAACAGATATTTCTATAGAACTGATTCTTACTGCATATAGTCTTGGAGATCCTGCTATTTTAAAATTGATTGAAACTGCTCTCAATTGTATCGCTTTAACGTTAAATAATTTAAATATGACTCTTGATTACTCTAAACTGTTTTTACATGGAAAAATATTTGATAATAAAAATATTTTTCAACGTTTATCTCAACTATTAAATACAGATCCTAAGTTATTAACCTCCCCCCCAAAAAAAGAAATTATAAAAAAAGACTATTACAAAATCAACGGGGCCATAGGAGCATCTGCGTTATGTATATATAAAAAATTAGAGAATTATAACTTTGTAGCTTAATATATTGGTTTTATTTAAAAATATCTCTATAAATCTCAAACTTTTGTAGCGCCTTTTAATTATTCAAGATAATTTAGAAAGGGAATTTCTATTAAATATATTACCTACTAAAAATTTTAATATATTAGTTTTGTCTTCAATAGATTATGTTATTGAAGACAAAACTAAATAAATACAACTAAGATGTGGGTAAATTTCAAATAGAGGTAATATAAATCTTTTAAAATAGATTTTATTTGTCTACTTTGAATATCTCTTTACCAAACTTATATGTATAACACCATTCTAATATAAACTTTTTATGTACTGTATTCTAGTATCCTCAAAATTACAAACGAGGCATTTCACAATGTAAAAACTATTAACGACGAAATTAGCAGTCGAAAAGTATTCTTTATTAGTATCATGCGTGTAAATAGAAACACAACGATACTTTATATATTCTGAATTGTATCCATTATTTTCTCACTCATCATATTTAATAGCCCTAGAAGGGCTCGCTACCTGCTACTCCCTTAAAGGGAGCTTTTTTAGAGACCTCCAACCGCTACCTTTCTATTCTTATCTAGCTGTTACTTCCTAAATGGATCTTTATACTCTCTTTTGTTTATACTATCCCTTACTCGATCTTCTGCTTCTTGTTCTCGTATATACTTTGCTATCGTTTTTTGGTTCAGTCCTACAGTGCTCACATAATAACCTTTTGACCAAAAGGATCGATTTCCATAATTGTATTTTAAATTCGCATGACGTTCATGAATGATTACTGCACTTCTTCCTTTTAAGAAACCCATAAAACCTGATACACTCAACTTCGGTGGAATTCTTACCAACATATGGATATGGTCGGGCATTGCATGCGCTTCAATGATTTCGACTTCTTTCATCTCACACAATTTTCTTAGTATTTTCCCTATATCTCGCCTCAATTGACCATAGATTACTTTTCTTCTATATTTTGGTGTAAACACAAGATGATACTTACAATTCCAACGAGTGTGTGCTAAACTTTTATCGCTAAAGCTCTGACCTCCACGCGCAGTACGCGTGTTTTTTTGTCGAAATCTCTTTAGAGATTTCAACTGACTAAAGTCATTAATAAAAGCTAGAATTCGAGCAACGATTCTTACTAGTGGTAGTAAAACCACTAGTAAGAACCGTTAACAGTCCAATGTAACGGGAAAGAAGACGTAGAATAAAACAAGGTAAAAATAACACTACAGACAACCCTCATTTCAAAATAAGTATAAAACTTTCCTTCCATTCCTTAACATTTGTTTTTATAATTTTGGTTTGACATTATTTTGGTTTTCGGTTTCTTTTTTTGTACAGCTTGAATTTCATGAAGTTGATTAATTTCATTTCGCATTCGTTCCAATTTATTCTCTAACAGATATTGACTGATTTTAATTGCTTCTATTTCCCCTTGAACATCTTCATAAGAAAATCCCGCAAGTGCTGAGTCTGGTAACAATGTTTTCAATTTTTGCTGAACCAACTCTAGTTCTCCATTCAGTTCATTTTTCTAATCAGAAGTAATTCAAATTACTAAAAATAAAGTTGCTGAAGGTATATTCTTATTTCCAACTAAATAAATTATTAAAATTTAATAGACTTTCTATACAAAGAGAGTCTATTTTTTATTATAGTCAATCTTAGGTTAACTAATAGATGTCTTTGAAATCAAAATAAATAACTATTTCAAAATTCAAATTTCATTGATTAGCATTACTTAAATTATTTAAAAATCTTTTAATTTATAAAATAAGTTATAACAATTACTTATTTGTCAACAATTACATCTTACTTCACTCCCAGAGCAATCATCCAAATAAAAAGATTGATTTTTATAGTATGACAATTTTTTTTCGTCAATAGTAATATGTTTTCGCCGGGCAATTTCATTAGCAATTACGGCAAAACGTTGTCGAAATTTATATATATAACAAAAAATGGTATTACCTTTACATACATTTGGACCAATTAAAAAAATATTTTTAGCAATTATCGATTCATCAAAATCATTCAAAAGAACCTGTCCATTTTCCTTATACTTAAACAATGATGCAGTAATAGATTTTGTGCCATTTTCAAAACCTGTACAAAGAATTGGTAAATTTTCTACAAGTAATGATTTATTATCTTCTGTAATCAATATATAGCCCGTAGATGTTTTATCAATCTTTTTAATTTTGATAGTTGTGTATACTTTAATAGTATCTATATTTTTTTGAGTTACATGTAAATCAAAAAATCTCTGTCTTGTGCGAGGTGCTAACCTTTTGCTCGGGTCAGCATCTCTTATATTTAACCCCAAAGTATCTGTATAAATTGTAACTCGTTTACCTAATTTAGCTAATTCAATAGCTGCATCAATCGCACTCTCATTTCCTCCGATAATCGTCTGCTTATCCCCTTTAATTTCAATCCAAGAATTAATCTCGCCATAATGTAAACTATTCTTATAAGCACCTTTAATACTAGATTTATTTGGAAAAGAGAACTCTCCCATCGCAAAAATTACATATTCTGCATGAATAAATCCTTTTGTTGTTTCAAGCAAATAACCAGTTTTTTCTTTTTTAATAGATTGAACTTTACAATTTGTCTTAATAGGTAACTTATATTCTTCTGAAACTAATTGTAGGTATTTAGCATAATCTTTTCCAGATAAACGTTCCTTACCTAAAGTATATGAAGGAGATGTATCAATTGCTATTGCATTTAAATCAGGCATCCCAAATCCATTACTTGTAAAAGAAGGAGTGATAAATCTTGTTTGCTCAGGCCATTTAATAAAACTATTACCTACCTGCTTTCTCTCTAAAATAGCAAAATTATTTATGCCAAAATCTTTTAAAGCAACCCCCATACCTACGCCAGCAGCGCCTGCTCCAATAATTATAACTTCTTTATTTTCCATTATTTACCTCCACTAAAATTTAAAGTCTTCAAATTTCTTCCTGAGTGTTATTATTGACTATTATTTTGATATTCATACACACTAGGAATAATTTTAATTTTTTTATTTAATACATTGAGAATAACAATCATTTACTATTTTTTTCAATAAATAATGAATCAAAAGACTTAAACTAAGGCTCCAAATACTGATTAAAAAAGTCCCAAATAATTGAAGAAAAAAGTCCCCTTTTTCTGCCATGACACCAGTTAAAATCGATCCTGCAATTCCACCCACTGCATTCATCCCAAAAGAATCTGCAGCGTCATCAAAATTTGCTATGCTTAGATGCATTATGTGAATAACAATTGGACAAAGGGTACATACAATTACCGAAATTAATAAACTAAATGCAGGAGATACATATCCAACCGAGCAAGTACTACCTACTAATCCGCCGATTATTCCATTCATTATAGAATAGATAGATACTTTTTTTATTAAAATCCATTGGGTAAAAGTCCAGCTAATGCTACCGCCTAAAATTGAAATAAGTGTATTTAACCAAACTTGAATAGCTTCTTCACCGATTTTTCCAGAAGGTGCCATATTAAATCCGAACCATCCTAAGGTAATAAACAGCATTCCTACAAAAGCTATCATTTCTTGTGATTTAAATATCAATGAATTCTTTAAACGTATTGGTGATGTTATTGCTAAAACAAGACTTCCTATTCCAGCGGTAGTATGGACTACTAGTCCGCCTGAATAATCCAGTACTCCCATTTTCCCTAGCCAATTTCCATGTCCCCATAACGAAAAGCAAATAGGTGCATAAACAAATACAATCCACAAAGGAACAAACAACACAATATATTTCCAATTACCTCTTTCTAATACTGAACCAATTATCATAATTACAGAATATAAGCAAAAAAGTAATTGTATCAGTATAGAAACAATTTCACTAGAAGCTAAGGGGCTATAAAAGATACTATATTGAATATTTACAAAAAAACTTAATGAGTATCCTACAAATAACCAACATAGAGTACCAGAAATAATAGTTACTAAACCCAAAATTAAAGTATGATGTATATATCTGTGATTAACTAGACCAACATAGTATAAAATTACTCCAAAAATCATTAACCACATAAAACAAAAGCAAACAAAAATAAATAGGTTATTCATAAAACCTCCATTTAATTAACTGTAAATCATTACTTTCACTTAAAATATAACATTTATAAATGTTATTTAATAAGGACAATCCCATCTCATATTTGTTATTACATTCTTCCAAATAAAACTAAACTATATTGATATTAATGCAATAAAATATTTACAAAAAAATCATTTTTTAGCATGTATGCCAAAAAATGATTTTAGTAAATATAATAATCCTTAGAATATTGTTGAACAATTTCTAAAATGAATCTGTGAGGAATACAGATACTAGTTTGCCCTGGTTCTGATATCCATCCTGTTTTCACCGCAATTTGATCTGGACTATTATCTTTTTTTACACGAACGTGCCCATTTTTAACTTCTATAGTATTATATTGCCCTTTTGATGGATAATATGTTTTGATAAATTCTTTTGAATCATCTAAATTTATACGCTCAATCTCTTTCCCATCTATCTTGACCACAGCATATTTAGTGTCGTCAAAACTTTTGGAGTTAAATGGATTATTGTGAAAAAAAATAAAATATGGAGAAAAAGAGATAGCTATTAAAAAGATAATAACTATTATGTCTCCTTTTTTCATCAGACCCTTTTTACACATTTTTAATTAGTGAACTGTTTTTCCATTTGTTTCTGAACATCTTGTCTTTACTCACCTTTCTTCAAGAAATTGTTGAATTTGAATCCGTACATCATAGGCACAATCTTTATCATTCAGTAATAATATTAATTCTTCTTTTAAACAAACGGGAACTTCCCAAAAACCATCTATTTTCTGGAAATAATCAGGGTCATAATTATTAAAAAACGGGTACAATTTTAAAAATTCTTCAAAAGATAAATCATATTCTTCATAAAAGTCTTTAACTAATCCTTTTTTAAGAGCCTCTTCTGTTGGAGTGCCATTTTCATTAATAATATTCTTCATAACCATTATTCTGTATAATTCAGACTTATCATATCTTTCTTGTTCATAATCTTGATAAAATTGAAAGCTCTGTTCCACAAGTGGTGGATAAATAATATTCATTTTCTTCAATACTATTACCTCCTATTTTTTATCCATCACTTTTTTTCCACCATAATAGCCTTTTAAAGATACATGATGACTTTTACGATAATCACCAAGATTCTCATCAAACGAAATTTCAGGTGATTTTAATTTTTCATGTGTTCGACGCAATCTTTTTTTTGTTTTCGATGTTCTTCTCGCTGGTACAGCCATATTTATTACCTCCTGTGTTATAAAAGTTGCTGAAATACTTGAGCATTCAAACTATACTATTTGAAACTATTTATAGCGAAATATTACAGATAAAGCGAACAAATCGTAATGATTACGTTTTGTTCGCTTTATACTATCAAGCTGTGTCTAATTTGTCAATAACCTTTCTATAATAAATTAGTCTAGCATATAGCATAATTTATTAATTTTAAGATATTATTGATTACTTTTAACAAAAAATGGATAATCATACCATATATTTTTTATAAATTTATGGTATCCTTTAAACTGATTTCGATAAAACCAAAGATATACTTTTTAATTAATCATACAGAGAAATGAGGGACTATATGAAAAAATTTAAATTTACATTATTTAGCTTGTTGGTAATTATTTTTAGTGGTCTATTAATTCAAAGATTTAGCGGTTACTTTTATACTACACCTGTTGGTATTGTAAAATCAGTAAAAATAATTGACAGCGAACAATTACTAACAGTTAAACTAGTAAATAATACAAAAAAAACTGTTGTTGTAAAAGTAAAATTTAATGGAAATGAAAGTACCAATCCAGTATTTAATAAAAATAATCAAATATTATTAGATAATTCCACTAAAAAGTGGGAATTTATTTCTCTAAAAAGAGATGGCTATACTTTTATTTTAGTAGTTAGTTTTGTTTCATTAGTCTTAGGTATCGCTGGAAAAAAAGGATTTTTTTCTTTAGTTGGTATTTTATTCAATATAATCTTTCTTTTTTTCTTGCTTTGGATAAATCAGCGAAACAGATCCATAAACTTACTATTGCTAATATCAATCTATACAATAATTGCTATTATTATATCAACTGGTACTCTCTACGGACTAAAAAAAATTGATTTAAGGAAGGTTTTAGCAACAATATTTAGTGTTTTTCTATCTTATTTTATTACCACAATTACTATGAAATTATTAAACGATCAAGGACTGCGCTATGAAGAAATGCAATTTTTAACTAGACCTTATCGAACTGTTTTTCTTGCCAGCTTAATGTTAGGAGGAATTGGAGCAGCACTAGACAATGTTGTTGTTATAATTTCAAGTTTAGATCAACTTGTAAGACATACTCCTGAGATAAATACAAAAGAATTAATAGAATCAGGAAAGAATATCGCTTCAGATACCACTACTTCGATGATTAATGTTTTGTTATTTGCCTATCTAAGTAGTGCAACGCCTTTTTTTATTTTCTATTTAGCTAATGGATGGGATCTTGTTGAGACATTCAAAATGCATCTTTCATTGGAAATAATGAGAATTTTATGTGGAGGACTTGCCATCTTGTTCACTATCCCAAGTTCATTTCTATTTTTTCTTTTATTTAAAAAAATAAAAAAAGAAGGGGAAAACAGATGAATGTAATTAGTTTATTAGTCATTATTTTTATCTTTATTTCAATTATCATATTTAAAAATAATTCTTTCTACTTTATTTCAGGATTATTTTTGAATATAGTCATTTTTATTGGCTATCTAATAGCTATATCGCTTCATATTTCTGTATATTTGGTAACCTTTGTATCTTTTTTACTAATGACGATAGTAATTCTTTATTGGATAAATGGACGTAATGCTAAAACAAAATTGGCTTTTATCTGTGTTATATTTTTTTTAGTTACTTTTACTATTGTGTCACTACCATTAATCACTGCTCTTAAGACACAAGGATTTTCTTCTGAAGAATTAATTGAATTAGCTAATTTTGATTTAAATGTTGATATCCCTTTTTCTGAACTAAACGTCTCAATTATTTTAATTAGTTTTTCTGGTGCCGTTATTGACGGAAGTATGGCTATTTGTAGTTCTACTTACGAAATATATACGAAGAACCCAGATTTAACTTTTAAAGAACTATTTAATTCTAGTTTTAACGTAGTAATTGAGGTATTAAATTCGACTATATACACTCTCTTATTTGCTTTTATAGCATCTAATTTTGCATTAGTAATTTACTTACAGGATTTAAACTATTCATTTTTAGAATTAATTAATTCTAAAATTTTTGTAGGGGAACTATTAGTAAGTATTTTAACTGGTTGTGCAGGAATTTTAATTTTACCTTTGTCCTGTTTACTAGGTAGCTGGATATTAAAAAAAAGATTCCACACTTTGTATTGAAACCCAAAAGCTAGGCCGAATACCTTTTATAGAAATATATTTGGTATTTTTATACAATTAACCGTTCACTTATATTGAACAAAATTGCAGCCAAGTTTCGTTTTGATTTATTGGTGATTGAAATAATTAAATCCATTTGTTATGTAAGTCTTGATTAGTGTGAAAAAACACCCTCTAATCCAGTCCGCTCTTTTCCAAATACTTAAATAAAAGAATCCACAACTAATTTATCTGTTATTCTATGTAATATACTCAACAAAATTCACAGTAACTTAACTATGACTTTTCAGTAAAAATCAATTGTGCATACTGATACAGTAAGTTTAAACTTTTATTGTAATAGTATAATTCTTAATTTATATTTTTTACTTCTATTCCTAATTGATTTATTCAAAATTATCACAAAATCGTAAAAGTTAAAATTGCATATTCTAACACAAGAAAATCAAAAAAAGATTTTCTTGTGTTAATATTTTTGAATATACTAAAGTTCGGATAAGTAGAAAACACCCTACTGATTTATATAATAGTAGGGTGTTTTGTTAATATAATTTACTTAAATTCTATAACTCACAGTCTATAATCACCTTTTATTCATTTAAATTTAATCCGATAACATACTTAACTCTACGTCAAAGTATAATTTTACCACACGAATCACCATATATAGTTGTATAACTATTTAAGATGACTTCATTAACTTGTTCAGGTTTAGTAAAAACAACTATGACAGATGGATCTTTTCCTGCTTGTTTAATTTGATCAAAATCAACTTCGGCTAATAATGTTTCGGTAGTAACTTTCTCTCCTGCATTAACAAAAATTGAAAAAGGTTTACCCTCCAATTCAACTGTATCTATACCAATATGAATTAAATACTCAATATCTGCATCGCTTTTTATACTAATTGCATGCTTTGTTGGAAAAACAGCTTCAATTCGTCCAGTCAAAGGAGCATATATTTTGTTACCTTCGGGAACAACTGCAAATCCTTCTCCAAGTACTTTTTTTGAAAATATTGGATCATTTACTTCTGAAATAGGAATAATCCTCCCTGAACAAGGAGCAGTAATGGAAATTCCTTCTTGTTTTTTATTTTTAAATAGATTAAACATAAGATATCTCCTAATTCTCAATTTCTAAAATTTGATTAATTTCTTGACTAAGTAAATCAGCTTTACCGCCAAAAACTGCCTGAATACCACCATTCACTTCAAAAACAGCAGTAGCACCTAGTTGTTTAATAGTTTCTTTGTCAACCATTCGGCCATCTACAACAGCTACACGTAAACGAGTAGCACAAGCTTCAACGGATTCAATATTGGTTTTACTACCAAGAGCTTTAATGATTATTTGAGCTTCATCATTTAATGATGTTTTTTTATTTAATTTATTTTCAGTAGTCGTTGGCAACTCTTCTCCCATTCCAGGAATAGCTACTTTAAATTTCTTAATGAAGAAAGTAAATACGCAGAAATAAACAATTGCCCAAGCAATTCCGAAAGGAATTAATTTCAGCCAATTTGTCTTATCGTTTCCTTGGAGTACACCAAATAATAAGAAATCAATTAATCCACCAGAAAATGAATTTCCTACTCGGATATTTAAAATATCAGCAAAATAAAAAGATAGACCATCTAAGAATGCATGAATTATATATAACCATGGGGCTACAAATAAAAACATATATTCAACTGGTTCAGTAATCCCTGTTAAAAATGAAGTCAAGCCACCACTAAAATAAAGTCCACCATTCTTTTTACGATTTTGTTTAGGTATAGCACGATACATAGCATAACAAGCTGCTGGTAAACCAAACATCATTGTCGCGAATCTACCTGCAAAGAAACGAGTACCATAAGTAAATAGTCCTGTATGGTTTGGATCAGCTAGTTGCGCAAAGAAAATATTTTGTGCACCAGAAACAGTAACTCCAGCTACACTTTCTGTACCTCCTAAAGACGTATACCAAAAAAGTGGATAAATAGTATGATGTAATCCTACTGCGCCAGTCAAACGAAGTAAAAATCCATACAAAAAAGTACCTAGACTTCCCATTTGTGCAATATGTTCTCCAACTACTGCTAATCCATTTTGAATTGGTGGCCAAATTAAATAAAAGAAAGAACCGATAATAATTGCCGCTAAACTAGAAATGATTGGAATAAAACGCGATCCGCCAAAAAAGCCCAAAAATTGCGGTAGTTCAATTTTCCGATATCGATTGTGTAGAAATGCAACAGTTCCGCCAATTACAATAGATCCAACAACACCAGTATCAAGAGTTGCATCTTTAGCAGAAAATAACGCAAGAAAGCCGCTGATCGTTGCTGTATACACTAAGTAAGATACTCCACCGGCTAGACCTGCTGTTCCTTTATCCCCATTTGCTAACCCTACAGCAATACCTATAGCAAAAATCAATGCTAAATTAGTAAAGACAGCATTTCCTGCATAACTCATAATACTTAATACTGTATGGATCCATGGCTGTTCTAAAATTGGATACGCATTCATTGCACTTTCATTTGTTAAAGCACCACCAAGGCCTAAAAGTAAACCTGCTACTGGTAAGATTGCAATAGGTAACATAAATGCGCGACCTAATTGTGAAAACTTCTTAAACATCTTTTTCCTCCTTATTCAATGCATCGACAAATCTTTTAGCAATTTCTTGTGGTCGTGTAATTGCACCACCAACGACAATTCCTGCAACACCCAGCTTTTTAATTTGTCTTGCTTGTTCAGGTGTATGAATTTTCCCTTCAGCAATAACACAAATATTTTCTTGTACTAATTGTTTAATTAATTTCATATCTGGGCCATTTTGTTTTTTGCTCTCCTTTGTATAGCCACTTAAGGTTGTACCAACAAAATCCACACCAGCTTGATAAGCATTCTTTCCTTCCTCAAAAGTAGAAATATCAGCCATTAATAATTGTTGAGGATACTTTTTCTTTACTTTTTCTATAAAAGTATTAATAGATAATCCGTCATGACGTTTACGTAAAGTACAGTCCAAAGCAATTACCTCCACACCAATTGCAACTAATTCATCTACTTCTCTCATAGTTGCTGTAATAAATGGCTCTTCAGGAGGATAATCTCTTTTTATTATGCCAATAATCGGTAAAGAAACTTTCTCTTTGATTTCCTTAATATCTCGAACAGAATTTGCACGTATACCAACAGCTCCAGCATTTTTAGCTGCTAATGCAAAATATGGCATTAAACCTCCTTCCTCTGTATAAAATGGTTCACCAGGTAGCGCCTGACACGAAACAATTAAACCGCCTGAAATTACTTCTAAGAATTTTGCTTTGTTCAAACTCCACAAACCTCCACTTTTATATTTTTTAGGATTTTTACTCCAAAAAAAGTTTAGCATCCGCTTACATTGTTGTCAAGAAAAATGGAGAATTTTGGAGTTTTTTAATTTTTATAGTGTATAATAAACAAAAATTACATTCTAGAGGAGATTTTATGAATTACATTTATTTAATTAATGAACATTATCCCTTATTAACAAAATCGGAACGAAAAGTTGCTGATTTTATTCTTAACTCTGGAGAATCTATTATTTACAGTACTATGAATGATATTAAAACAAAAGCGAATGTTGGCGATGCAACAATCATTCGCTTTTGTCAAAAACTTGGATTTTCTGGTTTTTCTGATCTAAAAATTGAAATTGCTAAAGAAGATTTTAGCAAAAAAAAAGAACAACCATCTAGTGGTAAATACCACGATGAAGTTGCTAAAAGTTTGATTGAAGTACTTCAGTCTACTTCTTGTTTAATTAATGAAGAAAAATTAACAAAAGCAATCCAACTTATTAATCAAGCAAGCAGCCTATATATTTTTGGTGTAGGATCTAGTGGAAATACTAGTCTTGATTTGGAAAGTATGTTTTTGAGGGTAGGAATACAAGCTAAAGCTGTATTAGATCCTCATTATCAAGCTCAAGTTGCTTCTTTGTTAACAGATAGAGATTTAGTTATTATCTTTTCTTTATCTGGAAAAACAAAAGATACTTATGACTCATTAAAAATTGCAAAAAATAATGGAGCAAAAATACTTGCTATAACGAATTATATTCATTCACCGATAGGAAAATCTGCAGATTTAGTTTTACAAACAGCAATCGAAGAATTTTTAAATGGTGGTTCTTTAGCTGGAAAAATTTCACAACTTTATATTTGTGATTTGTTAGTACATGAATATGAACAAAATAACAAGATTAATTCATTGGATTTAAGAGAAAAAGTCTTACGTTCAATTATTGATAAAAGAATTGAATGATTATTCAAAATTAGTTATTAAGAAAACACCAAAATACATACTACACATTGTTCACGTAGTACGTATTTTGGATTCTAGTTCACAGCCATTGGTAAACACTTGTTTTTCAATTTTCTGATAATCGTACTCTCTTCTCACAACTATTCACCTTAGACAATAAATTTCACAATTCTATTTATTATGAAGGTAATAACTAACAATTTAGGGATTAATTTATGCATTTTAATTGACACTATTATATTAATATTGAGGAGTTAGTTGTTGCCTATTACTATTTTATCAAGGTTTCACCTTTTTTTATTTTTTTCTGCGCTTATTTCTACGCAAACGCTCTTAATTAATTTATATTTTTTACAATTACTATACATAAGATGATTATATTTTCCTAACTCTCTTCTAGCCAATTGGTCACAATCAACATAAGCAACCATATTTGCCTTATTCCACGTAGTAATTTATATTTCCCAGTAATCATATTTTTTTAGAACAACCATCTTATTCTCTCCATTTCTAAAGCTATATCTTGAAACCATTTTTCTAAATTCTTTCTTTGTTTTAGGACACACTCGAAATACTTCTTCTGACAACTCTAATAATAATTTTTCCACTTTTACTGACATCATATCAAAAATAACCATTGGCTTATTTTCTTTTTCTACGTGTTTTTTGTATCTTTAATAATTTGCAGAATAACTACTCCTTTCTGTTTTTCACCAAATAAGCCCTCTTATTTCTTTTATGATTCATTAAGAATCTGCTTGATTTGACTCATAGTCTTTTTTTATTCTATAAACTGTTTGTCGATTAATTCCATATTTTTTTGCAATCTTTGAAATAGCAGTGCCTTTTTGTAACTCTTCTATAATATTTCTATAGACAGCTCTTTTTTGGAGATCTTTTGCTGTTGGACTATATAATTCAGGACGTCCTTGATAAACACCGTTCATTTTTGCAATTTTAATTCCTTGTTCTAGTCGTCGCTTAGATTCTGTTCTTTCTTGTTCCGCAATCATTGCCAAAATCTGGACTATCAAATCTTTAATAAAACGATCAAATAATGGATTACCAACCACTTCAGCCATAATAGGAAGGCTTGTAATTATGAGTCGAACATTTTTATTTTTCAATAAATTAACCGTCTGAATAATTTCATCGTAATTTCTGCCTAATCGGTCAATGGCTTCTACCATAAAAATATCGGATTCTCTCACAAAATAGATAGCTTCTGTAAAAATTAGTCGTTGTTCAATACTTGCGCCAGATTTTTTCTCTACAAATATTTTTTTCGCTCCTAATTTTTTTAACTCTTGAATTTGCCGTTCCAAGTTTTGCCAATGGATGAAACTCTTGCATATGCAACTTTCAAAATTCTGCCTCTTTCCAAGAGTTTTATCATACACCCTGATCACGCATTTAAAAAACAAGAAAATCAAATAGTTGTGATTGTCTAATTAAGGACCCCTAAATAGACACCAACAGAACATTGAAAAATATGGTTTTTGAATGTATGATTAGGGTGTATTTTAAAAATTATAGAAAGTAGGTAAAAATTTGGAAAATTGCATATATTCGAGTTTCATCAATCGATCAAAATGAACAACGTCAAATTGAGGAAATGAACAAGTTTGGTGCTGAAAAAATTTTTATCGAGAAACAATCCGGAGCGACTATTACTCATCGACCGATTTTTCAGGAAGCTCTAGATTTTGTTAGAGCCCAAGATATTTTTATTGTAGAGGCCATCGATCGACTTGGACGTAATTATGACGAGATTATCGATTCAGTAAATTATCTAAAGAAGAAAAATGTGCGGCTAATTATTACCAGTTTACCAATCATGGCTGAAGCAATCGGAAATCCACTCCTAGATAAATTTATCAAAGACCTAATCATTCAGATTTTGGCCATGATTGCCGAGCAAGAACGTACGGAATCTAAAAGACGCCAAGCACAAGGGATAAAGATTGCGAAAGCAAACGGCGTCTATAAAGGTCGTCCTAAGTTATACAGTGCAGACACAAAAGATCCCCAACGTCGCCTTGTTTATAAAAGCATCGTTCAGGATCTTAAGAATGGGGTTGCTATCTCAAAGATTGCGAAAGATTACAATATTACGAGACAAACTATATATAGAATCAAAAAAGAAATTCATGAATTAGAGATTAATTGATGTAACAAAAATTAATACTTTTATTTATTGTAAGCTTTTCAAAATCTATTCGAACAATAACTTATTCAGTTTAGGAAAGTTTTCCAAACTATTACCAAAATTTGTTTCAATATCCTTTTTATATTTACGCTGAAAATCAAATATTGTTTCGCTATGACTCTCTATTATATCCTCAAAAAATTTGAAAATAAGCTCGTAATCTGAGATAGAGAGAGTATATTCATCGCTGAGAATTTTTAAATTAGTATAAATTGCTCCCAAATAATTTATTCTTAGATCAATTCCATTTGTTTCTTTATAATAAGCAACGAACTCATCAACAAATGAATTAAGGTTGTTATTCCAATGGTATTGGGTATTTTCATTAATTCTCGCGAGCATTTCGCATATTTGTTCTTCAGTAAGTTTTTCTACAAGCCATGAATAAATAAGAAAATCCTTATCAGCTTGTTTAAAATTTATCGCATTAGTCATCTGGTCAAGCAGAAATTCTATTAATTGTTCTTTTTTTCCATAGTAATAAAAAGTATCATATAGTTTATCTAAATCATTAGCTTCAATAGAAGATAATCTAAAGCTGTGCATTTCATCTTCTAATAAATTAAGTACATCTCGTAAATGAACATTACAATCGTCTATTACAGTAGTACATTTCATATCAAACAATATTTTTTTAGCATTATCAGCTACTCCAGGAAGGTCATCAAGCATATGTGCAAAATTATTTTTTAGGTTTATCTTTGTAGACTCCTTTACCCAGTTTTTGACTAAATGAAAATACAAATAGATTATTAAGAGAGTACCTACCAAAAGAGAAAGATATAATCTTAATTCCAGATAATTATATTCAATCCTTTATGCATAGACTAGACCACAAAAGTGCTTAAAATGAAAAACATCGTATGAAGTTTTTACAGGATAAAGTGTTGTACTTAATTGATAATTCGAAATTAAAAAAAGCAACAAACGATCTGCCATTTATCTCCATATTTTTTATTTAAAAACATTTAAATAATAACTCTTTCTGGAAAAATACCGAATCTTAGTTGTTTTTGTTTACATACCTTATTTCTTAGTAATGAAGCAAAAAAATTTCCCTCTTTATCTGCATTTCCAATTTTATAATAATAATCTACTAAATACTCAGTTTCTATCTGTGAAATAACATTATTTGTATCTGCAGATTCTAAATTTATCTCCTCTAAATAAAATTGTATTTCAGAAAGAATAGCTTCTATTTCTAATAATTGTTCTATATTCTTTTTGAAATTTTTTGAATTAATAGACTGTTGTAATTTCTTCCCTTTTTCTGCATACTTGTTATACATAATCATTAAATTATATGCACATTCTGATAAATTATTTTTTTCATAATTACCATTTTTTAATAAATCTTCTGGATTGATTTCCCAATAAAATTTCATATTATCTCTATCCTTTCTATAACTATTAATGATATGAACTTTTAAGTGTAAAATAAAACATCTAAACAATTAATTTCATTTCCAAAAGTTAGATAATTATTTAAAAAATGTTTCGTACTAAAACATTTTTTAGTCTAAATTTAATGTAAATTTAGAATCAACTGACATCTGATATTTTTTAGGAGTCGTCCCTGTTATCTTTTTAAAAACTTTAGTGAAGTGAGACGTATCTGAAAAACCTAATAATAGTGAAATATCATTAATAGGATAATTAGATTTTAACATTACTTTAGCTTCTGAAATTTTTCTTCTTAAAATATAATTATGTATACTAATGTTCATTTCTTTTTTAAAAGCTGTGCGTAACCTAGCTTCACTCATTGAAAAATATTGAGCAATCTGTCTTACTGTAATCTTTGTATACATATTTAGACCAATGTACTGAACAATTGATGATATCTGAGGAGAAAGATTCCTTACTTTAGCTTTTCCTATTTCAGAGGTATAAAATACTATAGCAGTATCTCTAACTTTTAATACTTCTTTTAAATTTATACATAGTTCATTTTTCCTTATAAAACTATCTCGACTCTGATATGCATTTATTAAGTCCATTCCCATATTTATAGCTGCTTGTGCTAACTTCTCAAATACAACTATTGAATAATTCTTTTCAGAACGTACGTTATCCCCACTAACCACAGGAACAACACCATTACTTAGTTTAAATATCATATTACTTAATTCTTGTACATTACCATTTACAACATATTCTAAAATTTTATTTTCATATAAAAATAAATAAATTTCTGGATCATAATTTTGAGATAATAACATATCTATCCGTTCTATTTGGATATCTTCTGAAAATTTTTTCTCATAATCATGTAACGGCTTATGAAATAAGTCTTCAATCTTTCCCGTAAAAAAATAATTTATAAGGATAAGAATATCTCTAATATCCCCTAATGAAAATAATGGTAATTCATTTAATAATTTATATAAGGATTCTTTATCAGAATGCTTTATACTTTTATATTGAACCATAGAATAGAATTTATCTTTTTCTATGGTATTACATCTGAATGGACCAAACAAAAACAGTTTTTTATTGTATGCGTACAATAAAAACAACTCATTATAATTACCAGTTATATAATCAAATTTAAGCTTGTCTTTCCCAACTTTTTTTAAAAAAGTTGGGAAATCATAAAATAATGATATAGTCCTATCAGATCTATATTCTTCTACAAGAGTGTAATCTTCATTAAATACTAATATAGGTAACCCTAAGCATACATGTAATGACTTTAATAAAACTTCTTTATCCGTATTCAAAAAAAAACTCCTTTACTTAAATATGAACTTTTACTATAAGTAAATAAATATTATCTAGTAATTATTTACTCATTTTAATATCAACATTATTTTAATAAAAAATAATAAAATCCACAATATTATTTAAATAAACAACAATAAAACAAAAAGAGGAAGAGACTTCTTCCTCTTTTCAGAGAATATTTAATAATTTAAACTTCTATTCATCCTCTTTTTTCCATTTTTCATACCCTAATAACCCTAAAGTTCCTAACAATATTAAACCACCAGCAATAGTATAAATATTACTATCAACCTCTCCTGTTTTAGGATAAGTTTTCAAGAATTGTTTTTTATCTTGATTGTTGTTAGTCTTACTGTCTGTTCCATTACCTTTTCCACCGTTTAATTCATTTGACGAAACAACTACATCAGTAGGTTCACTAGTATTGTCAGATTCATCAGTTGAAGTTACTTTTACTTTTGTCCCTGCCTCTAATTTAGGAACGTTAACTTTAAAGTAACCACTCTTATCAGCTGTGCCATGGTATTGACTTCCATCAGGTAACGTTACTGTTACATCTGCATTTGGTTCAGTTTTACCAGTAACAATTTTGTCACCATCTGTAATAGGATCAACTTGAGGTTTATTCGGCGCTTTTTTATCTACTACAGAAATAACAACCTCTACCTCTTCTTTAGATCCATCTGGATATATTACTACAACAGTAGCTTTTTTATTTCCAGGTATACCCACATCTACTTTTTCTTTCCAAACATACATAGTTCCTTTTGGTAGATCCGATTTATTTTTAATTCCATCAGATGCTTCTGGTTCTTTATTTAATTCAGTAGTTACTTTTTGACCTTTAGGTGTATATTTATCAGCGTCAGAGCGATTGTCTGTTACTTCTACTGGAACTTTTACTGTATCTTTTGTACCATCTGGATACGTTACTTCAATGACACCTTCGTAATTACCTGGTGTATTAGTATCGATTGTACCACCAGGAGTAACATCTGTTACTGTTGTTCCTTGTGGTAACGTTGGTAAGTTAGTAACGTTATCTGTTAAATCTACTTTACCACCAATTTCTACTTTTTCACCTTCTACTGTTGGCTCATATTTATCAGCGTCAGAGCGATTGTCTGTTACTTCTACTGGAACTTTTACTGTATCTTTTGTACCATCTGGATACGTTACTTCAATGACACCTTCGTAATTACCTGGTGTATTAGTATCGATTGTACCACCAGGAGTAACATCTGTTATTGTTGTTCCTTGTGGTAACGTTGGTAAGTTAGTAACGTTATCTGTTAAATCTACTTTACCACCGATTTCTACTTTTTCACCTTCTACCATTGGTGTATATTTATCAGCATCAGAGCGATTGTCTGTTACTTCTACTGGAACTTTTACTGTATCTTTTGTACCATCTGGATACGTTACTTCAATGACACCTTCGTAATTACCTGGTGTATTAGTATCGATTGTACCACCAGGAGTAACATCTGTTATTGTTGTTCCTTGTGGTAACGTTGGTAAGTTAGTAACGTTATCTGTTAAATCTACTTTACCACCGATTTCTACTTTTTCACCTTCTACCATTGGTGTATATTTATCAGCATCAGAGCGATTGTCTGTTACTTCTACTGGAACTTTTACTGTATCTTTTGTACCATCTGGATACGTTACTTCAATGACACCTTCGTAATTACCTGGTGTATTAGTATCGATTGTACCACCAGGAGTAACATCTGTTATTGTTGTTCCTTGTGGTAACGTTGGTAAGTTAGTAACGTTATCTGTTAAATCTACTTTACCACCGATTTCTACTTTTTCACCTTCTACCATTGGTGTATATTTATCAGCATCAGAGCGATTGTCTGTTACTTCTACTGGAACTTTTACTGTATCTTTTGTACCATCTGGATACGTTACTTCAATGACACCTTCGTAATTACCTGGTGTATTAGTATCGATTGTACCACCAGGAGTAACATCTGTTACTGTTGTTCCTTGTGGTAACGTTGGTAAGTTAGTAACGTTATCTGTTAAATCTACTTTACCACCGATTTCTACTTTTTCACCTTCTACTGTTGGCTCATATTTATCAGCGTCAGAGCGATTGTCTGTTACTTCTACTGGAACTTTTACTGTATCTTTTGTACCATCTGGATACGTTACTTCAATGACACCTTCGTAATTACCTGGTGTATTAGTATCGATTGTACCACCAGGAGTAACATCTGTTACTGTTGTTCCTTGTGGTAACGTTGGTAAGTTAGTAACGTTATCTGTTAAATCTACTTTACCACCGATTTCTACTTTTTCACCTTCTACTGTTGGCTCATATTTATCAGCATCAGAACGATTGTCTGTTACTGTGACATCTACTTCAACTTCATCAGATGATCCATCTGAATATGTCACTACAATCGTACCTTTTTTATTTCCAGCTGTACTAATATCTACTTTTTCTTTCCAAGTATACTTAGCATCTTTTGGTAAATCTTTCTTATTTTTAATTCCCTCAGATGCGTCAGGTTCTTTATTCAATTCTGTAGTCACTTTTTGACCTTCAGGAGTATATTTGTCAGCATCAGATTTATCATCCAATTTTGTTGCACTTGATACAAATTCTGTATCATCTGCTTTAATTGGTTGCGTTGCTTCTTCTGGCCATTTCGCATCTGTATAACCATCTTTTGCTTTCAACACCGGAAGTTTATCTTCTGGTAAGCTTACGCCGTCTTTCACTGCAAAGACTGTTGTTCCACTTTCAATACTTGTTCCTTCTCCTGCGGTGAAGGTTACTTTGTGGTAGCCTGCAGGAATGTTTTCTCCTGGATTTTCATAAATATTTTTACTTACAGTTACTGCTAAATCGGTCGTGCCTACAGAACCATCTTGGTAAACAATTTTAATAGGAATTGTTCCAGTAATCGGCTCCGATTCTCCTACACCTTTAGCTGGAGTGAATGTAACAATACCAGTATTTGCGTCAACACTTGCATTGCCGAAGTCCTTATTATAAACATCTAAAACTGAAAAGGCATCGTTAGCTAGAGGAACATCTGGTTTATCAAATGTAGGTTTACCACTTTGAATTGTCGTTTCTGGGGTTGTTGTTATAGGTACGTATGTTGCATCATTTTCCATAGCTTGAGAAGCTTTTACAGCAAACTCTACATCCACGTCGAAAGTTCGATTTCCTATCTTAACAGTTACAATACCTTTCGTACTATCAGTAACGTTAGAAGTATCAGGCTCTGTTTTCCATGAATACTCTGCATCTTCAGGTAAGTTTTTATTATTCCAAATTGATTCTTTAGCATCTGGTTTAAATCCAACTACCACGGTTTGTTTATCAACCGCTTTTGGTGATTCCTTAATAACGGTTGAACCTTCTTCTGGTTTATCAAAACCTGGAGAAACGATTTGGATTTTTAATTCATCTTTCGCGATTAGTTTACTTGAATCTACACCCGTAAATTCAAATTCTACAGTATCTGAAATTGGAGCCCCATCTTTTTCATTTGGAGCGATAGTTTTTTCTGCTAATACAGTACCTTCTTTATCAACAAGTTGCGCTTTGTGACCTGTTCCCGCTAACTCGTGGATGAATACTTTCCCCTTAACTGTTGTGTCAACATCATATACTTCTTCTAATTCAGGTTTCCCGATATATGGATTCGTGTCTCCGCTCTCTTCTTTATCGTCAGGGTTTCCATCACCATCAATATCTTGCAAATAATAATAACCTGTTCCATAAGTGTTCTGGATTAATTTTTTATTCGTATCCGACAACCAAGAATCAAAGATGAAATCTTCACCAAATGGCGCATTTTCTTCGATTTTATCCGCTGCTTTCATTTCTTCTAAGATTTCATCTAAAGGTTTAGTCAGTTGTAAAACATATCTAACAACGATAGGTCGTGGACTAGTATTAGCAAAATCAATAAGTTTAGTTAAATCATTGTCAGTGATTGAACCCATACCATAATTCTCATGACCTTCACGTCGCTCAATTGCTAAATCAGCCACTTTTTTTCCTGATTCAAAAGCAACATTATATGCCACTTTATCAGCCTGAACCATATGCATTTGTATTCCAGATACATATGGTACTAAACGTTCATCGATTTTGTAGTTAGCATACCAAGGCGTTCCCTTTGCAGAAGTTGAATAAGAAAAATTCTTTTCTTTCGTTAACTTATGATCTAAAATTATAGCTCCATTAGCACCAGTAGACCCAGAACCGTCTTTTGTTTGGATATTAGCTTCTTCATATTTAGTATTTACCGATCCATGCTTAAATTGATCAGAATTATTTTCGGATACATCTAACTTATTATAGAAATCATCTTGATCTGTCAAAAAGTAACCAGTGCTTTCTATTCCAGGTACAATTTTATCGTCATCTTGATGACTTACCAAATAGATACGATACATTAAACGGTCGCTTTTAAGATTATCTGCACCAATTTCTTTAAAAATTTCATCTAAATTTTTTTCAAATGTAATCACACCGTTAGGAGCAGTTTGTGTATCAGTTGTTTCTGCCCCAGCAAATAGTCCATCATTTGCTCGAATGTAATTAACCTTCCAAATGTTTGTAGGTCTGCCAAGCGAATCATTAATTCTTACAAAAGTTCGTCTACTATTTCCTACGCCCTTCTTCGGATCAACTTGAATTTTTTCAACATACTGGGCCAATCGTTCATCTAATTGAAGACGAATTTCCCAGTTTGCAGTTGAAGCTGCAATATTATGTTTCCCATAAACCTCAAAATCAATTGTATTTCCTTGTAACACATCACCAGTTATTGCTTTAGGGTTGAATTGTAAATCCGAGAAATTATAATTCTTCGTATATCCCGGATTTTCTTGAAACGTATTTCCTGAAGCAGAATAATTTACTAATCTTCCTTCACCCATTTGTGCATTAACTATTCCAGTTGCCCCAAAAACAAGGCCTACACCAACTAATACTGATGCAACACCCACACTTAATTTTTTTATGCTATACTTTAATACTCTTTTTCTCCCTTTTTTTAAAATCATATGCTTATTGTTTTTTCCAAACAAACTAAATTTGCTCCCTTCCTTATTTAAATTTAAAATTACATTTTTATTATAAATAATACAAAATAGAAATTCTTGTAAATATCACAAATATTTGTAAAAAATCAAAAAAATAAAATATTATAAAAAAAAAACCGACCTTTACAGGGTCACTGGAACATCCCTAGAAATCAAGTAAAAAAAATCCAGAGGATTTTCTCCTCTGGATTCACTATTACTCTACATTTTTTAGTTATTTTATTATTCAATTATTCTCATTAAAAATTTTTCTTTCTATATTACTTAACACGAGATTCCGTTAATTCTTTTGCTTTAGAACTTCCTTTAGAAGCTAGCTCTTTTGCTTTCTCTGTTTGCTCACTGGCAAAATTACTTACTGATTCTGTTGCCTCACCAACCTTATCTTGTAAACTAACGGAATCTTCTTCATGCTGTTCTTCTGTCTTAATATCAACAACATTTACATTTACTTCAATAACTTCTAACCCAGTCATATTTTTTACTTCTTTTGTAATAATTTCTTTCATTTCATTGTAAATTTTATAAATATCTTTTCCATATTCTGCAACAATATCTAAATCTACTGCTACCTGTTTTTCTCCTACTTCAACCACTACACCTGATGTAACATCATCGGTATTCACTAACTTACCAGCTAAATTTGAGAAAAATCCACCATCAACCGTAAGCAATCCTTCTACTTTTTCTAAAGAAATGCCAATAATTTTTTGAATCACTTTATCTTCATACGTTAATTTTCCTTGTACATTTTCCTTCTTTGTTTCTTCCTTTACACTTACTTTTGTTTTCTCCATTTGTATCCACTCCTAAATATTCTTTATTTTATTTATTTTGGAAAAATTTTCCAAATAAATCCTCATTTTTAATATAACTCCCTATAAATGCACCAATCCCAACCATAACTAATAAGAGAATTGTTTTAAAAAAACCAATAGTGAAAAAGAAAAGTGCTAATACCAATCCTATTAGTCCTCCAATAATTGGATACTTATATTCTAGGAACAATTCTTTCATATTCTCCCCTCTTTCTTTAAATCACTCGTTTTTGTTTTTGCTTACTCTTTCCTGAACGAGATATATTTTTGAAAACTACTTCTGCTTTTATTGAAGTATTTAATCCTATAAAAGTTTTAAGATATAACTCAATATTTTTTACTAATTGATTCGTTTGATTTATAATATCTAGATTGTCACTTGTATTTCCTGTAATACGTACTTTTATCTTTTTCTTATACATTTTTACATTTACTTTTGAATCCCTTAATAAATTGGACTGATCTAATTGCGACTGAACAATTCCTACAATAGCACTTTTTTTGATTTCTAATATTCCTTTGTCATCGTTTAATTTCACGGATGTTACTTCTGCTGGACTTAAAACAATCCCTAAAATAAATAAAAGGATAAAGACCATACCTATAACACTACCCCAGTACAAATATAGTTGAATGTAATTCCCTATAAAAGGATACTCTTCAAACTTAATAAAATAAATAGGTAATGAATACATGAACTGATAATGAACAAATACTGCAAATAAAAAAGTTCCAAAAACTAAAGAAATAAAACTAAACAAAATTTTTTTCCCTTTCGTCATCGATTCTCCCCCCACTTTCATGTGACTTTTACCACAATATAATTTTAGCAAAAGCCTTTCTCCTATAAAAATTTTATGCTTACAAGTTATACTATACATTAAGAATTCATTTACTTTAATGTACCTTCAACTCAATCAGAGTTAATCCAATTTTTTATTTCTTTGAATAGTTTCTTGGTATTAGAAAATTGTGTAATATCTTGAGTATTTCTATCTAACATCGATAAATCTACATAATAATCTGGCGGGACAGGTTGATTGTTAAACAATCATTTTCCCTTTATGGGCTTTATTGTCTCATAATAGCCAACAGTATATACAAACCACCAATAATTATCGGAATTTTGATTAGTAAAAAAACGTCCTAAATTAACCGAAGTATATCCTGCAGAAGGCATACCAAAAACTTTTACATTTGGATTATTCTTTAACGCTAAAAGTAAACTCTCAGCGGCACTTGCTGTGTTATTATTTATTACAACTGCAACTTTTTCCCCTAGTTTCTTTTTGTGTAATGATAATTTATAAAGATTCAGTTCGTTAATCGTTCCTGGAATGCCACCAAATAATTTACCATTTTTTTAAGTAAACAGGATACTTTTCCTTTTTATTATTAATATTGCTAAAGAGCATTCCATTATGAATTAAAGAACTCGCACCAATAATCATAGGTTCTTTCAGCCCGCCATAATTATTTGATAAATTTAAAACAATGTTACCAGAAGTATATTCGATTAAATCTGTCAACTTTGATGCATATTTAATTGAGAAGTTATCATCATTGCTATAGACACTTGGAATGTTAATAATTGTAAGATCCTCATACTTTGAAATACTTGGTAACTTAAGAGTTTCCATATTATCCATATCTTTGTCACTACTTATTTGTTTTACAGAACTATGTTTGTTAACACCATATACTAATGTATTTAAATTATCCACATTAGTTACTTTTCTACCGTATCTTGTTAATTCTAAAATATTCCTCCACTCATCTTTATTAGAAATTACTCCATATTGAGATATCGTATGAAGTACTTCATAACTCCTAGAATCAATCGATTTTAGAGGTAAAAAGAAAAAAGTAAGAGAAACAAAAATAATGGCACATGTGCTAATAATATAAAAAAGTAAATATTTTTTGATACTCATTCTGTTCATCGTCCTTAACAAGTAATATACTACAATATTTCACCATACATGGCTGTTCTAACTAATTCTATTTTTCATCAATGTACTTCTTTCTTTATATCTATAAATTGATTCATTAGCTTCTGGTATTCTTTTAGTTGTTCCTTTAAGCAAATCGTAAATATTCCACCCATGAAACTACCAAAAAACAACGAGCCTATTAATGAACCAAAAATAATAAATTCTTTTCCTACAAAAACTTGATGAAAGTTTGTTAGCATAACAAACATGAATAAAGCATTAAATATAAAAAGGTTAAGGAATAGCTGAACACTAGAGAAATCTTGTTTTTCATCAAGAGCAATTGGTTTAAAGAAACGATACATAACATAATATTCACTGATCAATATTCCCATTAATAATATGCCTTTTACTATTATCAGCCAAAAAAAATCGATAAAAATAAGATCAAAAAAACAAGTACTGGTATAAACACAAATAGCCATCGAAATTGATAAACATATTGGTAAAAATTATGTCTCTTCAAAAAATCCATCTGTTTTTGAAAATTTTCTTTATCCGTTATATCCATATTAGCATCTCCCTTTTTTAACGATTACTATTGCTTATTCTATCGACTTTTTCCCTATTATTTACTTTGAATAAATCCTCTTTTTATTAGTGTTGTTAATATAGACGAAGCACACCGCAAAACAGCGCTTTCATAAAGGACAACTATAATAAGAAATAATAGTTAGTTTTATTAAATCATAAATACAGCTAAAATAAATCATACAAAAGTCCTAAATCAAGTTTTATTTTAAGTTTCTAACTTTGATTGCTTTAGTTAAAAATGACACAACCATCTTATATCTTATTCCATACATTTTCTTATTATTAAAATATATAGTTCAAAACTTAAAAAGTTTCTGACCTGCTTGTTTTTAGTTAGAAATATAACGCAACTAGCTTGTGTCATATTCAACATACCATGACTGTACTCGAAGAACTTTTTAAAAAGATTTGGTCTACTCTTTAACCCAAGCTTCCGTTTCAACTTCTCCATAATTGCTCGCCACAATGTATTCATAAGGTAGGCTGTCTATAATGTTAGGAATATCGCGTACTTTTATTACTTCCGTTCCATTAAATTTTGTAGAAACAATAAAGAATTCTATTTCTTCATTGTAATCATTAAGAAGTTGTAACATATCTTTATCTTTACTAAAAACATAGTGATCAAAAATTTGGGGTTCTCCATGATTGACATCTGATACAGAGATTACTTCAGCCATTGATAATGCAATTTCTTCATTGTATTCTATTAAAAATATTCCATGAGCTTTATTACCCTTGTAAATTTTGAATATGAGTATCTATGTTTTTCTTACACGACTTTAATAGGTTTTCCTTTAAATGATTATTAGAATACGTTAATCTATGTCTAGCAAAAGTATCTTCATCGATCAGTCCTTCTTTTATCTCATTACTTCGACTCTCGAACATTCTTTGTCTTTTTATATGCTCGGCTCCTTTTTTCAAAGTTCTACATTCTTGTTTTGTTTGTTGTTCTTCATTATTCATTTTCTTAAACTATTCTCCTGTCTTTTTTTAATATTATGCTTTTACTTTATTTTGCACGATAATCTTACTCCACAACAAATTGTTAAATTAGCATTATTAAATGTAAAAATTGAGTATACTCATATTTTACACAAATGACGTATGCCCAACTTGAATGTCCTACTGTTTACCTAGTAACAATTGGAATATGAAAAAGAACCAACACGGCATACCCTGTTGGTCTTTTATTATCTTTAATTGCTATGAATAATTAATTTATACTCAAACTCTTTTTGTCTATCCAACCTCTTAAATCTGGACTATAAAAATAAGAACCTGCATCTTGAGTAATACTTACATAGTTATTTGCATAGCTATTAGCTCTTCCAATATTCTTAAACCCTTTTTGCCCCCAAGGCAATGTATCAATAGTCATGTTAGTATCTAAAACTGTTAAATGATTTCTTTTCTCTCTCATTATCCATTTTTTATTGGTTGTAACATTTGTACTCTTAATTGCATCTACTTGCCTTTGAACATTTACATTAAAAGCTTTTTTGTCAATCCATCCTAAATTAGGCACAAAATAATATGATCCACTCCGAGCGTTTATGATAACTGACTGATTAATATGATCTTTTGTATAGCCAATATGTTGAATTCCCGCTTGCCAGGGAATGTAATCAATGGAATAGCCACTTTTTTCAATCTTTGCTTGAACATTTGTCGCTATCACTTCAGTTAATGCTTTTTTATCAACCCATCCTCGCAGTTCATCACAATAAACATACGGTGCAGCTTCTTGTGTCGCAGTAACTACCCATCCTGCAAACTTTCCTGAAGTATTTATTCTTTCAGATCCGAGTCGCCCTGCCGGAAGAGTATTAATCGTTTCCGTATTTGTATTTACCATCATTGTTTTGTTGATTTCAGTTATTGTCATTGGGTTTTCATTCTCGTCGACATAGTTACCTTGTTGAAAATTATACCATGTCCTATACCATTCATATTGGTAGGGACCTAACGTCATGTATGGCGATTTACTAGAAACAATAAACGTATCTTCCCACCATGGATTCCAATAATGATAGAAAGGATTATACGGTCCCATAGCCCCAGTTTTAGCTACAGTATAACCCATCAATACAATGGCATGTCCAGTGGCTGTGTCTGATTTTAAATCCGTTATAATTGGACGATTGTTGTCTATTTCATTTTTTATTTTGTCAAAAGTAATAGTATTCGTTTCAAACCTAATATTTTTGTTGAATGCTTTTTTTACATAATTTAACGCAGGTCCTATACTAGTATTAATAACCCAATCAATAGAAGATTTTTCCTCTTCTGTTGCATTTGGAAAAGATTGATCAATTATTTTTTTTGCTGAAGTAATCTCTGCATTTGCTTGATTATTTATAATAGCAGCTAATGCATAATATTCACACCATGGTTTTTCTCCTTGTGTTTCATATACCGTCCAAGGTAACACATTACTTTCAAATTCAACAGAAGCTCGTTTCACGCGTAAATTAGGTTTTGCACTTGCTTCAGTTATATCATAGACAACAGAATCAATACTACCTGTATTTGTTGGAGAACTCGCAAGAGAGTCTACATATAGTAACGGCTTTTTCTGCCCTTGGTAATCATAAAAAATATTTTGACTAACTCCAAATAAAGCAATAGGTAGGCTTTGATCCGTTGCAAGTGTGTTACTTAATTCTTCTAATTTAGTCGCCAACATTTTCGATAAAATAAAACTATCAGCATTCAAGCCATCAGACGAATCTAGCTAAAGCATATACGCAATTCTTTTTTCCTGATTACTAATAATAGGGAAATTATACTTAATACTTTCTGGATAACTAATTGTAAAAGGTTTTCCTAGATAGTAATCAGAGACACTTCCATTTTCAGGATAAATCATGTTAGTTAAATATTCTTCCCAATGTTGCGAAGCTAAAGTTGTTATTTCTACAGGAATCTTCTCTGTCTTTACGTATAGTGACGTGGCTTCTGAATTTCGTGGAAAACCAACAATCCCTAAAATAAGCAACCCTAATAGAAATATTAATAGTTTAATTCTTTTTAATGTTTTCATTTTTACCCCTCTTTATTTATAAAAACCATATAAAGTTTTATCCCACTTAAATGTAACATTTGCTGACGGATCTATTGTACTTTCATTCATTAGTAAGAAAATTTCATTTTTGGTTGCATCATTAATAAATCCTTTACCATGATTTAAGCTTTTATACATATACATGATCATTGATGGCTGATTTGGAAATGAAATTTTTTGATACCCATAAACAAGAACTGCCGTTTCTTGCTCAATCCAATAATCACCGTTAGCTGTCAGAAAGGCAATCACCGGACGTTTATTAGATAACTCTACTTTCAATAGATTTGTGTCTAAACTTCCATTTACTATTTTAGTGTTGTAATTTTGGCTATGCAGAAATTCATTTGCTTGTTCTAAATTAGCTGTAACGGATTTTAACTGACTTTCTGTGTAGTAAGGATAAACATATTTAAGTAAGTGGTTGACTTTTCTATCCGTTGATTTTTCTACAAAATTTAGTGCTTCAATTACCGATTCTGGTGTTGCTTGCATGGTAAATTTTTTTTGGTAGGGTTCATTAAACTCTTGAATTATTGTAGTTTCTACTTCAGGTGCAATTGGCTGGTTAGAGTCTGCACTAGCTTTTGTGTCAAAAATAAATAAAAAACTAATTATACAGCTTAAAGATATAAACATTTTATTTTTCAAAAAAACACGCCCTTTTTGCATAATGTCAAACCTATTGCCCACAATAACATAGCTAATCTGTTACTGTGGGCAATAACTTATTTGTTATTTTCCAAGACAAAATAACTGATAATTGGTGAAAAAATTTAAAAAACCAATCTACTACATCCCTCCCTCTAATAAGTTATAAAAAAGAGAAAAAAGCAAGTATAGTTATTAAGACTAGAAAAGTAGTATCCTGCTTCTTATTATATGTGTTAATTTCTTTATTAGTAACGCATAGGATTTCTGTAAAAATCATTCTGATACCTGCTTAAATATAGATATTAAATCAATGTAAGATGTAAGCACCAATCTACTTACTATCTTTTCCAATAAAATAGCTCAAAATAGGTACAGACACATAAAAAATTAATGGACTATAATATTTTGATTGATTAGTAAAAATATACATAAAAATAACTAGAGCTATTATTAAAATAATAAATAAAATATTTCTTATTTTTTTATGCATATGCGTTGATTCCCATATTTGTAATATCTAAAGTTTCCGTTATCGTAATTCTCGCTCCAGCTTTAGTATCTCCATCTTTTTCATGATCTCTCATAATACCATTAGCAGTAGCAAAACGATAAGAAGCATAAGATCCTAATGCTACAACGACTGCAGCTAATCCCGCAGTTGCTCCAGTTGCAATACCCATAGCGCCAGCAATTGCAGCAGCAATACCCCCGGAACCACCTGAAGCCCCTTCCATTAATCCTAATTTAGCAAACAAATCAGCCAACTTATTAATCCCTGCCTGATTATAAGCATAGAAATTCAATCCCCCATTAACTATTCTAAGCTCTGTAGAAGGTCGTGCATTTCTTAAAACAGGCATACCCGGACTGATAGCATCAGCAAAATTGACTGTGGCTCCTTCATATTGGCTTAAAAGGCGATTTACTTCATCCAATTTTTCAGCAGGTGTCATATTTTCCATTTTCTTCAGTTGATTGTCGACTACTTTTTCTATTTCATTTACTTTTTGATTATAAGATTCGCTAGCATACACCGAACTACCAGTACTTATAAAAGGAAATAGAGCAAGAGCCAGCATTGCGAAAAAGCAGATTGTTTTTGATTTTTTTAACATTTTATTACCCCCAACTTTTAATTGTTAATGATTATATTGTTATACAAAAACCTGATTTAAGTTATCATAAATATATAACCCCTTTCATTAATACTTGCAAATATAGTTTACCTCTCATTTTAAACAATTGCAACCGGTTTCATTTTTACTGGAGCAAAAAGAGAATCACTATTGAAATTATTTTTTTATATGTTATAAAATGATTGTAGGAAGCACAAATCACTTCTTTACAAATCTATCTCTTTAGCCAGTCGGCGGAAAACGACTGGCTATTTTATTATTATTCGACACATTGACTACATAAGTCTTCTTCAATCCAATAACAGCCCCCTGGACATGCATTAAATTGAGTACATCCACAAACTCTGCACCTCCTATCGTCCGGATCAAAAATTTTATTTAATTCTTCTTGCTCCTTCTGATATTTTTCAAATTTTTCTAAGTAGGAGTCCAAATCAGGCATATAATTTCCTCCATTTATAAATTCATTAGTTGATTAACTCTTTACTCTTAAACTGTAAGCCTTCCTGGTAATCTGAATGAAAAGCCTCGAAGTTTTCAACCTGGTGTTAGGTGTCCTTTCCTTTATTGGTGTTCTTCTGAAAGAAGAAACGCTTCTTTTCTAACAATTTTTTATATGAATAAATGATACGACTATCAGTTAATAAACGTATCTTCTTCTATTAGTTTTTTCATGTTTGGTTCAAATTCTTCAGCTGAAAAAATATGCAATCGATCAAACACTTCTTTGTACTCGTCCCCTTCTTTGTCAATAAAATATTCTTTAAACATATCAAGTTCTTCTTTAATGATTGAACTAGGTGTTACATAAATTAAGCGTGCATCTTCATAATTTTTTAAATGTTTAATGTATTTTGGAAACACACCCTGACTATAACGTCGTTTTGTCTTTAGTGTTAATTCTATTTCAAATTGCCACTCTACTTCTCGTCCAATACTATCCAAAAACATAAAAATGAAGTCAGGAACAAAGTATTTTACGCCTTTTTGAATTTTCTTCTCGTCCTTTACTTCATATACTTTGCGACGCTCTGATACTACCGCTTTGAGGTGCGGGTGGTTATTACAAAGTTCCAACATTTTTATCAGATAATCATTAATTTGTAAGTGGTGTTGTAAATTGTATTCAGGAACTTTTGGCAAGGTGTAGTACCCACCAATGTAATTATGCCCTTCTTTTGTTAGGTAATAAAATTTTGTTGATCCAATTTGGGAACATTCCACTAGATTTTTTTCCTTCAGTTTTTTTAGATTACCGTATACACTACTTTTTTTTTTGCCATATTATCAAATTGACAAAAGTCAATAAGTTGTTTTACCGATACAACTCTCAATTCATGTAGTAAACATAAAAGAATCAAGTGTATCTTATCTTCTTTTGAATAATCAATAAAGTAATTGTAAAGTAATGGTTTCAAAGTATCACCGTATTTCTATAAAATGTACAAATAGGCAAAGCCTATTTGTTTCATTGAAAAAGAGTTTCGGAACAACGTGTAGAAATTCTTTTTCAGCTTTTAAGTCCTCCAAGTTTTGGTGGAGGATTTAGGAGGTTGTTGTTTTGGGCGATAGTCCCTTCAAGGTTTGGTGAAGGGGCGTCTATCGCAAGGGGTAGTTGTTAATCTTTTGAACTTTATCTTTTGAACTTTTTTCTTTATTTTTTATTACTTCTATCACCTTACTCATTCTATTTTTTACTCTATTCTGTTTGTCCTCGGCGCTTGGTATTTTTTTCGTAGTTGCAAAATTCCTGACCATTTTCGCTCAACGTGGGTTAAAACCCCCATTAAGCGAAAATGGTCAGGAATTTTGCAGGCGGAGAAAGCCTTTTATACCAAGCGCCGAGGACACGCCACTACAATTTATAATTCCACACACTTTCCAGTGGTTTTCCTAAGTATTTCCATGATGTTTCCAAAATTTGACACACTATATTAATCTATTTTGAATTACTTTTTTGTAACCATTCGAGTGCGTTTCGCACATAAACTTTTTGTGGTGGGAGGTTTACATTTTCTGCTGTACGATAAATAATAAACTCCACTGTACGCAATTCTTTTATCTTGTTTGGACTGATTTTGAAGCGATCTACATTACGTTTGGTTCATCTATCTCCTGACCAATCAGATTTTCCAACATCTGAATAACCATCTTCTTGTTCCGTAACTGAAGTTACATCAATGTCTTGGTACGTTCCCATTGTTTCACTCCAATACTCGGCTTCACCTTTTTCGTTGGTCTTTCCAATGAAAAAAGTATTCACATTTCCGACAAGTTGTTCCATTAATTTATCGCCTAATTTTGCAATATCTGCCATCATTTAAGGAGTGAAAATACCGTAAACACCTGCACCTCTTCCTTTATTTACCATATCAATAAACGTTTCATTTAGATAAGAAGCAGGTTCATCAAAAATCACAAGGACTTCACGTTTAACATTTTTTCGATACATTTCAGAAGCAAAATAATTTACGTCTCCGACTAACATTTGCGCTAAAGTGCGGATATATTCTTTGTAAATCAACCCATTGAACGATACGTAAACTAACTTGCGTTGATTGACAATTTCTTGCACATCGAGAACATTTTTTGCGTTTTTAGTATCAAATAATTTTCCTAACTCACTGTCTAATAACATGTTAATGTTTGTCTTTAATGCTTCTGATGTGGCATACAAATAAAACGGTGAATCTTTATGTTCATAACGAATAAATAATCGAATGTTTCTGGATTAAGGACAACCGTTTCCGTTTCTTTTTGCGCTATTCCTAGTTGGGAAATGTTTCTAAATTTACTGTTCTTAATTTGTGAATCTTCCTCTTTTTCTTCTTTATCAAGGTCTGAATCAGGCAGTATCTCGCTTCCTTCTTTCACTGATTTTTTCTTTGGTTGTTGTATTTTCTTTTCTACTTCAATTTCAAATAGTTTGGGATTGTTTGGTAAAATCGCATCCGCAAATAAGTGTAAAACATTTCTCGGAAGTAAAAACCGTTGAACAAATGGTAGACTTCGTTCAACGGTTTCTGTCGTACGAGTGTCTCCAGATAAAGTAACCTTGGCTCCTTTAAACTCGTCTAACAATTGAATTGTTACTTGCAAAAGAGCTTTCGCTGCGCCTGAATAAAAGACACTTTCTGTTTCGGCTAAAGACACTAACTTATCTCGAATAGATATGTCATTTCCATGCTCTACTGGGTGTCAATGGCCATTCAAAAATGTAGGTTTTTGGCCCATAAATAACAAGGTTACTTATACGACAACTTTTTTTCTTTATAATCTTTAATTCGATAAGACTTTCCAGTAATTTGAATAATCTTAGCGTGGTGCACTAATCGATCGATTAGTGCATTTGTTAATTTTTTATCTTGAAAAGTTTCAGCCCATTGAGACAAAGGAATATTCGTTGTAATTATGGTTGATTTTTTTCATAGCGTAGATTAATTAATTGAAAGAACAACTTTGCCTCGTCAGGGGTAAAAGGCAAATAACCAATTTCATCAATAATTAGTAAGTCGTAAGAAGCATATTTTTTTAACAATCGATCTAAATTTCCACGTTGATTTGCACGATTTAATCGATTGACTAATTCATTGCTTAAAGCAAAATGGCAAGAATAACCTTTGGTTATAACTTCTAGTGTAATGGCAATAGCTAAGTGAGTTTTCCCACTCCGCTATTTCCAATAAACAATATATTATTGTTTGTATCCATAAAGCGTAAGGTGCACAAATCTAAAATTTCTGTTCGGTTAATCTTTGGTTGAAATACAAAATCAAAATCATTGATTGTTTTTTTAAACGGTAAATTCGCCTTTCTTAAACGATTTTCTTTTTGTCGTTCATTTCGTTAGTTTATTTCTTCTGTCATTAAATGATTTAAAGCTTCTACAAAACTAAGATTTTCTTGAACAATTGTATCGAGATATTCTGGTAAAATTTCTCTCGTATGTTTTAAATTCAAATCTTCTAATTTGTTTAGTAAATGATAATAATTAGACATAATGATTCACCTCTATAATTCGTCATACGCTTGTAAATTTTCATCAACAAACCGTTCTAATTCTTCGTCTTCTAAATGTTTAAACACATCAGAACGCAGAATCTCTATATAATCGTTTCGATGATAATTAAGCAATTGATGAGTAATTGTATGTGTGCGAATAAGAGTGGAGTCATCGTAAATATAAAGTCTATCTTCTTTTACACGAAGTGTAAGAATTTTACCGATGTAATTTACTGGCACAGAATATTTATTTTGATTCCATTGAACCATCGCTTCGTTAGATACTTTTCGTTTAATTTGTTTTTCAACAGAAGAATAGATTTTAAGTTGATTCGCATCAAAAGAAGACAGTTGTTCTTTTTCGTATGACCAATGGTCACTAGGACATTCATGAATCGCTTGAGAAATTTCTTCAGTATTTAATGAATCCATGATTGTTTGAATAATTTTCTCTAATTCATGAGTGGATTCAAATTCATAATTAAATACACGAACTCGTTCGATTGATCGTGCAAGAGCTTCAACTTTTCCTTTTGTTTGAGGTCGAAAAGCACGACAAGCAATTGGAAGAAATCCCGCTTCTTTCGCATATTGTCGAAATCGCTCGTTAAAAACAACTTTAGAAAATTGACTTCGACTACGGTCAACAACAGTTTTCATATTATCAAACCATATTTCCGTAGGAACACCTCCGGCGTATTGAAAGGCATTAGTTAAGCAACGAAATAGAGTAGTTTGAGAACGATCAAAAGTTAGTTCTAAGTACTTAATTCTGGAATATCCTAAAACATAAAGAAAGATATTACAAGAAATAATTTCGCCGAATTTATTGACTAATTTTAAATCTTCTTTCCAATCAACTTGAGCAGATAAACCAGGGGTTGTTTCCACACGAATCGTTGCTTTTTGCATTTTATCTGCTCGGATATTTCGGCAATATCTTCTTAGTGTTCGTGAACTTCCACGATAGCCATGTTTAGAAATAAAATGATAAATGACAGAAGCAAAACAACCTAAAGCTAATTTGTCAGCGATAATATCTTCAAAATCACTAACCAAAGTTTTTTTGTTTTTATTTTTTTGAGCAAGTAAAGGCAATTTATTGCTTATTCCAGCTTCATAATAACGTTTTACTGTACGATAATCACAATTGTATTGTTTAGCTAGAGCAGCATAATTAGGTTTTGTATGAGTCATAATGAAAGGTAACACTCCTTCATAAATATCTTTTCTCAATACGCTTTCCTCCTTGAATAAAATAACACAAGGAAAGCGTACCAAATGACGCATAAACCTACATTTTTATTTGGCCATTTTTCTACATTTTAACTTGACCATTTACAAAATGAATAGTCTTTCACAGGAGAAGTTCGCAGAGAAAATTGGTGTCAGCTGTCAGACAATTTCAAAATGGGAAACAGGAAATGTAGTACCGGATGTTGGGATGTTAACCAGGATTGCTGATTTCTATATATTACGCTGGATCAATTAGTCAGAGACGAATACTAACTCCCTATGTATAAAGCTGTTGAAGAAGCGAGTAATACAATGACATCTATTAAATTTGATTGATTTGATCTTAGCAAATATCTTGGGAAAGTGTGCGGCATATCTATGAATAGTTTCAGGTATAATATCATTAGAAATGCTAAAATTGTCGGAATATGGAATGGTATGATTTGAAAAAAATAATATGGATATTTCAATGTACGAAACAGTTTAGTCATTATTGTTAAAAGGAAAGAATACTATATACCACATAATCGTATGGAATATGGGAAATGCACCGCTTATGTTAATAAAAGAAATTATTATGGAGAACATACATATATGTTTAGTTATATTGAAGATATTTCTGAAAATGGCGTAAAAATACGGACAGGAGAATTTATTTAAGAGGTTTCTTATGATGATTTATCTGTTATTCAGATGAAGTCTAAAATAAACAAATAGGATTTTTAGAAGTTGAAATAATGAAGAATAATAAGAAAACCACAGGAGAGTTAATTCTCTGGCGGACTTTTTGTATGACTAACCTTATTTCAAGGGAATTACGGATAGATCTCCTTCCCACATTTTTCACAGGTAAATTGGGGAGGATTGTTCGGATCATTTGCAATATCTGTATCATCTAACAATTTTACTACATCCATTGGGATTTATTCTTTTTCACCACAACTTAGACATATAAATTTCACGTTAGCATTCCTAATCCCATCGCATTACTTTAAAAGTTTTTTCTTCCTCATACTGTTTCCTGAATTCTTTTTGGCCAATTTTTCGATTCTCCTTTCGCCTAAACCGCTTTGAGTAGAATTCTTGTTAACAGACATGAACGCCGACTACTTCCATCTCACCAAATGCGAAAATAGTGATTGATCAATTTCATAAAGACAATGAAACGAGTATCCTACGGATTTAAATCATTTGAGAACATGATAATCAGAATCTTTTTAATCAATTAATCAAAGTAAGATAACAAAAAATCTGAGCCAGAATGTGATTCATTCTGACCCAGATTTAATTTTATGCAACTCATCAGTCCTTATTAACAAAGATCCAAACTATTATTAATTTGGGATCTAAAGTTTCTGCCATTATTATTTCTACAGATTTGAAATTTTTATTTTCTTATCAATTATAAATAGCAGCAATGCCCCGAACAATGCTAATATTCCTGCATAAATTGACATACCAGAATTATCACCTGTTTTCGGTAGTTTTTCCTGATTCTTATGTGTAATTTCTTGTTTAGCTTTCATATCTGACGCTAAAGTATTGCCAGAACTACTTTTTACTTCATCTACCTGTTTCTCTTCAACGGTTGAATTATATGATTGAATTTTTTTTGTTTTTTCATCTGCCGCCTTTTCGATATCTGATTTTGCCATATCTTTATCGTGTTTAACAGGAGTAGTCTCTTTCACATCAAAACTAAATGTACCTGCTACTGTTGCCGGTTGATTTTCATTGACTATGATTGGATATTCTTGACCATTTAAATTAAGTTTTACATTCTCAATCTTTTTCTTGAAAATATCCTGATTAGAACCTCTGTACATAAACTTGATATCATAACTATAGCTATGCCCACCTTCAAATTTGATAGGAGCTATCTTTCCACCTGTTTCTACCAGTGTAGAATAATCTACAAACCCACCATTGTCAGAAATCAGTACCATCTTATTTGATGCATCATCAGTTTTCCAGATGGTTAAAACTGCATCCACATTTTCAGGTAATCCACTTACTTTTGCAAAGCTTGTATCCGTTCCTTCTTTCGGCGCACCGACATTCATCACAATATCGTGTTTAACAGGGGTAGTCTCTTTCACATCAAAACTAAATGTACCTGCTACTGTTGCCGGTTGATTTTCATTGACTATGATTGGATATTCTTGACCATTTAAATTAAGTTTTACATTCTCAATCTTTTTCTTGAAAATATCCTGATTAGAACCTCTGTACATAAACTTGATATCATAACTATAGCTATGCCCACCTTCAAATTTGATAGGAGCTATCTTTCCACCTGTTTCTACCAGTGTAGAATAATCTACAAACCCACCATTGTCAGAAATCAGTACCATCTTATTTGATGCATCATCAGTTTTCCAGATGGTTAAAACTGCATCCACATTTTCAGGTAATCCACTTACTTTTGCAAAGCTTGTATCCGTTCCTTCTTTCGGCGCACCGACATTCATCACAATATCGTGTTTAACAGGGGTAGTCTCTTTCACATCAAAACTAAATGTACCTGCTACTGTTGCCGGTTGATTTTCATTGACTATGATTGGATATTCTTGACCATTTAAATTAAGTTTTACATTCTCAATCTTTTTCTTGAAAATATCCTGATTAGAACCTCTGTACATAAACTTGATATCATAACTATAGCTATGCCCACCTTCAAATTTGATAGGAGCTATCTTTCCACCTGTTTCTACCAGTGTAGAATAATCTACAAACCCACCATTGTCAGAAATCAGTACCATCTTATTTGATGCATCATCAGTTTTCCAGATGGTTAAAACTGCATCCACATTTTCAGGTAATCCACTTACTTTTGCAAAGCTTGTATCCGTTCCTTCTTTCGGCGCACCGACATTCATCACAATATCGTGTTTAACCATCTCTATATTAGTTGCATTTTCCTTAGCAAATACCCTTATATTATTTACTAAACATAATGCTAAAAGTATTGCAATAACCAGTACTTTCGTTCCTTTGTTTCTTCTCATTTTTTACTCCTCCTACATCACTTATATTTTTTATTGAAATCATTCTATCAAAAAAGCTGAAAATATATAGAAAAAATTTAATGATTACAGAGGTCTCTTATGAGACCTTTACTTCTGCTTCTGATAAAAGATATTCGAAACCAGCATATAAACAAACTGTTTAGCATCCCCTTGTTTTTCTGCCTCTTTTATGATTACTTGATCAAAAAAACTGTTTAATTTCTTTTCTGCTAATTCTTTGAACTCTTTGGCTTTTTCTACGCCAAAACTAAAGTAGGATTTTGTCGTCCTTTGTCGGAATAATTATTTTACGAATATAAAAGTTAATTTGATTTGATGTTTTCAACCGATATTTCCAGCATTCTCCATCCACATATTCGCATAGATAGCCGTTTTGATACAAATAATAAAACTGAGTCAGATTTAATTTTGCACACTCATCGGTCCTTATTAACAAAGAACCAAGAATATTTGATTTTTTGAAATAAATATGCAAAGTTTTGCTTGTATCTGAATATATTTTGACTCAGTATACCCTATGTTGATTCTTTATCGCATCTTCACTTTTAATTTATTTTTTACTTTTTAAAGTTGAAACAATTTTGGATAACGCTACTTGAATTAATTGCCCATCTTTAACAAATCCTTCTTCTCTATCTTTTAAATATTCTACTAATTTATATTTCATTTCACAAACAATAGATTTATATTCATCATTATTATATAAATTTTTCATCTCATTTGGATCGTTTATCATATCAAATAATTGATACGTATTCTTTACAGGAAACCATATAAATTTCCATTGATCCGTCAATATATATTGACTAGAATCTATGCCTAAACTATGTTCTCCATGAATTTCTTTTCGCCATCCTTCAGAGTTTCCAAAGAGCAACTGTTTAACACTTTTTCCATCTGTATTTATATATTGTCCTATTACTAAATCAACTAGTGAAGGAAATATATCCTGTATTTTTACAAGTTCTTTAATTCCATGTTTTTTTGCTGAGATCAGCTCACCAGGATCGTAAATAAACGATGGAATACGAATACTCCCTTGGTAAGGATACCCTTTTCTGAATAAGTAATGTTCTCCTAATTGATCTCCATGATCTGAAATGAACCAAATGATTGTATCTTTATCATGTCTAAATTCTTTTAAAGCCATTAAAAAGCGATTGATCTGATGATCTATATGAGAAATGAGGCCATAATATCCAGCAACCATTCTTCTTTGATCATCCTCTTTTAATTTCCCTCTTAAGGCACAAACATCTGGAACAACATGTTCTAATTTCTCCCAATTACCAATATGCAAGTCTAGGGCGTCTGGTAATCTATCCATATACATGTCAAAATAATATTTAGGTGGATTCAATGGCGCGTGAGGTTTCTCAAATGATAATTTTAAGAAAAATGGTACTGTAGGATCTTTCCTCCTTAAAAAGTTTATTCCTTCTGAAACTACCCAATTTGTTGGGTGAAATTTTTCAGGATACATCCAAGGTCGAGCTTCCCAAGAATTACAATTTAAACCATCATCAATCAAATCTGCTCCTAATCCTTCTTTGAGATACATCAAATAATCACTAGAGTATTCAAACTGTTCACCATATCGTTTATCATATTTTCGATCAACATGAAGATAGCCGTCGTGCAATAATACGTGATCAAATCCCAAACGTTTTCTTGAAGGATATACATGCATTTTTCCTATACACTCTGTTTGATAGCCAAAGTTTTTAAAAGTACTCGGAAGCGTTCTTTCATAATTCCAAGGAATCTCATCTTCATAACCAACCCTACCTGAATTTTTTTGGTCTAATCCTGTTAATAATGCAGCTCTTGCTGGAACACAACTTGGAACAGGAGAATAACAATTTTCAAAGTTATATCCCTGGCTAGCCATCATATCTAATGTAGGTGTACTGATAAACTTATCTTGACTATTAAAAGATAGTGCATCTGCTCTCATCTGATCCACTACAATTAAAACAACATTTGGTTGATTAGCTTTCATACTGAAAAAACTCCAATCTTCAAACTATGGAAGTAACTTACTCCCATAGTTATTCATATCTATTCTATTTATAAAACCGCTAAAATATTTAATGAATACATTAGTATTGATAAAACTAAAAATATCCAAATAACCTTTGTTGAATTGAGACTTTTTTTACTTAACAACCAGTAAGCCAATAAAACTAAAACAACAGGTACTATAGCTGGCATAATAGAGTCTAACATTTCTTTTTGAAAAGATAGTTTCTTATCACCAATAACTAATTTAAATGGAACCCCAACCTTTACAACACTAGGAACTAATCCTCCTATTACTACTACGCCAAGTAAAGTTGCTGATTCAGTTAAATCTTTTAACACTCCACCTACACTAGATACCAATTTTTTACCTTCTCGAAAAGCAATTGGTAACTCAAAATATCTTAGAAATAGTATAACAATAGATACTAATAACCAAAGAAGAACACCTAAAGGGTTTCCTTCTAATCCCATATAAGCTGCTAATGATCCAAAAATTGTTGGAATCACTGCCCCAAATAAAGAATCGCCTACAGCTGCAAAAGGTCCCATCATACTCGTTTTAATTGCTGCAACAGCATCTTTCGATTTGCTTCCATCTTCTGCTTGCAATGCTAAATCAATTCCAATAATAAATGCACTTAAAAAAGGACTGGTATTATAGAATTGCATTTCTGATTGCAACACACTTTTTAATTCTTTTTCATCTTTGTATAACTTTTTCAAAGCTGGATATACAGCTCGAACATACGCCACATTCATCATTCGTTCGTAGTTCCAACCTAGTTGAGCTCCAAACATATATCTTAAACTAACTTTTCTCAGATCTTTGCTACTTAACTTGCTAACATTAGATTTCATCATCATCAACCTCTCCGTTAACTACTTCTATATGATTGATAGTATCTAGTTTTGATTCTAATAAACGTTTATCTTGTAATTTTTTATAGTGAATAATAGCAGCTGCCAATCCTGCAAAAGAAATACCCATCATTGGAATATTTAAATAAGCGGCTAAAATATACCCAATAATTAAAAAACCGAAAAAATTCCTAATTGGCAAATAATGTAGTAAAATGGCAATCCCAACAACTGGTAATATAGCTCCTGCCAATTTTAATCCTCCCATTAACCAATCCGGTGCATAATTTAATACAGTATTTACTACTTCATTACCAAAAATTAAACATAAGCCTACTGGTATTGCACGAGATAACGCAATAGGAACTAAACTTAACCATGCTTCTAAACTAATCTTATGAAAATTTTCTTCTTCTATATGTTTATCCACACGATGTAAAAAATAAACCCCACAAAAACGAGCTAAAATATCTAATTGAACTAATAATAAGCCTACAGGAACAGAAATACCTATTGCAAATTCAATTCCTTTTCCACTAACAACACCTAATGCTGTACCAATGATTGCCCCTGTGCCAAAATCAGGAATTGATGAGCCACCAAATGTTCCTACACCTAAGACCATCAGTTGTAATGTTGCTCCTACTAATAAGCCTGTCTTAATATCTCCCATTATAATTCCTGCTAGAAAACCAGAAATTGCTGGTTTACTTAATTGTAATCCTGACAGATAAGGATCTATACCTCCTAGTATAGCTAAACATATTAAAGAAAAAATCTGAAAAAAAGAAATATCATTCATGATCAAACTACCTCCTTTATATTATTTTGAACTTTTCACTGCCCCAATATCTAGTATGTCATCTAACTTAATACCAAAAAAATCAGTTCCTAAATTATAGCCATTTTTATCGATAACCTTCTTCCCGCTATGAATAGCAGGAGATGATTGTTCCAATTTATAGCCATCAAACACTGTATTCTGACTGAATCGATCATATGTCAAATAGTTAAAATTAGGTTTTACGGGACCATTTCCAGGAGAAACAAATATATTCGACTCTTGGCTATTTACTAACAAAGCAGTATTATCTGATCTTGGCAAATTACTATAGTTACAATATAAATTATTGCTGTAGATAATGTGATTATTCGGATTCCACTCTTCATTTACTGGTTGTTTTCCAGCATTGTATATAATATTATTCTCAATCAGAGCTGACCCAGTATTCATATCCTTTCTTACAAACGTTACCCCTTTATCTATATAAAAAATGTTATTATAGATATGGGCATCAGGATTATTAGGCAAATTCAAAATGCCTTTTTTATCATTTTGACTAATATTAAATCTGAATGTACTATTTACTGCGTTTTCTAAACAAAACATAACTGTTCCACCAGAATTTCCACTACTATAATTATATTGATAAATAGTTCCATCAGCCGAATCTGCATCCCATGCTTGACCATCACCATTTCCTTGATCTGCATTTTTTGTACAATATGCTTCATTATATTGGAATAATGCATTTTTACACTTCCACGGCCACATAGCTGCTGCAACACGTTGTGTGGCAATTGGATAATCTGTTGTATTCATTTGCCTTCCTGCTCCATCAGAAACATTTCTTTGAATAATTGGAGAACTACAATACATCGTTACAATACCGTCTCCGCCTGCATCTTCGATATAATTGTTTTCAATTAAAACATTTGTATTTCCATATTTTTCTATTAGCTCCTGGTCTATTTCTGCAGAGTTTTGAAATAAATCAAAATAGGCAGAATATGCAACTACAAGTCCTGTTCGGCTAACATTTTTAATTCTATTACCTTTAATGATAATATTGTCATACTTTGGAATGCCTGTTTTTTCTTCATTATCTGGAAGTTCAGAAATGAAATATATTCCACCATTAGCCATATGCTTATTGTATATATTCCCATCTATATCATGAATATATAAATTTTCTAACACAATATTCTCAAGGGTTCCTTTATTTTTAGCAACACTCGCAACCCCGGTTCTATCCATTACTTTTAAATCATTAAAAGCTAAATGGTCTGATTGACTTTTTTCACGATCATTTGTTATCTCTATATTTTTAATCTTTATATACTCAACATCTTTTAATAAGATAGAGCTAGACACATTACCTTTATATTTATGCCATGAGTTTGGTAAAGGTTTTCCATAATCTTGATACCAGACTCCTTTTCCATTAGTATTGATAATCGGAAGGCTCCCTCTATCACCATAATTACTGATTTCAATACACGCCTTTATATTCCCTGAATTTTTTATTTGTAAATACTGATCATCAAAAACCGATCCATTTTCTAATAAAACTTTATCCCCTGGATTTAATTTAAGTTCATTTATTTTGTTTAAACTCTTAAAAGGCTCAGATTTAGATAATCCTGAATTAGTGTCACTCCCTCTTTGTGAACTAACATAGTAACAATTACCAATGGATTTACTTTCAGCATGAGCAACTTTTGTTAACATAGATAAACTGATCAAACAGCAAGTTGCAATAAAATATATTTGGATTTTTTTTATATTCATAAATTCCTCCACATTCATTCATCTTCTAAATCTATTGGATTTGCTTCCAAATATTCATTTACATGTATAATATTTTCTCTTCCTTTATTTACCAAAGAACTATCTTCTCCTAAAAATTGATTATTAACAAAGCCTATAACCATTGGCATATTCATTCCTGCATATAGTTCTATTTCTTTTCCTTCTAAAATTAATTTAGAAACAACATTGCAAGGAGTGCCTCCCATTAGATCAGCCAGAACTGTAACTTTTTTCAAACCATTAATTGTTTTTTCGAAATTTACTCGAAAATCTTTTGCTGACTCTTCAGGTAATAACCCTACAGTATAAATATTTTTTTGTGTTCCCATGATCATATCGACACTTTTCTTTAACTCTTCACAAAATCGTCCATGACTAATTAAGACTAAATGACCCGTCATCTTTTCTCCTCCTACATATATTTTTATTTATTTAACAGAGACATAAAGTCATCTGCTTTGTCACTTGGAACCATTTGCGCAATTAAATGGACACCTTTTGCATTTAATTGGTTGAACGTTTCTACATCTTGATCGACAACATTAATTGATTTCGTAATTGATCGAGTCTCAGACGTTTGAGACATATTTCCAACATTAATCTCTTTTATTGGAACGCCCAATTCTACTAATTTTAATAATCGATCAGGCTTTCGTGCAATAATCAGTAAACGCTGTGAATCGTATTTTCCTGCTAAAATATTTTGCGCTGCTTTTTCAATTGGCAAAATACTTAGTTTCACCCCTGCTGGGGTAGCTAATTTCAACCCGCTTTTTTCAATATCATTTTGAGCCACTTCATCATCCACAACCATAATTCGAGAAATATTCAACTTGGTTGTCCATAAATTGGCTACCTGTCCGTGAATTAAACGTCCATCAATTCTTACTCCAATAATACTCATTGTTCATCCCTCTTTCATTTCTTTATATAATGGTGCTTTTAATAAATTGATTTCTGGTTCATAGGTGCCTTCTGTCTCAAAAATAACAATTTCATTCTTACCAACTTTTAGAAAACCGCTAGAGATGTACAGTGAAAGCGTTGGACCTACTTCCCAAAAACGACCGATATTGGTCTGATTAACAAAGACAATTCCTTTACCAAATTTACTTAAATCAATAAAACAATCACCGATATCCTCTAAAAGAAACTCATATCGATAAAAACTTGGATGTTGAGGCTGCCATCCTTTTGAATAATCCACAGTTTTACAATTCTCCATAGGCAGTGAATATTGTTGCCAGTTTGTAATAAAATGTAAGTCTGCCATTACTCCTGTTCTAATTCCTTTTTTTTGCGTTTCCGCAAAGAGTTTATGTCCATAATTGACACGTCCCATATTTTCAATCAAAATATCCACTTGATTGATTTCTTCTATCATACTAACTTGTATATCTTCACCTATTTCTGTTTGATATTGGGTAGCTTGTAATTTTTGATTCAAAAATAATTGACTGCGATCTCTGCCATCAATTACCCGTAATCGTTCTTCCTCTGCATCCCTCTCTATCATTGTTCGGTAAAGTAGATAACCTGTATTTTGTCCCAATTCTTCCATCGTCTTTGGATACTTTGATTGAACCGGTTGACTAATGGTATCTAAAGTCGCGAAAAGACTTACTTTATTCGTCAAAGAAATCTTTTTCTTTTCAATCGTGGGTTTAATGACAGGATCTAACTGCTTAATCTCTGGATAATTGTCATGAATCATTTTCCGCAATGCATAATACTTTTCTGTTGGATTCCCCTGCTCATCCAATGGTGCGCCATAATCGTAAGAAGTAATTTGTGGTAAATCAATCACTCCTCTTGCTGAACAACCATTCATAAACCCAAAATTCGTTCCTCCATGAAACATATATAGATTAATGCTTCCTTGTTCTAATACCTCTTTTACCGCTTCAGCGAGTTCCTGTGGATCTCGTTGAATAATTGGTTCTTTCCAACGATTAAACCAACCATCCCAAAATTCCATACACATCAGTGGCCAATTTTTATCATGTTCTTTAAAAAACTGCTTCATAGAGTCAAAGTTGTCTTTTGCTTTAGAACCAAAATTACCAGTAACCAAAATGTCATCTTCAATCATACTACCTGCTCGTAAAGTAGCTCTCCACGGTCCATCAGATGTGAAGAAAGGAATTGTAACTCCTCTATCAATCATCAAATCTCTTATTGCACGCAAGTAATCCTTTTCTTCTCCAAAAGATCCATATTCATTTTCAATTTGAATCATCAAAATATTTCCACCATTATCTAATTGATGTGGCACAATCTTTTTCATCAAAACATCATAATAATCTGCCACATATTTTAAGTAAACGGTTTCGTTTCTTCGAATATGAATAGGTTCACGGAGTAGCCAAGACGGAAAGCCTCCAAATTCCCATTCAGCACAAATATATGGAGATGGGCGTACAATTGCATATAAACCTAGCTTTTGAGCTAATGTCAAAAATTTCTCTAAATCTAATATGCCTTCAAATTGAAATTCTCCTTTTTGGGGCTCATGCAAATTCCAAGGAACATACGTCTCTACCGTATTAAATCCTAGCGCTTTTAAATTATACAAAGAGTGTTCCCAATCACACGGGTGAATACGAAAGTAATGAATTGCACCAGACATTATTCTAAATGTTTTTCCATTCAATAAAAATTCTTCTTTTATCTCAAATGTAGCCATCTTTGATTGATCACCTTACTATCTTAATATACTAAGTATATTAAGATAGTAAGGATTAAAAGTCAACAAATTTCATAAAAAAAGTCAACAAATTTCATAAAATATGTTAATATTAAATACAAAAAGCTTACTGGAGGCGTGTATAATAAAACCAAAATATCTAGAGATTAAGAATGAGTTGAAGCAACAAATTGTTACTGGTAAGTTTCATAATGGTGATCGATTCTATTCAGAATCAGAAATTATAAATAAATACAATGTAAGCTCTATAACAGCAATTCGTGCATTAAAAGAACTAGTTCAAGAGGGTTATATTGTACGTTATCAGGGAATAGGAACTTTTGTTTCACGTGCAAGAAAAGAAAAAATAGTAAAATTTTCTGATATAGAAATATTTTCATTTAACAATGATAAAGTACATGTACTTTCAATTACACGTGAGAATAAAAAGCAAATATTAGATGTATTAAAATTAACAACTGATTCATATTATTATCGAATTGAACGAATTAGAGAAGCGGATAAAATCCCTTATATCTACCATAAATCTTATTTACCAGAACAATATGTAAATCCCAACTATCCAGACATTGATTATTACAATTCTATTTACAAGCGTTTGAAATTAGACTATGATGTTGATTTAAATGAAGAAAGCTTTATAGAAACAAATGAAATTCTATTTCCTGCTCCTAAGAATATATGTAAACAGCTAAAAATAAATGAAACCGAACCAGTTGTCTTTCAAACTAAATTAACTTCTTTATCTGAGAATAATAAACCTATAGAATATGTTGAAAGTCATAAAAAATGGAATTTTTATAAAATTCAACTCCTATCTAATAATTAAGTGTCTCTCACTTGTTTCTACTTGCTGTAGTAATTTTTATTAATTGTAAATATTTTTTTAGAATCGAGGCCATTATCATGAAACATATTTCAGTGTTGATCAAGCCAGCATCTTCCCTCTGCAATCTTCGTTGCAGCTACTGCTTCTATGCTAATGTCAGTTCCTTGCGGGAAGTCTGCTCGTTTGGCAAAATGAAAGAAGAAATGACAGAGAAAATGATTAAAAGTATATATGCAGACTTAGAAGATGGTGATCAATTGACATTAGCATTTCAAGGTGGAGAGCCAACAATCGCAGGTCTCAATTACTTCCGTAAAATAACGCAGTTAGTGGATCAACAGCTAAAGAAAGTTCAGGTCCATTATGCAATTCAAACGAATGGCATACTAATCAATGAGAAATGGTGTGTTTTTTTAAAAAAACATAATTTTTTAGTCGGGCTCTCAATCGATGGGCATCCACTTTATCATGATCTGTACCGAGTCGATTCTAGAGGAGAAGGAACTTTTCAACGAGTGTTAAAAACAAAGCAGCTGTTTGATCAATATGAGATTAAGTACAATGTGCTTTGTGTCCTGACAAATCCATTGGCTAAAGAAGCTAAGAAAATCTTTCGCTTTATAAAAGAACAACAAATCGATTTTGTCCAGTTTATTCCTTGTTTGGATGATTTAGATGCCAAAGAAAAAAATAGTTATGCCCTTACACCAAAACGTTTTGCAGGATTTTACCACCAACTTTTGCAGTTATGGCTGCAAGAATTAGCAGAGGGGCATTATATAAGTATTAAGCTTTTTGATGATCTTTTGAATCTATTGATCAAGCGACAAGTCACTGCCTGCGGGATTTTAGGAAACTGTCAGGTTCAATATGTCATTGAAGCAGATGGCAGTGTGTATCCTTGTGATTTTTATGTGCTGGATGAGTATCGCATGGGGTATATTCAAGAACAGACTTTACGTCAGTTATTTGAACAGGACATTGCAAAAACGTTTGTGTGTCAACGGCCCGAAATGCCAAAGAAATGTCTGAGTTGCCCATTTCAAAAAATGTGTCGTGGCGGCTGTAAACGAATGAAAGATGCCATCTATGTGGACGGGGACTATTGCGGTTATCAGCAACTCTTGCAGGAATTTGTGCCGCAGATCAATCGGATTTTAGGTTTGTTACAGGGGGTTAGAGTGTGATTGGGATTATTTATTTTATCGTGATCGTATTGGCAAATACAGTGGGGGCCGTTTCAGGCATGGGGGGCGGTGTTCTGATCAAACCCATTTTTGATTTTATCGGTGCCCATTCTGTTGCGGCCATCTCGTTTTATTCTACCGTAGCCGTGTTTACCATGTCGCTGGTTTCTACCGCAAGACAGTTGGCTAGTGGACGTAAAATCAATTGGCAAATCGTCCTTTGGGTTTCAGGCGGTGCCGTCTTAGGAGGCATCTTGGGCAATGTCGCTTTTGATCACCTGCTGCTTTTATTTCAGAATGAAGATCAGGTACAAATGATTCAGATCTTTTTGACCGTTGTGACACTGCTGTTTGCTTTATTTTATACCAAATATGACTGTCCCGGATTTCAACTGAAAAAAAACTTCTGGTATTGCTTCTGTGGTCTAGTCCTTGGTTTTCTAGCCAGTCTTCTAGGAATCGGCGGCGGACCGATCAATGTTTCCTTATTGATGCTGATGTTTGCTTTGCCCATCAAAGAAGCGACCGTCTATTCTATTTGTACAATTTTTTTCTCTCAATTAGCGAAAATTGTGACAATCGCCGGGACCACAGGATTTGGATTCTATGACTTAAAGATTTTATGGTTCGTGATTCCAGCCGCAATTGTTGGCGGTTTACTAGGGGCAAAGACCAGCGCCATCCTCTCACCACAAAAAGTAACGATTGTCTTCCAAATAGTGATTTTTCTAGTGCTGATAATCAATCTTTATAACGGCTATCAATTACTATAGAGCATATATTTTTTTGAAACGGTGAGTTTTCCCTTCGAGTTCAGTATTGAATCTATCTAGTATAAAACTTGAACTTAACCCTCAAAAATATATTTTTATGGATTATTTATCCAGATTTTCTTTTATGCCTTCAACAATATATTCGACTTTGTCTTTCCCATCAGAAGCTACTTCTTTTGTTTTTCCTTTATCTGTCATAATAAATTCCTCCTAATATTTTTTTCTGTTAGTTATTTGTATCTAAAGACTCTAATTTTTTACTAACACCTTCAACGGCTTGCTAGCTTTTGTATTTACTTCTTCTACAGCTACTTTAGAAGAAGTAACTGTAGAAGGATTCTCTATTTTCTTTACTTCCGCCATATTTCTGCATATTTTCTGTACATAGGTATTAAATTATATGCACATTTTGATATTTTATCTTTTCCATAATCACTAAATTTTTGATAAAATTTTCTGTTTTTTAATAAATCCTCTGGATTAATTTCCCAATAAAATTTCATATTTCTCTATTCTTTCTATAACTATCAATGTAGTCAGCTTTAAGAACAAATTAGACTACACTAACACTTAATCGTTATGTTACTTTCCAAAACTAAATACTTTATTTAGTTGAAAATATCTCCATTTCATAATTCTATCTATTTTTTTCCGCGCAAAATATATGGGGGACACTGGAACATCCGTACAGAAAATAGCGGTAGGATTTAAAACACGAACATTTTAGTGTGTATTTAAAGGACGCAAATGTCCATTTTTCAAGGAAGGATCATATCGAAAAGAGTATTTACCAACAAAGTTAATATGCTCAAAGAGAAGTGGTGATAATTTATTGATTTTCTCTTCTGAACAATCAAATCCTTCTACACGCATTTGGTCAATTACTCTTTCTAAATAGAGCGTATTCCAATAAATAATTGCATTTGTCACAATACTAAGAACCGTCAATTGCTCTTCCATTCCGTCAATATAGGTTTGATATAGTTTGCCCTTTTTCCCATAAAATATGTGGCGACATAATGTATGCCTTGCTTTTCCTTTATTCAGCTGTTCTAAAATCTGTCTTGCATAAATCTCATCAGAAATATAGCGCAATTGGTGCTTTGTTTTGTATACTTTTCCATATTCAATAATGGCTTTCCCTAGCTCTGTTGGTTGACCATTTCGTTGAAGTGCTTTTGTTAACTCTGTCGCATTCACTTTTCCTGACTTTAAAGAAGCTGCTACTCGAAGTATTTCGCCCCAGTTTTTTCTATTCGAGTAGTGTTGATTTTGTTTTGAGAAACTTCATTTAACATTTTATAGTCTGCAGTTAAGTCTATTCGCCAAAGTTTTGTTCCGTGATTGTTTGCAATTCGTGGACTAAATTGGAAGCCTAACAATCCAAAAAGTCCAAACACCAAATCACTATACCCGGCTGTATCTGTCATGATTTGTTTTGGTTCTAAGCCACTTGTTTGATTTAAAAAACCATCCAATAAGTACAAAGAATCACGCAATGTTCCTGGAACAACCATTCCATGAAATCCAATATATTGATCAGAAACAAAGTTGTAAAATGTGATTCCACGACCAAGGCCAAATATTTTGGATTACTTCTAGAATATAGGGAACGTTGTGGTGTGGTATAACGAATACCGTCGGCCGAAGCCATTTAATTATTTCCCCATACAAGAGAAATAGGAAGTTTTTTGTATGCAGAAATAATTTTTTTATTTGATGCTGACAGTGTATCCAATCGAACATATTGGTGATTGACGTACATTAGCCGATCATGTTTTAAACTCTCGATTCCTTCTTTAGATACTGGAGAAAAACCAATATTACAGGCTTCTGCTAAAAGTACTGCTAGAACACTAATATCTAGGTGATCCATACGCGTATTCGATTCATTAATATGGTGGAAACAGAAGGTTAAATCAAGTTCTTGATTTACCTCCAATAATAAATCTGGAAGATCAATTTTGGGCATTAATGCTTTTACGCGATTTTTGAACTGCGTATCTTCCTTATGTTCACGTGTTTTTCGGAGTTTAGACACGATAATTTTATCTTTGTTCTCCTGTTTTTCAATTCTAGCCATTTCAGAATGAGACCATTTTTTTATTGTTTCGTTATAAGACAGACTTAAATCTTCTTCTAATTGTTTTATTGCTTCAGCAGAAGAGCTAGGTAATTCCAATTGAGAGAGTAAACTTTCTTTTTGCTGTTCCCACGTATCTTCACTGATTAAACAACTCATTGGATCAATGAATCTTTCACTTTTAGGTACAAATATATCATGTTTATTCAAGCTTTGGATTAGTAACTCAACACCTAGAATAAGCATACTTTGATTGACTTCATTAGGGTTAGAGTGAATATAATAGGCCCATTTCTTTGGTATATGATTTTCAACAGATTCAAATTGTCTAAAGGTAATGGGCTTTGGAAATCTACGTCGAATTAAGTACCACACTGTCATACAATCTTCACCATAGTGGCCATTTTCTATTGTTAATGTTTCAATAATCAAAGGAATAAACTTTCGAATTTTACGATAAGATTGAATTAATTCTGCGATTGCAATAGGTTCTTGTTCATTTTTAACAAGTTTCTTTACTTGAAACACCGCATTTACAATATCCTCTGCTGGATATTGGTCAAACACTCGGCTTCGCAGACAATCAATTTCAATAAAATCGTCTAAAAATAGTTCAACTATTTCAGATAGAGTAAATGCTGCACGATCCAAATCTTTTAACGTTCGTAGTCGCTCTTTTGATTCTTTATTTTTTGCTCGTCTAAAAATTGACTCATAATATTTTATTAAAGCTGTAAGCAATTCGTCTGTAGCAATCTTTTCATACTCATACACAAAAGCAACTAAAAGGGCTAATTTTTTCTGAATACTCATTCTTTGAATAAGGCTTGATTTGGCTTTAAAAGCGTAGGTAGCTAAATGCTTTACTTTTCCTTCAGGGATAGTTGAGAAATCCCATTCACTTGTATGAAACTGCTGGAATTCCTTTAATCGATGAAAACCACGAGTGGTTTCTTTCCTACCTTCATCAATTAAAGGAGCTCGTAAAATATCCATTTTAGTGAATGCCCCTTGAACAGGCGTACCCATAAGACTAAGTAAATTTAATAACTTCTCTGACTCTTCTTCAGAAGGTATAAGAGAGAGTTGATTCATCAATTGATCTTCTGCCTGTTCAACAATTTTGGAAATAAAACGTTGAAATATGGATACACCTGGAAGTAATATTTTTTCTTCTAAACATTTTTTCAATAGCATATCTGAGAGCATTTCAGTTGTTTCAGTCGTATGTGAAGCACGTGTCACTTTTCTATAATGGCAAAAATTTCCAGCAATAAATGACAAAAGCTACCAACTTTTGATAGTTTTTTATATGCCTATCACTAAACTATCTCTTGCTGCTTCGACTACTTCTACAGTAATTTTATCCATTTGATTAATTCTTAAAATACGATCAATCTGTGCAAACAAACGATGAATAAGTCGAAAATTCCCTTTTGTGATTTTAATGATAGTTGTGATAGCTTCATAATCAGAAAAATCTTCTAGCTTTATATCAATTCCTAAATCTGCCCATTTGTATTCCAAGATATGATGCGTTTCGTCCTTACTAAGGTTATCAAATTCATGTGCGAAACCTATACGCGAGTACAGTTGAGGATAACGAGATAATCTTTTTTCAATTCCAGGCATACCGATAAGAATCATTGCTAAATCATTTCTATCATAAATATCTCTTAGCTGTTCTAAATGTTGAAGTTTTAATCGATCGATTTCATCGACAATAATTAAATCAATTCCTTCATAAGAATCTGAAGCATAAATTTCCTTTTGATTGTATTTAAAAACTAAATGCATTGTTTTAACCATATCAACCCTAGTTGATAATCTATCGATATCTGAACTAATACGAGTCATTTTTTCAGCTGGAGCGGTATAGAATACTTTATTTGCACTTAATATTTCGTCTGTTGCGTCTTTTCCAATATCATCAGCACGATGATAGGCAATTTGTTTTTCTATATTATCCCAATTACAGTAATACTTTGAAGATAATGTTTTACCTACGCCAGGAGCACCGTAACAAATTCCAATATACTTATACTTAATACATGCGTCACAAAATTCAGCAAATCGTTTATATTCTTTTGTTTCAATAAAGGTTTTATTCATTGTAGTATCTCTTTAAAGTTGATTTCTTAGGTGGGGTAGATATTTCTTCATATTTTTTCTCTTCAATTAGTAATTCTACAGAACTTGGTGCTAGTATTTTTTGTTTTAGTAATTTTTTTCGTTTATTTCTAGCAAAAACTAGATCCTCCATATTGATTTCATAATTTGAAATATCTGGAGAAATGGCATTACAAAGAAACTTATTTTTATAAAATACCCTAATTTCTGCTAAATCATTTGGTGTATACCGAATTAAAACAGGTTCTCCAACAAACGCAGATAAATTAGGATTGGTATATCGTAAACCTTGGAAATGAATCCCATCAGAGTGAACTTTTCGAGTTTTTGGTATTTCTAACAACAATAAATCTAGCTCTTCTAAACTATTAGGCATATTCGGTAAAAATGATTGCTCACTCCATTTTTTATCGGACTTACTTTACATAGAAGAATGACTCGTTTGATTATATTCATTGATAAGAAAAGAATGTAGTTTCTCTTTAAAGTTTTGAATCGTAAATAATTTTTCGTTGCAGTTATTTTCAATATATCCTGGTAATCCTTCTAAAAATACTTGGTTAATCGTCTGGAAAAAACGCTCAATTTTTCCACGACCTCTTGGAATTCCTATAGAAGAAAAAATGAGATTTATTTTCAAATCAACAGCAACTTGTTCCATAAAATTTGAAGTAAAATCACTTCCATGATCAGTATAAAAATTTTCAGGAATGCCACATATTGGCCATGAAGAATCTTTTTTTGTCCAAATAGCTTGATGTAAGGTTAAAGCGGTATTGATTGCTGAAGGGGCAGAAAAACTCAAATAATAACCAACTACTGCTCGACTATAGTCATCTAATATAATAGTTAACCAGGGGCGATTGATATTTCCTTTTTCATCAAGTAAATTTATATCTAATAAGGTATGATCTGCTTACCAAATTTCATTTGGTCGTGTTGTTTCCCTTATAGCAATTAAATCATACTTCTCTTTATATGCTTGTTCTCCCTCATGAGCTAACTGAATGAGACTTTTGGGAATCCGTTTCCTTAATTTATAAATTTGAGAATAACTCGGTATATCCAGTTTGTTCTCTTTATAATAGGAAGTACTTTTTCGAGACAATGTCTTTGTACTTATTTTCTGTATCTCAATACAAATTCTTCTAATTTTTTGCAAACTTCCTCAGAAACCTTAATTTGCTCAAAATCAGTTCGCGTCTTTCTAATTAAACCCACTAAACCATCATGTTCATATTTTTGTATCCAACGATAAAGTGTACAAATAGGTACTTTATTTTTAATAGATATTTCTTTTATCGTTTCTTGTTTATTAAGATAAGGCTAAATAATTTTATATTTTTTCATCGCATCTGTTCTTTGCTGGTCTGAAAAACTAGTGAGCATTTGTTTTTTCATTTTTTCCTCCATTTTATCTAAATAGCGATAAATCGTTGTTCGAGAAACATTACAACGTTCGGCAATGGTTTTAATCGGTGTTCCACTATCAACTAGAGTCTTTAGTAATTCTAAATCTTGTGCTTTTAACTTTTCAGGACGACCTCCAAATCGACCTCTTGCTCGAGCAGCCTCGCGTCCTGCCGCAGATCTTTCTAAAATTAGATTTCGTTCGAATTCTGTAAATGCTGCAAACAAATGAAACATAAGCTGTCCCGTAGAACTTGATTTATCCATTGTTATATTTTCTTGAAGACTATGAAAACTAACACCTCGTTTATTCAAACGATTGACGATTGAAATCAAATCTTCCATATTTCTGCCTAGACGATCTAAACGCCAAACGACAAGTGTATCTCCAGATCGAACAAAATCAATGGCTGTTTCTAATCCTGGTCGATTACTTTTGCACCACTCATATGATCTGTAAAAATTTTTTCGCAGCCAAATTTATTTAAGCTATCTTCTTGTAAATCTAAATTTTGTAAACCAATAGAGACCCGGGCGTATCCTATTTTCAAAAAAATCACTCCTTTACAAAATCTATTGTAACATAACTTTAAATAACTAGTATAATTGAACATAGATTTTGATATGAGGTTATGGACACAAAAAGAAGTTAAAAATTTAAAAACTAGATAAAAAAACACTGTGTACAGAAACGGGTGATTTTATGAACACTTCATTATAAAATTAAGAACTAAAAAAATCACTCAATTATTTTGAATGATTTTTTAGCGATTAAATATTATAGTTTATGTCAAATAAAATAAAAAAATTATGCCATTTAAAAAGAAAAATGACAATTCCAAGTATAGCACGAAAAAACAAAGAGGTCAAAAACTTTTAAGTTTCTGACCTCACATTTTTAATAACAATAACTATGATAAATTTGCCCTCATTGTCTATAAGGAATTTTTCTTGGTTTTCGTTTCACATGATATTTAGAATCTCCGTATACTTCTGCTACCTCACCATATAACTCCTTCTCTTTTAGATATTTTGATTGGAAAAGATTTATATATTTACGCATATCAATTCGTTCAAGTAATCCTTTATCGTCTAATTCAAATAAATCAATATGCTCAAAAAAGTTTCTATGTCTATTAATAAGTTCATAAACCAACTGCTTTTTGTAAATTAAGGTCCTACTAACTTTACTACTACTTGTTGTCTTTACATCTCTATTTTCAATTATATTCCTTAAAACACCTAAACAAGCATCAGTAAATTCTAATCCAATTTCAGTATTTTTATATATTAGCTTTGCTTTAACCACTTTAAAATGATCGTATCTATACAAAGAATGAATATTAAGCTGATTCTTAATTAACTTATCTAAACCTCTTTTTTCATAATCTGTTGCGTACTCAATATAGATATTTGCTTCAACCTCAGTAAATGAACTGTACCCTCTCAATGATCCATAGATTGATCGCTCTGGTATTTTTGAATATACCATATCATCAATTTTTCCTTTCAACATATGATTACTAAATCTTCCACGCTTAAAAGCTACTACATTGAATCGAAGTAAATTTTCATTTGAAACAAATAAATCAAATAAGTTTAAATAATCTTTTAATTGACTTTTTTTATAATCGGTCAAATGGAAACTTATTTCTTCTCTCTTTAGTTTATCATTTAGCTCCATAACACTTTTTGAACAATAAAAATTATTAGGGACGACCACACTTCCAATCAGACTAATTTCATTTTTATTTTTGCCACTTTCATCCATAAAAACCGATACTGTTTCTTTCACTAGTATTCTCCTCAATATCCTATATTTGACTATTGCATTATGTACAGATTCATGTTATATTGAATGTGTAATTTGATTGTCCCCTTTGGACAACAAACTATGATTCTGTATCACATACATTTGTTAACCCCTTTGGTTAAAAATGTGTGTTTTTTTTTGGCTCTTTTTCTAAAACTTTTTATAGCTATAGTTTATCATAACTAAAAAAATAATTTAACTACTCAAAATATCTTTTCCAATGAATTACTTCTTATTTTTTGATATCTATTACAATAGAAAAAATATATAGAAACGAAAACATACTAAAAGTATCCCATATTAAAACGTACAGATACACCAAAAGCAAGCCTATTCGCTACGGGCTTGCTTTTTGGTTTGTTATTCTAATGTAATTCTTTATAGGATAGATACAACAAAGAATTAGTCTTTTCAATGAATTGATAGATTGTTCTTTTTGCTGAGGTGCTTACATCGGCCATCTTATTTAAATTATTTTCCACTTCTTCCTTGTTATAAGTAAAAAAATTATCTTTCCACACTAACAGTATCACTAACTCTATTTCATGAAAACTTATAAAATATGTGCATCCATAAGGGTTACCTCTTTCATGAGCATAAATTTGCATACAAACCTTTTTCTTCCTTTAATGTTTGAATAAACAGAACTTCTAATATAAACTAGTTAGTTATTTTTAGTAGAAATAATGTAAAGGTATTTTAATGAATTATAATATGCTTTCAATTCTTCGTTTGTTTCTTGAGATAAACAAATATCATTTACACCTTCTATTGCTCCTTCCAACCCATAAAGCATATGTAAACATGCATCTGAGTCACTTTGCAATCGTATACGAAAAAAAGCTTCTTTACTCCCGATTTTTTTTAGCTTTTCTTGGTTTTCAATTCCTGCTAAAAGTAGTTTCTTTTCTAAAACTACTCCTATATTCGGTAATTTTATTAAATCACTCATTTCAATTCTCCTGACATTAATGGAACTACTACTTCTTTTGTTTATTCAGTATAATTTGTTAATACTATTTTTTCTTATTTACTTATATTCATGATCCCTACTTAAAACAAATGTTGAGATTCCAAAAGTCTTTTCTTTTAAAAAATACGAAAAAACTAATCATATCAATAGATTCTTTATTGCAAAGCTTTAGCAATTCTTTTATAAAATAACATTTTTTATGATGTAAACAGCCAAACAAATTACTTTCATTATTCTTCTTGCTTAGTAGATGCTATAGAAATTTCACGAACAAGTGTATCTTGCGGCATTTCATAAATAAATTTAACAGCTTTTGCTACCAATTTTACTTTATGTGTAATTTTTTCTACATAAGCATATGATACACCCAACTTATCTAATTCTTCTGTATCACTTGCCAATTGCTCAATGTCTGATTGAGAAACTGTTTCTTTTAATGCTTCCTCCCTAACTGAAAATAAATCATCAACTTTCTTTTCCAACTCATTTGACCAAAGAACAATAGCACCATTTAAAACTTCAAATAAATTCGAAATACGATTCATGATATTTTCGTCCCGATTTCTACGTTCGGATTTATATTCAATAAAACTTTCAAATAATGTTAATAATTGGGAGCCAGTAATTGTCTCCTTTAACATTTGATTATTCGAATCATTAAACAATTCATTAAATTGCTGTTGATAATACTTAATTTTTTCTTCCTCATACGCTTGATTTTGGTCTTTCTTTAATTCATTCCTCATAGCCTTTAACAAATTATTTATCTACCAGTTGATAAATAATTTGTTTCTCTTCACTCGATAAAACACTTGATTGTTTTACTAATAGTGCTGTAGCTTCTGCGTACAATTTTTGAATCTTCTCATCCGTTGCAGGCTCAGTTAATTTTACTGCATGATAATTATCATCTAAAACTAAATTTTGCTTCACTTTATCGATAAACGCTATAACAAACGGATTCATTTGTAATTCATTTTCATGCGCATAATTTATTTCTGCTGTAAAAATTGGTACATTACTGGGCACCATTCCTAAAACTGACGCAGAAATCATTAAAATAGCACATACTTTTTTCATTTCGATTCAAACTCCTTCACATTTTTTAGTCTTTTAAATAAATACTAATACACCTATCACATTTATAACTCTATATTTTTTTACACTTCAAAAAAATTATGCGGACAATCGTAGTTACTCTTATAACAAGCTATCCTTCTTATTAAAAAATTACAAGCGTTTACTATTCATTTTTTTATAGAAAATATGAATACAAAAAAACAACTATTCGTTTTATAAGAATAGTTGTTTTTGATATTAATTGTTAAACCCTTTTTTCTCAAAAATCCACTTTTTCATGTAATACTGTACTTTTTTTGTCATCTTTCCTTAAAGCATCTAATTTGTTTAATTTATCATCAATTACCTAGTAGTTATCAATAACTTAAATCTACTCTTCTATTATTCCCGTTTATTTAAAATCATTTCGAAAATACTTATAAAAACAAGAATTACAACAAATTAATTAGCATAGTTAATTTGTTGTGTTTCCACCATTGGATAAACAATTAAGCTATCCTTCTCTAAATTTTCCTTATTCATATCCACAGCAGTAATTTGACTATTGTCATACGTACGATAGTAATAAATTCCCTTTTCCAGGTTACAACATGAAGAATAAATCGTATACTCATATTTTTCATCACCAACATCACACAATCCTTTTTGTTGTTCGACAGAACTTAAAATATGAAAAAATTGGCTAATACTTTCATATTCTGAACTTCTTGATACAGAATTTAACTTAGTAAAAGTTGCTTTTACAAATCTAGATACTGATGATAAATCTCCTGGCAACCCAATACCACCCATTCCTCTACTATAAATATCTAACTCTATTTGATCTGAAAAATTATTTTTTGGAGTTCTAGTTGAAAGTACACGATAATTGTTTAAATTAAATAATTGGTAATCAAATGTTGGGTTATTTGTTAATACGCCTACAGGATTATCAAATACACGTAAGCCTTCTTTCGTGCTTTCAACCACAATAGATTGCTCTTTATCCGCCAACAGCCAATGGAGAGGGGATAACGGAAGTTCATCACTAAAATTAATATTTACTAAATTAAGATTCTTCAATAATTTTTTTGCTTCATCTACAGTAGAGCATTGTCCCAATACCCAAGGAATAAACTCAAATGGAGAAACATTTTCTTTTCCTTCTTCAATTTTTTTATAATCTGCATAGCCTGAAAAGTTTAATCCAGCCATTCCTAATCCTTTTTCATTTATTGCATCATAATAAAGCGGATAATCAGCAATCCCAGCAGCAATTCCAATTATTGCAAAATGATGATCTAAATTTCCAACTTCTCGAAATGAAAACTTATAATTTCTCGGCGTAATAGTAACCACCTCATTATAAGAAATTTCATAATCAAAATTCCTTCCAAAGTAATGATCTTTTGATACATAAGTAATTGCTGTACACATAATCAATTCCTCCTATATACTAATTCAGTCACTGAAATAGTACACCCAATACTCTTTTTTATCAAATTTAAACTATCCACAAAATGGCTAAAACAATATATGAACATTCAATTTAAATATCACAGTTCCTAACTGACATAAAAAGATATATTAACTAAAAAACTAGCTATTTTTATTTTATAACAGGAACTGTTGATACATAAAAATTACTAACCTAAATACTTTAATCATATTCAAAGTTTATACAAATAAAGTATGCTCAACTTAAATGACCTACTACATACTTAGTAAATAGTTAGAATAGAAAAAGAGCCAACAGAGTATACCCTGTTGGTACTTAATTGATAGTAGAATACTTTTTTAATGTCTTTATATATTATTGAATTTTTGCAGAAGTAACACTATTAATATATACTAAAATAAACAGGCTAGATATAATCTAATTTAGAAAGGACCAGCAATTTATGAAAAACAACGATAATATTTCTAATACCTTAATAGTTTTCTTTGATAAGGTTGTTCGCTTATGGTCACTATTTTTGTTTTTAATTATTTTAATAAAAATATTTTTCATGTCTAATACAGCAATAATCTCAAAAAATATCTTTTACGTCACAGGTATAATTAGTGTAATTTCTGCATTACTACTGATTTGGCAAGAAAAAAGAAGGGCTAAACTTTAGCCCTTCTTTTTTTATTCAGCTTCTATAGAAGCGCAAGTCATCGCTGTGTACACTAATGTCAAAACAGCAGCTACATTTCTCCCGGCAGCAGAAGCTACCTTCCCTGCTAACCATGCTGCTGCCCTAGCAAAACCATAAGTATTCAGCACGGATTTAAATGCTGCTACACTAATACCCACTCCAAATGTATTTTTAGCCCAATCTACAGCACATTTAGCTAATGCTCCACCAGCACGAGGTTGTATCGGTATAGCACCTTGTGCCAATGTACTAATATTATTTCTAAACTCAAATCTACCAAGTTCATTAAAGTTGTTATCATCATTAAAAAATTCTATGAAGTCTAAAATAGCTTTATATTCAACTCCACTGCCAAACATATCTTTAATACCATTTTCATTCACAATAAATTTACCGTTTGTGGGATTTACAGAAACAGCTTTTGAAAAGAATTCATCCAATCCTTTGTTTGCATCTGAATAAAATGAATTGACGTCTATGTTGTCTAATATAGCCTTATCTTCTTTGCTAATCTCATTATCTAATTCACTAGCATATACACTTGTACCAGCACTGGCAAATAGACTCAATACCATCAATAGCGACATTGCCAGACAGAAGATCTTTGATTTTTTAGAAAAAGTAATTTCCATGTTTAACTCCCTACTTTCTTTTTTTATTTATTACAATAATAACAATATTTAAAGTTATTTATTGTCAAAATCCCTATTTAACGTTTATCCCATCCTAAAAAACCACAATACTGTTAGGATTGAAGTTTCTTCGGCTCTTAGCCATTTCATTTTAACTTATTTTAGCCTTTCATTTCTAACAAATACTCATAGAACTGAACGATCAATTCATTCAGTCTATAAGAAAATAGTTAAATCTGAAATAGCTATTTTTATTTTACAGTATCTACCTTGGCCTTTCAATTGCCTTGATATTACTTTTATTTCAAGATTATTTAACATGAACAAATACTTCTGAATCTTTTACATAAATGTCATGGTAATAATTAGATTTCATTAACTCACTTTCTTCTTTATTCAACGCGTTAATATCAAAGATCTCCATGTTCACTTTTAAACCAGTGTACGTTCTAAATAAAAACTGATTTGCCAATAAAGGGCTTCATTTGGTGGAACCAGTTCTTTTAATATAGGATAATTCTTCGAACTATTAACAAATACTGGCGAATCCTTAAATAAAGACGTACTATGCACGGTCACCGTGTCACGGTTCACTAGGTCTTTTAAATCATCGGCTAATATCATACTTTGTCGTTCAAAAGATTCCTTTTGGTGGCTTAACGCACTAGCATAAACAAATGTAAAAGATAAAAGGTAAACACAGAAAAGACAAACCGCTGTTTTTGACACATATCCTAGCACGTTTTTAGAAGTATTTGCCAAAGTAAGCATGATAATTGAAACTACAAAAAACTAAATCCATAGCCGTATCTAGGCGAAATTAACAAAAGCTTTTCCGGAAAGATTAAAAAGACGCCGTAACTCAAAATAGAGCCTAAAAATAGAAATAACACTGCGTATAAAAAGCTTTTAACAGGCGATACTTTCGCATTAAGAACAGTACTTAAAACAAAGAAAATTACTAGAATAAAAAACAAAAGTATCCATAGTTTTGTACTCTGCTCAGTTATTTTTGACAGATACATTTGACTATTTACCAGGATTGTTTTGGGTATATCCTTAACGCTCGCGATTGTTGTCATACCACCTCGCGTTGCTATTTCAGGATTAAATTTTGTTTCAATAAGATAAAGAAACATGGCGCTTATATAGCTAATCATAGCTACAATCGCTTTTTTAACGATTGATTGTCTAACAGCTGCTTCAGTGATAATGCTAACACCATCACGACATAGATCCCCGAAGACGCCTGATAAGTATTACACATCAAAAAAATGCTTAAAATAGAAACAACTAAAAATAAGACTTTATTTTTATTCCAAAATAGAAATGGAAGAACAGAAAATAAAAGGCTCAAAGACATGTAAGGACTGTCGAACCTGAAACTTAAATTTTGTAAAAACCAAGGATTAAAGCCAACCAACATGGCTGCTGTTAAAGCTAAAAGAGATAGCTTCTTATGAAAAGAGTAAACAATGATAATCCCTGTTACTGATACAATGAATCCAGAAAGAATATGCATCCATAACCCCATATCCGTAAGGTGTCTACTCCCTTGAACTAACCAAGAACCAATTTCGCTACCCCAACGAGAATAACTTCTTGCAAAGTCCGTATTGCCATCAATTTGCCTGCCTGTGTCATCAATATAAGGAAAATTGATTATTCCTATGCTTAAAACTAACACTTGACACATAACTACACTTGTAATTAACAGATTTTTATTGGCCATAAGCCAACTTTGAAACTTATTCATTTTTTCACTCCTCAATTTTTATTAAAATACCCCCTAAGAAAACGAACACCTTTTATATTTACACTAAACGGGTCCATATAATAATCTTACAGGGTTTTCAAACTAAAAACCACGTTTTTTTATCGTATAAAATATATAAGTAAAAAAAAGCAAATAATTTTTTATCTGCTTTTTTCTCTTTTTATACACATTTTTACTGCATAAGTCTTCTTCACTCACTTTCGATTTAAAAATATAAATTTATATGTTCAAAGACATCTCGTTTTTTGCTCGTTGTGTAGTTATCAAACCTGATAAACAACTCTTTCTTTACATTATTTTTTAAAAACTTAATGGAATATCCATACTTAAACCTGACTATTTTGATTGTATCTCTGCATATTTTTTTCAGTTCAACTTTGGTAAGTTCAATGCTAAAACTCATCACTATATCAGAAACACCATTCACCATTGCTGTTTTAGTAGACCAATCGTCATTACAATAATGTCCATAAAATTGATACCGTTTATCAATGTCTGAATCAAACAAACTTATTTGCTCGTTCATCTTTTTCACTCACTTTCTTTATTCTTCGCGAAATCCGATACAAACTCTTTTTTTATCGTTTAAATTTTGTTCTTACAGCTTTTCATATTCTTTATTTAAACCCTCTTTCAGTTACATATCCTGGTATGCTCCAAATTCCGAGTGACTCATTTTTAGCCTTTTCTTGTGCTTCCTCTAATTCTAGTAGATACTTAGTGTTAGGCTCTTTGACATAAGCCACTCGTGCTAAACCTTCACTCACAAGCGTTTTTTGTAGTAATGATCCATCTACAAAAATATACCCCAACACTCGTCCGTAACGATCTGTTTTATCGCCACTATCGTATTCAAAAGTAATCTCTGAAGCAGTAGACAAAAGTTCTTTTGTACGTTTACTAGCTTCCAAACCAAATGGCTGAACTTTTGTTTTCGGCTTTACAGTCTCGGGTGTATCTACTAATAAAAAGCGAACCTTTTGTTCTTTTCCGTCTATTCTTAACACTGTGGTATCTCCATCAACATGACGGACAAATTCAGCTGGTATACGATTATCGTTCGAAATAGTTTGAGTAAAATTACCAGTACCATCATTCGAAATATCTTGTGCTTTTTGTCCAAGACTTGCGCATCCTGATAATAGCAAAGTGGCTGCTGTTAGCAGTAGCCACTTTTTTCCAATAAATAGTTTCATTTCCTAACTCCCTAACTTTTTTCCGTTTTAAAGAATACTCAATTTTCTTTTTTTCTAACCTATCAAACGTTAATCCTTCAACAGCTCGTTCCCATTTTGTTTGTTGTGCTGTACGTTTCTTTGTACTGTCTGCATATATTTTTTGTAAATTTTCATTACCCATGAATCGATCCTCCTTAAAACGGTAAGTCATGATCTGAAATCTCAATAGAACTACCTTCTAAATCTGGAAAGGGTTGTTGCGTATTGCTTTCCTGCTGTCCAACTGGTGTAGGATTAGAAGCGTTAACACCACGTTGTTGACTAACTTCTTTTGACTCTAACAATTGGAAGCTTTCTACAACCACTTCTGTCACATAAATACGTTGTCCTTGTTGATTCTCATAGTTACGTGTTTGAAGTCTACCCACAAGACCAACCAATGTTCCTTTTCGTGTATAGTTTGCTAAAGTTTCTGCAGGTTTACGCCAAATCACACACTGAATATAGTCTGCTTCACGTTCACCATTTTGATTTGTAAAATTCCGGTTAACTGCTAGTGTAAAAGCCGCAACAGCTACACCACTTGACGTATAACGCAAATCACAATCTTTTGTAAGTCTTCCTACTAAAGTCACATTATTAATCATTTAAAAAACCTCTTTCTATTATTTTTTTAGAAGTGATAGCAACTGGTACTATCACTTCTAAATATTTACTGTTTTACTAAACCACCAAACATATTTTTAAACTTGATTTCACCAAACTCTGAAAGGAACGGATCCGTTTCGTTTAAGCCGTAAGTGTATTGGTAATTCTCTACAATACTTTGATAATCCATTTCCCAGTCCTCTTCATACGGAGATATATAAAACAAGTACAACATTGTTATATCCCCCATATACTTTTGTTCAATCGCATAGTATACAAGTATATTGTTTTTTTTCTCGATAATTTCGATTGCTTTTTTTCGTTCTTCGTTGATCCAATAGTTGGCGCCTAGATATGATTTTCCCGAAAAACTAATTTTTCCTTCCTCAATAAATTGTGCAATTGTTGGTTCATGAATACCTAAAATCTTCATTCTTTTTCTTGCTTCCATTTTCATTTTTTCTAAATTCAATTGAATCCCTCGTTTCTGTTTATCTTTATAATTATTATACCATACATTGTATACAATGCATAGTATAATAATGAGGAATATTGACAAATTTTGGTTTTTTATATACTATATTTTGTATAGTATATATAGGAGGGTAATTCAATGAAAGATCTTTCTCGTGAAGAAGTTTTAACTTATTTAGAAAACAATGTGGTAGATAAACAAGGTGCTGCAAAAATTACAGGCCAATCATTAAATGCCTTCACACAATCCGTAAAATTGAATGCAATTAAGCCTTACTTTGAAATTAAACATGTAAACGGTGAACGACCTACTGTACGCTTGTATCACGTAGACGATTTAAAGGAATACGCAAAAAATAAACGAAGATAAAAGAGAACTCCCTTCTTTTATTCCCGTTTATTTTTTTATATAAAATCCTTAGTTTATTTTATGACTATTCACTGAAAAATCGTCTTTCCATTTTTTCATACCTAATTACTTTGTTTAGTGTTTATTTCTATCTCGCTCCAACCGCCACCGCCGCTCGAAAGAAATGCCTTGCTAAAGCAAGGCAAAACAAAAGAAAGAACTAGCCGCTTTGCGTCTAGTTCTTTTAAGTGCATTAAAATTTCGCCTCTTTGGCTCATGCTTTTACGGACGTGTGTCCTCTCAATCGTTTTATGACCGCTCATTGTCGTATGTCCCGGTCAGTCGCTGTTTGTTACAGTATCATAGCCAGTCGAAAAGACAAGGGTATATGAACTCACTCCGTTCGCCCTTGTCTTTTCTTGGTGTCTATGATTCTTTCTCGGCACAGCAACCGACCGAAACATACTGGCGAAAATGAACAATCAAATCTAAAAACGAAAGGAGGATAGTGTCCCACGTCCTAGCATGAGCCAAAGAAGCGAACAGCTTCCCTCCCTCACGCCAGACAAAAATGGTTGCTCAAAAACAAAAAAATAAAGGAGAGAACCAATGAACAAAAAAGAAAATTTCATTAATAGCTTATCCATTAATCGTTATTTAAATAACGATTTAAAATCGCTAGATTTAGAAGAATGTTTAGATTTATTTAACACATTACGCTCTCAATGTTTTTTGATTGATGAAAATAATTTGTATTTTGATTGCATTGATTTTGAAACTGTAGAATATTATCTTCAAAAATTATTTTCAATAGAAAGTTTTTACGACTTTAGCAAAGTGTATATTGAATGTTTGTTACAAGGCGAAAATATTTTAGAAAAAGAATTTACTCTTTTTCATTCAGACGAAAAAATGACGGTAGGGCAGTTACTTCAACCTTTTGTAATTGTCGGTAACGGTATGACTTTAGGAGATTGCTTACCAATTTTAACTGCGTTAGAGGCGCAAAAAACACTGATAGAGATTACCAAAAATAATAGAATACCAGAAAGGAAGTAGTAAAAATGAACGACCCACAGCTAAAAAATCAGCTAGAGCAAGCACGTAAAGAATATCAGAAGTTAAATAAAGCCATTCTTGAAAATGATACGCCTACATTGTTACTAAACTATGGTTGTCTGAAAAATGCCAATAATCGTTTGAATCAGTTAGCATTCTTTTTAAATCACATTGAATGGAAGGACGTATAAATATGGCAGAAAAAAAGAAAAAATACTGTGTGACAATTGTTGAAACCTTAGAGGTAGCTGTTTCTGTATTTGCTGAAAGCGAAGAACACGCACATGAATTGGTTTCTAACATGTATTACGACCAAGAAATTATCTTGACAGAAGATAATCACGAAGCAACAGAGTTTATCATTTAAAACAACGAAAGAGGAGAGCTTTTATGGGAACACGAACAGCAATTTTTAAAGAACAAGCAGACGGAACGTATCAAGGCATATATTGTCACTGGGACGGTTATATAGAGGGCGTAGGCGCTGTTTTATATGAACATTACCAAGACCCTGAAAAAATTCAAAAAGTTATCAATCAGAAAAAAGGCCTGTCCTGTTTAGGTGTGAAAGAAAACGTACTTTACGAATACGACAATGTCGGCTGTCGGGAACTAACTTGTTGTGGTTGGCACGAGTTTTGTCTATATGTTCGACCAGAAACAGAAATGTATCTTGCACAATCATTAGAAGAAATAAGAGAACAACAATACCTCACGCTAACTGACCTTGACCGAATTGACGGTTGGACGGAACTCGTTGAAGGGAAAGTAACCTTTACACCTTATCGTGGCTCTGATAACAACGGCTATTTATATGCACAACGTCAGTCTGGAGAGTGGCTAGTAAGTACTATGAATTGCAATGGAGATATGAAAGATTTTGAACCATTATCAAAGTATTTCCACGAAAAAAAGACAAAAAAAGAAACCTTTTGCTAACGACAAAAGATTTCTAATAGGACTTTACTTGAATTACTAACCGTAGTTCAAGTATAACGTACCGACTGACCTTTGACAAGCGAAAATTTGCTCCCCTCTTACATATGTAAGAGGGGAAGCTTAAAAGAAACGAGGGAACGTTATGGACTTTCAAAATATACAAACCGTAAAAGAATTGATACACGCACTTAAACAATACAATCAAAATCTAGCAACCACTATTTTTGACGACACACAAGGCTACATCAGTGTAGCTTTCAGAAAAGAAAGTATTGAAAGAAACGGAAAAACCTTCCAGTTTTTATGTTTCTATCCTAATTATGAAGTAGCTCTTTATCCAGTCGTGACGTTGCTTTCTTATCTTGAAAAGCTACCAGAACAAGCCACCATTGCGATTAAAAACCCAGACGGCAACTATTCTTCCCTTTATCTAACAATTGACGAAACAATAGACCAAGGGAATAAATACAAGTGGCTAGTAATTAGTGACAAACTTTCTTATGAACGCTTTTTCCTAACAAGTACATTGACTGCACAAGAACAAGCACTCGAAAAAATGCTAAAAGAACTAGAAACCGAGCATGACAATACAGTCGAATATATCCATAATTGGCTATGCAAACAAAATGATGAATTCCTTTTTCAAGGTATTCTAAAGGAAGATAGAACCATAAAAGGCGCTGTCACTTACTGCATGGGAAAAGCCAAAGAACAAGCAGAAAACCAAACAAGTGCTATGGTGCCCGACGAGGTAGCATTTCGTTGGATAAAGGAATATTTCATGCTTGAAAAACTACCCGAAATGAAAGTCATCGGAAAAGTAATGACGACTACCAAAAAGCAACCGGCAAAAAAAGAAGAGCCTAAACCTCAAAGAAAAGAGGTGGACGAACAAATTAAATTGTTCGAGTTGTAATGAATATGAATCGGGAAATACAAAAACCACTAGCCCCACCCAAAGCATTTTTTGATTGGTGTACGTCACAAATACCCACCTATGAATGGAAAAACAAAGGCCTCAAGGCTCTCTTATCCTACAAAATTTTATTCATTCGGTATTATCCTTATCAGTAAAAAACGAATAGAAATTCAAACGTATAGCTATTGGCACACGATAAAGGACGGTAAAGAAACGCTTATTTATGAACAGTCAAACTTTGAGCGTTTTTCAAACGATACCCACCTCAAAGCCCATTACAACTATGGCGACTGGTATGAGGGCTTGTTGTCAAATTATGGTTTTATGAGCAGTGCTTATACAAATACAGTATTCTATCCAAATAACTGGCAAGAAAAACTAACCACTGTATCGGAATTAAAGTACTTACAGTTACCTGAAATAGAACGTCAAGAACTAGCTCATATTTACAAATACCGAAACGAAATTGAGTTTTTACAAAAGATAGGTGCCACAACCTTAGCGAATGAAATCATTTTTGACGACTATCGCAACGTTTTTGGACTGTATTTTCATAAAGCAGATATGAGAGTAATTACTAAGAAATGGCTAAAAGCGAATAAACAAAAATTAAAAACAAGAAATCCAACCTTTCATGAATTCATGTTAGAAAAAACGTTAAAAGAGCGAAATGCGCCTATGATAAACGAAATAGAAAAGTACGTGCATTATTCGCAAATTAAGCAACTACCGAAAGAAGTGAACTTAACAAAGTTTCAAAAGTGGTTTATACGAAAGGGCGAACGTTTTGACTATTATATGGACTACTTACACATGTTGGAGGAATTAGACACTCCACTCAATGATGACACGGTTCTTTACCCAGAGAATTTACAAGTAGCCCATGATAATGCTGTGAATACGTTGAATCTTCTGAAAAGCGAGATTGAGGAAAAAGAGTACGAAGAAAGGAAAAAGCAAATCAAAGTGTTTGAAGCAGAGATTGACGACTTGCTTTTTCTCACACCTCACTCATTGCAAGAGATTGTACAAGAGGGAAGTATTTTACACCACTGTGTGGGAAGTCAACGTTATCTAGAGCAACATAAACAGGGGGCAACAACGATTGTATTTATCCGGAAAAAAGAAGAGCCAAATTTGCCTTACTTCACATTAGAGTACCGAAATCAACAGGTTACACAAATACAAGGAAAACGTAACCGTCAGGAAGTACCAGAAAAGATAAAACAAGCAGTCAGACAATGGCAAGAGAATTTACAGCACGCCTTGTCATCATAATATAAGAAAAACCTGATACTCGCTAAAAGCGAGTATCTTCTTGATTAGAAATCAAGAAAAGAGCGTTTTTTTCAGCGCGCCAAACTCCCACCGCCACCGCCGTTAAGGCGCGCTGAAAAAAAAAGAAAGGCTTCCGCCTTTCTTCTTGTAGAGAATGTGTTATAATAAACATGTAAAGAGGACGTACTAGTCATACGCCCTCATGATAGCACCGTTTAAGACGGTGACCGATAGTTAAATATTTTTACAAAAAATAACCAAACTCGGCTAAAGTTGACGGTTATTTTTTGTTGTTTTTATCACTAATTTTTAGAATTAATGTCGCAAAAGTAATCGCAAACATTAACGCTTCAAAAATAGTCAAAGCTAGTCCTTTCTAGGAGTATAGCCAAAAATCAACATAGGCAATCACCCCTTTTTCAGAGATTAGCCACCGTCATAAACCTTTACTATCTCGTATATTATACCATAAAACGCCTTGGCTTTTTTAAGTTAAGGCGTTTTAGCATAGGATCAATTATTCAGCCCACAGTTTACTTGGTACCCTGCTCAACCAATTAGAAAAATCCAGAAACCAACTGCCTAAGTCTTCGTTCCACGCAGCTAGATAATGGAAAAATAGAACGATCAATCCAAATAAAAGCCAAGCAATCCAACTTGCCCATTCCATTCTAAGTTCTTCAGTTGTTAAAATCACAATCGGGTAAACTAAAAAAATAAAAGCTAAAATTCGAGCAACGATTAGTATTAAAGTGGTAGTAAAACCACTAGTAAGAATCGTTAACAGTCCAATGTAACGGAAAAGAATACGTAGAATAAAACAGGGTAAAAATAACACTACAGACAATCCTCGTTTCAAAATAAGCATAAAACTCTCCTTTCATTCCTTAACAATTGTTTTTATAATTTTGGTTTGACATTATTTTGGTTTGTGGTTTCTTTTTTTTGTACAGCTTGAATTTCATGAAGTTGATTGATTTCATTTCGCGTTCGTTCCAATTTATTCTCTAACAGAGATTGACTGGTTTTAATTGCTTCTATTTCCCCTCGAACATCTTCATAAGAAAATTCCGCAAGTGTTGCGTCCGGTAACAATGTTTTCAATTTTTTCTGAATTAACTCTGGATCTCCCTGCAGTTCATTTTCTAATAAGAGGTTACTTAATTGGTGCAGCTCTAACATCTTCTCGTCAAGAGTCTCTAAAGTTTTTTCTGCTTCAAGAAAAGCAACTTCTAATTTTTCTTCTAATAATTTTAGTTGTCTTGTGTCCTCGATTTCATTCGCCGCTAAAAAGTTAATGGCACTAACTAATTCATCAATGGTTTGCATCACAGGTTCTCTTTTCAGTGGTGTTTGTCCATTATACAGTCGTAATTGTTTAATCAACGAAGCCCCTGTTAAGTATTTACTTTTAGTAGCATCCTTGTCGCTCATAAAATAAAAATACTCATTTCTTTTAATATAGATATTGTAATTACCGTTGTCTAATGGATCAACCTTATACCCTCCTACAAAGAGCTTTCCAGAATTGCCATAGCCATAATCGATATTTATATAATATCCTCTTTCTGTTTTGTGAGACAGTTGCCATGGTTCTATTGTAAATTGATAGTCAAAATTATTTTTTTCTTGTTCATTTTTTTCTTCGTATCTTTTGACACATTCTTCCACTGTTAGAACGTTTTTATTTTCTTTCAATCGTTCAATAATCTTTTCATAATTATATCTAGTGGGGTCACTTTTTGACAAGCTTCGACTACGAGTATTTTTTATTTGTGGTTCGTCAAGCAATCGATAGGTCGTCCACTTATTAGAAAAGTCTGCCGATAAATTCAAAGCTTCTGCTTTTTCTAGGAAGTCATTAATTGAAGAACTTTGTTCTAATAAAAAGTCTAAACGACTTTTTATTTTTTGTTTATAAATGGACTCTGTTTGCCATTTTGTATATTTTGTATGAGTTTGCTTCGGTGATTTTTCAATAATTTTTGCGCCTTCCTTCGCTGCAATCTTATCCGAAATTTGTTCAAAGACTCTTTTGGTTCCTTTTTGCCAGCGAAAGGCTTTACCTGTTTTTAAGTTGGTTGAACTAAAAATAATATGATTGTGTAAATGTTCTTTGTCGACATGTGTGGCGATCACAAATTCATACTCTCCACCTGTCAATTCCATCACCGTGTTGTACCCTATTTCATGTATTTTTTCTGGCGTTAAATCATCTTCTGGAGAAAAGGATTGGATTAAATGGTGTGCTAAAACGGCGTTGCCTTTTTCTAATTCTGTTAACGTTGGCGGAAGCAATCGTTCTGATTTTGGATCGAATGTGTACCCGATTTTTCGTTGAATTGCTGCTTGTAATTTTGTTAATTTAAATTCTTCATAAGGATTTGTTGGATCCACAATGCCATGACCAGAAACTAATTTTTTCATGTATGTCTTATCGTCATTCACAATATATTGAAATAAATGTTCCAAGTGTTCAGACGGATTATCATTCGTGACTTCAGTTTTTTCTGCATTCTCAATATATGAGCAAGCATTGTTTAATTTATCAAATGTATGAATAACAAAATGTTTTGTATACACCATTTACGATTGTTCCTTTCTCTTTATTAATTTGTTTAATTCGCTCTGAACCAGCGCATTTAAACTCTGTACTTTATCGGTCAAATCTTTAATATCTTCAGACGAAATTTCATTAAACTGATTAGCAAGACGGGCCATTTGATTAATATTAATGCCAATTTTATGAATTTCGGTAGTTAGTCTGTTGAGTTCGGAATAGTCAACGTGGCGAATCTCTCCTTGAATCAAAAGGTGCAAGGCAAAATTTTGAAAGTTTGGAAAGAAACTTTCAAAATTTTTCGATTGATTAATTCATTTTCTTCTTTTGAAAAACGTATTTTTCTTTGAATAGGTCGTTTTAGCTTTTGTTTATTCTCCATAATTATTTCTTCTTTCTTTTACATAATAAGTAGTCTCCTTAGTTTGACAATTGGTTGTACCCAAGGGTAGGCTTTCTTTTTGCAAGCGGAGCAACATGGTACCATGTTGCGATATTTTGAATGACCCCTACCAAAAATACTGGTAGGAGTCGTTCAAATTTTTGGGGTTCCCCCAATCCCCATCGCTACACTTTGACATTTATTGACGTTTAGACTTACCATTTTTGACCTTTATTTTTTCTTTCCTATTGATAAGGGGCTAATAACTCATCCAGAAAGACCAAATACGAGTCATTTCCTTTCAACTTTCGTAAATAAGTGGCTGCTTCTTCGTAAGGAAATAAATCAATTTCTAATTCTTTTTCTTTAAAATCATGAATCAACGTATCCAGTTCTTTTAGCACCGTTCCTTTTGATTTTTCTTTCTTTTTCTGGTGGACTCTTGGTTGGTCACTAAGCGGGTCTGCCAAGAAAAATTGTGTCAGAATAAATTTACTTTCGTCCGTTAATTGGTCCATTTTGTTTTCTCCTTTTCTCTTATTATTTGTTTTTAAAATCGAGTAGAATTTGCTATTTGAGCAGAAATTCTTGGTTCATTTTGTTGCCTTTTTTGCTCGTTAGCTTGGGACTTTCCCACTTCAGTTTCTTTTTTCTTCGCATTCAATAAACGTTCTTCAAATTTATTTTGGGGAAGTTGAATGCCTTTTTCTATGGATAAAGCATGGTCGGCTTTTTCAATTAGCGTGCGCGCCTCTTTCATGATCGTTTCTAACGATTGCGTAAATTCTTCTAACTTTTCTCCTTGCTTCGTCCAAGAAGAAAGATAACCAAAAGAATACGAGGACGTATCCAGCCCTAAGTGACGGGAGACAATATAGGCAACTGATTCCGCTTCAAATTCTTGTCGAGAATAAACGTCATCTCCAAATATCGCTTGCGAATCTGGGTGAAGCATGGCATGCGTCATTTCATGAAGTAAGACTTTTAAAGTCATCACTTCTCCTAAATGTTGTTGGAGGACAATTTCTTTTTTCGTTGGATCATAATACCCATTCGCACCACTTGCAATAGACGTGACAGTTACTGGAACTGGGCAAATCTCAACTAACGCATTGTAAGTTCTGGTGAATGTTTTACCGTCGCTAAGATTCTCTTCCAGATTATAAACAAGCTGTGGCAACTCTGCGCCGGTCGTTTGTTCTACATCAAAGACAGGCGTTAAAAAATAGCGCGTCTCTTTGACAATTTCTCCATTTTCATCCGTAACTTTTTTCCCGTTCTTATCGACTTTATCTTTAAAATAAGGGGCATACACATACAGTGCTTTGCTGCCTTTTTTTACTTGACGATCTAACTTTTTCCACGCATTGTAACCAGCTACACGACGTATGTTTGGATTTTGTGCCAACAACAAACGAATATTTTTTGACGAATATTTATGAAATTTTGAAGCAAAATCTAAATAGTTTTTAAACGTATCACTTGTTAAATACTCTTTGATCCCGTCGTTCAAATGCTGCGATAATTTTTTATAATCTTTCTTTTTAATTATCTCTTCCAAGGTGATTTCTGGTTGGCTTTTTTGCTTCATTTGTGTTTTTTCAGACATTTCTTTATTCCTTTCTCTGGATCGTTTTTTTGCTTCTTGACGCTTTAATTTTGCTTCTTTTTTCTTTGTTTCATTCTTTGTTTGCTTTAAAATATCGTTCCAATCTGTTTTACTTTTTCCTTCAATTAGTTTAGGTTGGTCAAGAGTAATTGGACACCAGTTATTTGAAAATTGTTGAATAAATTTCTTCCCTGCTTCGTCATTATCTACAGCCAAAACAAGTTGGACTTTTTCCGTTGTTAGTTTCGACTTTTCTAATTGTTCAAGAACGGTTGGCTTTTCTTCCTCTTTGACATAAGAGCCAATTTCATTGGCAATAAGCGTAGATACTGCGCCCTTTTTAAGTCCATTCGCACAAAATAATACCGCATCTCCAATCGTCTCTTTTTTTAATTCGTAATAACTCATGAGATCTATAGGCGCTTCAAAAACAATGATTTTGATTGGCTTTTCTGACGTAGCTTCTGCAATTTTTGGTGGATACCCTACACGAACAGTCAACCCATAATAGCCATTTCCCCAGACACGCTTTAACCGTCCTCGTTCACCATGTAGCTTCTTATTTTCCCAAATACCTTGTAAGGCAACGCCTTTAATTTTTTCTTCAAGACCAACGTGCTTGAAGACTATTACTGGTTCACTTTGTCCGGTCTCTTTATCTGTATACGTGGATTGTGCCATGAGGTTTTGTTCAAAAAAGAAATCAATCGTTTCTTTTGATAACTTACGTTCCTGAAGCAAGTAATCAATGGTGGCATTTTGTTGTGTATGTTCTTTCATATAATAATGAAAGTTCGTCGGAGTAGGTTCTTTCAACGTTTCAATAGCCCCTGCTTCTACAGTCTGTAAATACTGCAATGCTTCAGCGTGTGTACACTCTTTTATCACTTGAACAAGCTTGATACTCCCACCACCAACTTGGCGAGAGTTCCAATAAAAAGCATTCTTCTTAGGGGTTAAAACAAAACTATCGTGCTCTGACCAGGTATAACTTTGTCCCTGTCGTACAAGTGTTATTCCTAAACTTTCTGCGACATCCACAATACTTTTTTGTTCAATTTCTTCTAACACTTTTTGTCGTTGTGCATGTGTCATTGGCATTTTCTGTTCCTCCTTTTTCTATTTTCTAAAAGAAAAAAACGCACGTCTTTTTAAACGTGTGTTTCGTCTTTCAGTTCACTTGTAATTTCTCCATGGTCAATAATATCTGTTGCCGAGATTTTATCCAAAATAGCTTCTTCATCAGTCATATATCGGCGCCACGTATACCACTTATCATCAGTCGGTCCTGTTGCTAGTTCATCTGCTCGGTCATGCTGAAAAGCATAGAATTTTTTATCTTTAAAAACATGCTCTTTTGATATAAAAACCAGACACTCGTCTCCTCCAATAAGCGCAACTTCACTCCTGTCAATCAAATCGCGCCCGTATTTATCGCGATTTTCGGATCCTCCACCTTGATTTCCTTTATTCATGCTATGTTTCCGAATGGATAACGTTTGTTTCCCTGCACGTGCAGACAGATACTTGGTGGTTTCTTCTTCGTCCCCACCAAGGTATAGTAAACACGCACAGCCGTTTAGAATGTTTTGCCACCCTTTTGGATACAAGGTTTGGAGTTGATTTAAGGATTGTAAAACAATGGTAAACGACATTTCTCGCTTACGAAACGTGGTCAACATTTTCTCAAAGTGAGGAATTCGGCCAATATTGGCAAATTCGTCAATTAAGAAACGGACATGTAGGAGTTCTTTTCCTTCTTCTAGTACTCGTTTTCCTAAACGTACTTGGTCTGATTTATTTCGCAACACTTCTCCGACTGTCGCAAACATCAACGCTGCAATAAAATTAAACGACGTATTAGTTTCAGGTATCGCAATAAACACCGCTGTTTTTTCTTCATTCCAGGAGTCAATATCCATCGTGTCTGTACGAATCATATTGACCACTTCTTCATGGTCAAAAACAGAGTAACGTGCAGCAGCTATCCCTAGAACGCTGGCTCTCGTTTCACTCTCATACAAATTGTTAAACAAGGTCCATTGTCGGTAAGCGTAGTTGTCAGGAATGGCCTCGTTTAACTCCTCAAACCATTCTTCCGCTGGGCTAGGTACATTTTTATCTTTTCGTTTTAGGTGGCGTAACATGTCCGCAATCATTCCTAAATGTGGCGTATAATCATTTCTGCGACCGTCAAACCATAAATACGCAATAAGAGAGCGAACCAATAAGCCTTCGGCTTTTATCCAAAAATCGTCCCCGGTCGTTTTTTCCACTTCTTTTGTTGCTTCGGTGACAGCTTCTAAAACTCGGTCCACGTCTAATTCGGAGTGCATATACTCAAAAACATTGAACGTATCACTATTTGACAACGTGTTTAAGTCTAAGACCTTAATCTTGTACTTGCCTTTTTTCAATAAAAGTCCAATCTCTGGCAATATCCCACCGTCTGGGTCTGTTGTGATAAAGCTGGCATGTCGTTGCATAAGATTGGTTTTGATAAAAGCTAACGTTTTGGCCGCTCCAGAATCACCTAGAATGGCGATATTCTTATTTTTTTGTAGCTTGATTGGTAAACGTTTATTAAAAAGAGAAATTTTTACATGCTTACTAACAATAATATTGTTTTCAGGAATTGGATCTTCATATTTTTTCATTTCAGCAGGTGTAGCAAAACGAGCCGAACCGTATTCTTCTCCATGACGGTAGATTCCACGATCATTATCTCGCACATACATTAATAGCCCTAAAAGAAAACCAAGTATTCCTACACTAAATCCTAATAGACTTGGTGTTATAAAAAACCGATAAAAAGTTTGTTCGATATACGTTAGAATATCTTTTGTAAAGAGATAATTCGTTTTTGAAAAATAGTCTGTCCCTGGTAACAGCCAAAAGAAATTTCCTATTCCAAAGCCAATCACAAATAGAAAAACACCAAGGTAGAGATACGGTTTCAGTTCTTTTTTGTACGTCTGCATTACAGTTTCCTTCCTTTTGTGATTGTTTTTGTTTGATCAATTTTACCCACGTATTTTTTATTGGCTGCAGTGTAGGCTAACCGTTCATCAAAAGTCATGGTATTTGGCTTACGCAAAATCATTTGTGGGTTCTTCTTAATATCCGTTAACACGCGTTCTAAGGCTTTCTTTGCAAGTTCCGTATCTTTTACTCGAAAATAGAAGTTAGTCCCTTCTTTGGTTTCTTTAAACGCAAAAGGAAGCCCTTGGGCTTCCAACTGTTCTTTTAACTTATTTAAATTCACTTTTTCATGAAGTTGCGCCGAAGTCAGTGGATCCTCACGATTCATTAGCTTATACAAATTATTTTCCCCTTTTAAAGGAAGAAACTTGTCTTTTAACGCCAATACACCATCACTGGATAAATTAAGCAGCACTTTTAATACTTTATCTAAAGTACTAGTACCTAAAACATAATAGCGGTGTACAATTTCTCTTTGTTCCATCAAAAATCTCCTCCTTTACAAAAAAAAACTAGCAATTTTTGCTAGTCTTTTTTTATGGTTCTACTTTTTTGATATGCCGTAAACAATTGTAAGGGAAAGTGATAATCCTTATTTCTTAGCTAAAAGAGGCTTTTTACTAGCTAAGAAAAAGCTCTTTTTTATAAATAAAGTCCCTCTGGCTTCTTTGAAAATGTACTTAATTTTTGTTCTAAGTCATTGATTTCTTCCTGCTTAGTCGCAATCTCCTCGGTCAATGTGGCTAACTCGTCTTTTTTAAACTGAATCTTTTGTTCCAGAATTTTCTTCTGTGTTTCTTTATCGGCCATTTCATCTGGTTGCTCTTTTAATTCAGTTGTTTCCTTTTCTTCATTAGTAATAGTGGTTTTGTTGTTTTTCTCTAACTCTACAATATCCTGTGTTTCTTTATTTTTTTCTTCTGGCTTTACCTGATTTTCTATAGCTGAAGGCAATAGCTCTACAAAAGGAATGACTTTTTTTGTATCAAACGGATCTAAAAGATCATGAAAATAAGGATTGTCTTCTAAAATTGGTAAATCTATACGCTTGCCATAAAGGATTTGGTCCTCTTGTTTTCCTTCTTTTATTTTTTCGACATAAAGCCATCCTTCTTCTTCCTTCTTAATAAGATCGTTGTTTACGCCAATCACATAACGAACAAGTGTAGCGGTTGAGTCGATCGCCTCGCCTTTAATATTTTTTGAATGAAGAAGTTCATAGCGATAGGTTGTTTTATTCCCTATAAACACTTGCTTCACCACCTGATTCTTTTTCACTCAACAACGCAGTCAATTCACTAAAAGATAAATTATTTTCTGTTAATAGAGCACTGACAATTTCCGCTTCTATTTGTTTCAATTCATTCTCTTTTTTAGCAATCGACTGTTTCAATGTATCGAGACGTTCATTGGCTTTATTAAGCTCTTTCTCCACTCGATCTTTCTTTTTTTCTAATTCACTCACTTTACTTTTCCCCACTGTTTGCACTCTCCTTTGTTGATTCTTCTGTCGTTACTACATGTGTATTATATGAATTTGGCTCCTCTTGTAATTCATTGGTAAGTGTTACTGGTGCCATTTTATCCACTAAAAAATTAGCGCCTTGTTTTACAAAGGTTAATTTCATCGCTTCTTGATTGCTCTGATTTTTCAACGCTCCTTCATCATTATTTCGTTTGGTTCGTTGTGTATTCTTATACGTGACGTCCACAATGACTTCATTGTTTTCAGTATCAATATAGATTTTATACGTATCAAGTACTTGATTGACTACATAGCCTTTATACGCTTGATTAACAGGCTGTTTTTCTACATTCACTAATTCGTTATACATGGCGCTTGTCACCAAAGGTTCATAGCGATTTCTATTTTCACCAAGATCTTTTTTTGTATAATACGCAATCAAAAATTTTTTTACCGTACTTGTTGTTAACTCCTCTTTTTTCTCAACTTTTACTTGTTTTTCATTGGTGTTTACTTGTTTTCTTTGCCCAACACTAAGCCCAATCAAAAAAATAAGCACAATAAGCAGTAAGCTGCCACCAATAAAGGCAATTTTCTTGTATCTACTTAATTTTTCCATATTATACATTGTTCTTATTGGTTCCTTTCTTTTTAGTTTAGGCGCATAAAATATTCGCCTGCTTCTTTTTTTAAGACACGCCAATTCATAGAATACTCACCACTGACATTCATTTCAGAAATGACAAAACTACCATCAGAGTTTACATGCTCCACATAAGCCACGTGTCCATATTGCGTACTAGAACCAGCTACACCATTTGTAAAAATAACAGCATCCCCTTTTTTAGGAGTTGATTCAAGTGTCGCTCCTGGTGTTTGACTGTAGTTATGCACCCATTGATTGGCGTTTCCCATAGTAGGGTGAATGCTTTTTCCTAACTGTGCAAAACGATTAAATACATACCAAGTACAATTCCCTGGCGCATACGCATTGCCTGGCCAGCCTTGTCCTGCTTTTGTTTCTCTGTCTGTGGGTAATGGTTGCATTTTTTCTTTATACTGCGCAAAGACCTCACTCCCAGAACCACCGATTGGTGTACCCGATCGAGAAAAGAATGTAAACCAATTTTGTGCAGCTTGAATTCGTTCTCCTAACTTGTCTCCGGGATTTCCTTCCCAAACAGTTAGAAAATAAGTAGTAAGTTCTGGAATAGTTGCAGCCACCTTACTTCTTGCTACATTGTCTGCTGCTGTTCGTGAACCTGGTGCATCGCCGTCAAAAATAAAGTCCAGCTGCAATTGCAGATCGTACCATTTTTTATTTTTACCTTTGGCATAGTCTAATAACAACGTATGCCTACGACCACCATCAGCTGTATCCGTCCACTGGCCTAAACCTAGTCCTCGATGGAGAATATTTGGAAAACGTCCCCCATAAATTTGCGGACCTCCCATAGAAAGCCAACTCGGTTCGTCCCACGAATTCCCATGCGCACCTACAGGCGGGTTCAAATAATCCCCTTCTGCACGTTTTGGATTAATGCCACTTTCTACCGAAAAATTCCCTAAAATCGCGCTAATTCCTTCTTTGGTGTATCCCTTTTTTGATAAATAATCATAAACAGCTTGCGCTCTTTTTTCGACACTTGCTCCAGGAGAAAAATCTGCACTTCCTAAAAGAGTCGTTTGCGTGTAGGTTACACGTGGAAAATAAAAGGCTGGATTTACAAAAAACCAGTCTTTCGTTTCTTTTTTATATTTTTCATACTGGAATGTAACTGTTGAATTCTTTGTATTCCCAAGAAATGTTCCTTCTTCAACATCCATACCTTTTGTTAGTCGAAGGGTATTCACACCACGAATCGTTAACCTAGCTACTTTCTCTTTTTCGATAACCAGTGTTTCTGTATCAGGCACCGAAACGATTTGGCCGTTCATTGGTGAATGAAACGGCTGATTAGCTTCAATCAATACATCAATGCCTTGATACAAGGTGAGCTTCTCTTTTGATTTGTCATAGCCATAGCGCTTATTGACAATTAAAGCGTCAGTTTTTACTGGAAAAGAAAGGAGATCATCCAATGTTTGGTAGCCTAACTCTTTTTTTATCTCTTGATAATGCTTTGCTTGTTCCTCTTCGATAAAATAACTTGATTTCTTATCTGTTTCTAAACTTTGCATTGTTTTCAACTGATAATCAGGTTTCTTTCCGTTTAATGCCGTCCATAAGTCAGATAGAATCGTTTCAAAATTCTTTGTACCAGTCGAATCCATATCTAATAATTTAAAATCATCGTACCGATAATTCATGTAGAAAAGAACATCATCGATATTGCTATAAAACTGGTTGTTATCGTCTGTATGTTGCGCATCTAATTTAGTAAAATACGTCCATGAAGCGGTTAAATCTTCCTCTTCTTGAACAATCGCTGGTTTTTGTGTACTACTTGCAACGCCACTCAATAAAAAAACAAGAAAAAGAACCAATAAAACAACCCAAGAAATTGGATTTTTTAGAATCAATGCAGCGACTTTCCCTAATGTCTTCTGACCATTAAAAAAAGAACGAATCAAGCCAATACCTTGTTCGGCTTTCTTCGCTTCTTTTGCTGCTTTAAAGCGCATAGCGCGATTCCGTAGTTGTTTCATAAGTTGTTTTTTTAACGTAAAGTCTTTTGGTGTACGCTGAAACCCACGTCCTCTTGAAAAGTTAAATAAGCGATTCCCCAATCCGTACGTATCTTTTGCAGTTTTCACCGAAAGATTCTTAACCGTTTTTCCTGTTTTCAAAGCTGTACGCATGTTAAATTTAGCTTGTTGTGTTTTTTCATAAAGGGTCATTGCTTCATTCAGTGTATCTTCCTGCGTTAACGTGGTTCGTACTTTTTGCGTCGCTTCTCTTTTCAACCCTTCCTTGGTTTCCCTTTTTACTTGGTTAACGACACGCGTTTCATCTACTTTTTTCGTTCGTTTGTAAGCAATTTTCTGTGCTTTTTTGCGTTTCTTTTGCTCTACAAATTTCTTTTTATCCAGTAAATGGTTAATACTTAATGGTTCCTTCCCTGTTTTCAAGGTGAGTTTATGTTTTTTTAGTGATTGCTTGTAATTTTTCTTAGAAAGTTTAAACTCCTTTTTAGTCGTCTTTAATGCTTTTTTTTGCAACTTCGTCGCTTCTCTTGATTTTAAGGTCAAATTTTTTCTAAGACGCTCTTCTACTTGAGTTTCAACATGTACTTTTTCTTTCCAAGTACGCTTATTTTCTACCATGTCCTCACATCCTAAGCGTCGGTATTCATAATTTCAAATAGATGTGTTTCTTTTGGAATAGGATTTTCAAACGGAACAACCACCCCACCTGCAGAAATTAGCCCCGTTCCTTGTGGGGCTCGATCATTGATATACTTCTTCAATGCAGGTGTCAGACTTAAAATTTCTACTAATCGTTGTGAATCAATTGGTTTTTGCCGTAATAAAATCAAAAATTCACTATTGGCAATCATTTTTTGCCCCGCTTTACTGTCTAATAACGTCGTAGGGTTTTGCGTGATACCTGTTGTCACGGCACCATACTTACGAATACGCGCCCATAAATTTAAGAACCATTCTGCTTCTTCTTCCGTTGTGAAGTTGACTTGTAATTCATCAAAATACAAACGTGACGTTACTTTTCCTTGTCCAGATACTACTTGTTTCCACAACTGATCTAAAATCACTTTCATGGCAAACTTTTTCAAGCGATCATCTAATTTTTTTGTATTAAAGACAATAAAGGGTGCCGTTAAATCGATATTCGTTTGGTGCGCAAAGATATCTTGTGAACCCACACAATAGGTTTCCACTTTATTCGCTAATTCTTTGGCACCTTCATCCGTTTGTTCTTTTAAGATTCTAAACCAATCGACTAATGTTGGCTCTGTCTCTTTGTTTTCAAAGCGTTCATACGTCAACAACGTCACACGGTCAACAAGTCCCGCATCCACGTCCGTATAGCTTTTTAGTAGCGATTCAAACATAGTGGATAACAAATTAGATTTTTCTTTAACTAAATCAAGTTCCTGGTCCTCTTCATCCAATAACTGCTTGTCTACCATTCCTAAAATATTCAAGTGATTTTTTGTACCAGTCGAGATATCGAGTATTTCTGCATCCAATTCTTTCCCAATCGGTAAGTATTCACTTTCTGGATCAACAATTAAAAAGCGGTCCTTCGGAAATTTTAAACGCGTTGAAAGAATTTCCCATTTGGTCGCCATTCCTTTACCAGAACCAGACGTTCCGAAAATAAGCCCACTTGGTGTAATTAAATCTTTTTTTCGGTCAATAGTAATCATGTTCTTCGTCAACTGATTCCGGCCATAAAACTGACCTGTTGAGCTTTGTAATTCCACATTGGTAAAAGGGACTTGTGTAGCAATATTTGTTGTTGTTAGATCACGCATATAACTCATTTCAACGTCTAAGTAAGGTTTTCCAATCGGTAAGATTGTATTGAGTGCTTCTTCTTTGTAATTGTCTACTGTATCAAACACAACTTGCCAGGTTGCTCCTACGTTTTTCACCGATTCAACAGCTTCTAAAAGTTCCTTTTCTGTTTCTGCAATTAAGAAAACTGAAAATAGGCCATTAAATAACTTTTGGCCATTATTTTTTATTTCATCCATTAACGCATTCGTTGTTTCTTGGATTTCCTTTGCTTCTCCTGAAATCGCATCCTCTGAAACACCACTTCTGAAGTTTTGCTTCTGTTGCTTTTGAATGGCAACATCATTTAATGTCTTGGTTCCCTGTATTGCCTTTCTGGCTTCCATCATGTCATAAGGTCTGGCATGAATGCTAATCGCTAGCTCTCTTCCTGTAGCGCATAATTCTTTGATTAACTTATCTTCTAGGTATTTTGGATATTGTTGAATGGTTAAAACAGCTGCGTAGTTTTCTCCTAACCGAAAATAAGCTTTATTGTTTGGAAACTTGATTTTACTTGGAACAATAAACGCTTTAGACGTTAGCCCTGATACGGCAATATCTTGATAGCTTGTGCCAAAATATTGTCCGTGGCGCAAAAAATAGCTGAACAAAGACAATCGCTCTAAGCCAGTCATTGGGGTTACCTCTAATTTAATTTGGTTGGCTTCAAAACGATTGGCAAAGTTCTGCATGATTCCTTCTAACTCTTTGTTGGCTTGTTTCATGGACGAACTTTTTGTGGTGAAAATAGCATATTTTTCAATCTTAAAGTTTCGCTCGTCTTGTTCATACTGCTTCGTTATAATTTCATTGATTTCTTGACGGTAGTTATCTAAGTGATCTCCCTGATACGCCAATAAAACGTCTTCCATCAACGACTCTTCTTCTCTTTTATTAACAACCAACAGCTGATACCGAGAGTTTTTGTCTAGTGTATTTAACCCTTCTGCATACCCCATTACCGTGTTTAATTGATCTTCTTCTACAGCAATTTCGTAGTCCACTTCTCCAAGTTTATAGCACTTAGAAAACTCATCCTCTACAATGTGCATGAGCCCTTCTTCAAACTGACTCGTATAAAAGATACTATCTTGTACGGTAGGATTTGCTTGTTGCTGTACACGTTTTTTGACTTTTTTATCTACTTTTTCAACGTTACTAGATAACGTCTGTTTCTTTGATTGTTTCTTTTTGAACAAATTCATCCTTTTGATACCTCCTTATTTTCCCAGCCTGAAAGGTTCGTTCCTCATAATAAAAGCGTAAGTAAAAAGCTCTTTTTACTTCTTTCCACTTATTCATCATTAATAAAACTGGATACCACCCTAACGCAAACGAGGTGACTAGCGCACAAACCATAAATAAAAGATCAGGCAAAAAAAATACTTCTAACAAAAGAAATATCCCTATAAAAACAAAGCAAACATACGCTTTAAATTCTCTGACTGTAATTCCCCAGATTTTTTTCTCTACTTTTGATAGATCTTTATAAAATTCTGAACTAATCGCCATTTTACATCGCTCCTACTAATCGTTTGGCAAATCCTTGTGAACCAACTAGAAGAATAATCACTGCCACATATTTTAAAATTAACGCACAATACGTCATGATATTAAGTACAAATGCACTAGCATTCGCCCATATACCTCCATCAAATGAAGCAAACGAAAGGTAATCATTCGCCGTTAAAATTGGAATAAGCCCCATTAATAGAACCAGTAAAGCACCTTGTAAAGCATAAGCCATAATTTGTTTCATGTAGCCCATGGCAATCGAACGTAATTCATCATGGACAAAAAACGCCACAAACAATGGTGCAAGGGCTTTAATCATATACAATTGTACCCCTCGTAAGAAAATAAGGATTTTCGTTATCACACTCGATAACCATAGTGCTAGGTAAGCAAATACCTCAAATAGACCTACAATCGGTTTTGCCCACCAGGAAACTTTCCCCACTTGTGGGATCGCTTCACTGGTTCCTGTTGCTGTTACAATGGAATTAATCCATTTGGCTGCTTGAATTGTAAACCAGACAATGCCATCAATAATGTAGCCAGAGCCCATAATACAGACATACGCGATCACATATTTCAATGCAATGTTAGTTAATAACTCGATCGTCAAACCACCGTCTTCTGATTGAAATTTCTTTTGGGTATTCGATAATTCAATCATAAAAAGAATGCCTAAAATAGCGATTCCTAAAGGGACTAGGACTTTCGCTATTTTAGACATGGCTTCATTCGTTGCTGGATTGTATTCAGCTAGACTTTTAAATAGCTGATCGGTCGTTCCTTTTGGAATGTTCATTGCTTCCCCTCCGCTCAGTTAGCTATTTCTTGCGAGTTTTCAAACGTTAGAGGATTTATCCCTAGCTTTTCTAATTTTTTGTGATAAAATCTATGGATTTCTGCTTCCTTAACAGTGAAATCCAATAAGTTAGTCTCGCAAACCTCAAACACGCCTGTATAACTTATTTCATCATCATTGACAATGAGCTCTCCATTCTCATCAAATGAAAAGTCTCCTCGACTCTGAATAATTGCCTGTGGCGCATTTTCTTCTTCTACAACTTCCCATTCAGTTTGACCATTGACTATCATTTCTACTAATAGCTTCATTTTTTCCTCCTTTTAAAAACGAATAGCTCCTACCTGTGTAATAACATAGGCGACTACCCCACCAATTGCTAAAATAACGGCCCCACCAACAACTACTTTTTCTATTCCTTTATCAAGCGTACGTGGATCATCATTCGACATGCCTGAACGAATTTCTTTGACGCCAAACATAATACTAACTGCTGAAACAAGTCCAATGATTCCTCCAATTAGTGTAATAATTTTTGTGACTATATCCATAGTTTTGTCTCTCCTTCAGTTTTTATATTCTAAAAAATGACTTATTTTACCAATCTTCTTCAGTATTGCTTTCTGAAAACTCCATTTCTTCGCTTTCTTCAAATTCATCCTGAGTTAAAAAATTTGTTACCGCATGTTTAACTTTCCCTTTATACTCTTGTTCTTCAACCTGAATATAGACATCTTTACCTTTCAGAAATTCAAAAGTTTCTCGATTATAGCCAAAATCAACGTCTGGAATCTCTACACCGTTGTCTTGGATACTGGCTAAAATATAGCGTAAATTATCTTCAGTATAATCATTCCCGAAGGTAAGAAAATAAACCCCTTTTTCGTTACTTTTTCCCAAAAGAGAGAGTAAAAACATATCATTCCCTTTTTGAGACCGTTTTTTTTGAACTTTTTCAATTACTGCCGCGTGCGTGCCTAACTCAAACTCCTTGATTTGTGACTCTCTTTTTAATGGACGTTCATATTTCATAGAATTGCCTCCTTAATTATTATTCATTAATAGTAAATTCTTTTTCTTCTGGAATTTCTGTTACTTGATAATTATTGTTTTTCTTTTCCATAGCCACTTTCATTTGACGAATTTCAGTTTCTTCTTTAGCCACTTTCAAGGTAACGACGTACGTAAGAAGCCATTGGTTCCCTTCTTTTTTTGATTCCCAAAGAAATAACGTTCTTATTTGTTCTTTAGACCCCTTAATCTCTTTGAGTACTCCTTCAGAAACATACTTTTTAACTTGCTTTTGCGTGGCTTTGTCACTCTCTTCACCAGAGTACAGACTGGATAAGAAAAACCGAGCAACAACATCAACTTGTGGTTGCTCATGCACTTGTTCTTGTAAATGTGTTAATCGTTCCTCTAACTTAGAATCATTTTGGCTCGTTGGTTTACTTTGAGAACCAAATGACGCACCTGTAAAAACACCTACTGCTAAAAATATAAGTAAAGCCACTGAGAAATAGCTATAGCGAGAAATTGTTGTAAACACAGTTGATTTTTGTTGCTTTTCTGCTTTCTTTTTTAAAGAACCTGTTGAACGGCCTATTCTCTTCGACTTATTACTCACATTTCTTTTGAACAGGTGAAGAAACGCTTCTAAATCTTCTTGTCTTACTTCTTCATTGGTTTCTACAATCTGTACCATGTTTTGGAGGACAGTTTCCTCAACTACCGGCAAAGTCATTGTTTCTCTTACAAAAGCTTTCTCGTCTGTCACGTTGTAATAAATCTCATACGTAATTAGAATTCGATCCGTCGATTTTTTTAAATCCGCATTGATTTTTGTTAACTGTTCAATACCTTGTACCAGGTCAATTTTTTTATTAAACCCTAATTCATTTAGTAATACATGACTTTGCTTTGTAGTAAATAAAATAAACAAGCAAAGCACCTCCTTTCCTCACAGAAATTTATCGAAATTACTCTTTCTGATTAAGCTTTTTTCTTATTCTTTTTAAAGAAAAAGAATCCTGAAATTAATACAAAGAAGCTTCCCAATACAGAGAAAAGGAGTGTGAATTTCTCTCCTGTGTGTGGCAATACTTTCATTTTTCCATCACTTGCTTTTACCTCAACGTTTCCGCTAGGTAAAACCTTATACGAGCTGCTAATTGGTTTTAATCCTTCTGGTGTTTTGGTTAACGGAACACCTTTATCTACTGCTACAATTTCTTCCCCAGCTTCTGTTGTAATTGGAGTAGTTTCACTTGGTACATGTGTTACCTCCGCTAAGTTGCTTGTTTCAATAGGAATACTTGGTTGTGTTCCTGCCGATTGATTCGTTTTATCAATTTCTCCACTAGGTGTAACGACTACGTCTATTGGTTTAGTGGGCTGTTCAGGAGTTTTTGGTGTTTCTGGTTCTGCTGGTTTTTCTGGAATCACTGGTTGAGTTGGTTCTTTCGGTTGTTCTGGAGTAACAGGTTTTTCTGGTTCGCTTGGTGTTGTAGGCTCGGTTGGTTGACTAGGTTCTGTTGGCTCACTTGGTTCAGTCGGTTCAACCGGCGTTCCAGGATCAATTGGCGTTGTTGGTTCTGTTGGCTTTTCTGGCTCACTCGGTGTTGTAGGCTCGGTTGGCTTGCTAGGTTCTGTTGGATCAGTTGGTATTACTGGCGGTTCTGCAGGATCCACCGGTTCAGTAGGATTCGTAGGTTCACTAGAATCAGTTGGTTCAGTAATTGGTGGAGTTGCTGGATCTGTTGGTCCTAAATCGTCAGCGAATGCTGTTATACTTCCGCCACCGAATACTAGTACTGCACTAAACAAGCTTGATAAAATAATTTTTTTCATTGTAATTTCCTCCAAATAATTTTTTATTTATGATTTTAAAGTTTCGCCGAAGATCTCTTCAAAAATCCCTCTATTAATAGGTGTTTTGATAAAAAAGACAGGCACATTAATTCTGCCTAAATTTGGTTTCACATAGATACTTTTTTCTGGATATACTTCTAATGCCAAAGATTTTCCATTTTTAATAATATTCAACGTGGTGATCTCTTGAATGTTTTCTTCGGTAATTTGTTTGTTGTACCACATTTCCATTGCACGTGTATTTTTCAATCGAACTTTAACTAACTTACCTGTGTTTCCTCTCCACTGTAAGGTCAAGTCTTTTTCTTGGATGGCAATTTCTTTCATCCCCTTTGCCTCTCTTTCTGCTACTACTGCTTCCAATTTTTCCCCTCCATAACTAAAAAAAGAAGGACAATCAGTTCGTCCTTCTTTTCGTCTTCAATTATTTTGTTTCTTTTCTACGTTTAAATCCTAAGCCTGCTAAACCAAGCATTGTAACTAAACTACCAGCTACTGTTAATAAGACATTTTGTTTTTCGCCTGTTTGCGGCAATTCTGGCACCACACTTGCCTTTTCTACCACTAATGGCTCTACTGGTGCTTGCGGTGTTTTTGGTGTTGGTGGTACAATCACTGTTTTTTCTGGTGGCGTTTGTGGTTTTTCTGGCGTATGTGTCACTACCGTATTCGTTTTAATCTTCTCATTGTTGAAAGATTCTTCGATTGTGTTGTAAACGTCTCCTGCCGCAATTCGTTCTACACCAATGAACGCTTTCCATGAGTGTGCAACGTGTTTGTTTTCTTTTAGATTCATCGCATCCAAAAAGGCTTGACTGGCCGTGATTTTAACTACCCCTTTGTCAAAGGTCATCGTGAATAGTTTCGAAATGTCGTCCCCTTTATTCACTTTGGTTCCGTCTGCTAAGACAAACGCAGAATTGGCAAACACAGACCATTGGCCACTAAATTTGTCATGTTTGACGTCTAGTTTATCGCTAATCGACCAATCTTCCACAACACCAGCGTATTCTGCAGGAATGTCACTACTTGTAAATTCATAGAAGAATTTCTCCCCTAATTTGATTGTAGCGCCGTTTTGACTTTGTTTGTCACCGACTTTAATAACCACGTCTTTTTTAGGGTTCACTTTTGGAATATGGTTGACAACGGTATTTGTTTTAATTCGTTGACCAAATGTATTTTGTTCCGCTGAATTATAAACATCCCCAGAAACATTGGCTTTGACTTTTGTAGGGAGCGTTACACGCAATTCTTGCCCACCATACGCTAGAATAAAGGCTTGTGGGTCTTTGGCAGAGATTGTCACCGTGCCTTTGGCATCGTCCCAAGAGATCGTGAACTGGTTCGTAATGTCTACCCCTTTAGAATCTTTGACACGAAGTAAGTCTTTGATTGGTGTCACTTTCGTTTCGTCGTAATCATCGAAGAAAGAAACGCCTGTCGCAAGATCGACTGTGTCAAAAGCAAAGTCTTTATCGTACCCTTTTAAGTCCCAGGTCATTTCATAAGAAAGAACATCACCACGAGCAACTTTTCCATGGTTAATATCTTCCCCTTTCTTGTTATGAACGGCTTTGGTTGGTTTTGGATCATCAGGTGTATGTGTCACTACCGTATTAGAACGAACAAGCTCTTTGTTGTAGTTTTCTGTTTGCGTATTTTCTACGTCACCTGTTTTAATCCGTTCGACTTCCAGATACACAGACCAAGCTTGTTTACCTACTTTATTGCTTTCTTCATTTAAGACGGCCAATAATGCTTGATTCATCGTAAAAGTAAGATCTTGTCCGTCTTTATTTGTCAATTCAATATATTTTGTAATATCTGAACCTGCTTTAAGGGTTTCTTTACCAATTTGAATATCATAGTTCGTAATAGCGTGCCATTTCCCTGTGAAACGATCATGGGTCGTGTCCAAGACATCATTCATGCCCCATTCTTCTGTGATTCCGCCATAGTTGGCTGGACGTTCGGAAGACTTCACTTCATAATAAATTTTTGTTTGTAATGGAATATCTTTATCATGTAGAGAAACACTGCCAACTGTACCATTTTTATCTGCTTTTACATCTTTGGAAGGATTACTTCCTGGCACATGGTTAATCACTGTATTTGTTACCGTTTCACCATCGTTTGTTAATTGAACAGCTGTATTTTCAAAATCACCTTCTACATTTTTCACTACAAACGGTAAGACAAGTAAATATTTATACCCCATCGCTAAGACAACGGAGCCGTCTGCGTTGGTTTTCATCATTGCTGTGACGACATTTTGGTCTAGGTTAAGGTCATAAGAAGCGGTCACGTCTTGGGCTTTACCTGAATTAATTGCTGCAGCAACAGCTTTTAAGTCTTTTTCGTTTAGACTTGCGTCTGCTTGATAAACTTTCACTTTGGATAAATCAATCGTCACTTTTTCTGCATCAAAGGTATCTCGAATCCCTTGTTTGGTTACTGTTTTTGGATCTACTTTGGCATGTTCTGTCGTATCCCCTGTCACAATGTATTGTAAAGAGTCGCCACGTTTCACATTTAAATCATTGATATTTTTCTGGCCATCAGTGACTTCTTTGTTCGGAACAAGAACAGGAACGACATTGGCTTTGTATCGATTGAATTCAATCGTTGCTTTTTCTGGTTCTTTTGGATTCCCATAATTGAAAATAGGCTTCACTGATTGCGCATTTAAGTTAGTGCTAAAGGCAAACCATTGCGCACTTGATACAGGCACATTACTTTTTCCTTTTGTTGTCATACCAAAAGAAAAGGAAATACGTCCATTAGCTAGACCTACACCTGAACCAAAGTACGCATTCTTGTGCCTACAGCGTCCCAATCACTATTTTTCAATCCAGAAGGTCCTGTGCCATAGTCAATATCTTCCGGTGAGTAAAATTTTCCATCCGCTTGTTTTTTCACATATGAGCCATTAATGTATTTGAACGCATTGTTGGCCCCAAAATCAGAAACAAATTCCGCATGGCCACCTTTATTCGTTAAACTTGAATTTAAAGAAGACAGCGCATACGCAAATGGACTATCTTTATCTGGTAGTACTTCTTTACCTGACGCATCAAAGAACTTAATCGTTAAGCGTGTTTTAACATCCTTACCATTGACTCTGTTTGTACCAATAAAAGCCGTGATAATCGGATCGTTTGAAAATACTGCATTGAGTGTACCGCTTTGACTTGGTGAGGATTGTAGCTCATAAACAAATTCTGCTTTTGTAATTTTGCGCCCTAAGTAACTAGCGTTTAGCCCTGTATAGGTCACTGTCACTGGTTTGTTTTTTTCTAAAAGAACCGCATAGCCCCCATTAGCCCCAAGGTTTACCTCTTTTACAAAGGAATTCTGGAAGTTGCCAGTAGCTTTTCCGCCCATATCTTTTCGTAAAGATATCTTTTGAATCCCCTGCATTTACTTTATTAAAATCAGTTGCTTTGATAAATTTTCCGCCTTTAATCGACGAAATTTTCGTGTCTTTCGTCACGATAGGTTGATCGAACACTAGGTTTTTACTAATCGCTTCATTGACATAACTGTTTTCGTTCTTATGCTTGTTGTATTCAGCGACTTCTTTTTCGTAGCGCTCTTTTTCCACTTTATTTTTTGCCGCAATTTCTGCATTTTCTTTGGCAATTTTTTCATTTTTGGCTTTTAATTCAGCTGCTTGTTGGGCAATCTTTTTCGCTTGTTCTTTTTGTAGTTGGTCTACTTCTTTTTCTTTTGCAGCTAAATCTTTAGAAGAAACGTTGCCTAAGTCTTCTGCTGGTTTTTCAACAACGGTAATGTTTGGATCTTTTTTTGCTTCATCAACTGCTTTATCAACGTCTGGTGTTTCAAATTCTTTAGGAATGGACGTTGATTTATTCGCTTCATTTTCAGCTGGTGCAACTTCTGTTGGCTGCCCTAGAGGATCATTGGTTGTTTCAGGGCTGACTACTGGTTGTTCTAGTGCTAATTTTTCTGCTTCTACTGTTGGTTGTAGCACGTTTGTGGTATCATTTGGGGTAGCTGAACTTTGTTCAGTACCTTTATTTTCTGGCGCTACTTCTTCTACTTTGGTCGGTTGAGAAGTAGTGTCTTTTTGTACTGCTTCTTCTTCAGATACTGCCGTATTAGGCGTTTTACTACCTACCTGCGAATCGGGGTTATCGGGTTGCACCATGGTTGTTTCTGGTTGCGTATCTAATTCCGCGGCTTGTACATTATCAGTAGCTAATCCTACAACTCCTAACACGCCTAGAAAAAGAATAGGGGCTACGACCCAATGTTTCTTTGCCTTATACATTTTAAAACGTTTTTTTACTTCTGTCTGTTGATTCATGTATCATTCTCCTCGACTTTTTATTTTTTCATTTCTAATATTTTTTCCTTTACAAACAACGATTTCTTCCACACGGTGCACGCACACAAGCCATCCTTTTCTCCCCCCTTTCTTTTAGACAACTGTTTTACTTTATACTATAAAATAAGTACTTTAGCATATTTTTCATTTTACTTTTCAAAAAGCTACCTGACCCCAATTAGGTAGTTTTTCCTTTTTATCCAATATTTTTTTCTGAACAATATTCCATGGAATAATTGATTCAGTCTTATACTTAACTTTGTGATAAGACTACCTTATTCTCCATTTAATATGCTCCTATTCATTGTTTTTTCTTGACAAGTAACCTTTTTCATGATATAAATAATTTATCCCTAGATTAATAGTAATTCTCTACTTAGCGCTACCTAGTAACATCACTAGGTAGTCTTTTTATACAAAAAAAGGAGCGAGTATTTTCTCGCTCCTCTATTTTTCCTCCTCAAAATCAATAATTTCAATCCTCACAATATACTCACTTAACTCTTCCCACACATCTTCAACTAACAATTCATCTTTTTTGTCATTCTTCAAAGTCATTGCGAACCATTCATCGCCATTATCATCTTCACCAAGCAGTCTAAAATTGATTGGATTTTCTTTAAATTTCATGTCATATAAATCTTCTTCGTCTATGCCTAATACGTCTAACCCTTTACAATTTCCACTTTTTACAAAGGTAACAAATCCTTTGTATACACCTCGTTGGAAACTTACTTTGATTGTATGCAAGCCCCATCGGATATTTGGATCATAATTTTTCTTTGTTATTCCTCCTATTATTCTTTTTCTCTCGTAGCAAAGCTACTTACTGGCGCGGTAGGAGTCGAACCTACCTCTTATCTTCCTTCATGTCCGTTGCATCCCAGATGCTACACGCCAACCTAAAAGGAGCGATCTCTCAGTTTCCTGTTTTTTGAGATTGCCATTCTTTTTGTGGTAGGCTTATGAATGGTATAAGAGCTATTGCTTGCCATGCTACCGCTCAATCTCAATATCGCTGGCAAGGATTTGCACATTGCATGGTTTTATTCGTAAGTGTGCCCACAACGAAGACGTTGTCTGCAACGCAAACATCTTATTTTTCCTATAAGCGTCTACCCATTCTACACAGCGATAAATCACTCACAAACCTGTAGAAAAAATAGAGAGGAATTACACCCCATTTCTTTTAGTTTGAGAACGTCTGATTTGTGAGTGATCATTGCAAACTACATAGCGCTATCTTGACAAGTGCTTTCGGCGTATGTCTACGTGTAAGCTTAATGCCAAGTGTATTGCAATATTTGCTACCTACGACTAAACGAGACAGAAAGAACTGGACTTTCCACATCCTTATTCTTTATTTTTTATAGGTAGCCTCAAAAGATAAGCGAAACGGAGCTAAGATAGGTAATGCATGCCTTACCCTCATCTCCTTATCTTTCGACACTACCATAATAACATCTAAATATTGATAAAAACCGCCAACTTTCCGCCAAAAAACCGCCAAAAATTTTATTTATATGCAATTATTTTTCCGTTTCGATACGCTTCAGCAAATTCAATTAAAGCTTCTGATTTCATACGTTGAATACTTCTTTCAGAATATCCAACTTCTCTAGCAATCTTGTAATTAGAGTAATGATCCTGCACACAAAAACTGTAGTGCAGAATTTGTCTACTAGTCAAACTCAAAGCCATAAGTGCAGATAAAATTGCATCTCTTTCTGCTTCTGCATCAGCTAATTGTACCAGTGCATCTTCTGTTTTGTTTCCGTGGCTTTGGCTTTTAGGCATCTCTGTAATAATTGGTGATTTTAAATCTATCAAAGAGCGACCAGCTATTCGCTCTAAACGTCTAAAACTCTTCAACACATTTCTAGCATTCGCTTTTGTTTGTCGAAAATCTACTTCTTTTAACAATAGAATCAAGTGAAATCGCTCCTTTTATGGTATAATAATTTATAATAAACATATCATCATTTAAGAGTTGCTTAGCGGAAACTAAGTAGCTTTTTTTATTTATCCAAACATATATAAGAAATGCTTATTCTTTGCTCATCAGCGACTCTATATGATATAAATTATACTAAGAATACTATTCCAATAGCTATTCACTTCTCAGCCAGTCGGCGGAAACCGACTGGCTATTTATTTATCAAAATATTCATCACTCATACATGTTTGTAGTCAACAAATTATTGGTTGACTATAAAGAAAACAATAATAATTCTACAGTATTTTACAATCTTCCATTCGTCATCTTTCACATCATCTTTATTCATTTGATATTTTCCATCTAATAAATATTTTTGGCATAGAAAGTATTTTCAAATCTATTTTTCAATGATATAATCACTTTAACTTTCTTGGGGATTTTATTTATGAAATAAATTTCCTCCTTTTCTACATTAACTTCTGGTAAACAGTTAATAGTAGTACACGTCTCTACAAGAGATTTATTGTCAATTTTTAATCGGCTATTTAATAGCACTTTGTTTGGGGAAAGTGCTAACTCACACCTAAAGAACAACTGGCGGAAAACAGTTGTTTCTACCACATAAGTCAGCTAGTGGTCAGCTGGCTTTTTTTGTTGCCTTAAATTTCATAGTAATGTATTATTAATTGTCTCTATCTGAGATGAAAATGTATCTATAACTAGCTAGCGGAAACTAGTTAGTTTTTTTATACTATTTTTTATTGGTTTTAAAACTACTTAGCTTTTTTATATAAATGTGAACGTCGAATAATTGAATATTAAATTCTTTAAATTTAAGCATCTTCTTTACTCGCTTTCTAACCGAATAATTCTCTTTGATCTGTTTACCCGTTTTACCCACTACACTTGTTCCTCCAAACTTTTAATTTCTAGTTCTGTTCGTGGTCGCATACTGTACAGCTTTTGACAAACCATTACAGCAATTTGACCATCGTTTTTATATAAAATACCTTCAGCAGCATCAGTGACTGCTTTGAAATAATTATCCAAGTCAGATTTCTTATCTCAATATTTCCGCTCTAATTCCACTTCTAAGCGTTTCTTTTTAGAACTTAATAGGGATTAGGAGTAGCGATGTAAAACGTAATATGCGCAAAAATATCCCCTTTTTCAATCAATTCTGGTTTTTCCTTTCGTAGATACACTTTTATCTTTTGTTTATAGGCTCTCATAGCGCTATCTTCATAGGTTTGGACATAATTCCCACGTCTTGCAAACCTCGGTCAACTTTGCGGTTTTGGTTCAATTGGCAGGATAATTCGCATCATTTCCCCTCCAAGTATTCTTTTATTTGTCTATCAAATTCAGCTTGTTCTTCTGGTGATAGCTTTTCTTCTTCACCGTTCGCTTGATTCATCCACTCAGGCACCTTTTCTTGACGAACAGGTTTATTTTGATATTGCTTATTTTGTGTTTTTTTATCTGCTCGTTCTCTCTCGTTATTTAGATAATCAGCATATGTTTTTACACCATTTGCACGCCAATTTTTCAAAATACCAGCAAAATAGCTATATCTTCGTTCATTATTTCTAGCGCAGATATTAACAGCCTCTTTCAATAACTCGAGATCTCCGTCAAAATCAGCAAGATCATATTGTAAATCAGTGATATTAACAGGAGTAGCAGGACTTACATTCTGTGAATAATAGCGGATTAACTCCGTTAGCTTTTCTTCACCTAACGGCTCTTCAAAGAATGCTTTTTCAACCGACGTTTCAGGTGACGACGGGTTGATGTAACTTTCTGTTTCTTTTTTGTTTACTTTACTTTTATTTACTTTACTTTCTCTTTCTTTTTCTCTTTGTGTATTATTGACACCATTAACTACAGTTGAAAGAGAATTATTGCCGTCAATAATCAAATACTCTTCTTGTAAGACTACTTCTTTCCGTTTAGATGTCATCAATTTATATCTTTTTTGAATACCATTTGATGTTAAGATTTTATATTTTTGATATTTATCATGATCAAAAAATCCTACTTGTACCGCTTTGTTTACAACTTCTTCTACTAGACCCTCTTTCGCCCCAACATCGTCAGCAACTAAGAACGCCGAATCTTCATCCCACCGCAAGAAATATCCCATATCTCCATAGATATAACTCAGCAAGCAAAGTAGTATCTCGCAAGTTTGTGGTCCACACGATTTTCGAATTTTTCGATACTTAATATCTTTCAAAAAATCAACATCTAATGAATAGTAGTCAACGCCTTGTTTATATGGCCTTGCCACTTTATCACTTCCTTATTAAGAGGGGACCCCCCCTCTCGACTTGTTTGCTATTGTAGAGTAGGTCGCTGATTTGAAGTTATCTCCTCAGAAACCCCTCGTCAAACCGTGCGTAAGGTTCTCCCTTACACGGCTTTCCCACTGCCTTCTTTCCTCGGCATTATTGCATAATCACCAAACAGGTCTACCTTTTATAGCGTTTACTCTCATCTTCAATCTCTGTACACATTTTGCGTAGTGAGACTAATCCATGATTTTCGCAATACCATGACGGCGGGTGTTCCCTCCACCCTTTTCCAGCCTTTTGGTGTTTCTTTCTAAGCATTATTGTTAGATTATATATAACGTACGAGTCTATTTGTTTAAAGCGTTCTTTAGAATTGCCTGATTTGAAGTAATTTCCCCAGCCTCTCAAGATTGGATTCAATCGTTCTACCACATCAGATAAATTATAGTGTTGTCCATGTTGGATAACCTCTTTTATTTTACCTTTTATGATTTTCATCGATTTATTGGAGGGATAGTAGTATGTTTTATACTTCCCTGTCTTCTTAGACTTTAGTTTCCGTATTGTATATCCCAGAAAATCAAAACCTTCTGAAGCATTTACCACTCTTGTTTTATCTTCATTAATGACTAAATCTAGCTGATCTAAACGCCTACGAGCGTATAAATCATACTTTTCTGGTTCATGATGGCAGACAATGACATAGTCGTCTGCATAGCGCACCAGATGTGCATCATGCTTTCTATTTGTCCCAAATTGATTGTTACTCCAGAATCTGTCTAACGCATTAAGGTATCTATTTGCCAACAGGGGAGAAATAACTCCACCTTGTGGTGTTCCTAATAGATTATTTCTAACTTTATTATTCTCCATGATTCCAGCTTTTAGCCAAAGTTGTAACAACTTAATAACGAATTTATCAGTTATTCTTTCTTTCACTAATAGTATCAGTTTGTCATGTGGAATTGTGTCGAAATATCCTTGGAAGTCAGCATCAATTATCAATTCGCAACCAAAATTTAGGTACTTATAGATTTCTCTGATTGCTTGATTTGCATTCTTCTTAGGTCTAAATCCATAGGAAAATTCTTGAAAATCAGCTTCAAATATAGGTTCAATTACTAATTTAACAGCAGTTTGAACAACTCTATCCTTAACTGTTGGTATTCCTAATGGTCTTTTCTTACCATTGGCTTTAGGGATATACACTCGTTTTACAGCTGTAGGATGGTATTTCTTCCTTTTCAGTTCTCCATGTATTTCATCCAGAAACTTCGTTACACCGTAGTTTTCAATGTCCTTTAACGTCTGGTCATCAATTCCTGCGGCGCCTTTGTTTCTCTGAACACTATTCCATGCAGAGCTAAGAACATCTTTTCGATAGACTTTATCGTATAAATTTCCAAACTTTCGCTTTTTGTCTGCTTTGGCCGATAGATATATCTTCCGTTGGAATACTTGAACCTTTGGTAGAATGTATATAGCCTTTTCGGCAATCATTCAGTTCCTCTCCCATCGACAAGAATAGCAGAGGTAAGGCTCCTTCCCTACACATAGTTTTGTTGTCTCTTTGTGATTATCGGTACTATGAACCTCTCCGACTCCCTATCCTTGCATAAATTAGAATTTCGGTGCTTTCCTTATATCTAATCTTACCCAACTGGGATAGTTGGGACAAGGGAGGGTATCCTTTGTTCCTCACTCTTCTTTCACTACATTCCATCTTCTATATGCCGAGAACTCCACCATAAGTATTCACCAGTTTAGACTTCTGATGGTTCCAGTCTTCGCCCCCGTCCTAAAGGCTAGACAGTTCCAATACACAATGCTTTCAGCTATATCAATTGTGTTGACTTTAACGACACTTAGCAGAAGTTCACTCTCGTTACGGACTGTAGTTTCGCTCGCTCCCACTGACTGAATCAAGACAAAACCTCTTCAAGGTTAAGCTTACTGGGGACAACGTTGGTCGGTACTGCTTCCGCATTTAGATTACTCCGCATACGTACACCATAGCTACCTAACCGAACTGGTTAATTGTTAGGACAGGAATTTCACCTGTTAGAAAGAATGAGGCTTAGCAAAGCACTCAAAATGGTAAATCATCATTAGAAATATCAATTTCTGTTCCTTCAAAAGGAGGATTAGAATCATCAAACAGCTCTTCTTGTTTTTCCACACTTTCTGGCATTAATGAAGAAACTTTATTTCCTAATCGTTCAATAAATTCTTTTGCTTTCATTTGATTAATTTTTTCAAATTCATTAATTCCATAAGCTTTTATAACTTCTTCTCGAGAAAGATTATTTGCCTTAGCAATTATATCGGCTAATGAATATACTTCATCTATTTGTTCTTTTGTAATCAACGGGACAGCATTCTGTTGTCCTTTAGATTTTCCAAGAAGCATATTAGCAGCTTGTTTCATCGCTTCTTGTTTTGCATTTTTTGCTAACCATTCCACATAAGAAGCATCTTCTTGAACGATGTCTCCCAGAGTACGCCCTTTATGTTTACCAAATGTAACTTTCATTAATCGAGCATCTTGTTCATTCATCGTTTCCGTTTGTTCTCTTTGAACAAATTCTTGTAAATCTTCCATATCTTGAGTAAATACTTCGGATAGGCTCGCAATCGTTAACGTAGCATCAATTTGTGCACGTTTTTTTGCCATCTTCAGGCAGGTATTAGCCAAAGTAAGTGGATCTTGTTTGATATATTTTTTCTCTTTCGTGTTGCAATGTCCCATGCCCTCAGTAATCTTCTGTCCATTTTTAGACAACGTACACTTGATTGTATAAGCGAAAAAACCGTTATCATAATCTTGAATCCGTTCAATTTCTTCATATTCACTTGTTACTCCAAATAGCATCTGAATCTTTTCTGCACCTGGCTTTAATAACGTAGGTTTATTTGTTCCTGGAATTAATCCGAAATCTTGTCCACTCTTTAGATTCTCTTGCATTACTGTTTGAAAATTAGATATTGCTTGTAATTGTTGTGTCACTTTACTTAAATCTGCATCCATTACCATATCCATAGAATGGTTTTGATTTATAATTTCTGTTGTCATTTTACTTAGCCCCTATCGGATTTGAATTGATTTTGTTCGAACTAATTCTGCACCCTCAACTTCTCCATGTTTCAATTCTTCTTTCAACGCCTTTTTATCTACTTTAGGAGGTTGCGGAATTAAAAAGCCTGACGGAATTAATTTTTCATCAGTAATTTTTACCGAAGCTTGGTTATTCCGAATACTTACATTAAATAATTCCCCTTTAATTTTTGTTTTACCAACTTTTTCCATTTCCTGTTGCAAATATCCTTTAAGATTATCGACATTAGTTGAAAGTGCCTTTTTTCGTGCTTGTAATCGTTTAATTTCCGTATCCACAATTGACGACGTCCTTTCAAGTTCTTTAATTACTTTCGCTGTATTTTCAACCTTTAAATCGATAGAATCGTTAATACTATCTAACGTATCTTTCAAAGTGCCATCGTCAAGCTCTTCAGCAAGTGATAATACTTTTAAATAATCATTACTAAGTTCATAGAGTGTTGGCATAATTATCTTCCTCCTCATCGTATTCCCACGTTGGCTCTAACACTTCTTTTTCTTCGGGCGGCTCTTGTTTTGCCCCTAACGAATCAAATTCAGGCATTACAATCCCTCCCAAAATAGTTTTATTTTTTCATCTTCCAATTCGATATAATCGACACCTTGCATTTGTAATTGATCTAAAAATAATTTTGTAGCTCCTTTACTGCTTACCACACAACTTGTATTACCGTAAGATGCTGAGGTTCGTATTGATTGGACAATGTTATTCTGTGCGTTTACTAGCATTAATTCGTAAATGTCGTTGCCTAAGCCTCTTACTTCAATCATTTAAACTCACCTCGAGAAATTTTCGATAATATATCTATCAAATCGTTTGGATCATCTGTTACAAAAGTATGTTTATTTTTAGCTGTAGTTTCTGTTTCAATACCGTACATTTCTTTCAAGTGACGATGCATTGGACAATCACAATCTAATTCAGCTAGTTCTTCTTTTACTACTGTATATTGGCTATGTGCAGCAATAGCTACCATCGCATCTTCTCCAACTTGAGCCATTGCCAATTCTCCTTCTGAATCGATAGTGGCCAAAGATAAACCTATATCCTCTTTCTGGCATTCTTTTGCTAGTTTCTTAATCATTTTTTGAATTTTATCGTTCATTTTGGTATACTCTCCTTAGTTAGTCATTTTTTTAATTTTTTGGTTCAATATTTGCCCTGTTCGTTTGCAGACGTTCGGGGCTCTTTTTCTACTATGCTTAATCTCTCTGGATAAACATTTTTATCAGCTGAAACATACGGATATTCTTCAAACAACTTTCGCATGACTTCCGCTTGTGTTTCTCCAATCACATATGTTTCTCTACTAGCTTCACCTACAGCTACATACATTTTTTATCGCCTCCTTTTTTAGAGTATTGATACTTCGCTTCATCCCAGTTAAAAAACCAATGGATAAAGAAAGGTGCACTTAGCGTTGCTAGTATTGGCATTGAAAAGTGATTTTTCAATAACACACCTAGCGCAATCATCACTAAAAATGCGCCTATCAATCGTGCTTCACGTATTGCTTTCATATTTACCCTCCTATAATTTTTTTGATATAATTCAGTTGAAAGTGGGGTGTCAAAATGTTTTTTGTAATAAAGAAAGCTTCTAATAAAAAATACTATTTTGTAATTAAAACCGAAGAAAATGAAGTAATCGCATCAAGTAAGACTTATTACTATAAATCTTCTGTTTTAGAAATTATTGAATCCCTCAAAAGTGATATGGATCAAAAAGCTATTATTGTTGACACTACTTTTAACTGGGGATAAGTTAAGGCTTATCCTTTTATCATTACTAGCCTATTTTTTTAAACATATCTCCATTACCATTAGCCTTATCAATTCTTGCTTGTAATTCTAAGTTAGGCTTCCATCTAGGAATTAGAGCTAAAGCTTCTTCATATCGAATTTTTGGAATGTCTACATAAGAGGCTACATCGAATAATGCTTTCAATTGTTTATAGCAATTACTAAAGGCTGATTGCTTAATACTTGAATCCTGATAAGCCAAGTTTTTTTTGCCACCTAATACTTTGATAACAGTTGATGAAACTAGTCCTTGTATCTTTCGTTGTTGGCTTCTATTAATTGTTGTTTCTGTTTCTAGCTTATCTAAACGTTGATTTACAAGAGTCAATCCACGTTCATGTTTTAACACAGCTTCTAATAACAATTCTGTATTATTAATCGGTAAGTTTGGTTGAGTTTTGAGCAGTTCCTCCATTTGGTTAAAAGCTTCAATGTATTTCAGTTTAAACTTAAGAGCTTTTTGACCAGTGAATCCCATTGCTAGTAACGTGAATCCGTCACGGTTCATAATGATTTGTCTATATTTTTGTTTGTTTTGTGGATGAATATAGCTATCTTCGTAAAATAGGTCTGCGTAATTTTCCGCAACCCCCTCTTTTAAATCATCAATCGCTGCTAAAACATCACGATGATTTTTATTAAACGTTTCTGCGACTTGTAAACTAGTTGTTACTGCTTGTTGATTTTTCGTAATTACTAGATTTTCCATCTTCTTTTCCTCCTTTAAATTTCAAAAGTTTCTTTTAGAAATCTTTGTAATTCAGATCGTTCAATCCGAATATCCTGATTACTCCATTGTTGAATTTTTAAACCTTTTGAAATCCAATTATTCAATTTTTCATCGCCAATCTCTAAAATCTTTCTTACTTGCGATTTGTTAGGATATGGTGGTAATTCAATGGTTTTAGACAATAAATTCAAACGATTTTCAATTTCTTTTAATACTATGAAAGTAATGTTATTTGCTAATTCGTTTTGAACCATTTCATCAGGAATGTTTAACTGCATAAATTACACCTCCTATTTTTCATCTTCTAGTAGATATTCCATTGATACTTTGAAATATTTTGCTACTTTTTTTAGACTCTCAGATGATGGAGTCTGATTAGCAGTTTTTCCCCACTTACTTATTGCCCCATTAGACAAACCTGCATCTCTTTCAACCCTATAGATTGAAACACCTTTAGCAATTGCCAACTTTTTAATTTTTTCGTATACCATAATTTATCTCCTTCCTATAGATTTTCAACTAAATCCGTTGACAAATAATAGATAGTTAGCTATTATAAGTGCATAGCAAATAAACTAAATACTAAATAAATATTTTAGACTATTTGACACCTATAACTGCTATCTTTTTGTACCCTCTCATAAGTACACATTCAGCATAATAGCCGTTTGTCTATTTGTCAATAGCTAAATATCTATTTTTGTATTTTTTTGGAGGAATCTAAAATGAATACCAAAGATAGAATAAAGCAATTAGCAGCACAAAGAAAAATCACTATTGCTGAATTAGAACGTAAACTTCATATTGCAAATGGAACAATAGGAAAATGGGATAAACAAAATCCTTCTATAGAGCCATTAAAAAAATTAGCCGATTATTTCGGTGTAACTACTGATTACTTACTAGGTCGCACTGATACACTTGAATTCAATAAAAAAGATGAAAAAGATGTACAACTGATATTAGAAGATTTAATAAATGGACTTAGCAATGAAAATTCTTTAGCATTTCTGAAAAACGGTGGAGTTGAAATCGATGAAGAAGATGCTGAATTATTACGTGATTCTTTAGAAAGAACCGTACGTCGCTCCAAAATTCTTGCCAAAGAGAAGTTCACTCCTAAAAAATACCGTAGCAACAAAGCCGAGTGAGGTGTGACATTGTGTTTAGAAATGATATTAGAAAAATGGTAAATAAATATGTGAAAAAATTCGATACAAAAAATCCTTATGAGTTAGCAAACTACTTAAGAATCCATATAGATTATGATGATCTTGGTAAGGAATTTATGGGGTATCGTTCACATATTTTACGAATTCCTATTATTATTTTAAATTGTAATAACACAGATCAAGAAAATTTTGAAACTTGTTGCCATGAACTAGGACATCATTGTTGTGGGCATGACACTAATACGCAAACCTTAACTAGACAAGGAAGAAATTTCACTATCTATGGTGTCGAATATGAGGCAAACGTTTTTATGGTTGAGTTGTTGCTGCATGGGATTAATCTAGCAGAATACCCTACACGAGAATGTTTATTAAAAAGTTGTGGTGTTCCTGAATGGGCTGAACGCTATGTTGATTGGGATTATTTGAAAGAAACAGCAGACTATAATAGCTACTATAGTTATTACTAGTACATGAATAATTTTATTATTAAATAAGGAGTTTTAGTTTTATGAAAAAAAGAAATATTATTTTCTCAATGCTACTATCTTGTTTAGTATTATCGGCATGTGATTCCTCAAACGAATATGAGACTGACAGACAAAGCTCGTCAATTGAGAATACTCAAGAAACCTCGTCATCAGTTATTTTTGAAGAAACATATCAGACTAGCTCAATGTATGATAACCAAGAAAAAGAAGTATCTTCTATTACTGAAAAACAGGAACAAACTCTCATATCTTATACCCAACTTGATTGCGAAGATAGAGGATACACTCTAAAATATCGAGGAAAAGATACATGGAATGTCGCTTTAAATTATATTAATAATAAAAATAGATGGATAGTAACCTGTAATGATGTCAATTACGGCAGAATAAAAGCTATTTACGAATGGGATGGTGAGGAAAATTCTGGAGCAACCCTTATTTATTTATTAGTTTCAGGAAATGAATTAGTAAATAATTTAAATAATTAATCAAGATTAGCCTTCTGGCTTTTCTTTTAAAATATAAAAGAACGTATGTTCGAAAGGAGAATTTATGCAATGATAAAACAATATCAAAAGAAAAATGGTGAAAAAGCATGGTACTTCAAAACATATCTTGGTACCGATCCGCTAACTGGAAAAAAGAAGTATACAACTAAGAGAGGATTTCGCACTCAAAAAGAGGCTAAAATTGCATTAACAAGGTTAGAAATGGAAATTCAAAAAAATGGCATTCCCTCTTCCACTAATATAACATTCCAAGAAGTAGCATTTATGTGGCTAGAAAATTATAAAAATACCGTAAAAGAAAGTAGCTACTCTCGAACAGAAATAATCTTCAGAAAACACATACTACCTTCATTTGGAAAAATTGAAATATCAAAAATTTCAACTGCTTATTGTCAGAAAATCGTGAATACATGGCATTCAAAAGGTAGTTCAAAACAATATCCCCTTTTTATAAATTATATGAATCAAGTCTTCAAATTCGCTATTAACATAGGGGTTACCAATCAAAACCCAGTGATTAATGTAATAGTTCCTAAAAATCAAGATATTATTACATCAGAAAAGAAAATTAAATTCTATACAAAAGATCAACTTCAAATATTTTTAAAAAGTATTGAACAAAGCGAAAGTACCTACATTACAATAAGAGATTATACATTATTCAGATTATTAGCTTTTAGTGGATGTAGGATAGGGGAGTTGTTAGCTCTTACTTGGGACGATTTAAACATTAAAACTGGTGAACTACAAATCAACAAAACAATTGCTAAATCTGACCATTATTATGTATCAAATACTCCAAAAACAAAAAAATCAAACAGAACACTAATATTAGATGCAAAAACAATAACTATCTTAAAAAAATGGAAATTAGAGCAAAAAAAATATCTTCTTAAACTTGGTTATACACAACCCTCACGTATTTTCACCAATGAAGAAAATGAATTTACAATAAATCAAGCTATTACAGATAGATACAATATTTATCGTAAAAAGGCTAACTTACCAAACATTGGGCTTCACGGATTTAGACACACGCATGCATCTTTATTATACTATGCTGGTGCAGATCATAAAGAAGTTCAGGAACAATTAGGACATGCAAACATAAAAACAACTTTAGATACTTATACACATCTAACAAATGATGGAAAAGAAAAAACTACCGAAAAACTATCAAAATACATCGGCTTTTAACTAGTATGGTCAAAAGTATGGTCAAATATTTTTCAAACCAACAAAAAAAGCCCAAACCTTTGATAAACAAAGGCTTGAGCTATTACACTAGTTAGCTACTGGATAAACTGATACTTGTTTTTTGTCGCGGCCTTTACGTTCGAAACGTACCACACCGTCAACTTTTGCAAATAACGTATCGTCGCCACCGATTCCAACGTTTACACCTGGATAAATTTTAGTTCCGCGTTGACGGTATAAAATTGAACCACCTGTAACTGTTTGGCCATCAGCACTTTTAGCGCCTAATCGTTTAGATTCAGAGTCACGGCCGTTTGATGTAGAACCGCCACCTTTTTTATGGGCAAATAATTGTAAATTCATAGTCAATAACATAGTCTGCACCTCCTATTTCTCAGTGATTGTTTTTATTTGAATAAATTCAGTATTTTTGTTCTCTATTGATTGTAAACCTAATAAAAGATTTTCTAATAGAATTTGGGCAATATTTTTTTGTTCCTGATTGACAGTTGTTAACATCTCGACATAAAGGTAGCCACCTTCTACATCGTCAACTTCCACAATCGGTTCAAAACCTGCTAAGGCATCAATCCCATTGACTGTGCTAATTGCTAAGGCGGAAACTGCCGCGCAAACCACATCGCTGCCATAAGGACCTGCTTCAGCATGCCCGGTTAATTCGAATGAAACGATTCGGCCGGAGCCTGTTCGTTTAAAAGAACCTTTAATCATTGATAGGCCTTCTTTCCTGTCAACAAGAGAGATTAAGCGTTGATTGCTTCGATCATAACTTTTGTATACGGTTGACGGTGACCTTGTTTACGGTGAGAGTGTTTTTTAGGTTTGTATTGGAAAGTCACGACTTTCTTTTGTTTGCCGTGTTTTTCAACAGTTCCTTCAACAGTTGCGCCTGCAACAGTTGGCGCACCAACTTTTGTAGATTCGCCACCTACTAAGATAACTTCGTCAAAAACAACTTTCTCGCCAGCCTCAACGTTTAATTTTTCAACGTAGATTGCTTGACCTACTTCAACTTTCACTTGTTTACCACCAGTTTTGATAATTGCGTACATGCTATACAGCACCTCCTTCTTCTAGACTTAGACTCGCCATCCCAAGTGATGATTACTCATGCTTAAAAACTTGTTCTGTGCGGTTGTAGCTGTGGAGACCACAATTACAACACTAACTATAATAACAGAACCAGAAAACCTCGTCAATATAAACTCTCTATTTTCTTCACTTTCTCTCTCCAAAAAAACTTCTTCTGTTATTTAAATTTCCGATTGACTTTCTAACACTACTTCCATTATAATTAGCTTTGTTGTGTTACAACTATTGTCATAGTAGCTCAGCAGGATAGAGCATCCGCCTTCTAAGCGGACGGTCGGGGGTTCGAATCCCTCCTGTGACGTAACAGACTGACAAAGACAGCGTTACCTTTAGAGGTGACGCTGTTTTTTTTAGAGTTTATCCAATTCTTTTTGATATGTTCTCGTCCATTCACGTTCTTTTTCCTCTAATTGTTGTCTATAACGATTTCCTTCTTGACGTATCAGATGATCACTTTGTTCCATTGCATGGTAAAATTGCTGTTTGTGCCATTGATCATTTTTCGTTAAATAATTGACTTTATCTACCAATTGTCCAGTTTCTCTTCTAAAGTTTACTAATTGATTACTCAGCACTTCTTGTTGGCGGTGAATTTTATTTTTTTCTTCATAATATTGTTCTTCTAAATATTGCCGTTTTCTTCGCTGTTCCTCCATTTGTCGGTCACTCTCCCTTGACAGGTGTTTTTAAATTTGGTCTCTGGCTTCCTTTTAAAAATTTTTCTGCTGATTCTGCACTTTTCCCCTGCAAAGCTCCGTTCAAGGCGTTAGGTAGGGCACTATTTGTTTGTTGAAACATGGCTTCTGAAAGTTCTTTCAAACTTGCGGTTGTGTTTTGTTTGGTTGTAATAATTCGTGTTTTTTTAGCAGTAATTACTGTCTGGATTGCTACTCGTTCACGAGCTTTTTGTTCTACTTCTAATTTTTCTTGAAATTCTCTTTCATTCATAAGAAAACCCTTTCATTTATTATTTTTGAAATAAACTACTTCTTGCTTGTTGATCGTATGCTTGAATATTTTTAGCAACAGTTGTTAATTTTCCGCTAAAATCAGTTAATTTTTGCTTGTATTGCTTGGCTTGGTTGCTAGTATTTGTTGCTTCAGCGCTATCCCAAAGACGACTTTTTTCGTAAGGAGCAATCATTGCTTGAACTTCTGCATAGGATAGATACTGTCGGATACTCATTGCACTTTCACGAATTTCCTTTGAAACTGTCTGGACTTCATCTTCTGCTTCTTGGAGAATATTTTTCACAAGTAGTTCGTATTCTTTTCCAGCTTGCTGCGCTTGTTTTGCAACTAGTTCTGCTAATTCACTACGTAATTCAATCTTTTGACTACCTGAAGCACTGGCTAAACTTTTCTGAATACGACTCACTTTCCCTTGCCATTGGCTGGCAATTTTTGCTTCGTGAATGATTTTTTCATATTCTTTGATGATTTTCTGGCGATTTTCTTCAGATAGCAGACTTAACAAAAATTGGAGACTGTTTTTAGCTAAGGATTCACCTGAAGCATCCATGATTTTCCCTAAATATTTATCAATAAGTTTGGAAACTTTTACTCCTGCCGCAAAAATATAGCCATGTTCCTTTAGATTGGCTTCTTTGAGAGTACCATCAGGATTTAATTGATACTGACCAAAATCATGACTAGAACCGTATTTGTCCGTCAGTTCAAAAGTAGTGGTGAACGTTTTCGGTAATAGATAATGCACCCGACCAATTTCATCTACCCCTTTTTTATTTCGATTCAACATGGAGACAATATCAAACGCATTCACATAATAATCAATTTTCCCTTGTTCTTCTAATTGTTGAATATTTTCCTGAGCTTGTTGAGACATTTTATTAATGCTTTCTCGCGCATCAGGCCCTTGAAACAATACTACTTTATCAATTTTAGCGAGATCTGCTTGGGGGAGATTGGCCACCGCTTGAATAGAAATCATGGTTCCTAAAGAATGACCTGTAATCGACATAGTCGCATTTGGGGCTTTAGCACTCATCTCCATTATCTTTTGATGCATGGCTTCATTGGCTAACTTTGCTTGAGGCAAATAGGCATTAAATAACGTAAAGGAACCATTATTATTGACCCAATCATTCAAATTATTCCCTGACCAACCTTTTTTCACGTCCATTGAAACGCCGTCACTACCGCGAGTGGCAAAATATGTATGTTGCGTTTTTGGACTCAAGGTCGGCGTATCTGTTACATAATAAGAATTATAGCCAGCTTTCTCATCTGTTAATAACCCTTTTTTATAAACCTTTTCCCTACCTACCCAGTTTTTTTCTTTGATTGTTTTTACAGTGTTGTCGGGTTGGAGGTAGACAGTACTGGCGTCATTTCCGTGGGCGTCTTTGGCGTTGGGAAAATGGAATGGAATAGCTTTATCTTTTTCTAAAACTCTTTTTTGTTTTTTTGTCATACCATTTACAAAGTTGTATCTAACTCCCACACTATTTTTTCGATTATGATATGAACTTTGTGCTAAATCAGCATAAATATTATATGGACTGTCTAAACTATTCATTTTCTAATCCCTCCAATGCCTCGTCAAAATTATTGGTTGCTATTTCTTCCATTTCAGTAGGTCTTTGTATATTGTTTGGTAAAATTTGAATTGTTCCCCCGTCTATTTCATTGTTAGCTAGGTCATATAGCTCAATATCCACTATATACATGTTTCTAGTGAAAGCGCCACTATCTTCTATCCGAAATGATTTCCAATCATACTTGATAATATTTATATTACTTTTCGGATTTCTCCCTTTAATATACTCCGTCATTTCTTCTTCATGCTCCTTCAAAAAAGCAATTTGTTTTTCTTTTTCTGTTGGTTCATTCATCTTCTTCACTCCAATCGTTCCGATTATAACTATTGCTATTATTGTTGCGATTAATATACCAAATTTTATTCGCTTTTTATTTTTCACTTTTTCACCTCCTTATTATGTATGAGGAAGAGTTGCTATGTGATTTTTTCTATTTTGATTGTTTTTGATTGACTTTTCCTATGTTAATAACCCTTTTTTATAAACCGTTTCCCTACGTACCCAGTTTTTTTCTTTGATTGTTTTTACAGTGTTGTCAGGTTGGAGATAGACAGTACTAGCGTCATTTCCATGGGCGTCTTTGGCGTTGGGGAAATGGAATGTAGCATGCTTTTTGGTTTCTATTTCTTTTTTCTTTTCAGGTGTTAATCGGTCATGAGGAAAAGAGTATTTTTGAGGTCTTCCATTATAAGCTCCTTGAGCTAAATCGGCATAGATATTAAAATATTCCTTTAAATTAGCCATTGTTGTCACTACTTACTTAAATATTTAGTATCTTTCAAAATTTAATATTTTTGTCGGCTTCTTTAATGAGTCAACATCAATTAACAGTTCAAAGATTTCTGTATCATTATACAAACCAGTAATATCAATCGTATAAACTTCATAAGGAATTCCACCTGCATCTCGTTGATACGTACTGTAGTTTTCATAGTCAAAACTCACTTTTTTTACTTCAGGTTGTCCTTTTTTATTTTCTGAAGTAATATAGAATTTCTGAGATTTAATGTACTCCGTCATTTCTTCTTCATGCTCTTTCAAAAAAGCAATTTGTCTTTCTTTTTCTGTTGGTTCGTTCATTTTTTTCACTCCAATCATTCCAATTATGGCTACTGATATTACTGCGATTAAGATACCAAATTTTATTTGCTTTCTATTTTTCACTTTTTCACCTCCTTATTATGTATAGAAAAGAGTTTCTATATGCTTTTTCCGATTTGAATTGTTTTTACAGTATTATCAGGTTGGAGATAGACCGTGCTAGCATCATTTCCATAGGCGTCTTTGGCGTTGGGGAAATGGAATGTAGCATGTTCATTTATCTTAAGATCTTCTTTTTGAACTTGTGTCAATTTAGCAAACATCAACCCTTCTTTTCGACCGATGTATGCTCCTTGATCTAAATCAGCATAAATATTAGTATACTTTTCTAAATTTGCCGTTAAATTTCATCTCCTTAACTATGCAATATTTTTTATCTCAGTCGGATTTTTTACATTATCTGGAAGCACATATATTTCAAACCCATCTAATTTTTTACCAGTACCATCAAAAATAGATACTTCAACAGCTATAGTTTTTGGGCTAAAAGCCATACTTTGAACTTCAATCACTGATTGCCAATTATACGTAACTTCTTTAACATCATATTTTTTTAAAAGTACATGTTCACTGTCATACTTTACATACTCCGTCATCTCTTCTTCATGCTTTTTCAAAAAAGCAATTTGTCTTTCTTTTTCTGTTGGTTCGTTCATTTTTTTCACTCCAATCGTGCCGATTATGGCTACTACTAGTATTGTTGCGATTAATATACCAAATTTTATCCGCTTTTTGTTTTTCATTCATTTAGTCTCCCTTTGTATCTACATACAAGAATTAATCTTTCGCTTTCTCCTTTTATTCCATTGTTTTATCGAGATTTTTACAGCCAGTTTTTCTTTGTTTACAGTTTATCAAAAATCAATCTGGCATTTTCTCAATTTTTTTAACGTTAGATTAATTATTAGAGAATATTGCTGTATTTCTATGACACACTGACTTTCTATCTCCAATTTTTTACTGCCTTGTTGATCACTACAGGATCATTGGTATTTTACTTCTATTGTAAAATAAAAAAAGAGCGTGGGACAAAAATCACTTTGGATTTTTGCTCCACGCTCAAAAACTAATAAACGGCGGGAACAGAAGCAACTCCTTCGGAAATAAGCCGAAATTCTCCAAAAATTAAAGAACAATTTCCGGAAATTCCTTCTTATTTCTCGGAGTTAAACACTTCTGTCCCGACCTCTCCTTACTACATTTCTTTTTCTAAAATTTCTGTTCGCTCTTCAAAATTTAGTTCTTGGTTAATTTGATGTACCATCCACATGTAACCAAATGGATCAACAAATAACGAATTTTGAATAGCTCCTTCCATCATTTCTGTAACTGGTTGCATCTCAATGCACTTATTTGCTAAGGCTTTTTTATGAGTTTGCACAATATCTGCTACCGTGATATTGAACCAAATTGTATTGGGATGTTCTGAATCTGGTGCATTTAAACCAAATTCTTCATTAGCATCTAACATATGGAACCGAGTATCATATAAGTTAAACACTACTTCATTCCTTCCAACAGGATACTTTGTCGCTTCAACTACATGGACCTCAAAGATTTCTTTATATAAAGCTAATGCCTTTAAACTATCACTAACAATAAAATCAATTTCTGTGCCTGTAATCATTGATTGTTCCTCCTTAAACTTTTTTGCAGCAGAAAACTACTTTTTATTTCTGTTTTCCGCAAACCCTTCAGAATTTCTTAATACTGGCTATTTTCCACTTCATTATTCTTTTTTAGAAGTTCTTCGATTCATTTGTTTCAACACTTATTTTTCTGGCACTGGATATTTCACCGCATTTTTCTTCAACTTTTCTTCGATAATTTCGTCCAAATCAAACCCTAAATTATCAGCCATCATGTAGGAGTAAATGAGAACATCAGCCAATTCTTCTTTGATTCGTTCTTCTTGTTTGATGCCTTCTTCTGCTGTTTTCCATTGAAAAAGTTCTAACAATTCTGCTGCTTCTAAACAAATTGAGAGCGCCAAATCTTTTTCATTATGGTGGGGGCGCCAATTTCTTTCATCACGAAATTGATTAATTTTTGCCATTGTATCCATCTGTTCCCCTGCTTTCTTATTCATTTGATGGCAACTGAAACCCATCGAACGTTTCACCATCATAGTATTTTAATAACTGTTCTGTAGACAATAACGAGGAAGTTATTTCTTCCTCTTCAACAACTGCTTGATTCTCTTCTCTATACAACAAATAAGCCTGTAAAAGCTGTTGGTAGAGTTTTTTTCGTGAAGAGGCTTCCACTGAAAGAAACGTTAATTCTTTTAAGTGTCCGCGATAGACAGGCAAATCATCAACGAATTCGATTGGTAATTCTACTACAGTTAACTGAAATTCTTCAAAGATTTCTTCGTACATCTGCCATTCCTTCTTTCTGTCGATATTGTTTTGGGGTCATGCCCATTTCTTCTTTAAAACGTTTATAAAAAAAGGCTTTGTCTTGATAGCCGATTCGTTCAACAATCGTTTGAATCGATAAATCTGTTTGCTTCAAGTAGTTTTTCGCCAATTGGATTCGGTAGGCTAAGACAATTTCCGTAAACGTTTTGTTTGTTTTTTCTTTTAAAAAATTCGATAAGTAATTCGGATGAAAATGAAATTTAGCGGCGACTTCTGCTAAAGTGACATGTGCAATCTGTTGCTCAATATACGCTAAAATCACCTCAACACGTTGATGATTCGACAAATAATTATCTTGCATCTTTAAAGCTTCTCTAGGCAGTTGACCTAGTTCCACCATCAGCAAAACAAAGGCCGCTTTGGTCACTTTATTATTAAAATAGGCCATTTTCACAATTTGTTTCAGTAATAATAGCGAATAGACGTGGACATCCGAATTTGGCTGGCTGGCAAAAACGAAATATCGAGGAATGTTTTCAAATTCACTGCTAGCAATTTCTGTAAAAAAACGATACATGACTGGTTCTTCCGCCAGCTGATTTAAGAGCGTATCAAGAAAATAGTGCTTTTTAAAATAAAATATAATCATAGACATTCCTTGCCCCTGATAGCTAACCGAGGTGGCCTCATTGACAATCATGACTTGGCCAGCCGAAAACGAACACCTTTGTTGATCCAAATAAGCATTGCCATCTTGCTCTAAACAATAGAGCATCCGAATAAATCCTTTCGGAACGTCAATGGTTTCCGAAGATGCCAACATAAAGCCCGCAATTTCTCGATGCGGATTTTCCTTAAATTGCGCTACTTCATTCTCAAGAGCATTGGTAGTGGTTAAATAACAATCTAAGGTCTCTAAAAACTGATAAAATGCTGCATATTGCTCTTCTTTGCTTGCCAATTAATCACCTCATAATCCAACACTTTTTACTTTACTCCCTCTATTTTTTTCTTTGGCGTTTCCTTCTATACTAGATACATGGTAACACGAAAAAAGAGATTCAACAGTTTTTAGGAGGAATTTTTTATGAAAATTAGTTTTATCGGTGCTGGAAATATGGCATCCGCTATTGCCAAAGGTGCGCTAAAAAAGCAATTTATTGCCGCAGAAAACCTTTATTTTTATGATATTCAAGTCGAAAAAACCGCCGCTTTTGCACAAGAAATTGGTGCACACGCGGTTGCTTCACCACAAGAAGCCATTGCAGTAGCTGACTTAGTTATTTTAGCGGTGAAACCGCAATTCGTTCAAGCGGCTTTACTTGAAGCAAAAGAAGCAATTTTAGACAAGCAACCGTTAATTGTTTCCATTGCAGCAGGTACGACTATTGCAGAATTGTATCAACTGTTTGAGACTACCCAACCGCTTCGTCTTGTTCGTGTGATGCCCAATATGAATGCGTTGATTGGCGCGGGTGCAGCAGCTGTTTGTGGCAACGCTTTTGCATCCCCTGAAGACATCCAGACTGTTTTATCATTGTTTCGAGCAGTTGGCCAAGCTTGGGAATTAGAGGAACAGTATTTTTCGATTTTTACTGCTATTGCAGGTAGCACTCCTGCGTATGCTTTCTTATTTATTGATTCGATTGCCCGAGCAGCCGTTAAAAATGGTATGAACAAAGAGTTAGCCTTAGAAATTGCCACACAAGCTGTACTAGGCAGCGCTCAAACTTTGGCAAATAGTACAGAGAATCCTTGGACTTTAATCGACCAGGTCAGTTCTCCTGGTGGAACCACGGTTGCTGGGATTGTCGAATTAGAAAACAATGCGTTTATTTCAACAGTCATCAAAGGGATTGAGGCCACCATCCTTCGGGATCAAGAATTAGCCAAACAAAACTAAGAGGAATAGTTACATGAGCGAGTAAATAAGAAAAAGCGCTGAAAATTCAGCGCTTTTTCTTATTTTAGTTGAATGAGTAAGCCAAAATGATCACTGACTATCGGTGTTTTCCTACCATCAAAAATTACTTCATATTTTCGTACGTGCCACTGTTTTGGAACAAATGCGTAGTCAATCCGCAAGGCTGCTTCATTTTCTTCCCAGCCATCTATTTTTTTCTCTACTGTCGCTTCACCGCTTGTCTCTTCCGCTACCACAAATGCATCTTGAATCGGCAAGTAACTATTTTCCACTAATTGATAGCCAGTTGTACCAGCTGGGTTGTTTAAATCGCCTAAAATGACTAACGGTTGTTGCCCCGTCGCTAAGTATTTCTCTAATTGTAGCCATTCATAGGCAAAACCTGTACAGGGTGTTTCCCACCAAGAAAAGTGACCAGAGACAACAGTAAGCGTACCTTTTGAACTCTCTGTCTCCGCCACTAAGATTTTTCTTGTTCGATAATTCGTTGGTTCTTGGCTTTCTGAAATAAGGAGAGCTTCACTAGTCAACGGACATTTCGAAAGTAGTGCGTTCCCTTCTTCATAAATAGCGTAACCAATGTGGCTCATTTCCCAACTCCAATAATAGTGTTGGCCTTTTTCAGCTAGATATTGAACGATTAGATATGCAAAATTATCTTCATGGACCGGTGTTTGGGTCGCCACGGGACAAAAAGTAGTTAACTGTTCTAACGGCACTTTCTTGGAAGCGACTTTCTGATTCACTTCTTGTAAAGCAATTATTTCACTTTCAGAAGATAAAATCACCTTGGCAATCTCCTCTAATTTTTTTAATGGTTCTTCTAACCAGCTATGAGTATTGATTGTTAAAAGATTCATCTTTTCCCCTTCTCTTACATGTTATTAGGTCTGTGAGTGGGACAAAAATCACTTTGGATTTTTGCTTCACGCGCAAAACCTGATAAACGGCGGGAACAGAACCAACTCCTTCGGAAATAAGCCGAAATTATCCAAAAATTAAAAAGCAATTTCCGGAAATTCCTTCTTATTTCTCGGAGTTAAACGGTTCTGTCCCGACCTCATACCTAATCATTTAAATTTCAATCTGTCCGATCACAGTTCCCGCAGTGGTGGTTCCTAGTTGGTTAATAACTACTTGTTCCACTTTGTCGCTGTTTGTAAAGGCGACAATAATCGTTGTTTCTTTGCCAGCTTGTTCAATCACATCCAAGTTCATTTTAGCTAGTTTCGTCCCAGCTTTCAATGATTGTCCTTCTTTAACAAAAGATTCAAAAGCAGGAGTTGCCATTTCAACTGTATCAATCCCCATATGGACAAGTACTTCGATGCCTTCTTCTGTTTGTAGCCCAATCGCATGTTTGCTTGGGAAAACACTTAGAACTTTCCCCGAAATTGGTGCCACCACCTCTCCTTCTAGAGGCTTAACTGCAAATCCATCCCCCATCATTTTTTGTGAAAAGACAGGATCATTGACTTGCGCCATTGGAATAACTTCCCCTGTCGCTACAGCCACGAAATCTTTTTTCTTACCTAAGAAATTCGTTGTTGGCACTCCTGCTGTACTTTCTGCTATAACTGGTTCTGGAATGTCAACGCCGGAAGCTAGTAAATCTTCAATATCGGATTTTAAAACATCAGCTTTTGGTCCATAAACGGCTTGAACGCCATTATCTTTCACAATCAAGCCCATTGCGCCTGCCCGTTTCCACGCCTCTTCCGAACCGACTTTTTCTCGATCCTTTACACTGACACGTAAGCGTGTCATACACGCATCAACTTCTTTGATATTTTGTTTACCACCAAGTAAGTAGACAATTTGCGCGATTTGCTGATCGACGACGCCTGAACCAGCCGCGCCAGATGCGATTTCTTCGCCGTTATCATTGTCATAGTTTCCATTTCTTCCAGGTGTTGCGTAATTAAATTTTTTAATTAAGAAATTGGCTAAGAAATAAGTGACAACACCAAAAATGATGACCATTAAAACAAAATTGATTAAATCGCCACCTAAACCAGCTTTTATTGCTAGCGGTGTTCTTGTTAACAATTCAATATTTCCAAACGAATGCACACGCAATGGTAAAATATCAGCCATTGCAAAAGCAGCACCTTGGATCACCGCATAAATTACATAAAGCGGCACTGCAGCAAACATAAACATGAATTCTAGCGGCTCTGTCACACCAGTTAAGAAAACAGCTAAAGCAGCAGAAAAATACATTGATTTATATTTAGCTTTTTTATCTGCATCGACATTACGATACATCGCCAAAGCCATCCCCATTAAAATCCCTGAAGAACCAATCATTTGGCCTACTTTGAATCGAGCTGGTGTCCAATTTTCTAAGACAAACTGATACTTGCTCATATCACCAGCGCCTTTAAGATTCACTAAGTCTGTTGCCCAAGCCAACCATAAAGGATCTTGACCAAAGACTTGGGTTCCAGCTTGTGCGCCAGATAAAATTTCATACGTTCCACCTAATTGTGTATAGTTGATTGGAATCGTCAACATATGATGTAACCCAAAAGGTAATAACAAACGTTCCAACGTTCCATATAAGAATGGCGCTAAAATAGGTGCACTATCTTGAGATTGCGCAATCCATAACCCAAAATTATTAATTCCCGCTTGAATATTTGGCCAAATAAGTGCTAATGCAATTGAGACAATTGTTGACCACAAAATAACGACAAATGGGACAAACCGTTTACCATTAAAAAATGATAGCGCATCTGGTAATTTCCGATAATTGTAATACTTGTTGTAAGCCATCGCACCGACAAAACCAGCAATAATCCCTACAAAAACACCCATATTTAATGCCGGAGCTTCTAAGACACTTGTAAAGAATCCCTTCACCATAATCTTGGTGCCAAATAAGGTATGCGTGAAAGCTTGTTCATCAGCCAACATTTCATTTGTTACACCAAAAATGGCTCCAGTAATACGGTTGATTAAAACAAAAGAAATCCCCGCTGCAAATGCGCCACCTGCACGATCTTTGGCCCAACTGCCACCTATTGCTAACGCAAATAGTAAATGTAAGTTGCCAATAATTGCCCAACCGATACTCTCCAGAACTCCGCCTGTTGTTACTAACAAGCCTAAATTAGGATCGATTAAAGGAAGCGATTTCCCAATACTAATCATTAAACCCGCTGCGGGCATTACTGCCACAACGACCATTAAAGCTTTCCCGAATTTTTGCCAAAACTCAAAACTAAACATTTTTTTCATTCCTGCCACTCCTTACGCAATCGGTTTCGTTATGTTGCCATTATATACTCCTGTTTCCTTTTTGTAAATGCTTTAATTCCAAAAATATTGTGGAAAACAACTCCCTACTACTTAACCCCTTTTTATTTTGTCTTTTAATAAAGCAAATAAACCTCCTTCTATCCTACCTTTGTTTCAGCTTTTATTCATAAGATTACACTTTTTAAGCATTGACTATTGACTAATGCAATCGGTTGCGTTTATGATAGACCTATCAATAAAATCACTGAGGGGGATTCTCATGAAACAAATCAAACGTTTATTCCAAATTGATCCTTGGAAAATCCGTACTACACACTTAGATAAAGAAAATTTACGTTTACAAGAATCATTAACGAGCATTGGCAATGGCTATATGGGGATGCGGGGAAATTTTGAAGAACACTATTCTGGCGACCACCATCAAGGAACCTATTTAGCAGGTGTTTGGTATCCAGACAAAACACGTGTTGGTTGGTGGAAAAATGGTTATCCTGAATATTTTGGTAAAGTGATTAACGCAATTAATTTCATCGCAATGGATTTACAAATTGATGGACAAACAATTGATTTAGCCACTACACCTTACGAAGATTTTTCTTTAGAATTAGACATGCAAAACGGGGTTCTTTCTCGGCAATTCACCATCCAAACACCGAAGAACAAAGTGCGCTTCTCTTTTGAACGTTTTTTAAGCTTAGAAAAAAAAGAAGCGGCTTACATCCACTTAACAATTGAAATGCTGGAAGGTACAGGCACAATCACTCTTCACTCAAAATTGGATGGCGATGTTCAAAATGAAGACAGCAATTATGAAGAACATTTTTGGGAAGAAAGAGCTATTGAAACACAAGAAACACTTGGTTTTGTTACGACTAAGACCATTCCTAACAACTTTGAAATAGAGCGTTTTACAGTGACTGCAGGCATGCGCCATTTCATCGATGGAGCCTCTGTTGTGCCTACATATACACAACAGCCCTTGGCCTTAACCGCAGAATTGACAGTGTCTTTAAACGAAGGCGAAACGACCGCTATCACAAAAGAAGTGCTTGTCGTTACCAGTCGTGATGTGCCAGAAACGCAACAAATCACACGAGTAAACGAATTATTTGCAGAAATGACTACCTTGTACCCTGAAGCAAAAGCTGGGCAAGCTGCCGCTTGGGCAAAACGTTGGCAATTAGCTGATGTTGTTATTGAAGGAGATGACGAAGCCCAACAAGGCATCCGTTTTAATCTTTTCCAACTTTTCTCAACCTACTATGGCGAAGACGATCGTTTAAATATCGGACCAAAAGGCTTTACGGGCGAAAAATATGGTGGTGCCACATATTGGGATACTGAAGCATATGCTGTCCCACTTTACTTGGCGTTGGCTAAGCCCGAAGTTACTAAAAATCTACTGAAATATCGCCACAATCAATTGCCTCAAGCCATTCATAATGCCCAACAACAAGGGTTAAAGGGTGCGCTTTACCCAATGGTTACTTTTACTGGTGTCGAATGTCATAATGAGTGGGAAATCACTTTTGAAGAGATTCACAGAAATGGTGCGATTGCTTATGCGATTTATAATTATGTCAACTATACAGGAGACGAAGATTATCTAAAAGATGCTGGTCTAGAAGTACTTGTAGCAATCGCTCGTTTTTGGGCAGATCGGGTCCACTTCTCCCAACGTCATAAACAATATATGATTCATGGCGTAACGGGGCCAAATGAATATGAAAATAATATCAATAATAACTGGTATACCAATACCATCGCTGCGTGGGTTCTACGTTACACCCGTGAGTCTTATTTAAAATTCCAAGAAGAAACAACGCTCAAAATTGCAGACGACGAATTAGCTAAATGGGCAGACATTGTAGAAAATATGTACTTCCCAGTGGATAATGAATTAGGCATTTTTGTACAACATGACACTTTCTTAGATAAAGATTTAATGCCTGTTTCTGATTTACCACTTAGTGAGCTGCCTTTAAATCAACATTGGTCATGGGATAAAATTTTGCGGTCTTGTTTCATTAAACAAGCCGATGTTCTTCAAGGAATTTATTTCTTCAATGACGCCTTTTCTTTAGAAGAAAAACGCCGGAACTTTAACTTTTACGAACCAATGACTGTCCATGAATCTTCTCTTTCACCAAGCATTCATGCTGTGTTAGCTGCTGAATTAGGCATGGAAGAAAAAGCAGTGGAAATGTATCAACGAACAGCGCGCCTTGACTTAGATAATTACAATAATGATACAGAAGATGGCTTACACATTACCTCAATGACTGGTAGTTGGCTAGCGATTGTTCAAGGTTTTGCCCAAATGAAAACGGACCATCAACAACTAAAATTTGCACCCTTTTTACCAGCGACATGGACAGCCTACTCGTTCCACATTAATTATCGGAATCGTTTACTATTTGTTGAAGTTGCAGCAGACCAAGTGGCCTTCACTTTACTCGACGGCCCTGCAATTCCATTAACTGTTTACGATCAAAAATACACGTTAAAAGATCGATTAGTTTTACCGATTAGAAAGGAAGAAGTTCATGTTTAAAGGCGTTTTGTTTGATTTAGATGGCGTTATTACTGATACAGCAGAATTTCATTACCACGCTTGGAAAAAATTAGGAAACGAAATTGGAATTTCCATTGACCGTGTTTTCAACGAACAATTGAAAGGTGTAAGCCGTGAAGATTCTCTGCAGTTACTGTTAAAATACGGAAAAAAAGAAGGCACGTTTTCTTCTGAAGAATTTGCCCAGTTAGCGCAACGGAAAAACGATTATTACTTGGAAATGATCCAAGCAATTACGCCTGAAGATGTCTATCCAGGAATTCTTTCTTTATTAACGGAATTACGTGAAGCCAATATTAAAATCGCCTTGGCTTCTGCAAGTAAAAATGGGCCTTTCCTTTTAGAAAAAATGCAATTGACGCCCCTTTTTGATGCCATTGCTAATCCAGCAGACGTCCAGGCAGGCAAACCCGCTCCAGATATTTTCATTTTAGCTGCGAAAGAAATTGATTTGACACCAGCAGAATGTCTTGGCATTGAAGATGCCAAAGCTGGGATTCAAGCGATTCTTGCTAGTGGAGCGCAACCTGTTGGCGTTGGCCGCAAAGAAGAGTTAGGCGAAGGGTTGCCCATCGTGCCAGAGACGAGCGCTTTAACGTTTGATTACTTAAAAAAAGTGTGGCTTGATCATGAAGGATAATCGTATCACCGTAACCGATATTCCAAACACAAACTTAAAGAAAATTACTTTGAAGAACGACTTTTTAGAAGTCGTTCTTCTCAATTATGGCGCGCGCCTCCATCAACTTTTTATGCCAAACAAAAATAATCATTGGGAAAATATCCTTTTATCGTATGATTCGTATCAAGATGTATTAAAGGATCAAAGCTTTTTTGGCGCCACTGTTGGACCAGTTGCTGGACGTATTCGTAATGGCCATTGGCAAAATGGAATATTAGAACAAAATAGCGACGGTCATCATATCCATGGTGGCTCAAAGGGGTGGTCTTTTCAATATTGGACAGTCGAGCCCTTTGAAAAAAAAGATATCATTGGCGTTGCTTTTCATTTAACCGATACCATTTCTGGCTATCCTGGACCAATTGAGGCCACCATCACTTATCAGCTAGAGGATAATCATTTACGAATGATCAGTACTGGACGGAGTAAACAGGAAACACTTTTTAATCCTACAAACCACGCCTACTTTAATTTATCTGGCGATGGAAAGTTAGACATTCTGTCACATTTGCTATCTTTGAACTGTCAAGGTATGTTAGAATTAGACGATAATAAGCTGCCTACTGGACGGATTTTACCAGCTTCTGAACTATCCATACGTTTTAATGAACTGACACCTATCGAAACAATCCTCCAACGCTATCCAACTGGGTTAGATGATGTTTTCTCCTTAGTTGGCTCTGACTTAAGACAGCCACAATTTTGCTTACAAGAACCTACTTCTGGAAGAAAAATGACGATAGCAACAACGAACCAAAGTATGGTATTATTTTCTACGACTGGTTTTGAGGCTCCTTTTTCTATTAATGGACAAGCTATGCATTCAAACTATGGCTTAGCAATTGAACCACAAGAGTATCCAGACATTGTTCATCATCCTCAGTGGGGCTCTATTTTATTACCAGCTAATAAAAAGCAAACCTACCAAACGGTTTATCAATTTAACCTTCTATAATCACTAAGAAAGGCGTGGCAAAAATGGCAATTACAGTAAAAGATGTCGCTAAGAAAGCGGGGGTTGCAACCTCAACCGTTTCGCGTGTCATTAACGATCATCCAAGTATTTCTGAATCGACAAAAAAGAAAGTGCGAAAAGTCATGGATGACTTAGGCTATGTGCCAAATATGACGGCACGGAATTTGGGTAAACGAATTTCAAGTGCCATTGGCGTAATTTTACCTCCTTTAGATTCGAAAGAACGGTTAGGGAATCCATTTTATTTAGAAATTATGGAAGCCATCAATGAGGAAGCCCGTCTTTATGATATGACTACTGCTATTGCAACTGCCAAAAGTTTTGATGTACTATTGGAAAACGTTAAAAGAATGCATCTTCAAAAACAAGTGGACGGTTTTATTCTTGTGTATTCAGATAGTAAGGACCCCGTCATTGATTACTTATACGAAAACAACATTCCCTTTACTTTAATTGGTCAACCTTACCAACATGAAACGGAAATAGTTTACGTGGATAATGATAATCAATTATTAGGGAAACAAGCGACGGAATTTTTAATTGAAAACGGCCATAAAAATATTTTATTTGTGACCAATACAACGCATGAAAGTTTGTACTTTGAACGTTACTTTGGTTATCAAAAAGCAATGATGATGCAAGGATTAACTGTTTTACCAAGCGTTGCGTTAGAAAAACCTGAAGATTACATGGCTTTCGATGATATTCTTCATCAAAATAATGCCACGGCGTTGGTGGTGATTGATGATATCTTTGCTTTGCGGACGATGCAACTTGCGCAAATCTATGGTTATCAAGTTCCTGAAACGTTATCCATTATTAGTTTTAACAACTCAATCTTTTCAACATTGACACATCCTTATCTAACAAGCATTGACATCGACACGTCAGAATTAGGTCGAATGGCGATGAAAAAATTATATGAATTAATCCACGAAGAATTGACAAATGGTGTCCGTCTCGTTATTCCTCACAAATTAATTAAGCGTGAAACAGTTATTCCTATTCATTAAAAAAGAAACGTAAGCAGTGTTAAACTGCTTACGCTTCTTTCTATGTGTACGCTCTTATTCGTATGTATTACTTTTATAAAATAACTTTTTGCGAAATTTTTTTCCAAAACGTTTCTTCTTTTGCATCAAATTGAGCTGGTTCCCCGTCAGACAATTTTTCATTTAATAATGATAATTTTTCTTGATGTTTTGCATACTCATCTTTTTTTATTAGCTCTAAACGATACGCACGATCCAAGATCGACTCTCGATAGTTAACATTCATTTTCGTTGCCTTCGCCATTTCTTACATTCCTTCCCAAAATAAATTTTCATTTTTTCGTTAAATTCTTCTATAATTATAACAAAAATATCAGAAAAATAAATATGAAACAAACGATAATTGCGAAAATTTTGTTTTTTCATGCAATTATCGTTCGATTATTTAAGAAATTAAAATTATTAACCAATAATTAATCAATCAGCAAACGCATTAAATGAACATCTAAAAATTCACCTTGGTCTGTTTTGGCACCCCGAGGCATAATTGCCTCTGTTTCAAACCCTAATTTTTTATAGACATGAATCGCTCGTTGATTGCGATCCTGTACCGTTAATTCCAAGCGACGAATAACATGACTTTCATGCGCCCAGCGAATAAGTTCTTCCATTAGGATACTGCCTAGTCCATAGCCCCAGTATTCTTTTAAAATACTAATGCCAATTTCACCAATATGCTCCATCCGGTTTTTAGAAGAAGCAGACACAGAAGCGGTGCCAATGATCGCTTCTCCCGCTAATGCCACCAATAAAACATTATTTGGCGATTCATAGAGTGTTGCTAGATTTTCAGCCAATTCTGTTGTCGACATGGCCATTCCTCGCTCATCCATCACCAAATAGGGCGTTTCACTCCCAATTTTTGACATCACAGATAGTAATTGATCCGCATCAGTAGGCACTGCTTCTCGAATAGAAAATGTTTGTTCAGTCATATTCGCGAGCCTCCCACGCTTGTAAAATCTCTGCTATTCTTTCTTCTGCCAATGGACCAGTTCCACGGAATTCAAGAACTCTCTTGTCAGCTTCTTGAGAATCTTTATTTAAAATAATTTCTAAATAATCTTCTGGCAATTCTTCTTCAATCAAGCTGCCCCATTCTACAACGGATAGCCCATCTCCTTCAAAATACTCATCTAACCCTAATTCATCCGCACCCTCTTCAACACGGTAAACATCCATATGGTATAACGGAAGTCGTCCTTGTGGATATTCGCGGATAATCGTATAGGTGGGACTTTTAATCATTTGGGAAATGCCTAATCCTAAAGCAATCCCTTTCGTCATTGTCGTCTTACCGGCCCCTAAATCACCAGTCAGGACAATTACATCACCAGCTTGTGCCTTCTGTCCAATGATTTTAGCAATTGCTTCTGTTTCCAATGGATTGTTCAGGACAATGTTCATTTTTTTGCCTCCCATCTGCAAGAATCTATGTATGAAAGTATACCGAAAATTCAATAAGTTGACTAGTGGCAGCTTCAAAAAAATAAAGTTGAGGCCCAAGTGTCCTGGGAACCTCAACTTCTACTTTGCTTATTTATCATGCTTCGACATAGTTAATTAGTCGTTCATTAATGTTTGAGCAGCTGTAATGATTGATAATTTATAAACATCTTCTTCGTTTGCACCACGTGATAAGTCAGAAACTGGTTTGTTCAATCCTTGTAAGATAGGGCCAATTGCTTCAAAGTTACCTAAACGTTGAGCAATTTTGTAGCCAATATTTCCTGATTGTAAATCTGGGAATACAAAGACTGTTGCTTCTCCAGCAACTTTTGAGTTAGGCGCTTTTAATTGTGCGACAGAAGATACATAAGAAGCATCAAATTGTAATTCACCATCAATCGCATATTCAGGTGCTAATTCTTGCGCAATTTTTGTAGCTTCAGCAACTTTTGTTACTTCTGGTGCTTTTGCAGAACCTTTTGTTGAAAAACTTAACAATGAAACTTTAGGTTCAATGTCAAATAATTCAGCTGTTTTAGCACTATCAACAGCAATTTCAGCTAATTCTTGTGCAGTTGGGTTCACGTTAATCGCGCAGTCTGAGAATAAATATCTTTCTTGGTCACGACCACGAATCATTAAGAAGGCACCACTTGTACGGCTTACGCCTGGTTTTGTTTTAATGATTTGTAACGCAGGACGAACTGTATCACCTGTTGAGTGGATAGCACCACTAACCATACCATCAGCAATACCCATGTAAGTTAACATAGTACCGAAATAGTTGACATCTTTTAAGATTTTTTCAGCATCTTCTTTAGTAGCTTTTCCATTACGGCGTTCAACAAATGCTTCGACCATTTCATCCCATTTTTCATAATCATTTGGGTTGATAATAATAAAGTTTGATGTGTTGATTCCACGAGCCATAGCAGCATTTGCAATATCTGTTGGATCACCAATTAAGATTGGTTCTACTAATTCATCAGATTTTAAGCGGGCAGCAGCACCTAAGATTCTAGGATCTGTTGCTTCAGGGAAAACAATTTTGATATTACGGCGTACGACTTTAAATTTTAAGCTATCGAATAATTCCACGATAAACCCTCCAGTTTTATATTTACAAAATCCATCATACACTATTCTCAATGAAAATAACAGTTTTTTCTAGCTGTATTAGTCAAAAAAACCAATAATCCGATAAACTTTTCACAAACTAACTCTTCTACACTATAACAGTATATGCTGTTACACTACACTGTTTCAGGAAGTTGCCAATCAATCGGCGTTTCCCCTAAACGTTCTAGAGCGGCATTCGCTTGAGAAAACGGACGTGAGCCAAAAAAACCACGATGTGCTGACAATGGACTTGGGTGTGGCGATTTGATAATTACATGCCGAGTCGTATCAATCATTTTAATTTTTTCTTGAGCAGGACGTCCCCATAAAATGAAAACAACAGGTTTTTCACGCTCATTCAACTTTTCGATAATGACATCTGTCAGTTGCTCCCACCCTTTGCCTCGATGGGAATAGGCTTGACCTGCCCGAACGGTCAACACAGTATTTAATAATAACACGCCTTGTTTGGCCCAGCTTTCTAAAAAGCCATGGTTGACGGGTTGGTACCCTAAATCAGCTTGTAATTCTTTGTAAATATTCGCAAGAGATGGCGGCACTTTCACACCTGGCTGGACAGAGAAACTTAGTCCGTGTGCTTGATTAGGTCCATGATATGGGTCTTGTCCCAAAATTACTACTTTTACTTCTTCAAAAGGGGTTAGTTCTAACGCTGAAAATAAATGATACATATCTGGATAAATCGTTTGTGTCTGATATTCTTTTTTCAAAAACTCCCGCAATTCTTGATAATATGGTTTTTCAAACTCAGCAGATAAAACGGTTTGCCAACTATTGTGAATAATTTCTTTCATAATGCTCACTCCTTCGCTCTCTAAGCATAACGAATTTCTCCAAACCTGACAAGAAATTTCTGGGTACTTTCTCTTGGAAAAACGTGGTAAACTATAGGTAAGCTTTAAATAGATAATGAGGTGTAGAGAATCGATGATTAAATTAATTGCTTCAGATATGGATGGAACACTTTTAGATGCAAAAATGAGCATCACAAATGATAACGCTTCAGCAATTCGCGAAGCGGAACGTTTAGGAATCGAATTTATGGTTGCTACTGGCCGCGCATATACCGAAGCGAAACCCGCGTTAGAAGAAGCTGGAATTGACTGCGCCATGATTACTTTAAACGGCGCCCAAGTGTTCGACAAAGATGGACACTCACTTTTCACGGCTGGGATCGAAAAAGAAACAGTAACAGAAGTACTAACTATTTTGAGTCAACACAATGTTTACTATGAAATCTCTACAAATAAAGGTATTTTTTCTGAACATCAAGAAAAAAGAATTGAAAACTTTGCCGCTCATATTGCAGAATCCATGCCCCATTTAACTTATAAAGTGGCGATTGCCATGGCTTCAGCACACCTATCTTTATTGCATATTACCTATGTTGATCGTTTAGACGACATTTTAAAAGATGATTCGATTGAAGTCCTTAAAATTATTGGCTTCAGTATGGATGGGCCGAAAGTATTAGGTCCTGCTGGGATGGAAGTAGAAGAACTAGATGATTTGGTTGTCACCTCTTCTGCGCTTAATAATATTGAAATTAACCACCGCCTAGCACAAAAAGGGATTGCGGTTGCGCGCGTCGCTAAAGAACGTGGGATTCCCGCTGAACAAGTCATGACTATTGGTGATAATTTAAATGATGTCAGCATGATTCAATGGGCTGGGGTAAGTTTTGCAATGGGCAATGCCGAACTGGAATTAAAAGAATATGCTAAATATGAAACAGCCACTAATTTAGAAAATGGTGTCGGCGAAGCCATCCTGCGTGCAATAAGAGAAGATTTGTAATAAGCACTACCAGTTACAGCACTCATTTATATATAGAAAGGAGATCGTGTCGTGTCTGAATTTTTTATTCAAGAACAACAGTTAGGAAAAGTTACGCGAACCATCGTGAAAGACCAAGCAGGCCGTTCACTTTTTCTATTGGTGGGGCGCTGGGGTACACGAGGAGATGCGCTTTCTTTATATGCAATGAACGGAGAAATTTTAGCCAGTATTAAACAAGTTTCTTGGACTTTTGGCACACGATTTGAGTTATATCAGCGTTTTGAAAAAGTGGGTACTCTACGAAAACTGTTCAATTTGAATGCTGATTTCTATTATGTTCAAGGCCTTCACTGGGCAGTTGTTGGTGATATCAAAGCGCACCAATATTCAATTTATCAAGTCCATAAAAAAATCATGTCAATGGATAAAACCATGCTTTGTACAGGCGACTATTTTGTTTTAACTGTTGCCAATGATGAGGACGCACCGTTGTGCATCTGCATAGCAGCTGTCCTTGACTACTGGTTATATAATAAGAAAAAACAAAAAACTTCCGATGATTTTGGATTAGATTTTGATCCATTAACGGATTAATGAAAAATAACGAAGCTAAAGTGATTAACTTTAGCTTCGTTATTTTTACACTTCTTTTTGCATATGATTGTATAAGTGACCACTAATAGTCATTGTTGTGACGTCTTTAAAGCCTTTGCTTGCGTATAACTTTCTCGCCCCTGGATTGTCAAAATCAACATTTAGACCCAAGGCTTGCTTCCCGCTAGCTTTGGCTACTTCAGGTAAAGCATCTAATAACTTAGAACCAATTCCCATTCCGCGGAAACGTTCATCCACTGAAATCGTGTCTAAATACCATTCATTAGGCAAAGTTTCTTCTTCAATAAATAGCCGAACATCTTCTGCTAAACCATGTTTTTTAAAGACTTCTCTTAAAGGTTCATCAATAATCTTTTCATCTTCCGCAGGATAGCCGACAGCAATCCCTGCAACTTCACCTGCATGTTCATAAACTAAAATTCGTTGATAGCCATAGCGATAGGTTGGATACGCCGTTGCCTCTGCTAATAGGTCAATCATTTGTTCTTCTGAGACTTCTTCTAAAATTGGTAACTCCATATCTTTTAAAATAACTAGGACCAGCCGAGCAATCGCTTGACCGTCTTCTTTTGTTGCCGAGCGAATCATTGTAATTCTCCTTTACATTTAACTAAAAAAGAACTGGCTACTATCATTACTGACTTAGCCAATTCCTTTTATCTTGTCTTTAGTATAACAAATTTATTATTGAATTTCTACTGTAACCTGACGTCGTCCCCAAGCAATGCATTGCTCTACCGAATCAAAATGAACATCAATAATATTCCCTTGAATAGCGCTACCTGTATCTCCAGCAATAGCAAAGCCATAACCAGAGACTTTCACTAATGACCCCAGAGGAATTACGCTCGGATCAACTGCAATCACATTGCTTTGTTTACTTAAGTCAATGCCAGTAGCACTTAGATTACTTGCACCAGCTTCGCGCCAAGAATAAGCAGTTGATTCCATCTGAAGCACACGACCAGAGCCAGTTCCTGGCGTTGATGATTCGCCTGTCGATGATTCTGTCGTTGATGACGATTCGGATGAACTAGCTGAACTTGAAGATTCAGTGCTACTGCTTTCCGTACTTGTAGAAGAGCTTGATGCTTGACTGCTTGACTCTTCAGCAGCTTCGGCTTCTAGTTTAGCCGCCGCATCTGCTTGCGCTTGTTTGTCGGCAGCTGCTTGTTTCTTCGCTGCTTCTGCTTTGGCGGTTTCTGCCGCACGTTTTTTCTGTGCCTCAGCTGCTGCTTTTTCGCTGACTAAGCGTTGTTGCTCTTTCTGTTTGTCTGTCGAAATTTGAGCCAATAATTCTTCATTATCCGCCATTTTTTCTTTTAACTCAGAGACTTTATTATTCATTGAAGAAGCTTCAACTTGTAATTTCTCTTCATTTTGTTTTAAAGTTGTTTGCGTATTTTCAACTTTTTCTTGTAATGCAGCTAACTTTTCTTTTTCGCTAGTTAAGCTTTCAATCTTTTCCCGTTCAAAGTTTTGTAAAACGGTCATGGCGTAGGCCCGATTAAAGAAATCTGATAAATTTTCTGCATCTAATAAGGCTTGCCAAGTACGTTGGTCGCCATTTAATTGAATATCCTTCATACGATCGCCAACAGCTTCTTTACGACGAGAAATATTTTTTTCTGTTTTTTCTATTTCCTCTTTCGAAGTTTTCAACGTATCTTCCGCTTTTGAAATTTGCGTTTTTAAACGTTCGATTTCCGCATATTTAGCATTTACATCGTCTAAGGCTGAATTGATTTCTTTACTAATTAACTCCCCAGATTGTTTCGCTTGCGCTTCTTTTTCTTGCAACGAATCAAGTGATTCTGCTGCCGCAGCGACTGGAAGTCCAAAATTGATAAGCATCATTGTTGTTAAAAATGGTATCAACTTTTTAACCTTCACTAAATCCAACACCTTTCCTAACTTATCTAAAACACCTACTCATTATACTAGTCAGGAGGGCTTGTTTTATTTCAATCATGTTACAATTTATTACAATTTAAATGCAACTCTTTTTTTATCCTGCGTTTATTCATTAGTCCATTTCTATCTCAATTCTTTAAGAATTTCTTAAGACGGCTTAAAAACTAGCTTTTGACGATTTTTCTTTTTTTCATCCCATTAGACCATTGATTGAAATATTTTGTAATATTTTTTGTTAATTATTGGCCCTTTTTCTTCAAGTCTTCTAAGAGATGCCGAACTTCTTTGGAATTTTTAATGTTTTTTAAAGTTAGTTTTGGGTAATTGTTAATAAAACGACGTTGTTGGAAATTTAACCGATTTTGGAAATGCTCTTTTTTGGTTCGTTCTTTTAACTTCTGCCAATCAGCTGTAGCGATTTCCATTTTTGTGTTCAACCGTTGCTTAAATTCTTGTTGGTTCGTTTCCAACGTTTGGCCCATCTCGGTAATAAGTTTTTTGAAACCTTGCATGTTCAGCAACGTATAAATTAAGTCAAGCCCCATTACAATCACTATGCAAAGTGCTAAGTAGTTGCCAAAGGTTGCTTGTAAAAAACTGACAACTTTGGCGATTTCTGGTTGAATAACTTTGACAATCAAGACACACCCCAATCCCCAAAAAAGAGAAACCGGTAAAGCCACGCGACCGTTTAAATTAAAAGGTACATCATGATAATCCCACCAAGAGGCATGGAACAGTTTTTCCAAGCCATAACTAGTGACATATTCTAAAATCGTCACTAAAACAGCCGATCCGACATACAATACCAAGAGATTGTTTTCAAAGGGTTCCACAAAATAGAGAACGCTTAAGACCCCAAATCCATAAATAGGACAATAGGGCCCTACCAAAAATCCTCGATAAACAAATTTTTTAGCTTTTAATGAACAATACACCGTTTCCCATAACCAGCCGATAAAGGAATAAATAAAAAATAACAAAATAACCTGACTCATTTTTTCCACGTTTCTGTCACACTCCACTTCTTTGCGCTTTTCTTCTATTTTAACAGAAGTTGAGAAAATGTAGCGAACAACTTTCTTTCATTGAAAGATTAGGCTACAATGAGAGCAACAAAGGGAGGAATCTTATGTTTGGTTTATTGAAATACGCAAAAAATTATCGAAAACAAATTATCCTCGGTCCAGTCTTCAAATTTTTAGAAGCTTGTTTCGAGTTAGTCTTGCCCTTATTCATGGCTCACTTAGTCGATGTCGGTATTCGTCAAAACGACCGACAGACTGTCATAGAAATGGCCCTCTGGATGCTTGTTATGTCGTTAGTTGGTTTATTTTTTGTCATGATTTGTCAATACTATGCTTCAGTCGCTTCGCAAGGTTTTGGGACGGAGCTAAGAAATCAATTAATGAAGAAAATTAATCAGCTTTCACACAAAGAATTGAATAGTTTTGGTACAGATACCCTCATCACCCGGATCACAAACGATATCAACCAGCTTCAATTAGCTTTAGCGATGTTTATTCGGTTGGTCATTCGGACACCTTTTTTAAGTATCGGTTCTGTGGTCATGGCTTTTTACATTGATGTGCAGATGGGCTTTCTTTTCCTATTACTTTTACCAATTTTTAGCCTTATTCTCTTTATTATCATTAAAGTGACTGTGCCTTTATATCAAAAAGTCCAAGAATATTTGGATCGGTTAAACCGTCAAATCAGTCAAAACTTAAGCGGTGTCCGTGTGATCCGTGCGTTTGCTAGAAAGGAAACAGAGCAACGACATGTTGATAAAGCTTCAGATGATTTAGGCGATATTTACATTCGTGTATCGAATGTTTCTGCTTTATTAACGCCTTTAACCACTTTGATTATGAATGTTGGAATTTTATTTTTACTTTATTTTAGTGGCTTAAAAGTTTCTTTCGGTTCCCTGCAACAAGGGGAAGTTTTAGCATTGATCAATTATATGAATCAAATGATGCTCGCTTTAATTGTTGCTTCTAATCTCGTGGTAATTTTTACGCGAGCTGCCGCTTCCGCAAACCGTGTCAATGAGGTTTTAACTGTAGAAAGCCAGTTAACAGATACACCAGAATCAGCAAAAACATCTCCACAATTTGGTGATATTACCTTTGACCATGTAGATTTTCGCTATGAACCAGAGGCCGGTTTGGCTTTGGAAAATATCAATTTTACGATTCCTAAAGGCTCAATTCTCGGCATCACAGGACCTACCGGCAGCGGAAAAAGTACCTTAACCCAACTCATTCCCAGATTTTATGATGTGAGTGCAGGAAACCTTTTTATTAATGGTATAAATGTGCGCGATTGGCCGCTCTTTACTTTACGCCAACAAGTGGCAAGTGTCCCACAAACTGCCGTCTTATTTACAGGGACTATTCGAGAAAACTTACAATGGGGCAAACCAAATGCAACTGATGAAGACTGTTGGGAAGCATTAGCTATCGCCCAATGTAAAGAATTTGTTGAACAATTAGACCAAGGGTTAGACACGCCTGTTAACGAAGGCGGAAAAAACTTTTCTGGTGGACAAAGACAACGGTTGACCATTGCCCGTGCCTTGATTAGGAAACCGCATTTACTTATTTTAGATGATTCCTTGAGTGCCCTCGACTATCAAACAGATTTGAATCTGCGCCGTGCTTTACAAAAAGAACGAGCAGAGACAACCGTTATTTTAATTTCACAACGCGTGAGTTCGATTGCTACGGCGAATCAAATTTTAGTCCTAGATAGTGGAAAAGTCGCTGGCCTTGGCACCCACGAAGAATTACTTACTTCTTCTAAAGAGTATCAAGAAATCGTTGCGTCACAGGAGGAGGATACCCATGCAAACTAAAAAAATTCATTTTGGTGCCTTCTCACGTTTTAAGCCGTATTTACTACGCTATCCAAAAGAAATTATCGGCGCCTTAATCCTAGGAATTCTCAGTGGTTTTTCGACTGTCCTCATGACTTATTATATAGGTAAATCCGTTGATACAATGGTTGGTAAAGGACAAGTCAATGCTGCGCAACTCATCAAAATTTTAGGTTTATTAGCAGGGATTTTACTCGTAACCGTTCTAAGTCAATGGCTGATTCAACGTCTCGGTAATCGCGTGTCTTATTTATCGACCACACAGCTGAGAAAAGATGCCTTTGCCCATTTAAATCAATTACCGTTAAGTTATTATGACCAAACGTCACACGGAAATATCGTCAGTCGCTTTACCAACGATATTGACAATATTTCAATGGCTTGCTCGGCTGTCTTCAACCAATTATTTTCTGGCATGGCCACCGTCGTTGTTGCTTTGCTCTTTATGATTCGGCTAAGTCCCCTGCTCACATTAGTGGTTCTTATCAGTACGCCGATTATTTTTATTGTAAACTGGCTTGTTGCAAAAGCTTCACAAAAAAACTTTGCTGCACAACAAACGATTGTTGGTGAAATTTCCGGCTTCGTTTCAGAAATGGTTGGCAACCAAAAAATTGTTAAAGCTTTTCAACAAGAACAAGCTACGCAAGAAACATTTGAAGCATTGAATCAAACGTTGTATGAAAAAGGACAGAAGGCTCAGTTTTCTTCCTCCTTAACCAACCCACTTTCTCGATTTATCGACCATTTATCTTATTTATCGATTGGATTAGTCGGTGGCTTGTTAGTTTTAAGTGGCAATCCTTTAGTCACAGTTGGTGTTATTTCCAGTTTCACCATTTACTCTAGTCAATTTTCTAAACCTTTTATTGAACTCTCAGGAATCACCAACCAAATCCAAGCCGCCTTAGCTGGATTGGAACGTACCTTTGATATGATGGATCAACCAGTTGAACGTCCTGATGCCCCGAACGCAATTGTTTTGAAAGAAGCGCGAGGCCGTGTTGAATTTAAAGACGTTGATTTTTCTTACACGCCGACGCGACCTTTAATCGAAAACTTTAATTTAATTGCTGAACCAGGAGAAACAATTGCCATTGTTGGGCGAACTGGTGCGGGTAAATCAACATTAGTGAATTTGTTAATGCGCTTTTACGAGGTCGACCATGGTCAAATTACGGTTGATACTCACGACATTACTCAAATTACTCGGGACAGCTTACGAAAAAGTTTTGGTATGGTTCTCCAAGATACTTGGCTATTCGATAGTTCCATTCGGGAAAATTTAACGTACGGAAATCCCGAAGCCTCTGACGAAGAAATTATAGAAGCCATGAAAAAAGCCCATATTTTTGATTTCGTCATGCGTTTACCTCAAGGACTAGATACCGAGATTGGTTCCCAAGGCGTTAAAATTTCTGAAGGACAACGACAATTAATGACTATTGCACGCACGATGATTAGTAATCCGCCGATGCTTATTTTAGATGAAGCGACCAGTTCAGTTGATACATTGACCGAGCAAAAAATTCAGGATGCTTTTTTACAAATGATGAACGGGCGGACCAGTTTTGTTATTGCCCATCGCTTAGCAACAATCAAAAGTGCTGAAAAAATTCTAGTTATGGACAATGGTCAAGTAGTTGAAATTGGCACCCATGACGAATTATTGCAAAAAGAACAGGGTTATTATCGTGACCTTTACGAAGCACAGTTTAATCAAAAAGCACAATAAAAAAGAGTCACTTTTCTGGGATGATGAAAAGTGACTCTTTTAATTTTAAATTTATTGATCTAATTCAGATAATGGTTTCCCAAATAAACGTTTAAAGGGAATTTTATTGCCTAAATAATAAGTGGCAATTACTTGAATAGGAAAGAAAATAACTGTTTTAATTAAGCGTGGCACCCACCAAGCAAAATTTGCTAGATTGACTCCATACATTAAACTTAACCACAAAGGAGTTAAAATGATATTAATTAAAACGGTGACCAACAATGTCGCCAAAATCACTCGTTGCCATGTCATTTCTTTCTTATAATAGAAATAACCATAAATAGCACCAGCCAAAAAGGCATTTAAAGTAAACCCAGGAAAATAGCCTGCCTTTGGAAAAAGCAGCATTCCTACCACATCAGCCACCGCCGTGCCGATTCCAGCCCAAAAAGGTCCGAAAATCATCCCAATCAATGATTCTGGAATAAACGTGAAACTGATTTTTAAAAACGTTGTTTCATACGCAAAAAAGCGTGAAAAGACAACGACCACCGCAATGAGTACGCCCATTAACGCAATGGATTTTGTGCCAAATTTTTTCTTTGTCATTTTTAGCATCTCCTCTAAGAGCTGCTACATGACGAACCATGCAGCGAATGCGAAAACAAAACCGCGAACATTAAAAAGCTGAACGTGTTGTTCTGATGATAAGCAAAGTAAGAACCTTTGCTTTCTAGCAACACACTGTTTATGTTCTTCGTCCAAAAGGCAACATCCCATCCTTTTAGCACTTAACGCTTTGTCTCCTACTCTGTTATTTTATTTGGACAAAAGTCCTCATAAAATATACCACAAAATAGTCAAAATAACCATTAAGGTTCTCTAAAAAGCTAACGGTCGACGATCCCCTTCATGGATAACCTCACGGAAGTCCGCAAACCCCGCCTCGACACCTCTCAAAAGAATTTCAGCACTGCCGATATTGGTCGCTAAAGGAATTTCATAGACATCACTTAGACGAATCAAAGCTGTCACGTCTGGTTCATGCGGTTGCGCGGAAAGAGGATCTCTTAAAAAAATAACTAAATCAATGTTGTCTTCTGATATCATTGCGCCAATCTGTTGATCCCCACCTAATGGCCCCGATTTAAAGCAATGCACGGGTAAGCCAGTTGCTTCCATCACTTTCATGCCTGTCGTCCCTGTTGCATACAATTCATGTTTTTCTAAAATATGTTTATAAGCGGTTGCTAGTTTGATCATTAATGTTTTTTTACGATCATGAGCGATTAAAGCGATTTTCATGTTATCCAACTCCTGTCTTTGTTATATTATAACAAAAGTTTATCGATAAATCCGCTGAGAGTGTTTGTCCTTTGTCACCTTGACGAAAAAGTCTTCTTTTTCTTGTGCAACTCTCCCTTGCCGAAAGATAGCGTTTTCATTTAAACTATGAGTAACAAATCAAAAAGAAAAGAGTGACGTATCAAATGGTGGAAATGGCGCTGAGAAATGTGTATAAAAAATATGACAATGCAGAACATTATTCTGTTACAGATTTTAACTTAGAAATTACAGACCGTGAATTTATCGTCTTTGTCGGACCTTCTGGTTGCGGTAAATCAACAACATTGCGAATGATTGCTGGCTTAGAAGATATTACTGAAGGTGAATTATCAATTGGGGACAAAGTCATGAATGACGTTGCACCGAAAGATCGTGATATTGCCATGGTTTTCCAAAACTATGCGCTTTATCCGCATATGACTGTTTTTGATAACATGGCTTTTGGTTTAAAACTAAGAAAATATGATAAAGCTGAAATTAAAAAACGGGTGGAAAATGCTGCGGATATTCTGGGCTTAACAGAGTACTTACAACGTAAACCTGCGGCGCTTTCTGGTGGACAACGCCAACGTGTTGCACTTGGCCGGGCAATTGTCCGTGATGCCAAAGTCTTTTTAATGGATGAACCTTTATCAAACTTGGATGCAAAATTACGTGTAGCCATGCGTGCTGAAATCGCTAAACTACACCAACGTTTAGAAACTACGACAATTTATGTGACACATGACCAAACCGAAGCGATGACCATGGCTGACCGAATCGTAATTATGAAAGATGGCTTTATTCAACAAATTGGTTCACCAAAAGAAGTTTACAATACACCAAAAAATATGTTCGTAGCTGGGTTCATCGGCTCACCTGCCATGAATTTCTTCAAAGTTACCTTAAACAATGGGGTTATTTCTAACCAACATGGCTTAAAGCTAGCAATTCCTGAAGGAAGAAACAAAGAGCTTGTTGAACATGGTTATGAAGGCAAAGAATTAATTTTCGGTATTCGTCCAGAAGATATTCATAGCGAACAAGTGGCTTTAACGGCAATGAAAGATGCAGTGATTAAATCTGAAGTTGTTGTTTCTGAATTATTAGGGGCTGAATCCATGCTTTATACAAAAATTGGTGATACAGAGTTTATCTCAAAAGTAGATGCTCGTGACTTCCACCATCCTGGTGAAATGATTGACTTAGCTTTTGATATTAACAAAGGACATTTCTTCGACCCTCAAACAGAAGAAGTCATTAAATAAAAAAATCTCGAGGCATCCGTCACAATGACGGATGCCTCGATTGTTTCTCTTTATGCTAATTTAACCTTCTTCTTTATCACTTTGGGTTGTTTCGCTTCTGTAAAAGTTGGAATATCTACATGTTTACTTAAGGTACTTGCTAAAAAGTAGGCAATACTGAAATCCACCAAACTATGAATTAATCCACCAACGCCCATCAAAAGAAAAATAGAATACATGAAGCCGGCTGTATAATAAGTTCCTGGCAAGTTGCCCATTGTGTAAAATACAGAAACAACCACTAGCTCGGCCGCGGAATGAATCACTCCAATTCCCACGTTAAACAACTGTAATTTCCCATTTAATAAAGTGAATTTCCCCTCTTTATTGATTAAAATTTCTGGATGCTTTTGTAAAATCACTGCGCCAATGACTGCAAAAATCAAATGAGATAAGGCCCGCAAAGCAATAATCGGTGTTGCGGATAAGAAAAAACCAAAACCTGTTCCTAGACTAACCGCAATTGCCACCACTGGAGAAATAAACATGGCAATAAAAACTGGGACGTGACTTGCTAACGTAAAACTGGCTGGACCAATGGTAATTCTTGGCATAACCATTGGAATGATAATCCCCATTGCAATTAAAAGTGCTGAAATTGTTAAACGTTTTACTGAGTTTGTTTTCATTAAAACTGCCTCCTGAAGGTGTCATGACACCTTTTGTTTTTCTCAAGTGTAGCTGAACGGCCGCAATGTGTCAAGACACATAAAAGAACTTTCTGTTATTTCTCATAAATAACAGAAAGTTCTTTCTTATACTGGTTTATTTTTTTCTAAAGCATTACTTAAACGAGCGAATTCTTCTAAAGACAATGTTTCACCACGTCTAGAAGGATCAATTTCTGCTTCAGCTAGGCTCTCTTTTAGCCAAGCTACCGTTTGTTCATCTTTCCCATAAAAATGCGTTAAGTTATTCCACAATGTTTTGCGTCTTAATTGGAAACTGGCTTTGGTTAATTTGAAAAATTCTTTTTCATTGGTCACTGTCACCGCTGGTGTAGCACGGCGCGTCAATTTAATAATCGCCGAGTCAACATTGGGTTGCGGCACAAAAACTGTTTTTGGCACAATAAAGGCGACACTTGCTTCCATAAAATATTGGACAGCAATTGATAATGAGCCATAAGCTTTCGTTCCTGGTTTAGCAGCAATTCGATCAGCGACCTCTTTTTGCATCATCACAACCATTTCGGCTACATCTAAAGAAGATTCTAAAAAATGCATCATAATTGGCGTAGTAATATAGTAAGGTAGGTTAGCTACCACTTTAATCGGATACTTCTCTTGAAAAACTTGGTTGGTTGTCTCGACCAAATTAGCTTTTAAAACATCCTGATGAACCACTGTCACATTATCATAGCGACTTAAGGTATCCGCTAAGACAGGAATCAAGCGATCATCAATCTCAAAAGCCACAACTTGTGCCGCGTTCATCGCTAATTGCTCTGTTAATGCACCAATTCCAGGTCCGACTTCGACAACATTTGTCTGCTGATTAATTCCCGCTGTTTCTACAATTTTTCTTAAAATATTAGGCTCTGTCAAAAAATTTTGACCTAAACTCTTTTTAAATGAAAATCCATGTTTTTTTAGTATTTCTTTGGTTCTGGATGGTGTGGCAATTTCTTTATAGTCCGTCACGCTTGTTCCTCCATGTAGTTATTCTTCGTTTGCAAGTTCTTTTAAAATACGTGTCATGCTTTCTTTCAATTCTGCTTCTGTAATCCGAAACATGCTTAACCGTTTGACTAACTGTTTGCTATTTGTATAGCCAATTCTTAGGTCATCTCCTAATAATTCACGGTATTTTTTGGCATTTGCTCCCGCTATTAAACCATATTCAACTAGTGTTTGTCTAGGAATTTCTTGATAGTCTTCATCAGCTTGAACAGGTGTTACGACTTTTTTTAATGCTTCAATAATTGCTTCATCACTAGCATGTTCAACCCCTAGGCTACCGCCATTTTTTTTAGGAACTGCGACTTTTCTTGATAAAAAAGCATGCTTTGCATCAGGAACGACTTCCATTATTGTTTTACGAATTTTTTCGCCCGAATAATCTGGATCTGTAAAAATAATCACGCCTCTCGTTTCTTGTGCGTGTTCAATTTGTGTCAAAATTTCATCATTGATAGCAGAGCCAATCGTTTCAATCGTATCCGCTGCAACTACCTCTTGAATGCGGCGTGTGTCATCTTTTCCTTCAACGACAATGATTTCTGCAACTTTCATTTTTTCTTTCATTTATCTATCCGAAACAAGCGATGAGCGTTGACTCTCGTTTGTTCTGCCACTTCTTCAAAGGTTAGTTGTCGTAATTCAGCAATTTTTTCCACTACGTATCGTGTATAGCCGGGTTCATTCCGTTTACCACGATAAGGAACAGGGGCTAAATAGGGTGCATCTGTTTCCACCAACATTCGTTCAAATGGTACCGCCATCGCCGCTTCTTGAACATCCAACGCTTTTTTAAACGTCACGACCCCACTAAAAGAAATATGCAGACCTAAATCTAAAAATTTCTTCATCCACTCAGCATCGCCACTGAAACTATGCATGATTCCACCAATATCTGAAATTTTTTCATCTTTTAAAATTCGATAGGTATCTTCTAGTGCCTCTCTCGTATGCACACTAAACGGTAAATTCATTTCCCGAGCAATCGCAATTTGACGGCGAAAAACTTTTTCTTGCACCTCTTTAGGATCCTCCATCCAGTAATAATCAAGACCGATTTCACCTAATGCGACAATTTTTGGCAACGTTAATTGTTCTTGTAATCGTCGTTCAACCTCTGGCGTATAGCTACCCGCTTCTGTTGGATGCCAACCAATGATACTATAAATATTGGCATATTCCTGACTAAGTAAAAGAGATTTTTCAATCGTTGGTTCATCAAAACCGACCACGGCCATCTCTGTAACACCCAATTCTTGGGCATGTGCAATCGTTTCTGGAATATCATCATTAAATTGTTCTGCATTCAAATGTGTATGTGTATCAAAAATCATTATGATTGCCTCCTTTATCTCCTCTCTACTTTATCATATTTCTTGAAAAATCTGAATGACTAGGCGACAAGATTCGCCATTTCCTCATAAACAGCGCTTGCATTTATGCTAAAAGTAACGTATACTATTCAGTCATGTTATTAAAAGGAGGAATCTCCATGACCGATGAAAAAATTTATGAACAACAGCATTTAACAACGGTTTATCATGAGCTGCAAGCGGCTAAAAAAGTTTACGAAGAGCAATTGGCGAACACAATGAAAGATGGCAAACATATGCTAGAGGAATTTGGTCGCGATTCTAAGCTGAATTTTGATAGTTATGCCGATAATCTAGAAACGTTTGCCATGTTGGAAATGAAGAACCGTGAAATTGATCAGTGGAACTTAAAAAATGAAGCAACGGCTAAAAATTTAGACAAAGTGAAACGCCTATTACAAGTTCCTTATTTTGGCAAAATTGGCGTGACTTTTGAAGACAGCCCTGAAGAGCCAGAAAACTTTTATATTGGCGTAAACGATTTTACTTCTTTAGAAGAAGAAACGCGCATTCACGATTGGCGCTCACCGATTGCTTCGTTATTTTATGACAATGTTTTAGGGAAAACAGCCTACATGGCACATCAACAAACCATTCCTGTACAACTTGATTTGAAAAGACAGTTAATTATTGAAAAAGATCAATTAATCAACTATTTTGACACAACCATTGCGATTCAAGATGATGTGTTATTGCATTCTTTAGAAGAAGATGCGTCTCCTTATATGAAGGACATTACGACAACCATTCAACAAGAACAAAATCAAATAATTCGTGACGAAACGCAGCCACTCCTACTAGTCAACGGGATTGCTGGTAGTGGGAAAACGTCTGCGATTATGCAACGGATTGCTTATTTACTTTATCAACATCGAGCAGAAATTACAGCGGATAATATTTTATTACTTTCACCAAATTCAACATTTATTGATTATATTTCTCAAGTTTTACCGAATTTAGGCGAACGAAATCCCTTGAATTTGACTCTTTTACAATTTTTGCGCTTCACTACCAAAGAATCATGGCCAATGGAAGAAGAAACGGACTATTTCGAACGCATTACTCGCTCTGAGGCAACGGAGCAAGAGCACGTTATTCGTTCAAAAGAATTTGCAACGTTTCTTTTAAGCAATCCTGAAAAAGCGGTTGTGCAGCCACATTTTTTCCGTCCTTTAACTTTTAAAAAGCAGACCTTATTTACTTCAGAAACAATTTTTAAACTTTATCAAGAAACACCAGCTGACTTGAGTATTCGCCAACGAATTTCAGCCACAAAAGAAAAATTAACCAGTCTTTGGACACGGTACTTATTAAAACAAGCCCATTCTAAAAAAATGTTGGATCAATTCCAAGATTTAACAGAAGCTGAACAAATTCGTTATTTTGGCACAGTGATTACCGAAGATAATGAAAAACATCTGGCTGATTTTGCTTTAAAACGTTTGAAGAAAAAATATCGCTCCATCACTGCCGCTATCAAAAATGATGCTTGGCTAGATCAATGGGCCTTTTTTGAAACGTTTTATTCTTTATTCACTGGAAAATCGTATCAAAAAGAGACAGCTGTTTTCACAGCCGATGAAATTGTGGCCCTTATTTTGGTGAAACATGCATTTATTGAAAACCTCGCCAACCAACAAATGGCTTTTATCCTAGTCGATGAAGTCCAAGATTATACAGAAGCCCAATTATTATTACTGCTGACACTTTTCCCTAAAGCTAGTTTTACTTTAGCTGGTGATGAAAATCAAGCCATTTTTAATACAGCCATTGAATTTTCTGAAGCTCATGATTTATTGGTTAACGAAACCAGCCGTTCTGTTGGAACGTATCAATTATTAAACAGTTACCGTTCAAGTAAAGAAATTACACGACTCTTCCAAACATTAGGCACTCAACCAGAGCAATTAACCATTGTGCCCATCCGGCATGATGGAGAAAAACCGACATTTATTCCTTGTGACTCTGCGTCTGACTATCTTAAAGCAATCGTCACTTCCATTGCAACTTTTGATCCGAAAGAAAGCACCGCCATCATTACTAAAACTTTTGCAGAAAAAGAACAATTAACAAAAGAACTCAGTGCTTCTCTTTCATTGGAAGAGCATCCGTCACTGCAAGTTTTATCAATTGATATGGCAAAAGGTCTAGAATTTGATAATGTAATTCTTCATAACCCAAATGTTAATCGTTATTCCGACAATAAACGAGATAAAAAAATCCTGTATACTGCTATTTCTCGTGGAATGAAACGGGTCGTTTTACCTTATACCGGCACACTTTCTGAATGGTTTACACCTTACTTGGCATCCCAGTAACTGAGACTTAAGGCGGATTTTATTTTTAGAAAAACCACTTATAATAGACGAGTAGGCACTGCTTTTTAATTAGCAGACCTACTCGTTTGTTGTCTCTTAAGTTGAGAGGAGCGTGATAAGGTGAAACAATCACCTGATTTAGAAAATTTTTTAAAAACCTCTATCCAAAAAAATGTAACTATTGAGCGAAAACAACAAAACCAAACCATTTGGCACTGGCTACTGCTTATTTTATTTGGCTTACTAACTTTTGGCTCACTGACACAGCAGTTACTCCTAATTGGCTTGTTTACACTTATTGCCGCTATTGTTAAAGGTCCCTTAATGCTCGTCTGGGGAACCATCTATTCGGCGTTAGTGGCTTTGTTTCCACCTTTTGCTTTAGTCCTATCTTTACTTTTTTTTATAATTAATTTAGGCACCGTTATGAAAAGTTGGCGGATTACTTTAACAAGTGCTTACTTTTATCTAATTCCTTTAGGTTTTAGTCTCTTGAAAACGACCGACTGGGTATCAACGCCTTATTTCCTGACAGGCTTGGCTTTGTTAAGTATTTTAGGACTGCATTTTATATTAGAGTGGCTCTATAAAAATAATAGCTTAGGCCGTTTACTCACGTGGCAAATTATTAGTGTCCCTTTTTCACTCTTACTGATCATTTTACCAAGTCGCCTAACGAAAGGCCGTTTTGGTAAAAAACGAATACCTAAAAAAGTGAAACTCTAAAATAGAAAAGCCTAGGAAAAATCGCAAATGATTTTTTCTAGGCCTTTCTTCGATTCTTTTAATTTAAAAATTCGTTGATTTTCGATTTTAGGACGTCGATAAAACTGGAGAAAGAGAGTTCATTTGTTTGTGAATATGTCCAATGAGCCAATAACAGAAAAACTAAAATAACCAGTATCGCAACCACTAAAAAGGTTCTAATTCTTGCCCTTCTTTTTCTACGTTGTACTGTTAGCCGTGCTTGTTCCCTTACTCTCATAGCTTCTAAATAATACGGACGCCATTTAGGATCATTTTTTCGTTGCTCATAAAATTTAAATTTATGATAAGCCATCAAACTTCCCCCACATCAAATCACTTTTCTTCTAGTATACAAAAAAAGTAGTAAAGATAAAAGGTTACAATTCACCTTTTATCTTTACTACTTATGCTTTTATGCAATTCCTGCACCATTTGGCATTTCTTTTGGTGCTTCAACAATTTGAAGTTTCCCTTCTGGTGATTCAGCTGAAAGAATCATTCCTTGGCTAATTTGACCACGCATTTTTCTTGGTTTTAAGTTAGCCACAATGACTACTTTTTTGCCAATTAGCGCAGCTGGATCTGGATAAAATTCAGCAATACCTGAAAGAATTTGACGATGGTTTTCATCTCCAGCATCTAAACGAAATTGCAATAATTTATCTGCTCCTTTGACTTTTTTACAGTCAATAACTTCGGCAACTTTTAATTCCACTTTATCGAAATCATCGTACTTAATTTGTTTTTCTTTCGTTGAAACCAACGTTGTTTCTTCTGGATTCCATTTAATATCCTCTTCTGTAGCACTTTCGCTTTGGGACATTTTCTTTTGAATATACGTTACTTCTGTTTCAATTTCTAAACGTGGGAAAATAGGTGTTCCTTTACTTGTTACTGTTACGTCTGTTGGGAACTCACCAAAATGAATATTTTCCATGTTCATTGTTTCTGGATCTAAGCCTAATTGTTCGAAAATTTTCCCTGGTGTTTCTGTCATGACTGGTTGCAATAAGATTGCCACAATTCGTAAGCTTTCCGCTAAATGGATCATGACACTTTCTAATTCGTTGCGTTTTTCTTCTTCTTTAGCCAATACCCAAGGCGCTGTTTCATCAATATATTTATTGGCACGAGAAACTAGCGTCCAGATTTCTGCAATGGCCGTGTTAAATTCCATTTTTTCCATTGCTTCATGATATTTTCCAATAACATTCGCCGCAGTTGTCGATAGTTCACTATCAAATGGGGTAACTTTTGAAGCATAGGCTGGTACTTTGCCATCACAATATTTATTAATCATCGCAATTGTTCGATTCAACAAGTTTCCTAAGTCATTAGCTAAATCATAATTTAAGCGAGAAACGAAATCTTCTGGTGTAAAGACGCCATCACTACCAAATGGAATTGCTCGTAATAAATAGTAACGTAACGCATCTAGACCGTAGCGTTCTACTAACATTTCAGGGTAAACAACATTTCCTTTAGATTTAGACATTTTTCCGTCTTTCATCAATAACCAACCATGTCCAAAGACTTTTTTCGGTAATGGTAAATCCAAGGCCATTAACATAATTGGCCAATAAATCGTATGGAAACGCACGATTTCTTTCCCAACCATTTGCACGTTCGCAGGCCAATATTTTTGGAATAATGAATCATCTTCTGAGCCATAACCTAGTGCTGTAATATAGTTTGATAACGCATCAATCCATACGTAAACCACATGTTTTGGATCATTTTTTAATGGAATTCCCCAAGAGAAAGTCGTTCTTGAAACGGCTAAATCTTCTAATCCTGGTTTGATAAAGTTATTTAGCATCTCATTTTTACGAGATTCTGGTTGAATAAATTCTGGATGTTCTTCGTAATATTGTACCAAGCGATCCGCATATTTACTCATGCGGAAGAAATAGGATTCTTCTTTAACTAATTCGACTTCGTGACCACTTGGTGCTTTCCCACCAATGACATTGCCTTCATCGTCACGATATACTTCAGCTAATTGTGTTTCAGTGAAAAATTCTTCATCAGAAACTGAATACCAACCTTCATATTCTCCAAGGTAGATATCTCCTTGTTCTACTAAACGGTCAAAAATTTGTTGCACGGCTGCCATGTGATAATCATCCGTTGTCCGAATAAATTTATCATAGCTGATATCTAATGTTTTCCATAATTTTTGAACATCTGCTGCCATTTTATCAACGTACTCTTTTGGTGTCACATTCAACTCAGCAGCTTTTTTTTCAATTTTTTGGCCATGTTCATCCACACCTGTTAAATAAAATACATCAAAACCCATTAAACGCTTGTAACGGGCCATTGCATCGCAGGCGATTGTTGTATATGAATTCCCAATATGTAACTTCCCACTTGGGTAATAAATTGGGGTGGTAATATAAAATGTTTCTTTCTGTGACATACAGAAAAAACCTCCTTTAGTCATTTTCCTAAACCCTCAGGATTTACTCCTAAACAGTATACCATAATTAGACATTATTAAACTATATTTCTTGTCGGTTTTCTCTTGAAAATGAAGAAAATGCCAGAAAGAAAAGAGAGAAACACCTGTCTATTTGACAAGTATTCCTCTCTTTTTTCGTTCATTTTTATTCTTTTGTCTCAAAACGAACGATACTATGGTGACGTCCATAAAAGAAATAAATAGCCAAACCAATCACTACGGCTACGCCAAATACTTGCCAAGTAGCTAAAGACAATTGGAACATCAGAGCGGCGCAAACCACGATTGAAATTAATGGTAGAACCGGCACAAGCGGTACTTTAAATTCACCTGCTTGCGGTTCTCCTTTCATTGTCCGTAATTTGATAATTCCTAAAGCGAGAAACATCAGATAAAAGAGTGTCACGATATTTGTAAGTTCAGCCAACATCTCCATTGGAACAACACCAGCAAAAACCATTGCTAAAAATCCAGCTACATAGGTTGCATTCTTAGGTGTGTGCCGCTTCTCATCGATTTTGCTCATAAACTGCGGCAATAATCCGTCTTTACTAATCGCATAAATCACACGGGCTAAACTGTACATCATCGCAATCGTCACTGTTAATAAGGTTAAAATAGCACCAACTGAAATGATTGTCGCAATTGCGCCATGATTAATGAAGCGCATCGCAAAAGCCACCGGATCCTTGACCCCTAAATCCGTAAATGGAACAATCCCAGTTAAAACTAACGTAACAACAATATATAACAATGTTGAAATAATAATGGAACCAATAATCCCTTTTGGAATATCTTTTTTCGGATTCTTCACTTCCTCCGCGGCCATGCTGACCGCATCAAACCCTAGAAAGGCAAAGAAAACTAAAGCAGCACCACTGAAAACGCCTGAAAAACCATAAGGAATAAATGGTTGCCAGTTCGTTGGTTTCACATAAAAGATTCCCACGAGAACAAATAATAAAATAATCCCAAACTTCACGAAAACCATTAAGTTATTTAAACGTAACGCTGTTTTCGCTTCTAAAGATACCCAAAAAGTTACGGCTACAACGACCAACATGGCAATCAAATCAATATATGTACCATTTGTTGGATTATAAGCGCCACTTAACGCTTGCGGCAAAGAAAAACCTAAGCTATCCAAAAAGCCATGGACATAGCCTGACCAACCTGAAGCAACGGATGAAACCGCCAAGAAAAACTCACAAATAATCATCCAACCAGTCATCCAAGCCACAATTTCTCCAAAGACCACATACATGTAGGCATACGGCCCACCAATGACCGGAATACGTGATGCAAATTCTGCATAGCATAAACCAGATAAAATAATCGCGGCTGCTGCTACCAGAAATGATAAGACGAGCCCTGGACCTGCATAGCGTTCCGCTGCGACACCTGTCACAACAAAAATCCCTGTTCCTACTACAGCCCCAATTCCTAGAAAAATTAAGTCCATCGTCTTAAGATTTTTTTTCATCCCACCACTGTCATTGACAGGCACAGTGATTTCTTTTTTTCTGAAAATAGACATGTGTTTACCCCCGTAAAAAAAATAAGCGTAAATAAACTATTTACGCTTTCATATACCCTAAAAGAATACCACCTAGAATAACAAAAATGCAACCAAAAATAACATAAAACATTTCTTTTTTTGATTTTCTTTCGCCTAAAAGGAAGATGCCCCCAAGAGTCGAAATAATAATCCCCATTTGTGATAAAGAGAAGCTAATAGCTAAGCCAATTTCACGCATGGTTAATAACATACAAATATTTCCTAAGCCCCAAAGCAGACCCGTCGTCATATTCATCCAAACAAAACGATCAACTTTGACTTTTTTGAAGGCAAAGAAACTAGCCCCCACTAACATACCAATACTTTGTGGCAAAATAATTCCCCACGGATCTAAACCAGTGGCATTAATAATGATGGTATAGACACCATACCCAACTGTTGAGAAAATCAAGGCCCGAATCCCTTTATTAAAATCTAACATACTGTTTGAGGTTTTCGGTTGACTGTCATCATCTTGTCGAGCTGTTAAATACACCCCAAAAACTAAAAAGGCTAAAGCGATAAAGCCTACAACAAAGTCTTTTGTTTTTGTCCATTCATGGAAAAAAACAGCCCCTGCAACGGTATTAACAACTAACTGCATCCCAGTTGAAATTGGTAAGCCAACTGAAACGCCCATATATTTCATGCTATGAAATTGTTGATTCTGTCCCAAACTCCAGAATAAACCAGATATAAATCCAACAATTAATGTGGCTGTCGTCAACGTAGGCTGGATGACAAAAAAGACAACAATTGAAAATAGTAATGCGCCGATTGTCATACCTAACGTTTGTTGATTGGCGCTTCCACCAATTTTACCGCTGACTAAACCAATACTGCCCCACGCAATCATGGGCACTAAAGCGATAAGTAAACTCATAATATTCTCCTAACAAATTTATTTCATTTCATTCTAACAATAAAAACGTTTTCTAAACAACTAAGAAGAGTAAGAGAAGTTAGCAAGAAAGTTTTAATAAATAAAAAAAGGCCTATCACCTCTTTAGTTTGCTGATAGACCTACTTTTTATTTCACTTCATTATAATAACTGAGGGAAGGGAAAAACAATGTCATCGTCGTACCTTGCCCTTCTGTCGATTCGACTGTTAAATCATGACCTAACTTTTTCGCTAAGCTATGGGCCAAATACAGGCCAAGACCAGTCGAATGCTGTTCACTTTTCCGCCCGTTTTCACCAGTAAATCCTTTATCGAAAATGCGTCGTTGATCTTGTGTCGGAATGCCAATCCCAGAATCTTTTAAAGATAAATAAATACCTTGTTTATTTTTGGAAATTAGGACCGTAATCGTGCCGCCTTCTGGCGTATACTTGACTGCATTACTTAATAATTGGCGGAAAATAAAAATGACCCATTTTCGGTCGGTTAAAACCGCTTCATCTTCCCCTTCAATTGAGAATTGCAATCTTTTTTGGATAAAATAATTTGCTTGCGTACGAACAACAGATTGCACAATTTCTTTTAAAGAATATTCTTGGAGTAAATAATCTCGAGAAAAGCTGTCCAGTCTAGCATAATATAGGACTTGCTCGACATATTCATCAATTTTACCTAACTCATTTTCCAATAGATAATATTTTTTCTCTGGAATATCATCTTCGACAGATTGTACCAGTAACGTGATAGCCGCTAGGGGGACTTTGATTTCATGAACCCAAGAGTCAATGTAATCTTTTTGGTCCTGTTGGTTGTTAATTGCTTGCTGCATGGTTTGTTGGTGCTCTTGCAATAAACCGTTAATATACGTTTGGACAAGTAGTTCTTCTTCTTTTTCTGCTGTATTCAAATATTCTTGTAAAGAAGGCGGCTCTTTTTCCGTTGCCAACGAAAGCCACCACTTACGTTTTAAATAATAATCAATTGTTAAAAATAGCGATAAAAAAACACTTTGCAGTAAAAAGATATAGCCAACCACTGTCCAATCTAAGCGGACATTAGGAGCCAACCATAAAATAAAACAAGTTAAGAACAGAAAAAATAACCAACCAATTAGTAATAACCAGCGATCTTTTAAATACTTTAGAATGGTCATTGTCTACTCCTATCTAGGGCACCATATAACCGACGCCCACTTTGGTTTCAATATAGCCAGCAATGCCTGCTTGCTCAATTTTTTTTCGTAAACGATTGATATTTACCGTCAACGTATTGTCATCCACAAAACGTTCATCGTCCCATAAAGCGCGCAATAGTTTTTCACGTGTTAAAATTTTTCCGTGCTTTTTCATTAAAAGATACAGTAATCGGTATTCATTTTTACTTAAATCGATCATTTCGCCTTTGATTTCCATTCGTCCATTGTCCACATTTAAAGTAATGCCATTATGTGAAAGCACTTCACTATCCGTATCGGAATAGTTATAAGAGCGGCGCAACAAAGCATTGATTTTAGCAATTAAAACATCTATCTGGAACGGTTTTGTAACAAAATCATCCGCGCCCATGTTCATCGCCATAATCATATCCATATTGGTACTACGACTCGAAATAAAAATAATTGGTACTTTAGAAACTTCACGAATTTTTTGACACCAATAGTACCCATCGTAAACAGGTAAATTAATATCCATCAAGACTAATTGGGGATTCTCCTCTTGAAAATCATCCAATACATCATTAAAATCGGTTGTTCCAATCGTTTCAAATTGCCATTTTTGTAATTCCTCGCTAATTAATTCTCGAATGGTTGTTTCATCTTCGACAATCATGATTTTAGCCATGCAATCCCACCTCTTTTATTTCTAAATTTTCATCTTTCTTATCCTAACAAACTTCATTCTTTTTGGATATAGGACTTTATGATGATTTTTACACTATTTCAAAAATAGGCGCTAATAATTCCCATTCTGATAACATGATGAATTTGCCAACGAAAGCAAAAATACCATCTAATAATAACACAGACATATTAATTCCTAATACAATAGAAGCTTTTTCGACAATTGGCATGGACTTTTTATTTTTCAAAATAAGATATAAAACAAAGTTCGTTCCATAAGTAAAAACTGTTAACAACACAATTAACTCAATCATTTTACCACTTCCTATTTTGGACTTTTCATTTTTCCTTCAATAATTTACTACTCTTAATTATAGCATAATCTTATAAAAAAATCGGCAGAGTCCTAACCATTAAGTAAACAACAAAATAGAAGTAGCCTCTTTGGAACTCGCAAGAATCGAGCCTTTTTTAAGAGTTGAAAGTCTTGATCCTTAAAAGACAAGCCCTTCAACTCTAGTATGTTCCATGTATTGGAATTGATACCAACGTAACGAAGTGTAGTCGATCAGACAACCTCAGTTTTTCTAATGATTATATTTGTCATACACTTCTTTTAACTGGTTTAAATCTATTTTTTTCATTTGGTACAATTTTTTGGTCACTTCATTTGCTCTAGCTGGATTTGAGTCAGATAAATAACGTTTCAGTTCAGGATTGCCTGTTTGCCAACTGACCCCAAATTGATCTTCCATCCAGCCACACGGCCATTCTTTCCCTTTAACAGTCACTTGTTGCCATAGCCGATCTATTTCCTCCTGATTTTCACAATCAATATAAATGGAGAAGGCCATGGTAAAATCAAAGTCATGTTTATCTCGTGCATCCATTACTCGAAACGGTTGCTCCTGTAATGTGAAAAGTGCTTGCGCAATGTTCCCATCTTCATATTCAACTTTTTCAATTATTTCGCCTGGACCGAAAATCGCCAACCATTCTGATAGAGCTTTGGCTGCTTCGCCATATTTTTCATTAGCAAACATAAAGGTTGGTACAATTGTTTGTTCTTTTCCTGAAAAAGACACTTGCCAAGAGACACCAAATTTGTCCACTACCCAACCATATAAAGGACTAAAAGGATATTCCCCAAAAGGCATCAATATCTGTCCATCTGTTGTTAAATTTTTCCACAACGTTTCTGTTTGTGATAATGTTTTACATTCAACAAAAAATGAACTAGCTGGCGTAAAGGAAAATTCTGGTCCGCCATTTAAACCAATGATTGTTTGGTTCGCCAAGGTAAATTCAATGGTCATTAATGATGTTCCTTGAGGTTGGTGCTCCTCATTAACGTAGTTCGTTTTACTTAGAATCGCACCTTTTTCAAAGATTGTTGTATAGAAGTTAGCAGCTTCTTCCGCTTGTGTGTCAAACCATAAACAAGGTGAAAATTTAGGCATTGTGGTTCCCTCCTTCGTTTTCTTTAGTGTAGTCAAAGATTGATAAATAAACAAAGAGAACGTTTTAGTATTTATTCATTTCCTTCTGATAGAATCGATAAATTGCTTGTTTTACTTTTTGAAGCAAGGAGGATTTTAAATGTCCTCGTGTCAAAAAATAAAAGGAACGCCAATACTTTTCACCTAACGTTTGGAAAGGAATTTTTTCAGTAATCGCCTTTCTTGAAAGCAACGATTGCCCCATGCCCAATTCCAACATTTTAACAATCATTTCATTATTTTTAACCGTCATGAGTGTTGGGCTTTGATTACTTTCTTCTAAATACTGTTGGGTATAATGAAAGACCCCAGAATCCTTTTCACGTACCAACCAATTCTGATTGGCAGGGTCCCCAGCTAAAACCAATTGATCCTGAATAATTTCTTCACGAGAGGCGCCTTTCGTAATTAATGGTTTTTCGATAAAGCCAAAATCAACTTGATGTTTTTCAACTTTTTCCACTACTTCTTCTGAATTGTTCATTTCTAAAACAAAATTGATTGTTGCATACTGTGTCTGTAAATGCTGCATCAGTTGCGGCAAATAATAAACTGCAAAAGTATTAGACGCAGCAATTCGGCAAGTTTCTTTAGGTAATCTCGCCTGATGAAGAGCTGTTAATGTTTCTTGCCAATCATCAGCTAAATTTAGCAAACGATTATACAAGACTTCCGCTTGCCTAGTAGGGACTACATCTTGTCGACCATTTCTTAAAAACAATGAACAGCCTAATTCTTCTTCTAATTGTTTGATTTGATTAGAAACGGCTGGTTGTGAGATATATAGGCAGGTAGCTGCTTTGGAAAAGTTCATTTGCTCATACACAATTTGAAAAGTCTTTAATAATTTAAACATAGGCATCCTTTCGATAACTTTCTATTATAAATATTATTTTAACTATTTATTTCTCAAATGTAAAAAATTTCGTTATACTGGAAGTAATGAACAAGAAAGAGAGATTTTTTCAATGAAAAATTCAGAAAATGATTATATCCAATCTTTATTCCAAATTCTTCCCGGCTTGCTAACAGCTTTCCTTGTCGCCTGCCTTAGCAAGTTTCTTGCCATCTGGTTACCTAGCTTAGGCGCCGCAACGATAGCTATTTTACTAGGAATCTTTTTGGGAAATACCTTTGTTCGCGGTGCCAATTTAAATCGCGGAACCAAAGTAGCCGAAAGTAAATTACTAGAATTTTCTGTTGTTTTATTGGGAACCACCGTGACCTTTCAAACGATTGCCCAAATTGGCTTACAAGGTGTCGCATTTATTCTCATTCAAATGTCGCTGACCATTATTTTTGCCTATTTGATCGGTAAAAAACTGGCTTTTTCTGATAATATGTCTTTATTGATGGCTGGTGGTAATGCCGTTTGTGGATCTTCTGCCATTGCTTCGATTGCTCCAGCAATTCAAGCAGATGAGGAAGAAAAAGGCCAAATCATTACTTTAGTAAACTTATTAGGAACCGTTTTAATGTTGACCTTACCCATTTTAAGTGGGATTCTCTATGGTACCAATTTGTTGGCTCGTAGCGCACTAATCGGAGGAACTTTACAATCAGTTGGTCAGGTTGTCGCCAGTGCCAATATGGTCAATGAGAACGCAGTTCAACTAGCGATGCTCTTTAAAATTATGCGGATTGTCCTACTCGTAGCAGTTGTCTATTTATTTGGACGTTTCAAGCAAAGTAAGACGGCAGAATCAGAAGCTGAGTTGGTAGAAGTCACCAAAAAAAGCAGCGCCCTACCTTGGTATGTAGTTGGCTTTTTCATTGCCTGTGTCTTTAATAGTTTGATTCATTTCCCCGTCGTGATCAGTGAGACTGCTCATTTCTTTAGTTCTTGGTTTGAAATTACTGCCTTGGCAGCAATCGGGTTACGACTCGATTTTAAAAAGTTTTTCCAAGAAGGCAAACGTTTCTTAATCTATGGTTTATCAGTAGGAACTGTTCAAGTCGTCCTAGCCATTTTGTTGTTGGCACTGCTACAGTTCTAATAAAAAAGTTTGACGTTAACACGTCAAACTTTTTTATTTCAGCTTATTCATGCTATTATGAATAAGGTTTTATTAACTTAAAGGAGTTTTTCGATGTTATTTAGTATTAAAAAAAGCGAATGGTTAGGTAATGAACGAAATGATCTATTTGCGGGTCTCGTTTCTTCTGTCGCCATTTTACCAGAAGTAATCGGGTTTGCGATTATTGCTGGTGTTCACCCGCTTTCTGCAGTGTTTGCTTCAGCAGTTACTTTACTTGTGATTACTTTTACGGGCGGCCGTCCGGCAATGGTCTCGGCGTCTGCTGGTTCAATGGCCTTAGTCCTTGCAGGCTTAATTCAAGCACATGGTTTGTCATACATGCTTGCTGCGACTATTTTAACAGGCTTTCTACAATTTATTTTAGGTTATTTAGGTATCCATAAATTAATGCGCTTTATTCCCAAGACAGTGATGTACGGATTCGTCAATGCGTTAGCTATTTTAATTTTCATGGCGCAAGTACAACAATTGCCTCATCAAACACTGTGGTCCTACGGTATGATTATCTGTAGTATCTTACTTATTTATCTATTACCTAAGTTTATTACAATTGTGCCTCCTGCTTTAATTGTTATTTTATTCATGACTATCCTGTCCTATTTTTTAAAAGGTCATTTGCAAACGGTAGGTGATCTTGGTGAAATGAGTCAGTTTCATCCAGCGATCCGTTGGCCTAATGTACCCGTCAACTTAGAAACGTTGCGGATTATTTTACCTAGCTCTGTTGCCTTAGCAATGGTCGGGTTAATTGAATCTTTATTGACGATCCCCATTGTGGACAAAATGACAGCGAGCCAAAGTGATAGCCAACGAGAAGTTAAAGCACAAGGATTCGCTAATATAATTACCGGCTTTTTTGGTGGCCAAGCTGGCTGTGCGATGATTGGCCAAGCGGTCATTAATGTTAAATCTGGAGGACGAAAACGGCTTTCTACTTTGATTTCAGGTATTACCCTCCTTCTATTCATTTTTGTTTTTAAATCCGTGATGGTAGCCATTCCTACAGCTGCATTGATTGGGATCATGATGACAGTGGCAGTCGACACCTTTGATTGGGAAAGTTTGCAGCTTTTCCGAACTTTTGAAATTACTGAAATTGTTATTTTACTCGTGACAGTGGGTGTGATCGTCTATACGCATAATTTAGCGATTGGAATTATTCTAGGTGTTCTTTTAAGTGGTCTTCTTTATCATTTTTTCAAAAAAGAACCAAAAAAAAGTTGCTAGCTTTAGCAACTTTTTTTATTTTTCCCAATATTTCTTCAACGCTTCTTTTTCTATTTTCTTAATGAACGCATCTTTGCCATCCATATATTTATCAATGCTATCGGGGTGTGCTTGGGCCAATTGCTTTTTTAATGTACCATAGGTTGTAGCAATTGACGGATTTTCTCGTAAATAATTTCGAAAAGCAAGATGGCGCAAAATTTCTTGCGTATTGTCAAACTGATAAATATGCACATGATGTGTTCTTTTTATCGGGCCTTTTCGTAAATAACGACGTCCTGATAGCCCAAATTCCCCCATATATTCATAACCGATTCTTTCAAATTCCCCTTGTAACAGGTCTACTTTTTCAATTTCTTCAACAATGACCAAAAAATCAATAATTGGTTTGGCTGCTAAATTAGGCACAGAGGTACTACCGATATGTTCAACTTTAAGACAATTTTCCTTTAGAATCTGTTTCAACGCTTGGGCTTCTTCTTCAAACTGTTCCACCCAGGCTGGTTGGTATTCTGTAACGATTACTCGCATGGTTTCTCCCTTCTTTTCTATATCCGTTTCATATGTAAAATAGGAAACGGATTTCCTTGAGGATCTTCCTTTGATTCACCAATTACTTGAAATCCTTGAGATTGATAGAACTTCACTGCCCCTTCATTTTGTTTATTAGCATCAACAAAGACAATTGATTCTTGCTCTATTAACTTTTGGATAATTTCTCCACCATAGCCTTTACGAAAATAGACTGGGTCAATAAATAACATTTCCAACGTTTGTTGATTTGTTCCACTAAAGCCCACACATTTCTGTTCTTCATTTAACCACATACTTAATTGAACTTGTTGAAAATAATCAGGTAAAACCACTTCGATTTTATCAATATCTGCCTGACTCAAAAACAAATGGGTAGCTTCTACTGAAGAACGCCATAGAGAAATTAATTGAGGATAATCAGTTTTTTTTACTTCTTTTCGGTTCAGCATTTTTAATTCCTCCCTATCTAATAAACAAAGTATACCACATTTTGTCTCTCTCAATTCCATAAAAAATAGTCAAATCAACCGTGTTTTTTCTGTCGATTTGACTGTCTCTCTCTATTAACTCTGATGGCTAAACAAGTAAACTAATCAAAGCCACGATAGCTAAACCGCCTTGTGTTAAAATGATTTTTTTATCACTAGTTAAGCTACCGTACGCCGCCACTAAAATAATATAAATCAATAAAAATTTTGTCATCTCCATCGTTGCTTGCGCAAAATAGACACTATAAATAAGTCCTGCACCGATTAGTCCATTATAGATTCCTTGATTTTTAAACAATGTAGTGACTGATTTTCTTTGTAACTCTTGCCTATCCATTTTAAAAACACGGCTTGTTGTCTCAGATGTTGGTACAATCGTTTCTAAATACATAATGTAGAAAAATTCTACAGCCACCAAGGTTACTAAAATTGTTGAAATTAATGTCATCTGCTCCCTCCTCCCATTCCTTTGAACGAAGTAATTTTATGTAATTTTTGCTATGATGTAAATAGATATGCCTAGCCTTAACGAAAGGAAGAAACCTATGACTTTTCAAGAAACTATTAGCGCCTATATACAAGAACGTTATCAGATAACGCCCGATTTTCCTTTTAAAAAACACCCAGACTATCTCGTCTTTCGTCATCCTAGAAATGCGAAATGGTTTGCTTTAATTATGCCACTGGATGCACAACTGCTCGGCGCTACCGAGAATAAGCAGCTCACTATTTTAACCGTTAAATTTGCGCCTGAATTGATTGCCTTATTAAAGAACCAACCTGGCTATTTTCCTGCCTATCATATGAATAAAGAGCATTGGTTAAGTCTTTCTGAAGAAATTCCGCTCTCACAAATTTTTTCATTTATAGATGAAAGTTACCAACGGAGTTATTAAAAAAAAACGAGCCTGGAACAAAAATCACTTTGGATTTTTGTTCCAGGCTTAAAAATTAATAAACGGCGGGAACAGAAGCAACTCCTTCGGAAATAAGCCGAAATTCTTCAAAAATTAAAGAACAATTTTCGGAAATTCCTTCTTATTTCTCGGAGTTAAGCACTTCTGTCCCGACCTCGTGAAAGATTGTTTAAGCTTATTTGCTTAAAGCATCTTTTGCTTGTTCAGCTAACGCTGTAAATGCTGCTGCATCGTTAACGGCTAAGTCAGCTAACATTTTGCGGTTGATATCAATCTCTGCCAATTTCAAACCGTGCATTAATTTAGAATAGCTTAAGCCATTCATGCGAGCTGCCGCGTTGATACGTGCAATCCATAATTTACGGAAGTCACGTTTCTTTTGACGACGGTCTCTGAATGCATAGTAATAAGAGTTCATTACTTGTTCTTTTGCTGATTTAAATAAAGTATGTTTTGATCCGTAGTAGCCTTTCGCTAACTTAAGGACTTTTTTACGACGTTTACGGGTTACTGTTCCACCTTTAACACGTGCCATGTTGAATTCCTCCTAATATCTTGTTTCTCTTGACGGTAATCTAAAAGTCACCGAGTTGTTTTATTTCATTCTTGCTAATTGTTGGCGGATACGTTTGTAATCGCCTTTTGCAACCATGCTTGCTTTACGCAATTGACGGCGTTGTTTTTTAGTTTTACCGTGGAAACGGTGAGATGTAAAGGCACGGCCACGTTTTAAGCCGCCTCCACCAGTACGTTTTACACGTTTTGCTAATCCGCGGTGTGTTTTTTGTTTTGGCATGACTAATTTTCCTCCTCAAAATCTTTGCTTCAAGTGAAAGACTCTAACAGTCACAACTGTCGAATATCCTTCTTGTAGAAATTACCAAAAGTCCGAATGCTCGGTCTCTTCGTTTACTTGTCGTTTTTCGGTGCCAGCGTTAGAAACATGCTGCGTCCGTCCATTTTCGCTTTTTGTTCCACTGTGGCGATGTCCGCAGTTTCTTCAGCTAAGCGATCAAGAACTTTCTGACCAATCTCTTTATGGGTAATGGCACGGCCTTTGAAACGGATAGAAGCTTTCACTTTGTCTCCTTTTTCTAAGAACTTACGCGCATTACGAAGTTTTGTATTGAAGTCATTTACGTCAATTGTTGGACTTAAACGAACTTCTTTGACGTTGATCACTTTTTGTTTCTTGCGAGCTTCACGCTCTTTCTTTTGTTGTTCGAAACGGAATTTTCCATAATCCATAATTCGCGCAACTGGTGGTTTCGCTCCTGGCGCTACAAGTACTAAATCCAAGTTTGCAGATTCAGCGATTTGTAATGCTTCTGCTTTGGTTTTTACACCTAATTGTTCACCATCTTGTCCGATCAAACGTAACTCGCGTGCACGAATGCCGTCGTTAACCATCATATCCTTTGCTATGGTCATTCACCTCCAAAATTTTTAAGAGAAAATCCTAACGGAAGTCTGCTTTGTTTGCTAAATGCAATAAAAAAACAGGTTCCTATCCAGAACCCGCCAACAGTCTGCCTTACTTAAAAAAATAAGGAATACTTTATCTAGCCCAGCGATATACTCAACTAAGGCGAGAAGCGGGTGCTTCTGCTTTCATTTCTCAACTTCACTAGTTTACCTTAGTTTATCCTAGTTGTCAATATATTTCCTCAAAAAAAAACGAATCTAGCACTAGATTCGTTTGAACTCGTATTTTGATCATTAATAATTAGTGGACTGTCCCAATGTGACTTCCTAGAAACAAATGGTTCAACACATGGTGTGCATTTTCTATCCCCTAGGCGATCCCTGTAGTCCCTACAGTTCTTCTATTTATAAGGTTTCTCGTTTAGACAAGCCACGTTCTAAGATTTTTTGACTTCTAAGATACTCTGAATTTTCTGTACTTTCAGAAAAAGACAACTCTGTTTCGATCTCCTCTGACTCAATACAAATGAGTTCTTTGCCATACCATTGTGCTTTATACAACAGTTTAGCTAAAAATAAAGACCAAGCCAGTTCAGAACGATCATGTTTTGGCGGCCGCTCATTACTGTGATGGGCTTTTTCAATGCAAATAACATCGTAACTTGAAACCAATTCCGTTGTAATTTTGTTTAAAATATCCGTCCGTTGGTTGGCTATTTTTTCGCGAATTTTTGCGACTTTTATTTTTTGTTTTTGATAATTTTTTGCTTGCGAAAGATCGACACCTTTTTCCAAAGCAATCATTTTACGCTTGTTTAATTTTCGTTCTTCTTGACGTAGTTTTTGCTTTAAATGCTTTGAACAATAGCTTTTTTCGAAGCTTTCACCATTCGAAAGCAGCGCAAATTTTTCCCTACTGCTACAAATTCCCACCATTTTTTGTTGCTTTGTTTTCGTTTCAATCGGCGCTTCACACAAAATGGAAACATAATAATTGTGACTCGCACTCATAGAAATAGTTACAGATTTTATCTCCCCCAGCGGTTGGCGATGTACCTTCATTTTAATTAAAGATTTCAATTTAGGTACTTTCAAATAACGATTATCCAAAATTTTGACCGTGCCATGTTGATTGTTCGTAGTGTAGGAATGCACCGTTTCTTTCTTTTTCTTTTTTGGAAAGCCCATCCCTTTTTCCCGATAAAAATTTTTAAAGGCTCGATCCAAATAAACTTGTGCATTTGCCAAGGCTAAACTATCAACTTCTCTGAGGACAGGGTATTGTTTCTTATATTTAGCTGGCGTTGGCATTTTAAACGTTTGTTGAGGATTTTTTCGCATCTCTTTGTAGATATCAATCCGGTCTTGTAACATTAAATTATACACCAAGCGAACACAAGAAAATGTTTTTTGAATAAACTCTTCTTGTTTTGAGGTTGGATAAAGTCTGTATTTATAAGCTTTCAGAGCCTTCATCTCATAACCACCCTACCAAGATAGTTAGAAAAGAAGCTGGTTATAAACCAGCTTTTCTTTTCTTCTCTTCAATTTTTTCACGGTACATTGCAACTTCGTCTTCAGCACAATAAACATAGTGTCCATTGAGAATTTCACGGAGCTCACGATCTTTCCCATCTGCCGCTGCAGGCTGGTAAACGATCCGTTTACGTGTGCGTTCATAGTCTGGATCTGGTAATGGAATCGCAGAAAGTAAACTTTCTGTATAAGGATGAACGCCGAAATTATAGACATCATCACTTGTGCCCATTTCCAATAATTTCCCACTGTGCATTACGCCAATTCGGTCACTGATATGTTTTACCATCGATAAGTCATGTGCGATAAACAAGTAAGTTAAGCCTTGTTCTTTTTGTAAATCTTGTAATAAGTTTACTACTTGGGCTTGAATCGACACATCCAAAGCCGAAATTGGCTCATCACAGATAATAAAACGTGGATTAACCGCTAAAGCACGAGCAATCCCAATCCGTTGACGTTGCCCACCAGAAAACTCATGAGGATAACGCGTACTGTGACTCGGATTTAAGCCCACCGTTTTTAAAAGTTCATTGACTTTTTCTTCCCGCTCTTTTGGTGTTTTAGCTAATCCATTGACATCGATTCCTTCAGCAATAATATCATTGACTTTCATTCTTGGATTCAATGAAGCATATGGATCTTGGAAGATCATTTGAACATCGCGGCGGAATGCTTGCATGTCCGCTTTTGATTTAATTTTGCTAATGTCTTTTCCATCGAAAAGAATTTCACCTGCAGTTGGATCATATAAACGAATGACACTGCGACCAGTTGTTGATTTTCCACTTCCTGATTCGCCAACTAATCCAAAGGTTTCGCCTTCAAAAATATGAAAACTAATGTCATCAATGGCTTTTACTTCGTCTTTACGACCAACATTGAAATACTGTTTCAAACCAGTGACTTCTAATAGGACTTTTTTCTCTTCTGCCATTAATTACTACCTCCTGGATTTTTTTGACGCTCTGCATAAATTGCCCAACGACGAACAATCTCTGCTGGAGGCGTAACTTTTGGTGCTTGTGGTGCTAATAACCACGTTGCTGCTTTGTGTGTCGGTGATACTTCAAAATAAGGTGGTTCTTTTTCTGTATCAATTTTTAAAGCAAACTCATTCCGTGGATAGAAGGCATCTCCAGTTGGTGGATCTAATAAATCTGGAGGTGAACCTGGAATCGCATAAAGTTTGTCTTCTGTTCCTTCCATCGTTGGCATTGACCCTAAAAGTCCCCAAGTATATGGATGTTGTGGATTATAGAAAATTTCTTCTGCTGTTCCCACTTCAACCAGACGTCCACCGTACATGACAGCGACACGGTCAGCCACGTTCGCTACTACCCCTAAATCATGGGTAATGAAAATAATCGAAGTGCTAATTTTTTCTTGTAAATCTTTTAATAACTCTAAAATTTGTGCTTGGATGGTTACATCCAACGCTGTAGTTGGTTCATCTGCAATTAGAACTTCTGGATAACAAATTAAAGCAATTGCAATGACAATCCGTTGACGTTGTCCACCAGAAAATTGGTGCGGATAGTTTTTCAAACGTTTTTCAGCATTAGGAATACCGACTAATTTTAGTAATTCTAATGCTTGCGCTAAGCCTTCTTTTTTTGAGACTTTATTATGTTTGATTAATGATTCCGCCACTTGTTTGCCAATTGGCATCGTTGGGTCTAATGAAGTCATCGGATCTTGGAAAATCATTGCGATTTCTTTACCACGAATGGCTTGCATTTGTTTTTCTGTTTTATGAACAATATCTTGCCCTTTAAACAAAATTTCCCCGTTATCAATATTGGCATTACTGCTCAACAAACGCATAATACTGCGGGTTGTAACAGATTTACCACTCCCTGATTCACCTACGATGGCTAACGTTTCACCTTTATAAAGATCAAAACTCACACCACGAATGGCGTTGACTTTACCTGCAAATGTATCAAAGGAGATTCTTAAGTCTTTAACTTCTAATACTTTTTCCATAGTCATTCACCACTCTTACTCTTTCATCTTAGGATCAAATGCGTCACGTAAACCATCAGCTAACAAGTTGAAACAAATCATGATAACTGAAAGTGTTGCCGCTGGAATCCACATTAAATATGGAAGGAAACGGAAAGTTTTGTATCCTTCGTTTAACAAGGTTCCTAAAGATGCGGTTGGTGGGCGTAAGCCTAACCCAATAAAACTTAGGAACGCTTCAAAGAAAATTGCCGATGGGATACTGAACATCATTTGGACAATAATGACACTTGAGATATTCGGTAAAATATGTTTAATAGCAATTTTCCAACGAGATTCGCCCAATGTTTCTGCTGCCATGACAAACTCTTGGTCTTTTAGTTTCATGGTCTGGGCTCGCACAATCCTGGCCATTGATATCCAGTTTGTAATAACCATGGCTAAAACAATCGAAACAATCCCTGGATCAAAGACTGTTAGCATCAAGATCATAACAACTAAGTTAGGAATACCAGAAAGAACTTCTAAAATACGTTGCATCACTGTATCGACACGACCGCCGACTAACCCGGAAATCAGTCCATACGTTACCCCAATCGTAATATCTAGAATCGCCGCGATAAACGCAATTAATAAGGAAATACGTGTTCCCATAAATAAACGACTTAGGACATCACGACCTAAACCATCTGTTCCTAGATAAAAGTTTACGTTATCTGGAACGTTTGCTTGTGCATATTTATCAACTAATTGACCAGCAACTGTTGTTTTACCATTTAAACCATTCACGCTTTCCAAGCCAGGAATTCGTGGTGGTAAGTTAATGTAAGAAACATTTTGTTTCGTTGGGTTATGTGGTGAAACCCAAATGGTAATAATAGAGATAAAGATAATAACTGCTAAGAAACTCATTGAGATAACTGCAGCTTTATTCTTTTTCAAACGACGCCATGAGTCTTGTAAGAAACTTAAAGACGGTGTGGCAATACGCTCTCTTTCTTTTAGAGTTGAAGTGTTTAGAGGCTGAAACTCATCTGCCGGAATATCTTTAATCGCTTGTGGTAGATTATTTTTATTGACTGTTTCCATTAGCCTTTTGCACCTCCTGATACGCGAATTCTTGGATCAATTAAACCATAAAGTAAGTCAACAATCAGAATTACAACAACTAACATTGTTGAATACAAAATAGTTACTGCCATAATTGTTGGATAGTCGTTTGTCATAATTGATTTTACAAACTGTTCCCCAATTCCAGGGATGGCAAAAATATTTTCTACTACTAAAGAACCTGTCATTAAACCAACGGCTAAAGGTCCTAATAAGGTAATCAATGGAATTAAACTGTTTCTTAACCCGTGGCGGAATGCAACTTGCCAGCGACTCAAGCCTTTTGCTTTGGCTAATTCGACATAATCACTATGCAAGACCTCTACCATCTCGGTTCGAATAAACCTAGCCGAATCGGCCATTGGACTCATTGCCAAGGCAATAGTTGGTAAGATTGTGTAGGCAAAACCATTCCACATAGCAATTGGTAAGATTCTTAATTTCATTGCAAAAATGTATTGTAATAATACCGCGAAAACAAAGTTTGGAATAGAACGACCTAAAATGGCTAACAATGTTGCCAACGTATCTACCCAAGTATTTTGACGCATCGCTGCGATAATCCCCAATAAAATACCGACTAACGTACCAAAGATAATCGCTTGTCCTCCCAGTTGAAGGGATGGTCCAATTCGACCAGCTAATAACTTAGCAACAGGTTGGTTTTTAAATTGGAATGAAATACCAAAGTCCCCTGTAACCAGGTTCTTTAAGTAAATTCCGTATTGAACAATCACTGGTTTATCTAAGCCAGATTGTTTATTCAACATAGCGATTGTTTCTGGACTAAGTTTTTCTTGGTTGGTATAAGGCGTACCTGGTAATAATTGCATTAAGAAAAACGTAATCGTTGCGATTAACCACAAAGTGATAATCATGAAAAAGATCCGTTTAAGAAAATATTTTCCAAAACTATTCAATAATGACACCTCCGAGATTTTTTTGACTTCCTCAGTTATTTTCGTTAAAGTAATGACTAGATAGACCACAATAATAGATAGGGTGAACACATGAAAACTTTTAAATGGCCAATTATTACAGCCGTTATTTCCAGTATCGGCATTTTTCTTTACTTATTAATAAGTAAAGAACCTATCACTACCTCCTCATTATCAGATACCTTCTTTATCGTTTCGCTTTTCTTTTTAATTATCGGCATTGCTTTATGGATTATGTCCTCTGGCTTTTTCGATAACTTTCAGCGCTCAATGAAAAACGCGTTTCGTTTTAAAAAGAAAAATGAACCGAAAGAGTTTATCCCGCTTTCAGTCATTGGCGATGCACATCGCTCTTTCTGGCTAAAAACTGGGGGCATCTTACTGATTCTGTCTTTAGGCTTTCTACTATTTTACTTGGTCTAAGACAAGATAGCAAGAGGACCGTTGCCTTTTATTCCATGGCAAAGGTCCTTTTTTGTTTGCTATCGATCTTTTGTCAGGTTATTCTGAAATGTATGCCCATTTGTAGTCATACGTTGCGCCAGCAGGATGAACTGCGACATCTTTGACTTTTTCAGCACGTAAATGCGCTTCTGATTTTTGGAATAATGGTACCACACCCATGTCTCCCATAATCGTTTTCTCTGCATTTAACATATCATCCCAACGTTTTTCAGGATTTGTCGCATCTGCGCTACTTGCTGCTTTCACTAACTTGTCAAACTCTGGATTGTTATAACGTCCACGGTTATATGAGTTATCTGAAGCAAATAAGTCTAAGAAACTACTTGGATCAGCATAGTCAGCACTCCAACCACCGATTACTGCATCAAAGTCGCCTTTGTTTGAACGATCTAAACGAACAGAGAATGGAACCGGACTAACCGTTACCTTCACACCATCTAAAGCATCTTGAATTGACCCTTGAACAAATTCAACTGTTTTCTTAGAAGAATCTGCATCTGAAGAAAGAATATCCATTGTTAAGGTTGAAATCCCCAATTCTTTTTTCGCTTTTTCCCAGTATTCTTTAGCTTTTTTCGTATCATATTCAATTTGACTACCTGCTTCTTTAGCAAAGTCTTTGCCGCCACTTGGGTCTTTTGCCATATCTGCTGGTACTAACCCGTTTGGCTCGATAGAACCATCCCCTAAGATTGATTCAACTAACGCTTTACGGTCGATTGAGTAAGAAATTGCTTTACGTAAGTTCGCATTTCTAAATGGTGATTTTTCATCACGTTGATTTAGTTCCATATATTGTGTTGATGCTTCTTTTTGACTAACAAAAGCTGGGTCATTGGCCATTTGTTGAGCTAATTCACCAGAAAGAACGACATCGTCTGTTTGTCCATCTTGGAACAAGTTCAACGCGGTTGGTGATTCTTTCACAACATTCACATCTACTGAGTCCAGTTTCACTGTGTCTTTATCCCAATATTGATCGTTTTTCTTGAATGACCATTTTGTATCTGTACCAGGACCATCAAAGCCGTCTAAGACGAATGGACCATTGTAGACAGCACTTTCGCTGTTTGATGCATAATTTTTACCATATTTTTCCACAATATCTTGACGTTGTGGGAAGAACGATGGGAAAGCTAATAAGTAATCAAAGTATGGTGTTGCTTTTTCTAAAGTGATTTCTAATTCTGTATCACTGACTGCTTTAATTCCTAATTCTGATTTATCTTTTTCCCCTTTAGCAATAGCATCACCATTTTTTACAGAGGCATACAGATAAGCATATTCAGAAGCTGTCGCTGGATCAACTGTTCGTTGCCATCCGTAAACATAGTCATTCGCAGTCACTGGTTTACCGTCTGACCATTTTGCATCTTTGTTTAATTTAATTTTGTATGTTAGTCCATCTTCAGAAACTTCTGCTTTTTCCGCTGCACCTGCAGGTTGGACTTTGTTATCTTTGTCTAAACGATAAATTCCTTCATATACATTATTTAATGCAATAAAACTAATTCTGTCTGTTGCTAGTGATAAATCAGCTGTTGGCATTTCTTGTTGTTCTGTGACACGTAAAACTTGTTCGCCACTTGCCTTACCGCCACCAGACGCGCTTGAGCTATCTGACGTTCCGCCGCCTCCACAAGCCGCTAAAGTTGTTACGCTAAATAATGTAATCACACCGAATGTTAATGACTTTTTCAATTTCATAGTGTTGCCTCCTAAAATAATACAATCTGTATTTTCTGAAAAATCAGAATTTAATAATTATTTATTGCTATGGAATATATCTTACATTTTTCATATTAAAATTGCAAGTCAAAATGTTAACTTTTTTTAATTTTTCTTCTCTTCCTATCAGAAACCACTCTTTTTCTTCCTGTCTTTTATTGCAATTCTTTTGTCAGTTTTCTAAACATTATGGTAAATTAGGAAGCAAAGGAGTGACAAAATATGAAAAATTCTACGTTTTTAAAGGATTTGTTTGCTATTGATAAAGCAAATGACGAATTATTTCGGTTAGTTGGTGTCGCAATTTGTATGGCAATTCCATTATTAATTGGTTATTTTTCCAATAATTTACTCATTGGGACCTTTGGCTCGATGGGCATTTATACGTTTATTTATTATCAGCCGCTTCCTTTGCCCCAATTATTGCGCAGACTGAATATTGTTGGCTTTTTTATTGTTCTGGGCAACAGCTTAGGAATGCTAAGTCACCATGTACCTTGGTTGATTCCCATTACAATTGCCATCGTCGCTTTTCTTGCACGCTTACTTTTTAGATTGTATGGCATTGAGAAGCCTGGTGCTTTGTTAGTTATCATGTCAACCGCAATGGGAACAAGCAACAATTTTCCTTTACATAAGATTCCCATCATGGCCAGTTTTGTTTTTTTAGGAGTAGTGACCGGCATTATCATGGGCATTGTGCTTCATTTCATCGACAAGCGCCCCTACGTTTTTCAAAAACGGATGTCTCTTCAAGAACGTCTTTATATCGATCCCGCTTCTTTATTAGATGCTTTGCATTATGCGGCCATTTTATTTTTAGCAGCTTATTTAAGTCAATCGCTTCATTTAGTCAACGCCTATTGGATGACGTTTACTTGCGCAGCTATTTTACAAGGGGAAAATTTACATTCTGTGATGCAGCGAAATGTTCAACGGATTCTAGGTACGAGTCTTGGTTTGTTGCTTTCTGCAATTTTATTAATGATTCCCTTTACACCTTTACAAACAATCGGTATCATTAGTATTCTATATGCAGCTTTTGAAGGATTCATTAACAGAAACTATGCGATTGCCAGCTTTTTTATTACCCCGATGTCCTTATTATTATCAAATCTTGCACGACAGCAAGTCATTAGTAATCTTTTAAACTATCGATTAGTCGGGATTGTGTTAGGTAGTTTACTTGGTTTTGCCGGCGCTTATGTTTTCACAACTGCGCTACGTTTCTATAATCGGGCCTACTCAATTGATGAAACCTTTGAAAATCAACAAGAAGAAAGAGGCGTTTTATGAAAATAACTTATCCCATGCCACCAAATCTGCCAGAACAACTTCCTCTATTAACGAACTGTCAATTAGAAGATGAGGCAATCTTAGAAAATCATTTGTATCAGCAGATTAATTTATCGAATCAAGGAGTTCGTAACTTAGTCTTTCGGGATGCTGTTTTCGATCATCTTTCATTAGCAAATGGCCAGTTTGCTTCTTTTGATTGTAGTAATGTGCGTTTTGAAGCTTGCGATTTTTCTAACGTCGAATGGCTGTCTGGTAGTTTTCATCGAGTGACTTTCCTTCGTTGCAATTTGACAGGAACGAATTTTGCAGATAGCTATTTAAAAGATTGTCTATTTGAGGATTGCAAAGCCGATTATGCTTCTTTTCGTTTTGCAAATTTTAATCTTGTTCACTTTAATCAGACTCGTTTAGCCGAAAGTGAATTTTTCGAGGTCACCTGGAAGAAACTCCTTCTAGAAGCTTGCGATTTAACCGAAAGTAATTGGCTAAATACTTCTTTAAAAGGATTGGATTTTTCCCAAAACACCTTTGAACGCTTGACTTTCTCACCAAACTATTTATCAGGTCTTAAAGTCACCCCTGAACAAGCCATTTATTTGGCAAGTGCCCTTGGTTTGGTGATTACCTAAGAAAATTTTAAAAAAATAGCCGAATAACTGGTTCTGTCGGTTCTTTCTTATTAAATTGTTATTAATTTTTTGGAAAAACCAACGGAACCATTTTACTTGTGCCTTATTTTTAGGTAAACTATCTTAGGTTAAGCAATCTCTTTTTTTGGAACAAGAGAAACTTTTGGAATCATTTCCTATAAATCATGAAGAGATTATGACAAACGTTCTTCTAATCCAAGAACGTCTTTTGTCCTATACTCGATTCTACTCAAAAGGAATGTCAGTGAATGAATATAAAAAAACAAGGTCTCGGTCAAGCGACGGGAAAAATCATTTTAATGGGGGAACACGCCGTTGTTTACGGCGAACCAGCAATCGCCTTTCCTTTTCAAGCGACAGAAATCACAGCCGTCTTTACCCCGGCAAAAACTATGCAGATTGATTGTGCATATTTTACAGGATTGCTTGAAGACGTGCCCCAAGAGCTAGCAAATATCAAGGAAGTTGTTCAGCAAACCTTACATTTTTTAAAGGAAGATACGTTTAAAGGCACTTTGACCTTAACAAGTACGATTCCCGCTGAACGAGGAATGGGCTCAAGCGCAGCAACCGCTGTGGCCATCGTTCGAAGCCTTTTTGATTATTTTGATTACGCTTATACATATCAAGAATTGTTTGAGCTTGTTTCCTTAAGTGAGAAAATTGCTCATGGCAATCCTAGTGGTATCGATGCCGCAGCAACAAGCGGCGCTGATCCCTTATTTTTTACTAGAGGATTTCCGCCCACACATTTCTCGATGAATTTATCTAATGCCTACTTAGTAGTAGCTGATACGGGAATTAAAGGTCAAACACGTGAAGCCGTGAAAGACATTGCGCAGCTAGCTCAAAATAATCCCACAGCAATCGCTGAAACAATGAAACAATTAGGTTCTTTTACTAAAGAAGCAAAGCAAGCGATTTTACAAGATGATAAACAAAAATTAGGTCAGCTAATGACGTTAGCGCAAGAGCAACTCCAGCAATTATCCGTCAGCAACGATATGCTGGATCGACTAGTGGCTCTCTCTTTAGAACATGGCGCTCTAGGAGCAAAATTAACCGGCGGCGGTCGCGGTGGCTGTATGATTGCCTTAACAGATAATAAAAAGACCGCACAAACCATTGCACAGACTTTAGAAGAAAATGGAGCTGTTGCTACATGGATTCAATCATTAGAGGTGAAAAAGTAATGCTTTCAGGAAAAGCACGAGCGCATACAAATATTGCTCTGATTAAATATTGGGGAAAAGCCAATGAAGAATACATTTTACCAATGAATAGTAGTTTATCATTAACATTAGATGCCTTTTACACAGAAACAACTGTGACATTTGATGCCCATTATTCAGAAGATGTATTTATTTTAGATGGTATCTTGCAAAACGAAAAACAAACAAAAAAAGTCAAAGAATTTTTGAACCTTGTTCGTCAACAAGCCGATTGTACTTGGTTTGCAAAAGTAGAAAGTCAAAATTTTGTGCCTACTGCAGCTGGTTTGGCTTCTTCAGCGAGTGGTCTAGCTGCTTTAGCAGGGGCCTGTAACGTAGCCTTAGGATTAAATCTTTCAGCAAAAGACTTATCACGTTTAGCGCGACGTGGTTCAGGTTCTGCTTGTCGTAGTATTTTTGGTGGTTTTGCTCAATGGAACAAAGGCCACTCTGATGAAACGTCGTTTGCTGAAAATATTCCAGCCAATAATTGGGAAAACGAATTGGCCATGCTCTTTATCTTAATTAATGATGGCGAAAAAGATGTTTCCAGCCGTGATGGAATGAAACGAACAGTAGAAACTTCTAGCTTTTATCAAGGTTGGTTGGACAATGTGGAAAAAGATTTATCCCAAGTTCATGAAGCAATTAAAACAAAAGACTTCCCTCGTTTAGGAGAAATCATTGAAGCCAATGGGTTAAGGATGCATGGAACAACCTTAGGCGCTGTCCCTCCATTTACTTACTGGTCCCCAGGCAGTTTACAAGCGATGGCTTTAGTTCGCCAAGCACGGGCCAAAGGAATTCCTTGTTACTTTACAATGGATGCAGGTCCGAATGTCAAGGTCTTAGTCGAAAAGAAAAACTTAGAAGCATTAAAAACATTTTTAAGTGAACATTTTTCAAAAGAGCAGTTAGTCCCAGCTTTTGCTGGTCCCGGAATTGAATTGTTTGAAACGAAAGGAATGGATAAATAAGCATGATTGAAGTTACTACGCCAGGAAAGTTATTTATTGCAGGAGAATATGCCGTTGTTGAACCTGGCCACCCTGCCATTATCGTTGCTGTGGATCAATTCGTAACTGTAACTGTCGAAGAAACAACAGATGAAGGCAGTATTCAATCTGCACAATACAGCTCTTTACCTATTCGTTGGACACGCCGAAATGGTGAGCTTGTATTAGATATTCGCGAAAATCCTTTTCATTATGTTCTAGCGGCGATTCATCTAACTGAAAAATATGCGCAAGAGCAAAACAAAGAATTGTCATTTTATCATTTAAAAGTGACGAGTGAATTAGATAGTTCAAATGGACGAAAATATGGTCTTGGTTCAAGCGGTGCGGTAACCGTTGGAACTGTCAAAGCCTTGAATATTTTTTATGACTTAGGTTTGGAAAATGAGGAAATTTTCAAATTATCAGCATTAGCTCACTTAGCAGTTCAAGGAAATGGTTCTTGCGGAGATATCGCCGCCAGCTGTTACGGGGGCTGGATTGCCTTTTCAACCTTCGATCATGATTGGGTCAATCAAAAAGTAGCCACTGAAACATTAACTGATTTGTTAGCAATGGACTGGCCTGAATTAATGATTTTTCCGTTAAAAGTACCGAAACAACTACGTTTACTAATTGGTTGGACAGGTAGCCCTGCGTCCACTTCAGACTTAGTTGATCGAGTCCATCAATCAAAAGAAGAAAAACAAGCGGCTTATGAGCAGTTCTTAATGAAAAGTCGGCTTTGTGTCGAAACAATGATTAATGGCTTTAACACAGGAAAAATTTCTGTTATTCAAAAACAAATTACTAAAAATCGCCAATTACTCGCCGAATTATCTTCACTGACTGGTGTGGTAATCGAAACAGAAGCCTTGAAAAATCTTTGTGATTTGGCTGAATCTTATACAGGAGCTGCGAAATCTTCTGGCGCTGGCGGGGGCGATTGTGGGATTGTAATTTTCCGCCAAAAATCTGGGATTTTACCATTAATGACTGCTTGGGAAAAAGACGGAATTACCCCACTGCCACTTCACGTCTATACCTATGGTCAAAAGGAGTGTAAGGAGAAGCATGAATCGAAAAGATGAACATCTATCATTAGCTAAAGCGTTCCACAAAGAAAAAAGTAATGACTTTGATCGTGTGCGTTTTGTTCACCAATCGTTTGCTGAATCCGCTGTTAACGAAGTGGATATTTCCACTTCGTTTCTTTCTTTTCAGCTTCCCCAACCTTTTTATGTCAATGCAATGACAGGTGGTAGTCAGCGTGCAAAAGAAATTAATCAGCAATTAGGCATTATTGCCAAAGAAACTGGCCTTTTAGTTGCGACAGGATCTGTCTCGGCAGCGTTAAAAGATGCTAGTTTAGCGAATACGTATCAAATTATGCGAAAAGAAAACCCAGATGGACTCATTTTTGCCAATATTGGTGCAGGCTTGGGTGTGGAAGAAGCAAAGCGAGCGCTTGATTTATTTCAAGCGAATGCCTTACAAATCCATGTAAATGTGCCCCAAGAATTGGTCATGCCTGAAGGAGATCGTGATTTCACTAATTGGCTAACCAAGATTGAAGCTATCGTACAGGCCGTAGAAGTGCCTGTCATTGTCAAAGAGGTTGGCTTTGGCATGAGCCAAGAAACCTTAGAAAAACTCACCTCTATCGGCGTTCAAGCAGCGGATGTGAGCGGCCAAGGCGGAACGAGTTTTACACAAATTGAAAATGCCCGGCGGAAGAAACGAGAACTTTCTTTCTTAGATGATTGGGGGCAATCAACGGTCATCTCTCTTCTGGAATCACAAAATTGGCAAAAGAAACTAACTATTCTCGGCTCTGGCGGTGTGCGTAACTCTCTTGATATTGTCAAAGGACTCGCTTTAGGTGCCAAAAGCATGGGAGTTGCTGGGACTATCTTAGCTTCCCTTATGAGTAAAAATGGTTTAGAAAATACCTTAGCCCTTGTACAGCAATGGCAAGAAGAAGTGAAAATGCTTTATACTCTTTTAGGAAAAAAGACGACAGAAGAATTAACGAGTACCGCACTTGTCCTCGATCCAGTTTTAGTTAATTGGTGTCATAACCGTGGTATCGACAGCACTGTTTTCGCAAAACGTTAAAGAGACCAGAACATTAATGTTCTGGTCTCTTTATTTGAGTTCTTTTATCCTACATAAGCATCTAAGATAATTTGTTTTAGTTCACTAATTAATGGTTCTTTCGGATTTGCAGTTGTACATTGGTCTTCATATGCAAGTTCTGCCATACGATCAACCGTTGTGTCTAATGTTTCTTGTGAGACACCTTGGGCTTTCAAGTTCATGTCAATTCCGACTGATTTACCTAAGTCTGCTACTGCTGTTGCTAAAGCTTCTACTAATTCTGCGGTAGTATTTCCTTTTAAGCCTAAGAATTTTGCAATGTCTGCATAATCAGTATCGGCGCGGAAGTAATCATATTTAGGGAACATTGCGTGTTTTGATGGATCTTTCGCATTGTAACGAATAATATGTGGTAATAAAATCGCATTTGTACGACCATGTGGAATGCCATATTCCCCACCAATTTTATGAGCAATAGAGTGACAAATACCTAAGAATGCATTAGCAAATGCCATTCCTGCCATGGTTGATGCATTATGCATTTTTTCGCGAGATTCCATATCTGGACGTTTCACTGAATTTTCTAAATGATCGAAAACTAACTTGATTGCTTGTAAACTTAAACCACGTGTGTAATCTGAAGCCATCACGGAAACATAAGATTCAATAGCATGTGTTAAAACATCCATACCTGTATCTGCAGTGACTGAAGCTGGCACAGACATTACGAACTGTGGATCAACAATCGCTACATCTGGTGTTAACGCATAGTCTGCTAACGGGTATTTCACGTGTGTTTCACTATCAGTGATAACGGCAAATGGTGTAACTTCTGAACCAGTTCCTGAAGTAGTTGGAATACAAACAAATTGTGTTTTTTCTGGTTTGGCAATTTTATATGTCCGTTTGCGGATATCTAAGAATTTTTGTTTTGCACCAAAGAACTCTGTATCTGGGTGTTCATAGAACATCCACATGCCTTTCGCCGCATCCATTGCAGAACCGCCACCCAAGGCAATCACTGTATCTGGTTGGAAATCAACCATCATTTTGGTACCTGCATAAACAGTATTTGTTGATGGGTTTGGTTCAACATCAGAAAACACTTCGATTTTCACATCATTTTTACGTTTTTGTAGCTCTTTACGTACGATATCTGCATAGCCAAATTGAACCATACCTGGATCACAAACTAACATGACACGTTCAACATTTTCCATTTTTTGTAGATATTGTAAAGAATTTTTTTCAAAGAAAATTTTTGGAGGTAATTTAAACCATTGCATATTATTTCTCCGTTTCGCTACCGTTTTAATATTAATTAAGTTAATGGCTGATACGTTTTTAGAAACAGAGTTTTTCCCGTATGAACCACAACCAAGTGTTAAGGATGGAATCATTTCGTTATAAATGTTACCGATACCGCCTTCTGCTGATGGAGTATTCACTAAAATACGACAAGCTTTCATACGTAAACCAAAAGCAACTTGTAACTCTTCATCTTCTGTATGAATTACTGCTGTATGTCCTAAACCACCTAAGTTTAACATCGCTTCACATAGTTCAAAAGCATGCTCTGCATTGTTTGATTTCATCATTGCTAAAACTGGCGATAATTTTTCTCTTGATAATGGATATTCTGGACCTGCACCTTCTAATTCAGCGACTAAAATTTTTGTGCCTTTTGGTACGCTAATTCCTGCTAATTCAGCAATTTTTTCTGCAGAGTTACCGACAATTGCTGGATTTACTGCGTATTTGCCTTCATTCATCACTGCATCTTCTAGTTTTTGTAATTCATTCGGTTTCACGAAGTAAACATTGTGTGCTTCAAACTCAGCTTTGACAGAAGCATAAATTTCTTTATCCACAATGACCGCTTGCTCAGAAGCACAAATCATTCCATTATCAAATGATTTTGAAACAATTAAATCATTAACCGCACGTTTTACTTTAGCCGTTTTTTCAATATAAGCCGGTACGTTCCCAGGACCAACGCCTAGTGCTGGTTTACCTGTTGAGTACGCAGATTTTACCATGCCTGCGCCACCAGTTGCTAAAACAATGGCAATCCCTGGATGATTCATCAAAGCAGATGTTGCATCAATCGATGGTTGTTCAATCCATTGAATACAATTTTCTGGTGCACCTGCTGCAATCGCCGCATCCCGTACAATACGTGCCGCTTCTGCCGAACATTTTTGTGCGCTAGGATGGAAAGCAAAAACAATTGGATTTCTTGTTTTTAAGGCAATTAGTGATTTAAAAATAGTTGTTGACGTTGGGTTCGTTGTTGGTGTGACCCCACATACCACGCCAACTGGCTCAGCAATTTCCATCAAGCCGGTTTGTTCGTCTTTGTTAATTACACCCACAGTTTTATCATGTTTAATATTATTCCAAATGTATTCAGATGCATACATATTTTTGATTGCTTTATCTTCATAGATTCCACGGCCAGTTTCTTCGACAGCCATTTTTGCTAAAGGCATATGTTGGTCTAACGCCGCCATCGCCATTTGATGGACAATGTGATCTACTTGTTCTTGTGTAAAATCTTCCATTGCTTTTAAAGCGACATTCGCTTTTGTTGCTAATTCATCAATCATTGATGAAACATCAACTGTTTCTGTCTTTTCTTTTTTTACTGTTTTAACCATGTTCATCCTCCTAAGAGTTTCATTTTAAAAAAACTTTGTTAACTATTTCACATTCACATCATACAACATAAAATGAATCTTGTAAATAGTTTTTGTGATATTTTTCACAACTATTTATAAATTTTTTATCACAAAAAAAAAGACCTATTCTTTTTTTCTAGAATAAGTCTTCAATATCATGCCAGTCCCTTAAAGGATTTTTTGATGTCTGTGCCAATAATTGTTGATAGTCAAAAAATTCATTCGGCTTAACCTTCTGAATGTCTTTGCGACAGTCTTTGACAGATAAATGGGTTTGTTTTTTCCAACGATAGGTGAGTAAATAAGTCAATAAATCTTCTTCGTTGATGGAAGAATAACCTAGTTCACGAAAATTTTGGCACTTCTTTTTAATACTTTTATTGAGCATTTTTTGTTGTAACCAACTTAATTTTTCCTTTGTCATGGGCTCTTCTCCTTCCAACCAAGCGAAAGATTGCTCACTTTTTAACTATCTTTCACCACTATAAAAAGGAACCTTTTTTGTAAACTTAATAGTTAAAAAGGACTTAGGGCGTAAGTCAAAATGACCTACCTTCCTAGTCCTACATTTTAAGATAAACGACACGAGCGGAATAGGAATTATCTCTTCTTATTGGCTTTCTCGTGTGACTACTGGTCACAGTTTCGCCTTTGAAAAGCCTGTTCCGCTCTCTTTAACCATTAAATGAATCAGTTGATTCGTTTAGTCTTTCTTTTCTTTTGAAGGATCTGATGTTTCAGGAACTTCAGTTACTTCTTCTGTGACTGTCTCTTCAACTTCTGTAACTGGTACACTAGTTACTGCTGAATCATTTGTAACAGCAGTTCCAGGTGTTACAGTTCGAATTGCTACACGGTCAAATTCTAAGACAATACCTTCGCAATCGATTAAAACTGTTTTTTCGTTGATTTCACTTAAAACACCATGTAAACCACCAATTGTGACAACACTATCGCCAATTTTCATTGCGTTTAGTTGTTTTTGACGTTCTTGCTGTTGTTTCTTTTGAGAACGTGTCATGAAAAACATCATTCCTCCTAAAAGGACTAATGTAAAAATCATTGTAAATCCGCCACCCATTTGTTTCACCTCACTCTGCATTATTCACACTACTAACTGTATCAAAAAAATGCTTGAAGAACTAGTTTTTTCCTCTAATTTTTAGAAACTTTTTGCATTCGCTTTATTAAAGCCATATTCTTCAAAAAACGCTTGTCGGAATTCTAATAAATTGTCGTCCATAATTGCTTGACGGACATTTTTCATTAAGTCTAACAAGAAGTATAAATTATGATACGATGTTAAACGGATTCCGAATGTTTCATCACATTTAATCAAATGACGAATATAGGCCCGCGTATAATTACGACAAACATAACAATCACATTTCTCATCAAGCGGACGAAAATCCCTTGCATACTGGGCATTTTTAACAACCAAGCGACCTTGTGAAGTCATACAAGTACCATTGCGCGCAATACGTGTTGGTAACACACAATCAAACATGTCAATCCCACGAATCACTCCATCAATTAATGAATCAGGGGCACCCACACCCATTAAGTAACGTGGTTTATTTTCAGGAATTAACGGTGTCGTAAAGTCTAAGACTCGGTTCATTTCTTCCTTAGACTCACCAACAGATAAGCCACCAATCGAATAGCCAGGAAAATCCATACTCACTAAATCTTTAGCACTTTGACGACGTAAATCTTCAAATCCCGCACCTTGAACAATACCGAATAATCCCTGTCTATCAGGATTCGCATGGGCTTTTAAGCCACGCTCAGCCCAACGAGAAGTCCGTTCAATCGAGCGTTTGACATACTCATAGCTTTCATCAAATGGTGGACATTCATCAAAGCTCATCATAATATCTGATCCTAATTTATTTTGAATATTGATCGCTTTTTCTGGAGAAAGGAACATTTTTGAACCATTTAAATGATTTCTAAAATGCACACCTTCTTCTTCGATTTTCCGCATATCACTTAATGAGAAGACTTGGAAGCCACCTGAATCAGTTAAAATAGGTTGATCCCAGTTCATAAATTTGTGTAAACCGCCTGCTTCTTCGACTAAATCTTCACCTGGGCGTAACCATAAATGGTAAGTATTACTTAAAATAACACCGGCACCCATTTCTTTTAATTCTTCTGGTGACATTGTTTTAACTGTCGCAAGTGTACCTACCGGCATAAACATTGGTGTTGGAAATGTGCCGTGAGGAGTAATTAATTCACCTAAACGCGCACCTGTGTGTTTATCTTTTTTGATTAAACGATAACGAATGGCTGGTTCCGTCATTCATTTCCCTACTTTCTACTATAATTTGTCCTCCCATCATCATACTTTTTTTTTATTGAATTTGCAAGGATTTCTCAAGGTTTCTTTTTTCAAAAAAGGGTCCTTAAAAAACAGCAACTAGTTCAAATAATTCAAATGAGCTAGTTGCTGTTTGGCACTTATTTTGTCGCTGTATATTTTTCTAAATCTTGCATCGCTGTTTTCACAATTTCAGGGGTAATTTTTTGTTTCATATAATGAATCGTTTCGCCTTCTATACAAGCACGTTCTGCTACTTCTTGATACTCGGCTTCAGTTAAGTCCATCTCCATTTCTTTTAAAGAAATAGGCAAACCTAGTTGGTGATAGAAAGGAATCAATTCAGCGATTTCTTGCCATTTTTCTTCAATGGCTAATTGAACAAACACACCATACGCCACTTTGTTTCCATGTAATTGTCGATGGCTAGCTGGCAGCAAAGTTAGTGCATCATGAATGGAATGGGCACCTGCTGTCCGACCATAATCATCGCCAAAGCCACCCACCATTCCACCAATAATTAAATTCGTTTCGATGACATCAATAAACGATTGATTTAATTGTTGCTCTTCCATCGCTTTTAAAGCATTGATACTTTCATTTAACAAAATATCGCGACATTTTTCCGCGGCAAAATGAGAAACTTGAATAGGTAACACTTGGACATCTAACTGCGAAATAATCGCATCTGCTTCGTACCATTTAGCTAATGTATCCCCAATACCTGCCACCATTAAGGACCGAGGCGAATGTAATAACACTCTTGGTTCTACCAACACCAAAGCGTTTGCTTGCGGAAAAACGTCATATCGTTCCATTGCTCCATCTTCTCGATACATTACACTCAATGGCGTGCACGGTGCACAAGTAGCTGCTAAAGTGGGCAAAATAATTACCGGTAACGCCATTTTGTGTGCTAAGGCTTTGCCCAAGTCGGCCACTTTTCCTCCACCAACAGCGACGATGGCCTCTAAATGATTGTCCAGCACTTGCGCTTCTAACTCTTGCACACGTTGATCTGTACAAACACCTCCATAGTTTTCAAAAACAGCTGTTACTTTTTGAAACGTCGGAAAATACGGTTTTGCCGCTTGCCATGACTCAGTCCCGTGTAAAATGAATACACGATGAATATTTCTGCATAATAGTTGTCCTTCTAATAATTCCCACGAACCAATTTCGCAAAGATACTCTTGTGGTGTCCCTCTCACAATTAATGATTGTTCCATCTTGAAAATTCCCTTCATTTTTGACTTTTGAAAATTTTTTTGAAAAAGTTGTATTTTTTCAACTCTACTACTTTTCCTTTTACATATTCTATGATATGATAAACCACATCATAACACAATAAATTTTTATACATTTATTCGCTTTTTTTGAATATTTATAAAAATAATACAAAAAGGAGTTTACGCAAATGACCAAATGTAAAAAATGGCTACAGACGATTTTACCAATTTTATTCTTGTTGCTCTCATTATTACCTATTAAAGAAACTTTTGCAGCCGAAAACGATCCAGTCTATGACAAAATCATCCAAAAGGGAGAACTAGTTGTCGGCTTATCCGCAGACTATGCCCCTTATGAATTTCATGCAAAAGTAGATGGTGAAGATAAAATTGTCGGTTTTGATATTTCTATTGCTCAAAAAATTGCCGACGATTTAGGCGTTAAATTAAAAATCGAAGAACTAGGCTTTGATGCTCTGTTAGGGGCCTTAAAAACTGGCAAGATTGACATGGTCATCTCTGGCATGTCGCCAACGCCTGAACGATTAAAAGAAGTAGCTTTTTCTCAACCATATATGAACGTTCAACAAAGAGTCATTGTTCGGAAAGAAGACAAAGATAAATTTCATTCCACTAAAGATTTCGAAGGCGTTCGTGCAGGTGCCCAAAAGCAAACGACACAAGAAGAATTAATTAAAACCGAATTAACCGGTGCTGTCCCTACTTCTCTTCAAAAAATTCCAGATTTAATTATGAATCTAAAAAATAATAAATTAGATGCAGTCGTTATGGAAGAACCGGTTGGCGAAGCCTATGTTTCTCAAAATGAGGATTTAGCTTTTGCTGATGCTACCTTTGAAAAAGGCTCAAAAGATACTGCCGTTGCTTTTCCTAAAGATGCGCCCGTTTTGACGGAGAAAGTAAATGCCTCTATTAAACAAATTAATGATCAAAAATTAATGGACGGTTATAAAAAAGAAGCCAATCAATTAATGTTCCAAAAAGATCAAAGCTTTTTACAAAAGTATGGAAAGTTCTATCTTAACGGTGCAGGCTATACCATTTTCCTAGCTTTCATTGGTGTTTTGTTTGGTGCCATTTTAGGGGCATTACTTGCCTTAATGAAGTTAGCCAATTCCAAAATTTTACGTGGCATTGCCATTGCTTATATTGAATATGTTCGTGGCACTCCTTTGCTTGTTCAAATTTTTATTGTCTATTTCGGGACAGGCGTTCTTGGTTTAGACTTATCAAAAGTAGCAGCTGGTTGTATTGCCCTTTCTTTAAACAGTGGTGCATATGTAGCAGAAATTATTCGTGCTGGTATTCAGGCAGTTAATAAAGGACAATTGGAAGCTGCTCGTTCTTTGGGAATGAATCAAAACCAAGCAATGCGATACATCATTTTCCCACAAGCTATTAAAAATATTTTACCAGCGTTAGGCAATGAATTTGTTACAGTAATTAAAGAATCTTCCGTTGTTTCAGTCATTGGTGTTTCAGAACTAATTTTCCAAGCTGGCAACGTTCAAGGAGCAAGTTTTAAACCCTTCTTACCTTACTTAATTGTATCGTTAATTTATTTCGTCCTAACCTTTACTATCTCACGTCTATTAGGTGTTGCTGAAAGGAGAATGAGTACTAGTGATTAACATTAAAAAATTACAGAAAACATTCGGAAAAAATGAAGTACTTAAAGGAATTGACTTAGAAATTGAAGCTGGTGAAGTTGTCGTAATTATTGGCCCTTCTGGTAGTGGTAAAAGTACTTTTTTACGTTGCCTGAACTTATTAGAAACACCAACTGGTGGCAGCGTTGAATTTGAAGGAAAAAATTTATTAGATAAAAATACCAACATTGATCAACTTCGTCAAAAAATGGGAATGGTATTCCAAAATTTCAATCTTTTCCCGCATAAAAATGTCTTGGAAAACTTAACGATTAGTCCTGTTAAAGTAAAAAAAGAAGCCGCTTCTGAAGCCACAGAACATGCTCTTTCTTTACTGGAACAAGTTGGTTTATCAGATAAAAAAGAAAATTATCCCTCTCAACTTTCTGGTGGGCAACAACAACGGGTAGCGATTGCTCGTGCTTTAGCCATGCGCCCTGACGTGATGCTGTTCGATGAACCAACTTCTGCCTTAGACCCTGAAATGGTGGGCGAAGTGCTATCCGTTATGAAAAATTTAGCTATTGAAGGGATGACAATGGTGGTGGTTACCCACGAAATGGGCTTTGCAAAAGAAGTCGCGGACCGTGTCATTTTTATGGATGCAGGAATCATTCAAGAAGAAGGCACACCTGAAGAAATTTTTGATGCGCCACAAAACCCAAGAACACAAGATTTTCTAAGAAAAGTTTTATAAAAAGGAGCACCTGGTATGGATCGCAAGAATATCGCAACACGTTACCAACAACCTACTGAAAATTTACTCATGGATATTGCAACATTGGCGAAAAAGACCCCAAATTTAATCGATTTATCGATTGGTGACCCTGACTTAATTACCGATGAGCGGATTATCGAACAAGCAGCTAACGATGCCAAAAATGGGCATACAAAATATACCGCTTCTGATGGTAGCGAGGCATTCATTGAGGCGGTCATTCAGTTTTATCAGTCACATTATCAATTATCTTTTCAACCGAATCAAGTCCGGGCCACAGTTGGCGCTCTGCACGGAATGTACCTTGCCTTACAAGTGATTCTAAATCCTGGAGATGAAGTGATTATTCATGAACCTTATTTCTCTCCTTATAAAGACCAAGTCCTTTTAGCAGATGGCGTTCCGGTCTTTTTACCAACCTATGAAGAAGATGGTTTCCAAATTGATGTAGCTCTTTTGAAAGAAAAAATCACGCCTAAAACCAAAGCGATTATTCTTAATTCACCGAATAACCCGACAGGCGCTGTTTTCTCTGAAGAAACTTTCAGAGAAATTGCACAGGTAGCGATTGAACACAACTTATACATTCTTTCAGATGAAGTTTATGAAGCCTTTTGTTTCCAAGAAACGTTTACTCCCATGGCTACGTTTGCTCCAGAAAATACTATCACTTTTGGTAGCTTTTCAAAAGCCTTTGCAATGACTGGTTGGCGTATTGGTTATATGATTGCCCCAGACTATATTAACGAAGTAGCCAAATTAATTAATGAAGGCGTTACGTATTCTGCGCCTACGTTGTCACAGCAAGCAGGAATCTATGCGTTACAACATTTTGACGAATTTGTAGACCCAATCGTTGAAGTGTTCCAAACACGTTTAGAGTATGTGGCCCAACGAGTAGCAAAGATCCCTTTCCTTTCGCTTCATCCAGTCAAAGGAAGTATTTACGCCTTCATTAATATTCAAAAAACTGGACTAACTTCCGTTCCTTTTGTGGAAAAGCTTTTAAAAGAGACACAGGTATTAGTGATTCCTGGAAAAGCATTTGGTGAAACAACGGGCGATGAGTACATTCGTTTAGCCGCAACACAAAATTTAGATTTATTAAAGGAAGCGTTCGATCGAATTGAAAGAATGACCTTTGAATAAAAAAGCTTCTGCATTAGCTAATAATCATAGCTAATGCAGAAGCTTTTTAGATTTCTTCTATCAATTCAATCGCTTGCCCACCAACATGCGGTGGAATCGACATAGTCATCGGTGGCAAGCCCACGACTGTGAAACGGACTTTGGTCCCTTTTTTCAAGTGAGACAGTGGGATACTTTCCTCTAACTGTTCAACAAGTATGTTTAAAATTACCCCATGAGAAAATAAGGGCACAATAGATTCTGGATCACTTTCTGCTTGAATATTTTCTAAATGTAATCGCATTGATAATGGCTGCGTCTCATTTAACACACTGGCCTCTGCTAAATTCCCTGTAAAAACAGCAATTTTTTCAGTCATTTGTTTGCCTCCTTTTTAAACATCATATTGAAGAGAATTAATTCCATCCCCTAAAAATTCTGAAGCGTTGTTAAATTCGGCAGGATCATATTTGGTATAGGAAACTTGTAATGTCAAAGTAATATTCCTTAAGGTTTCAGAATGGGCAAATTTCTCTTGAGCTTGTTGTTTGAATTCTTTTCTAGTAGTGTATCCGTCATCCCCATCGCGGAAAATTAATAACGCCCAAGTTGGCGGTGTGCCGTCGATAAAGTATGGTAAGAAGCGATCATCCGTTGTCTCTTTAATCGCCGCTGTCACGATTTGTAGCAATTCATTTTTTTGTTCAGGACTTAATAAGTTACGAATACTTTCCCAATAGGCCACTCGGATCACGACTAAATATAACGGCGCTTCATAACGTGTAGAAATATCAGAAAATAAATCGAATCCTTCCTCGTACATTTTTGCTGTTCTTAAATTAGTTACTGCATCTAACGCATTTAACTGAGAAGTTTCTTTACGTAAGCGAATATTTTCTTCTTCAATCGTACGAATTTGATAAGTCACAGCATAGATTGTTAAACAGTAGAGCGGCGGCATGATTAGCCAAAATAATGAGCCATAGCTAAACAAATCATGATAGACATACTGATATACAACATAAGTCAATTGTAGAAAAATAAATATAAGCGAAAATGTTAACCCCGCTGTAATTCCTACAAAATAGGTAACAATAATTAAGATAACTGAAATTAATAGACAACTTAAGTCCACAAAGAAATCATTCGTTCCTAAGGCCATAAAGATGGTTGTGCCGACAACCAAAACAATTCCTGCCAACAAAGTTAAATCCAAAAGTAAGGTCACTCGTTTTTGATTCACTCTATTCCCCACCTTTCAAATTCTTCTTCACGATGAAGAACGCACTTAATCCAATAATGGTCATACCAATTAAGAAGACAAATAGATAAATCATTAATTTATGATTATTGACAATTCGTTTACCTAATGATTCGTTGCTAACGTTGCTTACACGTTTTTTGAAACGATAATCATAGCGACGATAGTTCGGATCGACCACAATGGCATCTCCTTTGTACATAGAAGTATTCTTCTCTGTATTCACTTGTGTAGAGGCTAAAAAGACACCTTGTGATTTAGCTCCCGTTAAGATTAACGCCGCGGCTTTCGCATTATATGGAGAAAACATTAGCTGCGCCGTACCGATTTGTTTACCATAATCTTTTTCGATACTCAGTTTCTCGTTTGAAACAAAACGTGTGAAATCCTTATCATAATGGAAATATAACTGATCGTTTAACTTACGAATCATCGGATTATCCTTAGGCGTACCAAAAATAATCAAGTTATGATTTTCTAATGCCGCATTTTTAGGCGCTTTTTTATAATACGTAATCTCACCGACATTACTTTCAGCATAATTACCAATTAAGTTAAATAAATTAGTCAACACTTTAAAATAGTTGTCGTCCATTTTTTCTGGTAATAAAATCGCTAAATCAGCAAAAGAACGGCTTCTGATAAAAATGTTCGGATAGTTGTTAAATAATATGTCATTCAGTTCTTCTGTTTGAATAAACGCATTCGAATTATTTTCAATAAAGGCCCATGGAGTCTGACCATTTAGTAAAACTTCTGGTGATTTAACGTTCAAATCAAAAGCAACTTTTAAAACAAAACTATCAGCAATTTCTAAGTTCTTTGGAAATTCGAGATTTAATTCATCACCGTTCGCACGAGCAGCGGTTAATTTCTTGCTGCCAATTGGTTTATCATTGGCATAGACCGTCACTAAAGAAGAATCAAAATCTAAGTTTTCAGCATATTTAAAATGTAATTTCACGCGACTTCCATTGGCATTGTTTCGATCCACTGGTAAATTGACAAAGTACGTTTGTTCTTGGTGATAGGCTCCTTCTAGTTTGTCCCCCGTTGAGGTTAATGGATAATTTCCATCAAATTCTAAAGTTGAACTAAACGTATCGGTATTCTCATCAACTGTTGTCTCTTCTTTATCTGTTTGGGTCATTAATTCATAGTTTGCTAAATAACGTCCCGCACGAACAAGTAAGTCCTCATCTTTAGAAGTAGCTACTAAAACATGCTTATCTGGTTGATTGAAAAATTTTAAGACAGCCTGGTCCTCCACACGTTTGCTATCGATTTGACTTTTATACTGATCTGGTAATTTATCATAGCTGGCAATAATCAACTGATAGGGTGCTGACTGTTCTTTGTTCAAAGAAGCCATTGGCAACAATTCTTCTGAAGTAGTAATCAAACGAGCAGCGCCAGCTAACGCATGGGTCGCTGCAGCTAATTCTTTTTCCGATGCATTTTCTGGTGTCAAAATAACACTGTGTTTATTCGCAATCGTGTCTGCTCCCACAAAATGATTATAAAAAGAATGAATCGTATTCTCTGGTAATTGTAAATCGTATTGGAAGTTTACGTTAGATCCTTCATACATCGTTAACCAATTTGCTGGAGTTTCAATTAAATTATACATGTCGTTTCCTGCCTGATTAATAATTTGGCCTTCAACAGTCAATGTATTTGTCTCTTTAATCAGTTCCAAAGGGATTTCAATCGTCTTTTGTTGAATACCAGTCGTATTTTCAGGACGCCAAGAATAAAACTTCACACCATTCACTGCCACAGTTAAATCTGAGGTCTGATTATTTTTTAATTGTGTGATTTGGTAGGTCATATTGAATGATGCTTTTTTAACGTTCCAATAATCAATTTTTGTAAAATACATGGTGCTACGGACAGAAGTACCTGTTAAAGAGATTGTTTTATTTTGAAAAGGTTGTGTAAAGGTATGGTTGTCTTGTTCTTTGTTTTCGGCGTATACGGTCGGACTTGCGACACCAATCAGAATTGCCAGAAAGAACAACCCTATTAAAGTGACTGTTTTTTGTTTCATTGCACGTTTCCTCCTTATTTAAATCGTTCAGTTTTGTACCATTTTGTTTGTGTTTGTTTATGAAAAACATTTTCTTTAATATACATCACCATGCCATAAGCGGCGACTACTAGCCACATCTGACTGTATGTAATATACATCAAGGCAATAATTAAGATATTCTCTAAAGTCATTTCGCCTTTTTCGGTCGTAATACTGACAAAAGTACTGAAAATAAATAACAAAATCGCTAACAACCACAAGGAATTGCTAAATCCTTGCAGGGTCGTTGTTAAGTAACCAGACATTGATAAAACTAACATGATGTCTGACAAAACGAGCGATGTCATTAAGAGAAAATAAATGGACAAGAAATATAAAATATCAAAACGGATCCGACTCGCTTTAGGATTAAACAATAATTTAGCATTTTTAACAATGACATAAATATTGCCTTTGACCCATCGCGTCCGTTGTCGGAACCAAACTGACAAAGTTTGTGGCTCTTGCTCCCACGTCACTGCTTTTGGTTGAAACTTAATTTTATAGCCCATCATATAGATGCGGAAACTGATTTCTGTATCTTCGGCTAACGCTTTGTCATCCCAGCCGCCAATGGCTTCAATAATACTACGACGAACAATGAAATTTGTGCCAGGAATCGTGCATAACTTAAATAATTGAAAACGACCGGCTTGTGCCATCCATTGAAAGGCCAGTGTTTCGATATTAATAAAGCGTGTCAACAGGCTTGCATTGCGATTTCTCGTTCTAAATTTACCAATAACCGCGCCGTATTCCTCACTAGCAATTAACTCTCCAACTAAATAACGGAGTGCATTCGGTTCAGGTGTATTGTCCGCATCATAAATGGCAATCACGTCCCCCTTGGCTTGCTTGAAACCAATGTTTAAGGCATTAGACTTACCTTTCCCACCTGTTATATTGTCTGTATTAATAATCTGCAAATTTCGATTAACCGCCTTTTTTTGGACGTTCGCTAAAAGCTCAGCACTATTATCACTTGAGTTGTCATTAATCACAATAATTTCATAGCGATCTTGCGGATAATTAAAATTCAATAACGCTTCAACTGTCCGCACAATGACAATTCCTTCATTATGGGTCGGCACCATAATTGAAACAAACGGCGCGTCTTCGTCCTCTACAGGTGGTGGTGCGACAGGATCTGTTTTTAAATAATAAACATAGCCAAAAATAACTAAGAGAATATTTACAATTAGTAGACTCCAAATAATGATAGTTGCTGTTAACATTACAATGTCAGCAATGGTCATTTGTCTTCCTCCTTATTAATATATTTCGACCGATAATTCTTTCGTCCAATCATAAACAAAATAATCAGGATGATTAAAGTCAGTGTAACAACGCCAACTAAAATATTATTTGTGATGCTAAAAAAGAATGAAAATAAGCCTGTAAATCGTTGTTTTTCAACTGTTGAGGCCCCTGTATCAGCCAAACCATTGACAATTTGATTGTTTAAGAAGAACCGATTATTCCGAAATTCGATTTTCTGCGTTTGTGTTTGAACAGTGAAATGTTGATCCGCTTCTGAAACACTAAACACTATTGGTGCTTCCTTGACTTCTTGAATTAGATGATCCACTTCTTTTTTAGAATTTGGAAATGAAAAACTAATGGTGGTCAGCATTGGAAATCGATAGTCATTCGGATTATCTTTATCCGTCCATTCAATCCCTGATAAATAATCATACGGTAGATCAAACAAAGCATTCTTATAAGTGATTGATTTTCCCGTTTGGTTTCGATAAAAAACGCGTTCAATCGGCGGATTTTCTCTTAGAATCACTGTATCACTGATTGCTAGACCATCCTCTTGGTATTGAATATCTTGATTCCAATATCCTGGAGCAGAAATGCCTACGGGATAAACATGTCTGTCGACCAATAAACTAATCTGCTGCGCCATCAATTGTTTCAAGGCACGTTGGTCATTTAAATCAACATTGTTAACGACCGGTGTTTCTAAGAAAATAACCCCCGTCGAAGCAAACGCACGTAACGCGTTCGTAAATAATTTATAAGGTAAAATCGTATTGTTTTGTGAAACGCTCGTACTGGATAAAATATAAGGATACGTGGTTTTAACTAATTCTTCTTGCAAATAGGTTGCCACAGACATATCTCTTAACGGGTTAAAATCAGAAATCGTCAAAAACGGCCGTGACATTTTTTCACTTTCCAGCCATTGACTAATTACGTCCAAGCTTTCTAAAAAAACAGCGCCTTTGCGTTCAAACATTGGTAGAAAAGCATGCCCATTCTCAATTACACCAAATGGATATTCTTCTGGTGCTAATTCTTGTGTTTTTAATCGACCAACTGTCTGACCTTGCGTATTTTCCAGCACAACTGATTGATCTTGAAAAGGCAATACTTGAGAAAAGCGGTTTTTTTCATCTTCTAACCGATATTGACGATGACTTAATTCTTTCCATGTACCGCTAAAATATTGTTTTTCATCGTCACGCATGTTTCGACCAATGTGTAATTGTTTACCTTTAAAATGAACTCGATCTGCTAGAAAATCAGAGGCAATAACGCCGGCTTGTTCAGGCCAATTCACCATAGAAATCAAACTGTCATAGCCATCATTTAGCAATTCGCCAGGTACATAATCTGATACCGCCACACTCTGAACTTCTACTCCAAAACTCGTCAACACTCGTTGTAAAGCATCCACATCATTTTCTTTTTTCCCAGCAATATTCAAGCTGTCATAGACAAGTAAGACATGTTTACTTGGTGCAGCCAGCGCCGGTTTGGCAAAGCCACAAAAAACGAAAAAGAGTAAGAAACACACCCAGCCAATAAGATATTGTTTATTTTTCAATTCCCTCTACCTCCCCAATGACTTGTGGTGTTGTATCTTGCCACATTCGTTTACCAATAACATCAGAAACAATTTGTAACAAGAGAAAATCTAAAAATACTGAGACTAAAAACAAATGACGTACTAAGTCACTATCCCCATCAATAATAATTGTTGAAATGAAAACAACTAATAAATTAAGATAAATCCCTGTCATTAAAAAGAAGCGAAAAACTAATCTGGGTTCGTTTCTCTTGAGTCCTCTGTATAAACCAACGCCATATAAACCAAACAGAATCACGCCTAATAATAGATAGAAAGCAAAGTTTTTAGGGAAAAAACTGGCTTTAATACGGTTATACACCATAAAAAATTTAGATTGTTCCAGTGGTGCACGCCCTGTCGTTTTCTCAAAATTCCCCACATTATTAGGCTTTACTAAGTAAACATTTGGGACCGCTGAATTCAGTCCTTGCCATAATTCAGATGGATAATTTAAATAATTCAATAACACCCATCCAAAACTCGTTTTATCAAAAAAATCTTTTTTCATTTGTTCAGAAGTTGGTGACACAGGACTGTATTCTTCAAAGTAGGAACGTCCCTTTTGCAACCCATATTGCGGGTTGATTCCGCCCTCTGACATCCGTTTATCTGGAACCTTACTATCCTTCATTACACCGCGCGTCATACTGTGGTAGACATCACGTTCATAGATATCGTTAGGAACGATAAAAGCCGCTAACGTTGTAAAACCAATCAACGCAATTAAAAAGGCCGTCATTGACAATCGTTGATAACGTTGTGACAAGTAGACAAAAAATCCTAATCCAGCAATAATTACGCCAATAATCAGCAAATATTCTTGGCGTGTTGTTCCTATTAAAAGTACTACTGCTTGTGCCAAGATAACTAAAACTATTCTTCTGAGCCAAGTTCGTGGTTTCGTCACCCGATAAAAATAGACTGAAAATGCTAAGACACTCACAGAAAGTAAAAAACTCGTCGCTTCTGTATAAAAGGAATTAAAATAAATCGTATAGGAGGTATCTCCCAAGATGAAAATAACCAACAAAGAGATAAGATAACTTTTTTTCAAAGACACGCCTTCGGTTAAGCCTCGTACCAGAATATAAATTGACACTAAAAAACAACTAAGATAAACGAAACCTAAGAAACGAATATCGAAAAGTGTTTGACTATAAAAAAGTTTATTAAGCCAAATGGCAATGGTGATGAAAAATTGTTGAGTGGAAACAAAGTGCGTCGTTGTTTCATTAAAATAACGCATAATCGAAAAGTCCTTAACAAAATAGGCCACATTGTCGTAGCTATCACCATTGACACGATAAAGACTATTTGAATTTAACACACGAAAATACTCGCCATTATCTCCCAAACCATTAATCGGATAAACAAATAACAAAATGCTTGTCACTAACCCAATCCCTAAAACGGCCAAAAGACTTGGAGAAATATAACGACTCAACCATTCAAAAGCCGAGTTCATGTATTTTTTGATCTTTTCCATGCTTTCACCTCATCTAGAAATCATAGGCCAAAAGAGCCATTAAGTTATTATAGGAATAGACTTGTTTCGTAACTTTATCACCAAATCCTCCATAAATCGGACTGCTTGAATCCATAATTTGAAAATTATTAAGTACTGTAATTGCCGCACGATACAACTCTTTGTCATTTTCGGCAACACCAATTAAAGCCGCTATCGCATAACTAGCTGCAGATTGATTTTTATCCACGGGCGATCCATTTAAATCATACGAGTTAAAAAGCGTTCCTTGCTGAACTTGTTTTCGTACAAAATCAATACTAGTCTGTTTCGCCATACCCACTTCACTTAAATGGACAATCGTTAATAAAGATTCAATAATATTAAGTGTTCCGTTGTTTTCGTATTTATTTGTTTGATGATTAAACTTCGTTTGATAAAGAGGTAAATCATCAGAAATATAGCCATCGTCTATTAATTGGTAATGATACTGCAAGTAGTCTGCTGAAATCCCAAATTCTTTGTATAGATAACCCAGCGTAATTAAGTCAATATAAAACAAAGAAGTTTCTGAAGACTGTTGTTTTGATTTACTATCGTAAAAATCAATTAGAATATTATCTTTCATAGAGGTTTTCATAAAACTCTTGCCTAATTTTTTAATTTCTTGATCGTACTGATCTGTTTTAAAATGCCCCCCTGCTTCAATTAATGAACGAATGATCCGTAAATCATCAATCGAGGCATTGACATTGTATTTATTGCCTTGTTCGTCAATTCGGTAACTAAATTGGACGCCGTCGTAAAAGGTGTCTTTCGTCTGCTTGTAAAAATTATCAAAACGTCCCTGCGTATCAAAAGCTAAATTACGCAAATATAGACCTGAAGACTCACTTAGCAGCTCATGTCCTGTGGCGACATCTTTGCGTTCAGCATCTGGTAAATAGTTGGTTAAAAAACCGCCGTCTGTTTTGAGCCGGGTTTCAATAAAAAACTTCAACAAATCTTTGCGTTCAGCGGTTTCTTTTGTGTGAAATTCATGTTTTGTTAAAAAATGTTGTTTGTCTGTCGACATTAAGCGTTGAATTTTTGGATTCACTTTTTCCACCTCTACTTTATAGGATTTTTCTCTAAACAAAAGAAAATATCCTCCCAGAAGCACCACGAATACCCCAATAAAAATCCAAAGTTTTCTCTTCATTGTTACGCCTCTTTTCCTCACTTCTTTATTGTCAGTGTACACAAAAGTACTTGTTTTTGCGAAACTTACGCTACCTCTTCAAACGCAAGAAAAAAAGCAATCCATAAAAATAAAAGGATTGCTTTAACCGTTTCGTCGATCATTTCCTGTCATCGTAATCTCTTTTGACAGATAACGCACACGTTCCATAATTCGTCTGGCTTTTAGCGGCTCTTGTTCTCCTCGTTGCGTCACGGTTAAATGCTCTTCTAAAGCTTTTAAATCTAGATTGGAAGAGAAAAAAGTAACTAATTGTTCTTGCATTCGGTATTGCAAGATTACGCTTAAAACGTCGTCACGAATCCAACTAGTCATGGATTCCGCACCAATGTCATCAATCATTAATATAGGGGATTTTTTTACTGCATCGAGCTTTTCACCAACTTGATCGCGACCAATGGCTTGCTTCATTTCTACTGTAAATGTTGGAAAATGAACAATTGTCGTAGTAAATCCACGTTCTGCTAAAGCATTAGCCATCGCACCTAATAAGAAAGATTTTCCTACACCGAAGGGACCTTGTAAATAGAGCCCTTTATGAAATTCTTTTGGTGTCGCAGGATATTCTCTTAAAAATTGCATTGCTTCTGCTAACGCTTTGGCTCGACCTTGAGAAGATGGATCGAAATCTCGTAAATTTGCTTCTCGGACATCTTTTGGCATGTCCATTGCCCTTACTCGATTACGAATTTCTTCTTCCTTCTGACGGGCGATTAAATCAGCCGTTGGGACATACGTTACATCAATGTAATGAAAATTCAACATTAATCTTGGCTCATAGCCTGGAGCAATCATTGCTGGATCGTTTAATTGAAATTTCTTTTTTTCTTGAACAAATTCATACAGCTTAGCATAACTTTTACGAATATCTTCATCGGTTAAACGCTCTCGGTTTGCTTGTATAAAGGCTTGAACATCTTGATCTTTCAATACTTCGTTAACCAGCTCTTCATATCGTTCATTGATGTCACGCTTCTGGATAATTTTTGACATTTCTTTTCCTACGTCTTCCATCATTGGTCACCTCCTTGGTTTAAAAATTCTTGAATTTGTCGATCTAACTCGGCTTGTTCTTCTGGGGAAAGTTTTGTTTCATCGTTTGGCTGATCTGCCCATTCTGGCAATCGCTCTTGTCGAACAGTTTGGCGTTTCCCTGAATAATTTTGTTGTCGCTGTTTTTGTTTGGTTTGGCTTTGTTTTGCCAATTCTCTGACATGTTCAATTGCTTTTTCTGGTGAATGAATGCCACTTTGTCCCCATTCATTCGCAATTCGATTCACATACTCCGCTTTTAAAGTCGGTTGTTGTTGAATATTGTAAACATAGTTAATCAAAATATTAATCACACTAGTCGGTAAGCCTGATTTAGCAACCAAATATTTCACTAATGAACGTTCTTGTGGTGTCGTATAGCCGCCTCGACTATTTTTTAAAGCTTCTAAATATTGAATAGGCGGATTCTTTTCACTATCCATAATCATTTGAATATCCAGTTCAGAAAAACCATTCATTTTTAATGCGTTATATCGATACGTTTGTTGCTCTTCCACCGTCAATTGTACTTGCTTGTTTGTCACTACGTTTGTTGGTTGTGGTTTTTTATCAGGATCAAACGCTTGATGAATCGTTCGCACTAATTCCTTAGGCAAAATTCGACTTGTATAATAGTCAAATGATTTCGAAGCAAAGTCTACCATATCTAACTCATTGATGCCATATAATTGATGAAAAACATAGACTTCTTCTTGAAAACTAGCCTCATCTTCAGGCAGTTGTAAACCTAAACGGTGCAAACCTTCCACAAAATAGTGCCAATCAAAAGAATCCGTTGATACAGAAATTTTCTTCGATTTTTCTTGTTGAGAAAAAGTTTCTTGAATCGTTGTCAATCGGTTCGCTTCGGAAACAATTTGTTCTTCTTTAAAGGCATAAACCTCTTGAAAGCTAGCGGAAACATTTTGATAGCCCTCTGTTTTGGTAGGATGCGGTTGGAACTTTTGCACTAATTGATCAAATTTCCGTTGTCCAACCCGATTAAATAACACTAAAGCTAACACTTCATCTTTAAAAAAACGAGCGGCTGTTTCAGGTGCTTTTAAATAATATAAATAACAATCTCCTAATTCCCGATCTGTTTTTTTATACGTTTCTAGCAACCCAATGCCTTCTAATTTGTAGCAAGCTTCTTCTAATTGTTGACAACTCAAGTCCAGCAAACTAATTAAATCTGCATGAAACAGCGAGCCATTCTCCTCTGAGTCTGTTGTTTCAGATAACAAAAGCCAATATAAACTAAACGCATTGGCGCCGACAATTGGTTGATATAAAAAGGTTAAAACCTCTTTCTCTTGATCAGAAAGCGGTGAATCAATAACCGCTTGAAAAATATTTTTTGGTTGGATTCTTTGCCGATTTCCTTTCAAAGAAAGACCTCCTTTTTAATTTTCTGAGTCAGGAGAAGAAGATTTTGCTTTGTCGACAATGTCCTGTAACTCTTTCAAAAACACGCTCATATCTTTGAATTGTCGATAAACACTCGCAAAGCGGATGTAGGCAATTTCATCTAGATTGACTAAATCTTCCATTACATATTCACCGATAAGCGTTGTAGAGACTTCATTTTCCCCTAAACTACGCACTCGATTTTCAACATTATCGACAATTTGAACCATTTGTTCCATAGCAACGGGTCTTTTTTCCGCAGAGCGAATGAGCCCCCGCAAAATTTTATCACGATTAAATTCTTCACGATCCCCATTTTTCTTGATTACAAGTAATGGCGCCGCTTCAATTCTTTCAAATGTAGTGAACCGATAACTGCAATTTTCACATTCACGACGACGGCGAATTGCACGTCCATCATCTGCTTGACGGCTATCAATAACACGGGAATTATTATGATGACATCTTGGACAACGCATAACGTTCACCTCTTCTATTCTGTATAATTTTTGTTGCCTATATTATAACATGAAATTGCGCTATTACTAGGTCTTTAGAACTGGTTCTTAGTTGAATCTTTGCCATTCTTTAATAAAAACAAAGACTTTCACTGTTTTTTTCTGAAATTTTCAAAACATTTTACGCCATTAAAAAAATATTCACTTCTTTCCAGTTTGTTCCTCTAGCCACTTCTTCACTTGTTGTTCCGTTTCTTCTCTAGTTCCTTGGTTATCAAACACGATATCTGCTCGTTCTTTTTTCATTTCAATCGGCCATTGGCTAGCAATTCGTTGTTGCGCTTCTTCTTCTGTTAATTGGTTTCGGGCCATCAGACGCTCTTTTTGAATCTTTTCTGGTACATATACCACAGCAACTTGATCCATAATCGCCTCATAATGAGCTTCATAAAGCAGAGGAATATCAACAATAACCAGGGAAGCTTTCTTTTTAGCTTCTTCAATTTGACGTAAAATTTCTTTTCTTAAAAAAGGTTTCAGCGTTTCATTTAACAGCTCTCTTTTTTGAGGACTAGCGAAAATTAATTGTCCTAACTTTTTCCGATCCAATTCACCAGTTGTTAATACTATTTCTGGTCCGAAAGTTTCAACGATTGCGGCTAAGGCTGGTTGCCCTTTTGCAACAATTTCGCGGGCGATAATGTCGCCGTCAACAATTGGATAACCCGCTTTTTTTAAAAGAGCAACAACCGTACTTTTACCTGTCGCAATCCCTCCTGTAATGCCTAAAACTTTTGTCATTTCAATCGACGACCTTTCAATTGTTGGCATTGTGGACAATAATGCGTACCACGTTGTGCCACTTTTGTTTTAACAATTGGCGTACCACAACGATTGCAAGGTAAGCCTGTTTGCCCATAGACATTCAACGCTACTTGAAAAGTCCCTGCTTCTCCTAACGCGTTTAGATAGGTGCGGATGGTGGTTCCACCTGCTTCAACAGCGCGTGCCAAGACGTCAATGATTGCTTGATACAACGTAGCAACTTCCGCAGGTTTTAAGGAATCTGCTGGTTGTTCTGGATGGATTTGCGCTTGCCAAAGTGCTTCATCTACATAAATATTCCCCAAGCCCGTCACTAGCTTTTGATCTAACAGCAATGGCTTAATTGCTTTATGATGCTTTTTCAAGCCTTGTTGAAAAGTAGCTAATTGGAAAACGTCTGGTGTTGGCTCTGGGCCCAAAGCTAAAATCCCTTTATATTGATGACCTTGATTCTTAGGAACCAATGTCATACGGCCAAATTTCCGTACATCTAAATAACGTAATTGCGTGCCATCTGTAAAAGTAAACATTACATGGGTATGTTTGGCAATTTCATCATCAGCCTGATGAAACTCATATTTTCCTTCCATCCGTAAGTGAGAAATCATATCATTATCAGACAATTTAAAAATCAGAAATTTTCCTCTTCGCTCAATCCCTTCAATCGTTTGACCAGCTAATTGACCTTGAAATACATCAACTTCTGGTGATTCAATAATTCTTGGCCAAAAAACAATGACTTCTTGAATGGTTTTTCCTACAACAAGTTTTTCAAGTCCTTTTCGCACTGTTTCTACTTCTGGTAATTCTGGCATTATTTTTGCTCCTTTATATAAAGAGGTCTGAACGCTTAGATACCAACGTCCAGATCCTACTTATCCTTATTTTATTCATCGTTCTTAATGGGTAAGCTATTATTTTGCTTCATACCATGTTTTTCCCCAACTGCTATCGGTGATAAGTGGCACATGTAAGGAAACTGCGTGCTCCATCACTTCTTTGACGAGTTGATTTAATTGTTCTAATTCTGATTCTGGTACTTCAAAAACTAATTCATCGTGCACTTGTAATAACATTGTCGCTTGTAATTTTTCTTCTTTTAAACGACGCGCCATTTCAATCATCGCAATTTTTAAAATATCTGCGGCACTTCCCTGAATCGGTGTATTAATCGCTGTACGTTCAGCGAACGAACGTAGATTAAAGTTTCTTGAATTAATATCACTTAAATAACGACGGCGATGATACAATGTTTCCACATAGCCTTTGTCTTTGGCATCGCGGACAATCTCTTCCATGTACTGTTTCACGCCTGGATATTTTTCAAAATAGGTGTCAATATATTGTTGCGCTTGCTTTCTAGTAATGCCTAAGTTTTGAGACAAGCCATAATCACTGATACCATAGACAATTCCAAAATTCACCGCTTTAGCTTGACGACGCATGTTAGGTGTGACATCTTCTGCTTTTTTAACACCGAAAACTCGCATTGCAGTGCTGGCATGGATATCTTGTCCTTCCACAAACGCTTCTTTTAAATGTTCATCATTAGAAATATGCGCGAGCACACGTAACTCAATTTGAGAGTAATCAGAAGAGAAAATCAACCAATTATCCTCTCTTGGTACGAAGGCTTCTCTAATTTTTCGGCCTTCTTCTAAACGGATAGGAATGTTTTGTAAATTAGGATCTACTGAGCTTAGTCGTCCTGTTTGTGTCAGTGTTTGTACATACCGAGTATGAATTTTATTATCTGGCTGAATTACTTTTAAGAGTCCTTCAACATAGGTTGATTGAATTTTGGCAATTTGACGATAAGTTAAAATATCTGCCACAATTGGTGCTTGTTCTTTTAGTTGTTCTAAAACATCCACCGCTGTTGAATAACCAGTTTTCGTCTTTTTGATCACAGGTAAGCCCATTTTTTCAAATAAAATAACGCCTAATTGTTTAGGTGAATTCAAATTAAATTCTTCGCCAGCTTCTGCATAGATTTTTTCTTCGATTTCTTTCAAGCGTTCTGAAAATTCTACTTGCATTTCTTTTAAGCGCGTGGCATCAACACGGATCCCAGTTATTTCCATATCGCCTAAAATACGAGAAAGTGGTAATTCCATTTTATAGAATAAATCAGCTTGATTCTTTTCTGTTAATTCGCTATCTAATTTGCTTGTTAAAAATTGAATTGCTTTAATCTTACGTGCTAAATGACCAAAGAAAACTTCTTCGTCCTCTGGCAAGCCTTTTTTGGCCCCTTTTCCATAAATGGCTTCATCAGATTGAATCGCATCATATCCGTAATGTTGTGCTACACCTTCAATATCAGCGTTATTGTCATTGGTATCAAGTAAATAAGCAGCCAATAAAACATCAAAGGCAATCCCTGTCATTTTTCCTACATAGCGATTTAGTGCAACGTACGTCCGTTTTGCATCATAGACATTTTTTTTACGTGTCTCATCCATCAACCAGTCGATAAATGGCTGACTTTCAAAAACAGCTAAATTATTCGTGGTATAAATCTTCTTGTTATTGCCCCAAGCAAGGCCGACAATCGGTGACGTATGATAGTTGTCTTCCATCATCTCAACATAAAGAGCCATATCGTCTGTAAACATTTCATTGGTTAACTGATCTTCAACTACTTCAAATAAAATATCTTCCATTTCAACAGGTTCTTCTGTAATGTCCAACTTAGCTAAAAATTGTTTAAAGTCCATTTCTTTATAAAAAGGAACCAATTTTTCTAAGTTTTTTCCTTCATATGCCAAGTCTTCCACATTGACTTCGACTGGTGCATTGACTTCAATTGTCGCTAAACGTTTAGAAAGAAAGGCTTGCTCTTTATCATTAATCAAGTTTTCTTTCATTTTGCTTTTTTTCATTTCATCGATATTCTCATAAACCCCTTCAACTGAGCCATATTGTTTTAACAGCTTAATCGCGGTTTTCTCACCGATTTTCGTTACACCTGGAATATTATCCGATGTATCGCCAGCCAACCCTTTCATATCAATAATTTGCTTAGGCGTTAACCCATCATATTTTTCAGCAATATGCTCAGGCGTATATGATTCAATATCGCTAACTCCTTTAACAGTGATATCTACTTTGACAGTGTCCGTCGCTAATTGTGTCAAATCTCGGTCCCCTGATAACACGACAACATCAAATTCATCTTTATCAACTTTGTTGGCTAATGTACCAATAATATCATCTGCTTCATAGTTAGGTAGTTCATAATATTTTACGCCTAAACCTTCTAAAAGTTCACGAATATACGGCATTTGTTCTTTAAATTCCCCCGGTGTTTTTGAACGTCCGGCTTTATATTCTGAATAAAATTCTGTTCTGAATGTGGTTTTCCCTGCATCAAAAGCGACTAAAACATGAGTAGGCATTTCTTTTTGCATTACATTTTCAAACATATTGTTAAATGCATAAATAGCATTTGTATGCAAGCCGTTCTTATTTTTGAATCGTTCTAATGAGTTATGTAGCGCAAAAAATGCACGAAAGGCTACACTGTTTCCATCAACGAGTAATAATTTTTTTTTGGTCATTTTTTTCCCCTCATCTTTAGCAAACTAGTTTCCTTTCTATTTTAACAAAAAACTACAGAATTTGCAGTAGACGGCGATTGCAGAATGAAAGAAAAAGGTATTTGACATAGTTCCTTAGTGACAACTATATCAAATACCAAAATCAATCAGCAATACACGCTGGATCTTCACAAGTATGAGAATCTTTTTACGGCAAAACATTTCCTGCTGCACGATAAATATCGTACCAATCTTCGCGACTAATCACAATGTCTGCTGCTTTAGCAATTTCTTCAATTCTACCAAGATTCATACTTCCTGCGATGACTTGCATATTAGCAGGATGGCGCAGAATCCAGCTGCTGGCTAAGCCAGTTGGCGTTGTTTGATATTTTTCAGCCAATTCGCTTAATTTTTGATTTAACTCAGGGAATTTTTCATTTCCAATAAAGACACCTTCAAAATAACCATATTGGTACGGTGACCATGCTTGAATAGTCATTTGTTTCAACCGTGAATAATCTAAAATACCATGATCATAATCAATGCTTCCTGATATTTCCATATTTGTTTGTAAGCCTTGATCCACCATGCCAGTATGCTTGATGCCAAATTGTAATTGATTAGCTAATAATGGTTGTTTAACAGCTGTTTTTAAAAGTTCAATTTGTCCTGGCGTTTGGTTACTTACACCAAAATAGCGAACTTTCCCTTGTTTTTCTAATAAATGAAAAGCTTCAGCTACTTCTTCTGGTTCCACTAAAGTATCTGGACGATGCAACAATAATGCATCGACTGAATCTACACCTAAACGCTGTAAACTCCCTTCGACCGCTTCTAAAATATGTGCTTTCGAAAAGTCAAAAAAGCCTTGACGAATTCCACATTTTGTTTGTATAAAAATATCTTCACGACGAATGGTACTTTCTTTTAAGGCCTTACCAAAAATGGTTTCGCAGTCGCCGCCACCATAAATGTCGGCGTGATCAAAAAATGTAATGCCATGATCATAAGCAGTTTCAATTACCTGTTGAGGATTTTCAGCACCATTTAAGCGCATACATCCTAAGATAACCGAAGAAACTGTTTCGTCACTTGTACCAAATTGCAGTTGTTTCATTTTAATATCCTCCTCATCCATTCCTCTTACTTCTTCATTTTAACACTATTTAGACAAAATTGGACTTCTTACGGTAGATTCGCTTCGACTTTTTCAAAAAAAGCAGGAGATAATTCCTCTGGCAAATAAACCACTGTCTTAGAAGAAAGCGCTACGTTCATCTGAAACAAATGATTGACAATTAAGAGGTGTGCTTGGTGAAGTTGATACGTTGGTTTTCCATGAATAATTGTAATATTCTTTTTTTCACTGAAATAGCTTTTTATAGATTGCCCCAACGCTTGTTCCTTTTCTGGAGGAAAGTCCGTCAATAGGCAAATAATATATTTTTTTTCATATAAAATCGGGTCAAATAAATCTAGGATGTGATAAAAATAGCAACTCGTCAATTCCCTTTCTTTTACTGAAGTAAAGACTGGATACAGGCGTTTTAAAAGCCTAATAAGTTTTTGTAATCTGTGCCAAGTTTGTTGATAACGTACAGCGAGTGTTTGTTCCTGTTTATGAGCTGGCAACCATGCTTGTCCGTCTAATAAACTATTCATATGCGTACTTAAAAATCGACATAAATGAATTTCTTGATAACTAAAATGATGTTGTGTAAAATTTCTCCTAATTTCTTTCATAATAAAAATAGCTGTTTTTAAGCATAAACTTTCTATTTTCATTTGCTCATGAATAAAATACTTTCGCGCTCTCTTGCCAAAACAACCACCAAAATGTGCTTCAAGAATCACAAATAACGCTTTTTGTTCTTTAAGAGATATAAAAGAAGTGCTCAACACTTCCACACGAAATAAATAAAAAAAAGCACTTGTTTGTTGAAATAAATTAGCATTTGGCACTGAAATTTCACGCCCACCTCTATATCGTTTCTCCCAAATATAAATTAGCCAACTAAGATGATTCTGTTGTGCTACATTTAAATCCAACTCAAAAAAGGTAATGATTTTCCGAGTCATTTCTCTGTTTTCTTCCAGACAGCTTTCTTGAAAAAACAAATAAAAACAAAGGATTAACTGTCGAATTTGCCATTCATTGCCAGTTAAATCGTAATGTTTTTGACGTACAATAATATCAAAATTAACTAGCCAACGTCGAATATTAGAAAGTTTCTTCCGAAGAGTTGATTCCTGTAATCCCAATACCTGGGTCAATTGCGCATAATTGATTCGCTCTTCAATTAGACAACGTAAAATATAAAATTCGGGAATAAAATAACAAAATTTTTGTCTAAACCGAGCCAAGCCACAAACGCATAATTTACGATATTTTACAATTCCTTTGGTCGTTGTATAAATCTTACAAAGCCCTTCTATCTTAAACGTTTCCTGCTTTTTTTCAAAACGTTGAATGTAACAATGGATGGTTTTGTCGCTCACCTTTAGTTTTTCTGCAGCCATCAAAACAGAAAATGTCTGCTCTTGTTGCAGTAAATCCAACAATTCCAACATATTTTTATGTTCAAAAGACAATAATTCCTTGAAATCCATATATCGTCCCCTTTCACTCCCTTGTTATAAGAATACGTCAAATAAGGCAAAAATTTTTTTAAGAAGAAAAAAATAGAGAACAAAAAGTATTGATTACTTTCCGCTCTCTACAATTATATCGAATTATTTTTTTGAAATATGCAGTGTCATAGCATTTGCTGCTACAATAATTGTACTTAATGACATCATCACAGCACCTACAGCTGGATTTAAAACAATCCCAATTGGTGCAAGGACCCCAGCCGCTAAAGGGATGGCGACAATATTGTACCCAGCTCCCCACCAAAGATTTTGGATCATTTTACGTCGTGTTTGTTTGGCTAAATCTAAGAACCTTAAAATATCTTTAGGATCACTATCCGTCAGTACAACATCTGCCGAATCAATCGCTACATCTGTACCAGCGCCTATCGCAATGCCGATTGAAGCACGGGCTAAACTTGGTGCATCATTAATACCATCTCCTACCATCATGACCTGATGTCCCTCAGTAAGATATTGTTGTACAATTTTTTCTTTATCTTCTGGTAAGAGCTCTGCGTAGTATTCCTTCATTCCTAAATAATTAGCAACTGCACAGGCAGCTGTTTGATTATCCCCTGTTAACATGACTGGCGTAATTCCTTGCGCTTGTAACTCTGCAATAAATGTTTTAGCTTCTGGTTTGACTTTATCTCCTAAAGCAAGCAGTGCGACTAATTGACCAGCGATGATTAAATAACTCAAGGTATTTCCTTGCTCTTGATAGTTTGTTTTAATTGTTTCATCGAAGGTTAACTGTAACCGTGCAACTTCTTTTTCATTGACTATTTTGACTTCTTGGTTTTGAACAGTAGCAACCAGTCCTACGCCTGATAAAGCTTGCAGATTATGGGCTTCATAAGGTTGAACGGCTTGTTTATTTAAATAGTTCATGATTCCAATTGCCAACGGATGGTTTGCATTTTTTTCTAATGCTCCAATATATTTAAGTGCTTCTTCTCTAGTGAATTGCTTACTCATTAATTCTAAGCCAGTAACTGTAAATTGTCCTTCTGTTAAAGTACCAGTTTTATCCAGCAACACATATTCAACCTTATTGGCTTGTTCTAATGCATTCCGATTTTTTAAAAGTAAGCCATTTTTAGCAGCAATGGAGGTACTTCTAGCAATCACTAAAGGAATTGCTAAGCCTAACGCATGGGGACAGGCAATAATAAAAACTGTAACCATTCGTTCAAATGCTAGCGACAAATCTTTCGTCGCCATTAACCAACCGATAAATGCTAACACACCTACGAATAAGGCAATATAGAATAACCACTTGGCTACATGGTCTGAAATGGATTCTAGTTTTGATTTTTCCGATTGCGCTTGTTTAACCATCTCCATAACTTTTGACAGGTAACTATTTTCACCCGTGCCAGTTACCGAAATTTCAATCATTCCGTTGCCATTGACAGCTCCACCAATCACGGATTCGCCAATGTTTTTTTCTACTGTTTTTGATTCCCCTGTAACCATCGATTCGTCGACTGTTGTGCTTCCTTTCAAAATTTTACCGTCTGTCGGAATTTTATCTCCCGAACGAACAATCAAGCGATCGCCTTCTTGAACATCTTGCAAAGGAATTTCTTCTTCCCCATGTTCAGTCATTCGTTTGACTGTGTCAGGTAACAGTTCAGCCATTTTTTTCAAGGCATCACCAGCATTAGAAATAGCATTCATTTCAATCCAATGGCCTAAAAGCATAATAACAATCAGAGTGGCTAATTCCCAGAAAAAGTCCATCACGTGGGCCTGATTCGTAAAATGATTCATGTAAAACGCATATAGGCTGTAAAAATATGATACCGAAATCCCCATCGCAATTAACGTCATCATTGCTGGACTCTTTTGCTGTAATTCCATTTTAGCGCCACTTAAAAATGGTTGTCCACCATAAAAAAATAGCACAGTTGCTAAAATTAAGACCAACCAATCAGAACCTGGAAAAGTAAATTGAAAAGGTAATTGAAAACCCATCATTGGTGAAAGAACAATAATCGGAATAGCTAAAATCAATGACAGCCAGAATTTTTGTTTAAAATTCCCCATATGCATTGAATGGTCCATTCCCTTCATTCCTTCATGTTGGTGTGACATAGCCATTTGTTCATGCGCCATATCATGATTCATGTGATTCATTTTATCGTGGGACATTGTTGGCTGTTTTTCCTGGTGTTGTTCATGATTATGTTTTGCTGACATATGATCCCTTCTCTTCTTAAGTATTTTCATCTTAAGCATAGCACAAGATAAAAATTGTTAGAAATAATTACTTTTTTTAGTTTAGAAAAAAAAAGAGCCGAATTTTGCGTATGTATATTTTAAGAACACCTTATCCTCATATTTATTACAAAAGGAGTGTTTCAATGGAAATTACTACAAAGCAAGTCGGGGCACGCATGCGTGAAGCTCGAAAAAACAAGAAGTACACTTTACGTTATTTAGCCAATAAAATTGGTTTATCTAGTGGAAGTACAATTAGTAACTGGGAACTAGGTTTGAATTTACCCAATAAACGATACTTAAAAAAAATCGCTAAAGCCTGCGATACAACAGTAGATTGGCTACTTTATGGTGATTTTGATCGATTTGTGCGCCAGCTATTGAAAGAAAATTTTCAAAATAAACAACTGCTAAAACCACCTTTTTTTACTCAGTTGATGGTACGTTTATCTGAAGAACAGCTATCCTATCACGATTCATTAAAAATTATGATTCAAGCGCAAAAGTTACAGCAGTCCTTTTATGCTTTTCCATTAACAGTAGAAGCCCCCTCTCATTCCCAAGAGAGTATTTCTATTTATGAACCAACAACTACAGAAGAACAGTCTGACCAATCTTATTATCATCCGTTTATTTTGTCGGAACTACATGAATTATTTACACATTCTCAAAATCCAGAATTGGATTATTCTCTGATTATCGCTTTTCTTCCTTTGTTAAAAGTAGATCAATTAACTGAGCCTCAAAAAGAAGTCTTACTGGCTATCTTTAAGCGGATGAATTCCTTTAAAGATCCAACGCTTTTAAATGAATTCTTTGTGGAATTACAGTATTTACTCTGATTCTACAAAAAAGATTGAGCCATGTATCTCAAGGACCTAGGCTCAATCTTTTAGTTAAATTTCTTCTATTTATGAACGATTCTTTCGTTCAACTAAGTGCGTTTTCCGTTGTGGGCCAATGATTAAAGGAACGGATTCATATTTGACTTCACTGTATTCCAAGCCAAACCAACTTTCAGGAGAAGTAGTTAAGTTTTTGATAGCTAATTTTGCCTGCATAATTTGTCGATCCCATTTTTTCAGTTCAGAAACGTTAGATAATTCTTCTTGAATTAATACAAATTGGAAATCGCCAACTTCTCTTCCTGGCGTTAATGAATAACGTTGTGGCTGTTTTGGCAAGCGGCCTGTTTTCATCAAATCATGAACAATTTGTCTTAAATATACATTTACTTCTTGAGAAATATGGAAGCCTAAATATAGCTGAACTTGCACAATAAAATCAGTTCCTAACATGTCAACAGAATACTCTTGAGTAAAGGGTTCATCTGTTACCTGAACATTGACAAACCAATAAACATTCGCTCGTTTTGGTTGTTTGTCCAAAATCGAATAAATAATATTACGATTAATTTCGCCATCCACTCGATCGGAGGTTAAAAAGACCACGTTGGTTTGATACATTGGTACAGATGTATCTTCTTTCAAAGCTTTAAGTTGTGGTACATATTTTTCCAACGACACTTGTTCCGCCGTTGCTTCCTTAATCTCGTTGCCGCGTTCCCAAATAATCATGATGCATAACAAGAAGACTGCCATTCCCACAGCAACATATCCACCATGGAAAAACTTCGCAGCACTTGAAAAGAAAAAGATAACTTCAATGGCAGCAAAGAACAAGGAAATTAGATACGCAGACCACGCTGGAATTTTATCCAAAAGATAAAACAACAATAAAATGGTTGTCATTAACATCGTAATCGTAATCGATAGACCATACGCAGCTTCCATGTGTGTCGATGTTCTAAAAGCCAGCACGATTGCTGAACAAGCTAACCATAAAATTAAATTCACCGCTGGAATATACATTTGACCGATATTGCTCCCAGGATAAATAATTTTAAGTCTTGGTAATAACTTCAATTTAATCGCTTCAGAAACTAAAGTATACGAACCTGATATTAACGCTTGCGAAGCAATCACTGCGGCGATTGTTGCAAAAACAACGCCAAATACGAGAATACCTCGTGGAATCATTTGGAAAAATGGGTTAATTTCAGCTAATGCCTGCATTTCAGGGTTTTCTTTGACCGTTAACAACCACGCAGCTTGCCCTAAATAATTAAGAATCAAACAAATCTTAATATACGGCCAGCTAATGCGGATATTCATTTTTCCTACATGCCCTAAATCAGAATATAAAGCTTCAGCACCAGTTGTAGCCAAGAAAATATTCCCTAAAATAAATAGACCTAATTTATTTTCTGGACTGACTAGTAATTGCAAAGCATAATATGGATTTAATGCACGAATAACCGTCCAATCTTGGCTAAAATTCATTAAACCAATGATGCCTAAAAAAGTAAACCACAAGAACATAATCGGCCCAAAAGCTTTCCCGACCAATTCTGTTCCAAATCGTTGAACAGAAAAAAGAATTAAAATAATCGTCAACGTAATAACCACTATAATCGTTTGGTCATTGCCAAAACGTTCAAAAAATGCCGGAATCCCCCGTAAGCCTTCAATCGCTGTCGTCACTGTCACAGCTGGGGTCAAAACGCCATCAGCCAATAAAGCGGCGCCGCCAATCATTGCGGGAATAATCAAATACTTACTTTTTTTACGAACCAATGTATAAAGAGAGAAAATCCCACCTTCTCCATGGTTATCAGCATTTAAAGCAATAACAACATATTTAATCGTGGTTAAGATAGTTAATGTCCAAAAAATTAATGAGACCGAACCTAAAATAAACGATTCAGAAACCCGTGCCAAGCCACCATTATCTCCTACAATGGCTTTCATTACATATAAAGGGCTCGTTCCAATATCTCCATAGACAACGCCCATGGCAACTAAGATCCCTGCCATCGTAAATTTCCGACGATCAACCCCCTCTGCTTTGTGTAACACAATACTTTCCTCCTACAAAAGAAATGACTTCGTTTAGTTTAACCAACAGCTCCATAAAAACTTTTAAAACTCTTTATTATATAACGTTTTATATATCTTTTTCATTAGTCAAAAAGCGCTTTTTGACTAACGATGCTACTCACTATAATACGTTTTAAATCGTTTAGCAAGTCTTTTTATTAGAGAATGTTCATCTTACATAAGAAACCCACCTATTTTGAAAAAAGGAAAATCAAAAATAAGTGGGGCAGCAGTCGAAACGACTGCTGCCCCACTTGCTAACTATTAAGATAATTCCCTGAACAAAAGTAGCTCCTTTTATTCCTGTTAAATTTAAATCACTTCTTCTTCCTCTTCAACTTCAGAGAAATGGAACTTAATCATTTCATTGACGAAAATTGGCACAAAGGATAGGAAAATTGCTAACATCCAATGATTTAAACTAATATGCACTAATCCAAATAGTTCTTGTGTGAATGGTAATAAAGCAATGGTTGTGGTAATTAGTAATGCTAAAACGACCATTTCAAAGAGCGACTTGTTGCTTGATAATTTTACACGGAAAACAGAGTTCGCACTACGAACATTAAAGACATGTAAGATAGAGGAATAAGCTAAGATTAAAAATGCCACTGTTTGTCCAACTTCATAGCTGTTTGAAACATAGGCTGAAACACCTGGTACAAAGGCACCTAGGTAAAAACCAAACAAAGTAATGACTGTGAACACTGCTGCATTAATCCCAATCTTTTGCCATAAGCCTCGTGCAAAAATCCCTTCGTTTTTAGGGATTGGTGCCTCATCCATAATTCCTTTTTCCGCTGGTTCTTTTCCTAATGCAAAACCAGGTAACCCATCTGCAACCACGTTAACAAACAACAGTTGAACTGCAGTAAATGGCGCACCCCAACCAAGTAACATGGCAATTAAAACAATAAAAATCTCAGAAATATTACAGCTTAACAAGAAGTTAATGGCTTTACGAATGTTTCGGTACACGGCACGTCCTTGCGCAACCGCATCAACAATAGTTGCAAAGTTATCGTCCGTCAAAATCATATCTGAAGCGCCTTGGGCCACATCTGTTCCAGTAATCCCCATTGCGCAACCGACATCACTAGCTTTCAAGGCTGGCGCATCATTCACGCCATCTCCGGTCATTGCTACAACAGCGCCAGAACGTTGCCATGATTGAACAATTCGAATTTTATCTTCAGGGGTTACACGTGCATAAACGGATAAATCTTTAACCCGTTTATCTAATTCTTCATCACTCATTTTTTTCAGTTCTGAACCAGATAAGGCTTCACTTTTATCTTTTAAAATCCCTAATTCTTTAGCAATTGCACTGGCAGTTACCACGTGATCACCAGTAATCATGACTGTTTTAATTCCAGCTTTTTTCGCACGAGCAATGGCGCCCTTACTTTCTGGACGTGGTGGATCAATCATGCCAATTAAGCCTAACAAGCGAAGATTTTTTTCTAAAGCCTCCGATGTAATTTCCTTGGGTGGTTCATCATATACGGCATAACCGACAGCAATAACTCGTAACGCTCGTTTTCCGAAACGATCATTAACAATAGCCGCTTGATCGACATCCCCGAAACCAAAACGAGGTAGTAACACATCAAAGGCTCCTTTAGTAATTGAGATGTGCTTTTTCCCCCATTGATGGACCGTAGTCATCATTTTTCGTTCTGAATCAAAGGAAATTTCACCAATACGAGGATATTTTTCTTCAAGTTCTTCTTTCGTATGATAATTTTCTTCGACAGCACGAACAATTGCCGCTTCTGTCGGATTCCCTGTAACAGTTAGTTCATCGCCTTCTTTTTCCACAATAACATCTGTACATAAAGCAGCCATTTTCAATACTTCCATGGCTTCATCGGTCATGGCATCTTCCGTATCCGTTACTTCATCACCACGATGCCATACTCGGCGGACGCGCATTTTATTTTGTGTCAGTGTTCCTGTCTTATCAGAACAGATAACATTCGCAGTTCCTAGCGTTTCTACTGCTGGCAATCGACGAATAATCGCATGTTTCTTAGCCATTTTTTGAACACCATATGCTAAGGTTAACGTTACAATCACGGTTAGTGTTTCTGGTACAGCTGCCACCGCTAAGGAAACGGCTGTCATAAACATTTCAAGAAGCGGTTCTCCTTGCAGTTCACCAATAATGAAAACAATTGCTGCAGCCCCTAAGGCTAACAAACTAATACGTTTGCCTAATTGATTCAAGCGTTTTTGTAATGGTGTTTTTTGCTGATCGCTGTTATTCAGTAACCCAGCAATTTTACCCATTTCTGTATTCATTCCTGTTGCAGTTACTACTGCTCGTCCGCGGCCATTCACAACGGTACAGCCTTTGAAAATCATATTTATTTGATCTCCTAAGCCATCATCGTCATGCCCCACGTATGTAGGATCTTTTTCAACAGGTTCACTTTCACCTGTTAGTGCTGACTCTTCTACGCGCATTTGAGAAGCTTGAATAAGTCGTGCATCGGCTGTAATCATTGAACCAGCTTCAAGAACTAGAACATCTCCTACTACTAGTTCTTCAGCATCGACTTCGATTACCTTGCCATCTCGTAAGACTGCACTACTTTGCTTGTTCATGTCTTGTAAAGCCGCCAGAGATTTTTCAGCATTTCCTTCTTGAACAATGGCTAAAACAGCATTGATAATCACAATTGCAATAATTAAGATTCCTTCAAAATATTCGCCATGTTCTGTTACGATTGCTGTATAAAACGAAATTGCCGCAGCAACTAATAAAATAATCGTCGTAAAATCAGATAAACTGTGAATGAATTTCTTTAACACAGAATCCTTCTTAGCCTCTTCAAATTGATTGCGGCCATTTTCTTTCAGCCGTTGTTGGGCCTCTTGTTGTGTTAAACCAGTTTCAGTATTGACTGAAACTTCTTTTGTGACAGTATCGACAGTTTGCTTGTAAGCTTCCATCCTATTCCCCCTCTAATTTTTTCTTCCTATATAATAGTGTCTCTATTAAATATAACATGATTTTTTTTGAACACGCAACTTTTTTCATCTTTGGCTTAGCGTTCTCTCATATGTCCAGAAAAAACTGGTATTTTCGTTGTTGCTACAGCAATGTTTCTATTTGATTATGGGAATTTTATGAAAAAGGAAACGAATTCAGCCAAAAAGCAATGGACATTTTTTTCATTTTGTCTGATAAAAAAAAGTTTATTTCTATATATTCAACACAAAAACAACAAAAAAATACAACGTTATTTGGTTCACACGATTATTTATTTTACATGTTATAAAATAACCAGAAAAATATTATATTTAATCTTATTAATAAGTGTTATAACTTGCAAACGCTTCCAAAAGGTGCTATTCTTTAAGTGTAAGGAGGACATGCAAATCAATTGGTTGAAGATTTTCTCAGTAGATAAAAATCGGTAAACTCAAAGTTGTTAGAATTGCAAGATTCACCTGTAAACAATACGTGTAGAGTAATTGTTAGTGATAACTCGTATCGGAAAATAGGGAAAGGTTATAGAAGGATGGAGTTTCTATAAAGCATTTACCCTATCTGTTATCACCTAACGCAAGTTATCCACCATCCAAGCGTCGAAACTGTATGAAAACAAGGTTTTAGTTTCACCACATCACGTTCACCTTTTGCTTTACATGTATCGCGAAATGTAAACACTTGTTCAACCAATTGATGTCCTCCCGTTAACAAGGCCGAGCTTAAATTTAAGCTCGGTTTTTTCTTTTAGGCAATAAAATATATTTGTATCAAATAATCATATGTGTTATATTCAAGGTGCACATTCTATTTTATCTTCTTTTAAAGGAGGGAATGCTATGCGAAAAAAGAAAAAATCTTCGTTTGAAAGTTCAATTCATGTTTATCGTGCTATGGCTCGTATGACCCAGCAAGATTTGGCCAATCGAGTCGGTGTCTCTCGACAAACAATTATTCAACTGGAACGAAACAAGTACAATCCTTCATTACTTCTTGCGCATGACATCGCGAACGTCTTTGGCGTAACCATTGATGATGTGTTCACCTTCAAAGAAACACTGAATGACGATGTAGAACAAGAAGCCTAAACAGTATAAGCTGTACTTAACAAGACAATTTTTCTGATTGTACTTGGAGTTGCCGAGGTACAACTTAGTACCGGCAATACGAAGAAAGCACTTCTTCGTATTGTTGTTTCAATAATTAATCTTTGCTTACATAAAAAAAGAACGGCGCAACCGTGGTTGCGTCGTTCTTTTTATTCTAAGATTGTCTACTAAGCATTTTTGCTCTAGTAGCGTTTTGGTTTCTAACTTTATTATTTACAGGGGAAGAAAAAATAAAGCACACCTTTACTGTGATTCCAAAAATCACGTGTTTATCATAATATATTTTTGTTTCAATCCCAAGTATTCTGCTCACAAAGTGTCGCTTATTTAATAAACATTGCATCGCCAAAACTAAAGAAACGATATTTTTCCTCAATAGCATGTTGGTAAGCAGCCAATGTTAAGTCTTTTCCTGCAAAGGCACTCACAAGCATCACTAACGTAGATTTTGGTAAATGGAAGTTCGTTGAAAAAGCCTCTACAACTTTAAATTGATACCCTGGTGTGATAAAAATATCGGTCCAGCCACTGTCAGCCTGGATTTCACCATTAAATTTTGTGCCAATTGTTTCCAACGTACGAATAGAAGTTGTTCCAACCGCAACAATCCGACCGCCTGCTTGGCGTACTTCATTTAATTGCTTAGCCGCTTCTTCAGTTAAACGATAGAATTCGCTATGCATATGATGTTCTTCTATATTATCAACGCTCACGGGACGGAATGTTCCTAAACCGACATGTAACGTTAAATAAACGAGATGAACACCTTTTGCTTTGATCTCTTCTAATAGTTCTTTTGTAAAATGCAAACCCGCTGTTGGTGCTGCAGCTGAACCATTTTCTTCAGCATAAACCGTTTGATAACGATCTGGGTCATCTAGACGTTCTTTGATATATGGCGGCAATGGCATTTCTCCTAACGATTCTAAAATTTCTAAGAAAATACCATCATATTTAAATTCAATGATTCGACCACCATGTTCCAACTCTTCTTTAACCACCGCTTTTAGGCGACCATCGCCAAATTGAATTTCCGTGCCGACTTTTGCACGTTTCGCAGGTTTAATCAAGGTTTCCCATGTATCGCCTTCTGTATTTGTTAAAAGTAAAACTTCCAAATGACCGCCTGTTTCAGGTTTTTCTCCATATAAACGGGCCGGCAGTACCCGGGTATTATTCATGACTAATGCATCCCCAGGCTGTAATTCATCAAGAATATCATGGAAATGTTTATCCTCCATGTCTCCTGTTTCTTTATTTACAACTAATAATCGTGAACTAGCGCGATCTTTTAGTGGGGTTTGAGCAATTAATTCTTCTGGTAAATCAAAATCAAAATCTTCTGTACTTAGCATTTCCGTCACTCTTTCTACTAGTTTTTATCTTGGTTATTCTAACACTTTTTCTTGTTTCTGGCTATGTCAGCCTTCTGAATCAAACTAAATAGTTGTCAAAAAATGTCAGAAGCTCTATACTTACTTTAAGTAAGTATACATAGTTATTTAGAGGAGGAACTCAAAATGCATGCTCAATTTCATCATGTTTCACTATTAGCGCGTCATAGTCAAGAAAACCAATCATTCTATACAAAATTGTTAGGCTTACGTTTTGTCAAAAATACCGTCAATCAAGACAACAATCGCATGCCTCATTATTTTTATGGCGATTATCAAGGCACGCCGGGAAGCTTAGTAACTTTTTTTATCGTGCCCTTATTAGGCAACCGCTATGAAGAAAAAAATTATTTAGCCACGATTGGCTTAAAAATTCCCCAAAACAGCCTTTCCTTTTGGGAACAACGTTTAACAGAAAACAAAATTCCATTTAACAAAAAAGAAAAGAGCCTCCATTTCAGTGATCCAGATGATACGCATATTATCCTGACAGAAGTTCCTGAAAATCCATTAAAAGAAACACTCGTTGTTTCTAACGACATTCCAGCAGCGGTTCAAATTATCGGTTTGGCCTCTACTGAATTTCATGTACCAGATTCTGAAAAAACCTTGGCCTTTTTTGAAACATTTCTTGGTTGGCAAGCAGTTGGCAATACGATTATTTTAAGTGAGACGGAAAGCTTTTCTGTTCATCAAACAACGTCGGATAAAACAAGTCGAATGGGGCGTGGTAGTATGGATCATATCGCTTTTTCTGTGGCTGATGATGAAGCATTACAAGAACTACACACGCGCGCTTTAGCACAAGGCTGGGAGATTGAAATGTATGTAAGTCGTGGATATTTTAAAAGTTTATACATTCGTGAACCAGGCGGGAATCGGGTTGAATTTGCTACTTTGGCTCCTGGCTTTACATTGGATGAGCCTCTGGAACATTTAGGGGAAACATTGGCTTTACCGCCTTTTTTAGAACCAAAACGGACTGCAATTGAAGCCAACCTCTACAAAGACATGTAACCAACGCTTCAGAAGACAGCGGAAAACGGACGTAATAATCGGTGACAAAATTACGTCCGTCTCTCTTCCCCTATGTTTGAATGTTTGAACAAGAGAATAAAAAATGACCTTCAGATTTTTCTGAACGTCATTGCACATTCCATAAAAAGCATCCTTCGTTCTTCCACTTCTTACTTCTTAAAAAAACTGGTAATTTTTTCAAAAATTCAGTAAAATAAAAGTGATCAATGGTTTCCATTGATTGAACGGGCAACTTGATGGTCCACTTGCACAGGTGACTATTCAAGGCTTCGTGATTTAGTTGCCGCTAAATCATGAAGCGCCTTTTTTTATTTTATTCCCTTGTTCTCTTTCCATTCTAATGAAAAACTCAGCTCCCGTCAACTTGCTATAAAGGACACTTTTCTTTGTTATAGCGGCTTTTTCCCCTTCTCAGAATACTCTTTTTAACATCTTGTTTCGTTCAGACAACTTTTACTAAACAATAGTTGTCTTTTCTTTTTTTTAGAACGAATTAAAAAATTTTTACCGCCTTCTTTTTCCCATTAAAAATAGATTACATTTGTCGAAATCGCATTTTTATAGCATACTAGTAATAAGATACATTTTCAAAATATTTAGTTGAGGTGAGTAAGTTGATAGAATTTCAGCATGTATCAAAATTTTATAAAGGCGGAAAAGTCGCCGTCGATGACATTAATTTGTCTTTCGATAAAGGTGAATTTATCTGCTTCATCGGAACAAGTGGTAGTGGAAAAACAACATCAATGCGGATGCTTAACCGCATGACCGACCCTTCAAAAGGAAAAATTTTAATTGATGGCCAAGATATTCAAAAAATCAATCCTGTAGAGCTACGTCGCCAAATTGGCTATGTCATTCAAAATATCGGCTTGATGCCTCACATGACCATTCGTGAAAATATCGTTTTAGTGCCTAAATTATTAAAAGTACCTGTGGAAGAACGCAATAAGATAGCCGAAAAAATGATTGATTTGGTTGAGTTACCACGAGAAATGTTGGACCGCTATCCCAATGAACTTTCTGGGGGACAACAACAAAGAATCGGCGTTGTGCGGGCTTTAGCTGCCAATCAAGATATTATTCTAATGGATGAACCTTTTGGTGCTTTAGATCCTATCACCCGTGATTCATTACAAGATTTAGTGAAAGATTTGCAAGAACGTTTAGGAAAAACGATTGTCTTTGTTACCCATGATATGGATGAAGCGTTGAAATTAGCAAATAAAATTGCCATTATGAGCGAAGGCAAAGTAATTCAATTTGACACACCAGATAATATTTTACGTCATCCAGCCAATGAATTTGTAGAAGAACTCATCGGAGAAGATCGCTTATTACAAGCCAAACCTGATTTCACCACAGTGGATGAAGTCATGTTAAATTCAGCTATTACTATCACGCCGGAAAAATCTTTACAAGAAGCGATTAAATTGATGCGTGAAAAACGGGTTGATACCTTATTAGTTGTTGATAATTCCCATGTGCTTAAAGGCTTTATCGATGTTGAAACATTAGATCAGCAACGTGGCAAAGCTTCTAGTGTTGGTGATATCTTGAATAAAGATGTCTTCTTTGTTCAAAAAACCGCTCTTTTACGTGATGCTTTACAAAGAATCTTAAAACGTGGCTTAAAATATGTGCCAGTCGTTGATGAACAAAAACGAGTGGTGGGCATCTTAACACGTGCTTCCCTTGTTGACATTGTTTATGATGTTATCTGGGGCGATGAAACAACGATTAGTGAAGCTGTAGAAGCAAAACAAAGCGAGTCCGAAACTGATAAAGAGGAGGCGTAAGCAATGAGTAGCTTCTTTCAAGAATATGGATCAGAAATGATTTCAAAAAGTATTGAACATATTTATATTTCATTCTTTGCACTTTTATTAGGGGTCGCTATCGCTGTGCCCGTTGGCGTTTGGTTAACACGTTTGCCCAAAGTAGCCAATATTGTCATTGGTTTAACAAGTGCCTTACAAACGGTTCCTTCGTTGGCTTTATTAGCTTTGATGATTCCAATTTTTGGTGTCGGCAAAACACCCGCTATTATCGCGCTATTCATCTATTCCCTTCTACCTATTTTAAGAAACACGTATATCGGAATGAAAAATGTCGATGAAAATTACCGAGATGTTGCTAAAGGCATGGGCATGACCAATTTACAGTCTATTTTTAGTGTTGAATTACCCATTGCCATGCCAACAATTATGGCCGGCATTCGTTTAGCTGCTGTCTATGTCATTGCTTGGGCTACACTGGCTTCTTATATTGGTGCAGGTGGTCTTGGTGATATGATTTTCAGTGGATTAAATAACTATCAGCCAGAATTAATCTTTGGCGGGACTATTCCGGTAACTATTTTAGCGCTTTTAGCAGATGTTCTTCTTGGATTATTAGAAAATCGTTTAACGCCAAAAGCTTTAAGGGAGGGCGAATAATGATGAAAAAGAAACTCAAGTTAAGCTTACTCTTCTTAAGTAGTTTACTTTTATTGGCAGGTTGTTCTTTACCTGGTCTCGCTTCAACTTCTGATGATAACACTGTCGCCATTACAGGTGGGATTACTTCAGAAGCGCAGATTTTAGGGAGCATTGTAGCGGATATGGTTGAGCATTACACAGATAAAAAAACAAATGTGATTAACAACTTAGCCACTACTACCATCAATCACCAAGCAATGTTAAACGGAGATGCCTCAATTTCTGCAGCTCGTTATACTGGTACTGACGTGACTACTACGCTTGGTTTACCAGCGGAAAAAGACCCTAAAAAAGCGTTCAATCTAGTTCAATCAGAATTTGAAAAACGTTATCAACAAACTTGGTTCCCTTCATATGGATTTGAAAATACTTATGTATTCTTAGTTACAAAAGAAACGGCTGAGAAATACAATTTAAAAACAGTCAGTGATTTAGGGAAAGTCGCAGACAAATTAGTTGCTGGTGTCGATACTGCGTGGATCACACGTGAAGGCGACGGTTATGAAGGCTTTAAAAAGGAATACAACTTCCAATTTAAATCTATTTTACCAATGCAAATTGGCTTGGTGTACGATGCAGTCAACGCTGGAAAAATGGACGTTATCTTAGGTTACTCAACAGATGGCCGGATTGGTAGTTACGATTTAGTCATGTTAAAAGATGACAAGCGCTTCTTCCCGCCTTATGATGCCGCTCCTGTGGTTAGTGACAAATTATTAAAAGAAACGCCGGAAATCAAAGATGTATTAAATCGCTTAGATGGTAAAATTTCTACCAAAAAAATGCAAGAATTGAACTATCAAGCAGATAATGATTTAATTGAACCTGCTGTCGTAGCCGAACGTTTCTTAAAAGAAAACAACTATTTTGAGGGGGAGTAACAGATGAATAATATGAATTTATTCCAACAATTTATCTACTATTTCCAACAAAATGGCGGCTACGTCTTTCAACAATTTTTACGTCACTTTTTAATTTCGATTTATGGCGTAATCTTTGCTGCAATTGTCGGGATTCCTATCGGGATTATGATTTCACGTAAACGTAGCTTAGCCAACTGGATTATCCGTTTAGCGAACATTATCCAAACAGTACCAGCTTTGGCAATGCTTTCGATTTTAATGTTGGGGATGGGCTTAGGCGTCAACACGGTGGTTGTAACGGTCTTCCTTTATTCTCTCCTACCAATCATCAAAAATACGTACACTGGCATGATTCAAGTGGATCGCAATATTTTAGATGTTGGTAAAGGAATGGGTATGACAAAAGTACAACTTCTTTATATGGTCGAGTTACCTTTATCTGTGTCAGTAATCATGGCAGGTATTCGAAATGCGTTAGTCGTCGCAATCGGGATTACTGCGATTGGTGCTTTCGTTGGTGCTGGTGGTTTAGGGGATATTATTATTCGTGGAACCAATGCCACAGATGGTGCTTCTATCATTTTAGTCGGTGCCTTACCAACGGCCTTTATGGCGATTATCACAGATTGGGTTCTAGGGATTATTGAACGTCGTTTAGACCCAGCTAGCAAACATTCCAATTAATAAAAAATACAGAGCAGATCCAACATTGTTTCTTTTCAATGGGATCTGTTCTTTTATCTAGGAGATCAATAATGTCTAACTATACTATTATCGATTTAAACCAACAGCCACACTTAATTCCGTCAGCTGCTCAATGGTTTAGCCAAAAGTGGCAAATCCCCGCTGAAGCGTATCAAGCAAGTATGCAGGAAATACTAACTAGCGAAAACCACGTACCACATTGGTGGGTCTGCTTGAATAAGCAGCAGGACATCGTTGCAGGCGTGGGCGTAATTGATAATGACTTCCACAATCGTGCAGACCTTACGCCAAACCTTTGTGCATTGTATGTCGAACCAACATTTCGTCACCAAGGCTTAGCAGGAATTCTTTTAACAACAGTTGGTGATTTTCTTGCTAATTCTGGATTTAAAAAGCTTTATCTGCTTACAGACCATACTACTTTTTATGAAAGATATGACTGGGAATTTTTGACAATGGTAACCACTGAAGAGCAGTCTTGCGCTAGAATTTATCAAAAACAATTACGTCAATAAAAAAAGTCTGCCATCAAAATGGCAGACTTTTTTATTTATTTTTTCAAGTGATAACTATAGGTAGCCACAATAATATTTTCCCGCCACGCTAAACGAATCCGCAAGCGTAAACTTGTTTGGTTATGCAAAATATTTTGCCAACGTTTATTTGGTACAAATTGTGGTACTAAAACCGTTGTACTGTAGTTATGCTTCGTAGCATTTTTACTAACTAAATCAACATAACGTAAGATAGGGTTTTGCAGTGAGCGATACGAAGAATGGACAATTGATAGACGAACGTCTGGGAAGTGTTTTTTAAACTCTTCCTGAATTTCTTTTTCCTTTTCAACGTTTTCATCCATTGAGACATGCATGGCAACAACATAATCACCAATGGAACGCGCATAGTTCAAGGCGCCGACATTTGCCTTGGTTACGTTCCCTACTAAAACAATAACTGTATTCCCGTCAAACTCATGTAACTGTGCCCCATCTTCTAAACGTAGCTGTTCCGCCACATTTTTATAGTGAGTATTGACCCGATAAAATGCATAAATCAACACTGGCATAATAATAAAAAACGGCCAGATGTCCCCTAATCGATAAATAAACAAAATGGCGATAATCGCGAAAGAGATAAAGGCGCCGACAATATTAGCAATTGATTTTGGCAACCAATTTTTAGTTTCTTTTCGCCATTTTACAACCATCCCCGATTGAGACAAAGCAAACGGAATAAACACACCAATTGAATATAATGGGATTAAACGTTCTGTGGAACCTTGGAAAATCAATAATAAAACAATGGAACCAGCAGCTAAAGTTAAAATACCGTTTGAATAGCCTAAACGGTCGCCACGATCCATATACATATGCGGCATAAACTTATCTTTGGCTAAGTTATAAGCCAAAACTGGAAAGGCTGAGAATCCTGTGTTAGCGGCAACCGCTAAAATTAAGGCTGTCGCAAACTGTAATAAATAATATAAAATATTTTGACCAAAGACCGCTTTCCCAATTTGGGAAAGAACTGTCACTTCTTCTTTTGGCACAATCCCATACCAATAGTTAATAAACGTAATCCCCACGAAGAAGAACCCTAAAATCGTTGCCATTAACGCTAACGTCCCAGCAGCATTTTTTGCTCGTGGTTTCTTAAAGAATGGCACTGCATTACTGATTGCTTCAACCCCTGTTAAGGAAGAAGAACCAGATGAAAAAGCCCGTAGAACTAAGGCAATAGAAATTCCTGGAACCACGGCTCCTGGTAAAGCTGTCGCATTCAATGGCTGTGCGCCAGTCACAATTTTAAATAGCCCAACAACAATCAATAAGGTAATAATTGCGATAAAACTATACACTGGCAACATTAAGAACGAAGCAGATTCTCGCAGGCCTCTCAAGTTCATTAAGGTAATCAATATCACAATCCCAATAGAAATTGCTACTTGATGCCCATATAACGCCGGAATCGCCGATATAATCGCCTCTGCGCCCGCTGAAACTGAAACGGCTACTGTTAGCATATAATCGACTAACAACGAACCACCAGCCAATAAACCGGCATTTCTGCCGAGGTTTTCACTACTAACAACGTATGCACCGCCGCCATGCGGATACGCATGAATAATTTGTCGGTACGACAATGTTAAAGAAATAAGTAAAATAATAACAAATGCAGCAATTGGCAATGAATACCAAATCGCAGCCGCCGACAAAGTAACCAGAACCACCACTATTTGTTCTGTACCATACGCAATGGATGAAAGTGCATCAGAAGATAACAACGCAAGCGCTGCAAATCTGCTTAATTTATGTTCATCATTTTCGGCTGATTTCAATGGTTTCCCAATGAACAGTCGTTTTAAATCCGCCATTTTTTTCTACTCCTTTTCTCTAGAGTGACCCGCTCACTTTTTTCATTATTTTTTATCAAACAAATCCATATGCTACGCTTCTCACAATGAAAAGTCAATTGATTTTTGTTACTGAAAAAGATAAAAAAATCACCATCTTTTTTTAATCAGACACTCATTTAAAGTCCCCCGCTTCCTTTATCTTATCAAGAGAATCCAGATAACAAAAGGATTTGCATTCTCTAAACAAAAAAGCGAGAGCTAAAAGTCTATTTGACCTTTTGGCTCTCGCTTAAAAACTTAGTTAATTATTCCCTTTTATTGTAACAAGTACGTATGATCGAAGGTAATTTCCACTTTATAACGACCAATTTTTTCATAAACTTGCCGTTGAATTTCCACACCCAGTTCAAATTCAGATAATTTTGATTCTGTAGGTAAAACCAAGTCGAACAAAATCTTCGGTTCTTCACCATGGGTAACTAAGCGGATATCATGGACTTTTAAAGACGCATCAAAAGAACGAATAATCTTTTTGATTGTTTGATGAACAAATTGTTGTGTTGGGTCATACAAATTCACTGGATCAATATGACAAACAAGGTTAACATCTAATTCTTCTTTAAACTTCGCTTCAATCGCATCGATTGTCTGATGGGCTTTATTTAAATCCCAGCGATCATCAATTTCAATGTGAACAGACGCAAACGTTTGGCTGGGACCATAATTATGAATCAGTAAATCGTGATACCCTACAATTGTTTCCATTTTTGATAAGACATTTTTCATTTCATCAATTTCTGTTTGGCTCGGACGCATGCCCATCAACTCATTAATAAATTCGCGAATTAACTGCAAGCCACTATAAATAATATATGCAGCAATTAAAAAACCAATATATCCATCAATTCGCAAACCAGTGACGCCTTCAATAAATGCAGAAACCAAAACAGCTAATGTAGTATAAACATCATTGAAGCTGTCCTTAGCAGAAGCAACTAATGCTTGAGAATCAATTTTTGCTGATACTTTTTTGTAAAACAGCCCTTGCCAAATTTTAATCCCAATTGACAAAGCTAAAACAGCAAATAAAATGGGTGTCACCTTGATTGATTCTGGATGCAGGATACGATCAACGGAGGTCGTTAGAAACTCAAACCCAATAAACGTAATCACTAATGATACAAGCATTCCACTAATATATTCAAAACGTTCATGGCCATAGGGATGTTCTTTATCCGCTGGCTTACCAGCAATATAAAAACCGACTAATGTTAAAACTGAAGAAATAGTATCGGACAAGCTATTAATGGCATCTGCCATGATTGAAACACTACCTGAAAGCAAGCCAATCATAAATTTACTAACGAATAAAAATAAATTAGAAACAAGCCCAATCCGCCCGGCAAAAGCACCGAATGCTGTTCGTTTTTCCAATTTACGACGTTCAATTTTTTTCTCATATCGTTGAAGCAATGCTTGAATCATTTTACAACCCCTACCCACTTTTTATTTCTTAAAAAAATACTATAAAACCTTTTTATACATTTGTACACAAAAAACCTCACTTTCTGAGGGAGATTTTATTATTTAGCATTGCCAAAAAGTCAAAAGCAAGAGCCCCCAAAACTTCTTTGTTAGGGTTGCCTTGAAAATAAAGAAAAACAAAAAGCCGAAAACGCTAGAGACGTTTTCAGCTTTTTGTTTTTTAATGGAATAAATGGCTCTTTTGTGCTAAAGCCGCAAATTTTTTCGATCTGTGTTCCAGATGTGGATAAAGAATTGCACCGCCAATACTAAAGACGACTGAAATCCCCACCATAATCCAAATTGCAAACCAAGCATTTGGCCAGTAAATGCCTCCTGCTGATTCCCTTAGCAAGTTCACGGCATGCGTAAACGGCAAGAACGGATTAATCATTTGGAAGAATTTACCTGAGACTTGAATTGGGTAGTTCCCACCCCCACCAGAGATGGATAGTACCAAGATTATTATCGCAATTCCTTTCCCTACATTGCCAAAGAGAGCAACGAGCACATAAACCATTATCATAAACGTAATGGCAATCAATACCGCAAACCAGACGCTATACGCTGGATTACGAACATCTACGCCTAACGCAAAGTAATTACCTAAGGTTACAATCAGTGCTTGACCAATCCCCATGACAATGAAGGTAAACATCCGTGCTGAAAATTGTTCCCGTTTAGAAAAGCGTTTTTTATCTTTTCCTTCAAGATAAACATCTGTTGTCGCAACACTTGAGAATAACACAGCGCCAACCCATAAACACAAAGCTGTATAGAATGGCGTACTTGCCGAACCATTATTAGCAATCGGATAAACAGCATGTTCTTTGACTTCAACTGGTTGTGTAAAGAAGTCACTTTCTTTATTGGCATCTAATTTTAGTAATTTAAGAATTTCGCCTAAGTCAACTTCTTTTTCACCTTTACGGATTGCATTCGCTGCTTTGTGTAATCCTGTTTTGATATTTGGCCAATCATTAATAATTAGTTCGTTGGCTTTGTCTAAGGCCGCTTCAACATCTGGCATTTTCTCATTGACTGTTTTCAAGGTATTCGTTAAATCTTTTCGGATACCTGGATAGTCATTTTGCATAAAGGCTGCCGCTTTGCTGACTTTATCTTGAATGACTGGTAAATCGTTTTTGTACAAATCAGCACCACGATTAATGCCATTGACAATGGTTTCCATATTGCCATTCAACATCGTATTCGCATCATGAATTTCTTGTTTAATTGCCGGCATTTCGGCTTGATATTTTTCTAATAAAGAAATCGCATTAGTGACCGTTTGACTTGTTGAGCTCAATAATCCTTCAAAGTCAATTTGTTGCGCTTTGTTTAGTTGGCCTTGAGCGTTTTGGATGGTACTAATTAGTTTGTTTAAAATGGTTGAAACGGTATTACTAATTCCGTTTACATCAACACTGCCCACAATACTAGAAATATTAGTTGCCATTTCGTCAATCTCATTTAAATAATTTTGTACTCCAGAGATATCACCCGCTTGGACTAAAGCATTTAATTGATTCAAGCGATTGCTAAAATCTGTTAATAAATCATTTACATGGCTTAATTGAGCAATCGCACCATCTAAGTCATGATTACCAGCATTTTCTTGGAGTTGTTTCATAAACGCAATAATGTCGTTAATTGCTTGCTGTTGCCGTTGGATATTAGTTGTGAAATCTTGTACTACTTCATTAATATGTTGTTTTTCTTCTGGCGTTAACTGTCCATCATCTAACGCTTGACGAATAGTCGCGATTACAGAAGTTGTTGTTGTAGCAACTTGCTGGATAGATTTCAAAGTCACTTCAACGCTATTCGTAATGCTTGGTAACGCCTCTTGCAATTTATTGGCGCCATCTAATGTAACATTCCCTAAATCATTGGCTTGATCACCTAGTTTACGAATATCTGGTAACGCCGTTTGGACTTGTTGAATGATTTCTAATCCTTGTTTTGCTTCTTGGATTCCTTCGCTCATTGTTTGTTCCACAGAGGCAAAGTCTTCATCAATCATAGCAATTTGTCGGCCAGCGTTTTGAATTTCTGGAATTTTTTCTTGTAACGTCAAAATAACACTAGCTTGTTCTTTGATGCTTGGCATTTTACCATTTAGCTCAACAATCTTCTCTCCTAAAGCATCAACTTCAGGTAAATATTTCATCGCATCGTTGGCTTTCGCTAATTTTTCTTTTAGCTCTGGCATCTTACCATGTAAGTCTGTGACTTGTTTTGCATACGTATCAATGGTTCCAATGTTGGCATCTGTATCTAAAATCATGCTCTTAACTTTTTGAATGCTAACCATGTTTTTATCAATATCATAGCCAATATCATTGAATGTTTTGATTAACGTACTACTTGCCGTTTTGATGAATTCTTCCGAAATTTGTGACTGAATGGAAGAAGCGCCTTTTGACGTAATTTTCGGCGCAATTGCATTAATTTTTTCGTTAATTGAGTATTCAATTTTAGGTTTATTGATATCACCAGAAGTAAAACTTAGCAAATCTTTGGAAAAATCTTTAGGTAAATAAATCCCGGCAAAATATTTTCCTGATTGGACCCCTTTGTCTAATTCCTTTTTCGAATCAACAAAACGCCAACCTAATTGCTTGTTTTTCTTCAAGTTTTTCAAGACTTCATCACCAATATTGACCGATTTATCTTGAAAAGTTGCTGTTTGGTCATCACTATAGACCGCTATTGGTAACTCTCCTGTATTTGAATACGGATCCCATAGTGCTTTAATGTTAAACCATGCATATAATGATGGAATAATCATTAAGGCAACAATCAAAAATGTTGCTACTGGGTTTTTAAAAATTCTTTTCCAATCTAAAATAAATAGTTCCCATGTATTTTTTATATGTTTCATAAAATCACCTGCTTTTTTTTGTGCCTGAATAACTTTAGCATAAAATACAAGAGAATAACAAACAAAAGCTTGAATGTTACGACACATTTTTAAAATGTCGTAAGTTCAAGCTAAGATTGTTTATTTCATATTTTTAGAAAATTCCGAAACGACTTGTTTAACTTCATCAATGGCTTCTGGTTTTAAATAAGCCAAAAGTTTTGGTGCTTTTGTCATCAAGTACATTTTATCTAATTTGCCTGTTTGTTGGCGTTCAAACATTTCTGCAAGTAGCGCTTGCATTTTTTCTTTTTTATCTTCTTTTGTTCGATCTAGTATGAACGTTAAGAATTGTTCTTGTCCTTCTTTCATTCCCTATCCCTCCTTACAAACAGATTCTTTTCTATTATAAAACTTCTTTTTTAGAAAGGATAGTCCTTTTTTTAGGATCTATGATTTTGTGTACAGACTTAGCATGTCTTTTTTGGCGGATAAAGGTAAGCCGAGTCCCTCTTTTAAATAGCCCTCTACCGAACCAAATTCTTTTTCAATCGCCTGTAAAGCGGTCGCTAAGTACTCTTTTTTCACATAAAGTAGCGTTTCTAATTGTTGAATTTCTGCTGGAGGCGTTCCATTTGCTTGATATTGCGCAATAATTTGCTCGTTAGCGGTTTTTCTTTGCTCATTCGTCTTTAAATAATCTTCTAAAATATAAGAATGTTCCACACCTAAAGCACTTAATATCAAGGCTGCGCCGATTCCTGTTCGATCTTTTCCTGCGAAACAATGAAATAAAATAGCTTCCTGTGGATAACTTAAAAAGTTTTCAAAAAATGTTTGGTAACCTTTGCGGCCCGAATTGGAAAGAACCATTTCCTTATAAGCCATGTCCATTGCTTCATCGGGTGAACCAACCGTTTTAAGCATTCCTTCTAATGAAGCAGTCTGCGCCCGAATATCGGCCAAAATATCTATATGTAGATAGTTGGTTCCTTGAATTGAATCATCTGGTCGTTCTTGCGTTTCCGCTGCACTTCTAAAATCATAGATTCGTTTAATTTGATAGTCCTCTACCAGTTTCTGTTGATCCGCTTGTGCAACATTGACGAGTTCACCACTCCGAAAAAAATGCCCTGTCTTGACAACTGTGCCTTGTTGCGTTGGAAATCCTCCAATATCTCTAAAGTTCACCACGCTGTTCATGTTCTATCGCTCCTTCATTTTAATTATTTTGTTATCATTTAAATACTTTGTTTTTTCTTTTTATTTCTTTTTCTCAACGATAATAAAAAACACCTCAAAAAAAAATCTTTTTATCAGTTGTTTATTGCCATTTTATCATAGATACAGTATTCTTAAAAGAGAGGTGAGTAACGATGCTAAAACGAGATTTTTTAGAAAAGCCTTATGATTATATGAATGATATTTTATTGTTCCTATATAATAATAAAGGTCAAGCGACACGAAATGAATTAGTAGATTTTTTCAATATTAGTTTACCAACATTGAATGAGTATCTTTCTTTTTTAGAGCAATTTTTGAAAGAAGAGCAACTTCAAGAAAACCTCACCTTAACAGTATTAGGTGACACTCTATATCTAAATAAAGCGCCTACCTTTTCCATGAAAGCAATGATCATGTTGTTCTTAGATAAATCTATTAAGTTTCACATGGTCCAGCAACTCTTCCATAAAAATGAAATAAATGGCGGGTATTTCCAACAGAATTATGCCATTAGCTCTGCTACCTATTATCGAAAAATTGTTGAATTAAATGACTTACTCAATGAGTTTAATTTATGTATCAAACGAGGAAAACTTATCGGCGAAGAAAAACAAATTCGCTTTTTCTTTTTTAATTTTTTCTGGTTTATCTTTGAAGAAAAAACAGATTTAGAAAAAGAACTGGCCAATCAATACCTAGGATTAATCGAGATATTACAAGAAATCCCCAGAATTACCTTTGACCATACAGAAATTCTTCAAATTAAGCTTTGGATGAAAATTTCTTTTCGTCGTATGGTTTTAGAACCTCTGCCAACGATTAGTCCGCATGATGCGCAACTCGATCGACCTTTATTTGAAGAAATTAATTTATCTATACATACATATATGAAAAGAATCGACCGTCCATATACAATCAATGAAGCCTATATGTTTTATGACTTTTTTTGTTCCATGCATAACTATTCTGCGAATGCTGCTTTCGCCTTTCGTTTAGCAAAACAACAACGAATTGAAAAAACGTATCTTAACGAAATGAACCGGGTTATTTTAACATACCTTAAAGCACGTGGTTATTTAGCCCATTACGCGCTACCTATTCGGCTACTTTATATTGAAAATTTACTTTTCCAATTACATGCGCAACTCTACTATTTTTCTGGATTTATTTTACCCTTTGATTATTGGACGATTCAGTCACTTTTGAAAGTCTTACGTCACCCTTTTAGTGAAAGTGAAGTTTACGAATTAGTGGAAATTGCTACAACGAACTTTGCCACAGAAGCCACTACTTCTAAGTACCAAAATCAATTTACTGAAATTAATTATACGCTTATTTTGAATCACATTGCTGAATTAAATGAAAAAAAAATAACCATTGGCGTTTATCACTCACTGAGCAGTGCTTATAGCGAGTTGGTAGCACAAAAAATACAACAGAGTATCGCTGGAAAATATCCGCTGAAAATTGAGCCTTACAACGCAGAAAACCATTATGATTTGCTTTTAATGAATACCAATAATGACCCGCTCGTTGCCCAGTATGACCATTACTATATTTTTTCGGATATTAGTAATCGTTATGACCTGCAATCAATTGAAAAAATCATTCAATTGTTATTGGGCAAATAATTTCCAAAAAAAAGCTTAAGTGCCCTACTTAAATGGCTGACTTAAGCTTTTTATTTTACTTTCCCTATTTCCTTAAACGGCGCCATTTTAAACACCACGATTCCTTCAATCGCTTGTATCTCGACAAAGCCGAACGTACGACTATCACTTGAATGCGTACGATTGTCCCCTAAGACAAAGTAATGACCAGCTGGAATCTTCTGAAACAGGCGAAGTTGGGCTGCCGCTTCTTCTGATAAGTCAAAACGACTGGCATTCTCAGGCAGTGCCTCATTATCACTTGCTGTAGGTCCTTCCGAAAGATAAAGTTTTGTCTCGTTTACCCAAATTTGATCACCAGGAACCCCGATAATTCGCTTGACGTACGTACCTGTGCTAGCCAACGGTGCTTTAAATGCAATCACATCGTACCTTGTTACTTGCTTCGTCCGTTGTACTAAGACTCGTTCCCCTGCGTTAAGTGTCGGCTTCATGGATTGCCCAGCAATTGGGTAGCTAGATGTCTTTAACACAAAAAAGAACACAAAAATGGCGAAAAGAATAGCTGGCATAAAAAATTTAACGACTTGGATGCGTTGTTTCTTTTGGTAGGCTTGCCGCTTTTTTTTAATCTCTTCAGCGGTCATTTTTCTTTTCGGTCCTCTTATTGATTGATGGTTATCTGTTTGCTCAAGCAAATATTCCATTGCTGTGTTAGTCTTTTGCTTTTTTAGCTGATATGTCGCAGGCAACTTTTGCTCCAAGAAGGCGCGCTTAATGTGGCGAATTGTTCGCATAACTGGCTTTATCCATTCTTCCATCGTTTTCTTAAAAGGAAAAGCTCCTTAAATAAACTTTTCCTTTCTTTACTCCTTTTTTCTATTTGACTAATTGCGTTCCTTTTTTTATATAACTACTACGTAACTGGTTCTCCTTCATAAACTGATTCAGTGGTTTCTGCGCATCTTGTGCCAGCTCCCAGATACTTTGATTTGCTTGTGCAAGATATTCGCTCTTCTCTGTTACTGTGTTTTTCCTAATAAGCGGTTGCCTTAGCGACTGCTCTTCCTTTGAGACAACAGCAGCCTGTAATCGTTCTGCAGAGCCACTTAGTGTAACAGCTAAAAAAAGGACCCCAAGACAATGTAGTTTCCTTGCTCCCGTTAACTTTTTACTGACCATTTTATTAATAGTTATCTTGTTCAAGACGTGTCAGTTTAGTTAAACGTTCCTCTAATTCGCGATAAATCTCAAGTACTTCTACTTTTGATGCTTCGACTTCATTCGAAATACTTTTCGCTCGGTTACCAATATTTAACATTTCTAATTCTGCGGAATTGATTAGGTGTTTTGCTTCTACTTTCGCTTCATTAACAATCCGATTGGCTTCTTTTTTGGCAGAAACCATCACTTCGCCAATTTCTTGTTGCGATTTTAAAGCCTCTTCTTGTAATTGCTGATTTTTCATTAATAAATCGTTAATTTGCTGTTTTGCGCGTAGCAGTTCTGTTAACTGCTCACTACTCGGTTCAATATTTTTTGAAACGGCTTGTAGTGTCTTCAATTCTTTTTGAACTTGTTCTAAACTGTCTTCTTTGGCCTCTACTTCTTTTCTTAGAGCAGCTAATTCCCCTTCGTAAACTTGCTTTTCAGCAAGATGTTTGTCATTGACACCTTGCAGTCGCCCTAATTTTACTTCCGCTTCATTTTTTTGCTGTAAACTATTTTGAAGCTCATTCTTTAACTCCTCCATGCGTTGTTTCACAATCACTTCTTGTTGGGCAGCCTCTTGTAAGGTTTGTTTTTCGGCTTCTACTTTTTGTAATTGTACAGTTAGTTTTTCAATTTGTTCCTGCAATGCTTGTTGAGTCATTGTGCTTTCTTCTAATTCTGTCGTTAACGTTTCTACTTGCTTTTCCATTCCTGTAATATCCCCTTTTTTCTCCAACTTTCCTTTTTCTTTTGCTAACTGGTTGTGTAATGTCTGGATATGTTGTTGCTGTTCAGCCGATTCTTTTTCTAATTCTGCCACTTGCTGCGTTAATTCACTTTCTAAACGTTCCATTTGATTATGTACAGTGGTTAATTGTTTTTCTGCATTTTGCAGATTTGTTTGAAGAGTGGTAGTCTCTGTCGTGGTTTCACTGTTTGTTTCCAGTTGCTCTTCCAATTCAAAAATTTCATGTTCTTTTTGATTTAGTGTTTCAAGTAATGCCTGATTTTTTTCTTCTAATGCTTGTTTTTCCGTTTCTTGTTGGTTCTTTAATTGCTCATTTTCTTCTTGAAGTTTTTTAAAGGCTGTTTCTTTTTTCTGATAGTAGGCGAGCCTTTCTCTTAACGTCGCCATTTCTTTTTCCTGTTGTTCTGGTTTGATTCCGCTAATTATTTTTTCTGGTTCGAATCCTGGCTGAAAAAAGACTTCTTTTTCAAGCGTATCATCCGAAATATCTTTAATTTTTTTGATTAAACGTCTTTTTGTCATTTATATGTCCTTTCTCTCGTCCTTTTAACTAATCACGACAGGCTCCAAATTTGTTTCAAGTGTCTCACGAGCATACGTATCAATGGATTTGACAAGGGTTTGCTCTTGATCTCGATAAGTAAAATTAAAATCAATCATGGTAATTTCTTTGACTGAATTCAATGCTGAAATAAGTGCTAAAATGTTGTCTTGGGCTGTTTGAAATTCATGGTAACTTAAACCAACTGAAAAAACAGACAGTGTCAAGGTTTGTGTTTTTTCACTTCTAATTATTGTGATACTCGTCTCTCCGAGGTAAGGACGCCATTCACGCGCTAATTGTAATTCATAATTCGTCAAGACAGCGGCCGATTCTGTCGAAACAGCTTGCTTCCAGGGAAACTGGTTTAAGGCTGTTTTTTTAATTGCTTGTTTTTTTATTTTGTCACCTTGAGCAGCTTGGCCCTGTGCCAAACGCTCGATTCGCTGTTCCATGTGGATATTTCGTTGATTTAATTGATAATATGTATAAACAATTCCTAACAATAATACGCTAAGTAGACAAACACTAAACAATAAATAAATCATTAAACGACTATTTTTCTGATACTTATAGAAATTTATTTTCCTCTTTAATGTCCTGTCCTCTGAATCCAGTTTTTCGACAAGTAATCGCAAATACAATTGATAGCTTACAAATAAAAATAAGCAACTACTCATTAAAAGTACAACAATCATCATACAAATATAATCTCCTTTATGTCATCACTCGACGATCAAAACTTGTAAAATCACCTGTTACGCTCTTTAAAAACTCTATATAGTATTGATTGTAACATTCCGTTTGAGCCTTGCCAACAACTTTATTTAAAATAAGATGATAAAAATTTGAATTTTATATTTATATTTTAATTTTTTAAATACAAAACAAAAAAACAAGAGAGATGCCACTTGGCTATCCCTCTCGCTTTTACTCAAACTATGTTTAGCAAACCAAATTCAATCAGTTGCTTTTTCAAAAATCCAATTCGTCTTTGTTGATTTCATAGTAGCTATCGTTCTTTATGTAGCTGAATTTGCTTTTGCTGGGGCTGAATCGCTACTAAGTCCAACACTGATGCCTAAGGCACGATCAACTTCTTCCATAATATCAAGTCTCAAATGACAAACTTTTTCTTTCAAGCGGCCCTTATCGATTGTTCGAATCTGCTCTAAAAGAATCACTGAATCTTTTTCAATGCCTGTTTCATCAGAATTAATCCCGATATGTGTTGGCAATTTTGGCTTTGCCATTTTGGCTGTGATCGCCGCAACGATAATCGTTGGGCTAAAATGATTACCTAAGTTATTTTGGACAACAAGGACAGGTCTGACGCCACCTTGTTCCGAGCCCACTACTGGGGAAAGGTCTGCAAAATAAATATCTCCGCGTTTGACCATAGTGGAACCTCCTATCTAGTTATATTCTCTGGGGATTCTTTGTGAGAAAGTACATGCAACTTCATAATGAATGGTTTCTAATTTTTCGGCTACCATTTGTAACGTATTTTCTTCATTGCCATCTTTTCCAACTAATGTAACGACTGAGCCGACAGGAACTTCTTCTGCTAAACGAATCATACATTGATCCATACACACTCGTCCAACGATTTCGCAACGCTTGCCATTCACGAGCACTGTAAATCCTTGGAGATGACGCAACCAGCCATCTGCATAACCGATTGGCACTGTCCCAATCCACTCTTCGGATTCAGTCACGTAGGTTTCGCCATAGCCAATTCCTTCGCCAGCCGCTAAGCGTTTTACATGGATGAGTTCACTGGTCAACCTCAAGGCCGGCTTTAACGCATAGCTTGGGGCCAGCTTATTACCTGAAGGGTTCAACCCATACATGGCTACACCATAGCGAATCATGTTTCCTGGCACATCAGGATGCCATAACGCTGTCGCACTATTGCTAACATGGACATACTGAGGTAACTCTTCTAAAACTGCTAGAACAGCCTTAAAACGCCCTGCTTGTTTTTCAAAATAGCTTGTATCGATTTCATCAGCTGTTGAAAAATGAGTGAAAATCCCTTCCCATAAAAATTCTTTGTGGGATTGAACAAACCGCACTGCTTGCTTAGTCTCTTCTGGGGTTAAAAAGCCAATCCGTCCCATGCCAGTATCGACTTTTAAGTGAACACGTAATGGCGTGTTACTCTCAGGCGTTAGTTGTTGAAGAGCAGCTTCTAACCATTCTTGTGTAGCTACCGTTACAGATAAATCATATTGAATCAACAAAGGCACATAAGCTAAGTCTACCACACTCAAAATTAAAATGGGGTCCTGAACACCTGCTTCTCTCAATTCAATTGCTTCATCCAATAAGGCGACACAAAAACCTGTCGCGCCACCTTTTTTCGCCGCTTTGGCGGATTCTACGGCGCCATGCCCATAGCCGTTCGCTTTTACAACCGCAAATAAAGCAGTTCCTTCTGGCAAACGTTGACATTCATTTTGGACATTTTCAGTAATTGCTTGCGTATCGATATGTAACCGTGTAGGACGATGCCATCCAACGACCATTGTACATCCTTCTTTCTTCGTTGCTTCTGTTATTCGCTTTCTAAAACAATTTGTGCAATCGCCATAGTATCTGTGTGCGTAATCGAGACAAACACTTTACCATTATGGGGCGAATTTGCTACGTACGGTGCACCTGTCTTTTCAGTCAGCACCTCAATATCTTGTAAACCAACTTTACCAATCCCTGTGCCCCATGCTTTAGAAAACGCTTCTTTACAAGCAAAACGACCAGCTAAAAATTCTATTTGACGTTTTGTAGATAACTTTTCAAAAAGGGTCAATTCGTTAGGTGTTAAAACCCGTTGAATAAACGATCCTTGTTTTTCAACAATCGGTTTTATCCGACTTAATTCTACTGCGTCAATACCAATTCCCTTTATCATTTTCCGCCTTACTTCCTATTTAATATAGTTACTCCGAATTACCTTTCATTTTAACAAAATTTCAAAATTTTTCCACTGATTCGCTAAAAAAATAAAGAATGTTTTACAAGATCCTCACACAAATTGAAGTACCATACGTTTTCTTCCTATTTACATTTTTATAAAATTTTTCTGAATTTTTATAAAAGTAAGACAACAACTAAGAAGTATCGGAAAAAAATCAGGAAACTAAGCGGATGTTCTGATATTTTATAGCAAATTTTGGCTACTTATGGGAGAATAAAAAGAAAAAGGAGAAAAACGTATGACTTTAACTTCTCGGCAAAAAAAGTTACTTCGTTGCGCCCTGTTTATTTTTACTTTGTTGCTCTACATATTTCCAATCTTCTTTAAAAATCCCAGCCTATTTTTTCTCTTGCAACTGGTGTGGATCGTGACCATTCATTTGCTACAACAAAAACTGAAACTCTTCAATCAATCTTCTTCGTTGAAAATTTGGATGATTTTGGCGTTTTTCTTTTTCTATATCATTTTGATGCCTTTTTTACTTTTTTTGAGTTTTTCTATTTAACGATTATCTACCAAAAAAGAGCGAGTATTCCGTTCATAGACGGAACACTCGCTCTTTTGATTATTTGGCGTTTTCGCGAATGACGAAACCACGTTTTTTATCGTTATGACGTTTGCCGCCACGTTGATCTTTATTTTTGCGCTCGCTATTTTTGTAATTACGGTCGCCATCTTTATGGTTTTTGTTGCCACGATAGCTGCCACCTTTACCATTGCCACCACGGTTGCGATTACGGTTGTTCCCACCGCCACCACCACGGCCATTTTTGTTAAAGCCTTTTTTATTTGAAGGCAATGGTCGTTCTGGGGTAATTTTTACAGGAACCGCATCTGCTGGATCTTTCGCTACTGTTTTTAATAATAACGCAGCTAAGTCTGTCGCTGAATATTTTTCTAATAACGCTTCAGCAGATTCTAGATATTTGTCTAAACCATTTTCTTCTAGATCACTTTCGATGGTTTCAACAGCTGCACTTAATTGTCCTTTAAATGCTTCTTTTTCGGTTGGTGGACGTAATGGTGTCATCCGTTTTTTCGTTAGGTTTTCGATGACATGTAAGTAACCCATTTCGTTTGGTGTTACAAACGTCACAGACATACCACCTTTACCAGCACGACCTGTCCGACCAATACGGTGAACATAACTTTCTGGATCTTGTGGAATATCGTAGTTATAGACATGGGTGACACCTGAAATATCTAACCCACGTGCTGCTACATCTGTTGCCACTAAGATATCTAAGTTACCATTTTTGAATGAACGTAAAACGCTCATCCGTTTTTGTTGTGATAGGTCGCCATGGATGCCTTCTGCTTTGTAACCACGCGCTTCTAACCCGCGGGCAAGTTCATCAACACGGCGTTTTGTCCGACCAAAGACAATGGTCAATTCTGGGGTTTGCACGTCTAGTAAACGTGTCATAATGTCAAATTTTTCAAAGTCTTTTGAACGTACATAATATTGATCAATTAAATCAGCCGTCATTTCTTTGGCTTTAATCTTCACATGTTCTGGTTGTTTCATGAATTTCACGCCAATATTCTTGATTGCTGGCGGCATAGTTGCTGAAAATAGAAGTGTTTGACGTTGTTCTGGCACTTGTGAGATGATTTTTTCAATGTCTTCCAAGAAGCCCATGTTTAACATTTCATCTGCTTCGTCTAAAACTAATGTTTCAACAGTTTCTAATTTCAAGGTACGACGATTAATATGATCTAGTAAACGTCCTGGTGTACCTACAACGATATGTGGACGATCTTTTAGTCCACGGATTTGGCGACCGATATCAGCCCCACCGTAAACGGCTTGGACGCGAATCTTTTTATCGCGGCCTAAACGGAATAACTCTTCTTGTGTTTGGATAGCCAACTCACGGGTTGGTGCAATGACTAATCCTTGAATAACGCGATTGTCTGCGTCAATTTTGTTAAGCATTGGTAAGCCAAAAGCAGCGGTTTTCCCTGTTCCTGTTTGTGCTTGTCCGATTACGTCTTTTCCTGCTAACGCTAACGGAATTGTTTCTGATTGAATAGGGGTTGCTTCCTCGAAGCCTGCGCGTTCTACCGCTGATAATAATTCTGGCGCTAAACCAAGTTCTTTAAATTTCAAATGATATCCTCCTAGATTTTGTTTCGGAAAGAACGATTTCTTCCTAGTTTCAGGTGTCTTCACTTTCAGTTGTTAAAAAGAAATCCATTATAGTGTGCCAACTATTTCTTCTTTCCTGATTTCACCGAAAAATTCACCTTATGGCATTAGAAAAGCCAAACGTGGTCGTTCAGCTTCACATTTATTATTAAACATAGAAATAGATCTATTTTATTTACTACGATTCAATTTTTCTCGTCATCTTCCGGCAATAGGTCATTCTATCATAGAATCCCATTTTCAGCAAGTTTTATGAAACTTATTTACTTTTCCAAAAGTGCATCGATGACTTCACGAAGTCCCATCCCGTTACTTCCCTTTAAAACCACCATGTCTTCTGGCTGTAAGACTTTTTTGACAGCTTCAATCAACTCATTTTTTTCTTCTTTTTTAAAAGAATGAATGTTAGCTGGTGCATAGGTTTCTTGCAATTTATCAGCTAAATAAGCCATTTCAGAACCATATAAAAAGACTTCTTCAATCGCATCTGGGGCTAAATGCTGCGCCATTGCTTGATGCATGGCAGCAGAATCAGGACCTAATTCCAGCATGTCTCCTAAAACAGCAATTCGTTTTCCTACTTTGGACATTTTGCTAAAACTGTCCAGAACAAGACCCATAGCTGTCGGATTGGCATTGTACACATCACTTAAAATTTCGGCACCATTCGCTGCTTTCAGCCATTCTGTCCGATTCTTTGTTAGTTCCGCTGTAGCCAATCCTTTTTGAATCTCACTATCCGTTAATTGGAAATAACGACCAATGCCAATTGCGATTAATGCATTGGTGACATTATAGGTTCCTGGCACTGGAATCGTAAACGTCATTTGTGTATCACTGATTTTGAATGAGGTTTGCTCTTTGGCTTCATTTGTGACGATTCCTTGAAGTTGACTTTCCTGGCTAAAACCAAAAGTAATCACTTGTTGCGTGACTTTTTCCACCAATGGTTCTAGCAAAGGTTCATCGCTTGGCACAAATAAACTACCGTCTTTGGCTAAACCATCTACGATTTCCATTTTTGCTTGTGCAATGCCTGCTCGTGAGCCTAAATTTTCCACATGGGCTTCGCCAATCATTGTGATGGCAGCAACTTCTGGCTGAGCCAGATTGGAAAGGAAAGAAATTTCCTGAGCATGATCCATGCCCATTTCTAAAATCAGTTTTTCTGTTTCATCAGGCATGTGTAAAATAGTATAGGGTAAGCCAATTTGATTATTGTAATTGCCTTGCGTTTTGTAAGTCACAAACTTTTCAGATAACACAGCAGCAATTAAATCTTTAGTGGTAGTTTTTCCATTACTGCCAGTCACAGCGATGACATTCGGTTGCATTTTATTTAAATAATAGGTAGCTAATTTTTGCATAGCAACCAGTGGATCAGTAACATGCAAAACAGGCAATTGTTGCGGCGCATCGACTAAATCCTGTCCCCAAAAAGCGGCCTGACAGCCATTAGCCATGGCACTCTCAATAAAACGATGACCATCATTTTCACCTTGTAAAGGAACAAAGAGATTTCCTTTCACAATTTTACGACTATCAAATTCAATGCCTGTTAAAGGAAAATCAGGCCATTGTTGCCAATCATTACTGGCTTCAACCGCTTGCGCTACTTCCCAGAAGGTTAATTTCATTATGTTTTGCTCCTCTGACACAGGGACTGGGACATGCCAAAGTCTTGTCATGTCCCAGTCTTGTGTGATTTTTTCTTCTTAGTTATTATAAAATTCTTGGCGTTGTTTAAAACGATTCAAAGCTAACTGAATCAGTTCCTCAATTAAATCACTGTATTTCAAGCCCATATTTTCCCACAGTAAAGGATACATACTAAAGTCAGTAAAACCAGGCATGGTGTTCAATTCATTCAGGAATAATTCGTTTTTGCTTGTTAAGAAGAAATCACAGCGACTTAAGCCACTTCCATCTAACATAATATACGCTTTTTTAGCGTATTCTTGCGCTTGATGAGCTACTTCTTCTGGAACATGCGCTGGGATTTGCATTTCAATCGTGTTATTGATGTATTTTGCATCATAATCATAGAAAGCGACATCTTTCACCACTTCACCAGGTAAAGTCGTACGGACATCTTCATTTCCTAAAATGGCTACTTCAATTTCACGTGCTTCGATCCCTTGTTCAACAATTGCTCGGGCATCATAACGGAAAGCTTCTTCCAATGCTTCTTGCAATTCTTCACGATTTTCCACTTTGCTAATTCCGACACTAGAACCCATATTGGCAGGTTTAACAAAGACCGGATAAATTAAAGAACCTTCACATTTTTCAAAGACTTCTTTTGGATTTCCTTTCCAGTCACTTCTTAAAACTGGCACGAATGGTACTTGTGGAATGCCAACAGTTTGTAAAAGATATTTCGTCATGATTTTGTCCATTGCGTTAGCACTAGCTAAGACACCCGCGCCTACATAAGGCATATTAATGGTTTCCATGAATCCTTGAATTGTTCCATCTTCACCATTTGGCCCATGTAAAACAGGGAAAACAATCGCTTCTTCTTCATAAATTTCCGAAGGACTGATTCGTTTTCCTGAAAATTCGCCTGTTTCTTCAGGTGTTTGTGCCCAAGTTAAATGTAAAACTTCTTTATTTTGTGGTCGTTCAGATAAAAGAGGGCCTTTTACCCATTGACCGTCTTTACTAATAAAGACTAACTGTACTTGATAATATTTATAATAGATTGCATTTAAAACGGAATATGCAGACAAAACAGACACATCGTGCTCTTCACTTCTGCCGCCATACAACAAAATAATCTTCAAATGCTTGTCCTCCTAGTTTCTTTCCTGTCTTTTAGAAAAAATTATTTTTCAAATTATCCTTACTTATTTTAGCATAAAACCCAGTTTCATAATAGAAGCAAATTTAGTGAAGGAAAAATTCTTTGCTTGCCTTTTCCTTGCTAAAGACTCCGTTCCACCAGCTCAATAAGGGCTTGTTTAAACGTTGTTCTATCTTGGTCTGTAAAAGGTTTAGGTCCTTTCGTTCGGCCACCTTTTCGCCGAATTTGGCCACTAAAATAGCGTTGTTCTAACAAGCCATCAATATTTTCTTTCGTATATTGATAACCTAGTTGATGTAAAACTGACACTCCTTTTGGCAAAACCAAGGAAGCTAAGCCATAATCTTGTGTAATTAAAAGATCCCCTTTTTTTATTAACTGCACAATTTTAAAATCAGCAGCATCCGCTCCTTTATCAACATACACAAAAGAGACATTTTCTGGATAATCTTTTAAGGAATAATGATCTACACTAGTAACAATCACCACATCCAAAGCTTTCTCTACAGCGACTTCAATAACCGTCTCTTTCACAGGTGAACCATCGCCATCGACAAAAATTTTCATTCATTTCCCTCGCTTCTTCCTTGCTCTAACCATTTGGGATGACGTTGAAAATAGTGTTGTAATTCGTCAAAAACGACTTCTTTAACCACTTCATATAACTCTGTATTTCTTAAAATGGTTTTCGTTGCATCAGTGTAGCGGGGCTTTGGTATCGTAATGGCTAAAACAAAATCAAATTCTGCTAAAAAACTATCTGCTGTCACAGATAATGAGTAATGTTGCTCCTCTAAAAATTGATTGAAGGCGGCCACTACGCCATCAAGAAAGCCCTCATAGTGGGTTCCACCAAGACTGGGATAATGCCCATTAACAAATGTTTTTTGCACTTGCGGCGCATGATTTTTACTCAAAATAAATTGAACAAGGGCCAATTCTGTTTGCTTGGCTTGAATAATCGGTGCGGCTTTTCTAGTTAATGGGTTATCTTTTTCAAATAAATAATTACTTAAACCTTTAGGGTAATAACAAAGATTTTTTTGTTCCTCTTCTTGTGTTAAGAGAATCTTTAAGCCTGGATTCAACATGGCAATCTGTTGACATTGTTGTAAAACACGCATATAAGAAAGTGATTCTGTACCAAAAATTTGCGTATCTGGCCAAAATAAGACTTCAATTCGTTCCTGGGTTTCTTCAATAGGTAATAATAATCGTTTTTTCAATTGCCCTTGATGATAAATAAAAATAGTCCGCTGTTTTTCTTGATCGATACTGATTCCTACTTGTTTTGAGAAGGCTTGTAAAACAGATAAATACAGAAAAGGCGGTTCTAAATCGACTTGCTTTTGTTCAAAAACAAGCGGTCGTGTGGAAGATACCTGAAAAGAGATTTGTTGACGCGATAACTGTATAGCAATTTTCCCTTGATTCTTTTCAATGAAAAACTCTAATAAACCATTAATTGTCTGAACAAGTAAATTCTCTAAGCCGACTAAGCCAGTCGTTCCAATGAACGCTTCTGGTCGTTTTTGAATCCGTTCAATAAATTCATCATTTTCTAAAACTGTTAAAAGATGTGCAACACTCATCCTGCTGCCTCCTTTGCAATCTGTTTCTTTTAATTATAATGAAAAAAAGACCAGAAGAAAAGTCACACGCGACTTTTCTTCTGGTTTTCTTCTTTAACGAATTAAATCAAGATTCGGATGCTCAAGAACGTGATTCACTTGTTTGACCGTTGTCAAAGGAATATCTCCTTGAATCGTATGTGCAAGGACCCCATTGACTGTGGCAAAGGTAACTGCCTTTTCTAACGACCAATTTTGGCTATAGCCATATAAAATCCCCGCCGCATAAGCATCACCAACACCAATTCGATCAAGATTAAGAAGCGGTCTTTTTTCACTCTGTTGGTACTCATTTTGGGTATATAAATACCCACTTAAGTAGTTTTGATTTTTGGAATGACTTCTCGTTGTCCCAGCAAACCATTCCAAATTGTATTGAGACATGAAACGCTGAATCAGTTCAGTTTCTTGTGCCTCACCTTCTAAATCTTCTCGCGGAATGAAACCTAATAGCTCGATCAAATCACGACGACTGCCAAAAACAATATCACAATAAGGTAAAATGCGTTCGTACTGTTGACGCATAAAGAGTGCGCTATTTGCTGTATTCAAACTAGGTCGATAATTAAAGTCAAAACAAACTTTCTTTTGACAGGCATGCGCCTTTTGAGCAAGTATCAAAGCAGCATCACGAGTTTTTTCAGTTAAACTTAACGAAATACCACAAATATGCACCATATCTACTTCCGCTAAAAAGGCCTCAAAATCGTAGTCCTTCGCCTCGCTGATGCCAAAAGCACTCTGATGGCGATTTTGATAAGTTACTTGTGTGGGTCGGATTCCATAACCCATTTCTGCAAAAAAACTACCAATATGATCGCCCTTTTCTCCTACCCATTGATCTGAAATTCCTAACTTCCTTAGCGCTGCTTTGCCAGCTTCACCAAGACGATTGGCGGGTAATTTCGTAATCAATGCTGTTTCTAGTTGAAAATGAGCCAAATTTGCTAAGAGATTTACGCCAGTCCCTACAAAGTTCATTCTTAACTGCTCTGTTTGTTCTAACATTAGATACTCTGGCGGAGTGAAACGAAGCATGACTTCACCAAACGCAGCAATTTTCATCTTTGCCACCTACTTATTCAATGTGTTTTTCATCATGGTTAGTAACGTTTTCACGTCTTCTGTTCTAGTGTCCCCTGTTTCTTGATCGATAATTGAGCTGTAGACATGAGGAATGATTTTTTTAACGCCGGCATCCACCGCAATTTGAACAATTTCTTCAAAGTTTTCTAAATCAATGCCCCCTGTTGGTTCTAAATAAAAGTCATACTTGGCACAAGCTGCTGCTACTGCTTGGTATTCTTCTTTGTGAGCCAAGCCTTTCATCGGGAAATATTTAATGGAACTGCCCCCCATGTCTTTCAACAATTTGATGGCGGTTTCGATAGGTACTTCCGCCGCTGGCGCACCAGAGCTTAACGGACCTGTCGCAATGTTGACATAGCCAACTTTGCCTGTGGGTGAAACCAAGCCATTAATCACTGTTTCGTCTTGACGAAGTAAGGCCCGCGAAGCGCCGACACCTGTGAAGACTTGGTTCACGTGTTGCGGTTGTAGAACTTCTGATAAGCGAGCCACCATTTGACTTTGATTAGGATCGCCAGCCCCCAAGCCGACAGATAAAGCGTTGTTGGTTGCTGCTTGGTATTTTTTCATATCGTCAATGGCTGCTTCATCGGTTTCATAGTTTTTTGAAAGGACGCCTAACACAACATGCCCTTCTGCTGCTTCATAACAGGCTTGGGCATTTTCTACTGAATTGGCTAAGACGTTTAAACAAATGCGTTCTTCTAAATAATTAGGTTTTAATGACATGGCTTATTTCTCCTTTGTGTCCATAATTTCTTGTAATCGTTGCACGATTTTGTTCATTTCTTCTTGATTGACAGAACGAATGTCAAACTCAATGATGCCATTGTTTGCTTGATATTCTCGCGTATAAATGGCTGGACTTTCTGCTTTTAACGCTTGGATGATTTCCTTGGCGGTTTTTCTGCCGTCCACTTTGACACTGGCTCGATAAATGTCTCGTCCGGCGCCATCTTGGACGATTTTGGCGGTTAAATCTGATAAGTTGTTGATGGCTTCAACAAACGGTTTTAAGCGCTCTTGCATCGAAGCCCCTGATTCACTGCCATGTGCCAAGTATTCTTCCACTGCTTGCGTAAAGCCTAGGATATTGTCTTTGCCAATTTTCATTGCTCGACCAATGCCTTTGCCTTGTAGGCGCACCCAGTCAATGTATTCTTTTTTCCCGACCACTAAACCAGCACTTGGCCCTTCAATGGCTTTGGCGCCGCTGTAAATCACCAAATCAGCACCTGCTTCGGTGTATTTGAAAAGATCTTCTTCTGCTGCCGCGTCAACAATTAGCGGCACCTTGTGGCGTTGCGCCACTTTAGCCGCTTCGGCCACCGTCAGCATACTTTTTTGCACGGTATGATGGCTTTTGATGTATAGAATGGCCGCTGTTTTTTCAGAAATCATCATTTCCACGTGTTCTGGACTACACATGTTGGCGTAGCCAGCTTCCACCACTTGGCCGCCGCCTTGCGCTACCATAACTTCTACAGGCGTGCCGTAGTCCACGTTGTGCCCTTTAGGTAAAACAATCTCTCGCTGTTCAATTTTTTCTGAATAGGGATGATACGCGTGGTACAAGCTGCCTTTTCCAATCAAGGCAGCCACCGATTGGGCAATCCCCGCCGAAGCCGAGGAAACGATTTGGGCATCTTCTACCTTCAACAAGTTAGCTAAAAAGGCCCCTGTTTGCACACTAAGTTCACTCATTTCAAAGAAATGTTCGCCGCCGAATCGTTGAGCTGCTAGGACTGCCTCCGAAACTTTGGAGACACCTAGAATGGTCATTTTGCCAGAAGCATTAATGACTTCTTTTAAGTGGAATTTTTCGTAACTAATTGTCATAGATTTGTCCTCCAATAATTGTTTTGATTGGGCGAATTTGCTCTTTGGCTACTCGTGTCAATCCATTAGAATCAGTCAATGTTTTTTCTTCTGCTTGAATCGTGAAAATCGTTAAATCAGCATCTTTACCTATTTCCAACGTGCCTTTTTGCGTTAAATGGAAATTCTCAGCAGGAGCCTTGGTTACCTTTTCAATAATTTCTGGCCAATCATAGCCGACCACACGGAGTTTTTCCATCGTTGTGGCTAAATCATAAACAGGACCATTTTCTCGGTTACGGATGTAGATATCTGTGCTAATTGATGCAGCTTTCATTCCCTCGCGCAACGCTGTTTCAGCTACGTGAAAATTGAAACTATCCGTACCATGCCCGATATCAAATACGACTCCTTTGTTGTACGCTTGCCAAGCGAAATCTTTTATTTTATCCGTTGCTTGGTCTAAGATACCATTTTCTTTCCCATTAAAACAATGGGTTAGGACATCCCCTTTTTCCATCAAGGCTAAAATTTCATCTAAATGAGGCGGTGCTGATCCAATGTGAACCATTAAGGGAATTTCTTGGTTCTCTTGCTGAATCTGTTTGGCCAATTCTAAAGGCGTAATGCCGTTATCGCCAATAACGGTCCTACTCATACGGGCTTTAATCCCTACAACAAAATCTGGTAATTCTTGAATCGCTTTTTTGACTAAACTCGCTTGTACTTTACTTAAATCTGCGAGTTCGTCCTGAGCAACGATGCCCCATTTAGAAATATTGACTAATCCAAAAACATTTGTTTTTGCTTGCTGCGCTAAGTCATAAAATTCATGAATGTTTTCAGCACCTGTTGTCCCAGCATCAATCACTGTCGTAACACCCTTTTTGACCCCAATTTCATCTGGATAATCATAATAAAGAGCCATTTTTTCAAAACAATGAACGTGATCATCTATCCAGCCTGCGGATACATAAGTACCTGGTTCTAAGTGGATAGTTTCTTTTGCAGAACCTGAAATAGTTGCTGCAACAGCAGCTATTTTTTTCTCTTTAATTGCAATTTCAACAGGCATACCATCTACTGTCTGTCCATTTTTTATAAGTAAATCGTAGTCCATATTCTTCCCTACTTTTCTATAAATCTAAATTTTGTCCAAGGCTTAATGAATTCTAATAATACAAGTTCTTCTTCTATAATACGCCCTACTCGGTTTTTGCGTGAGTCTTGATGTGGTTCTAAAACGACTTGTAATTCATTTTTGTATTTTCCAAATGCATCATTTCCCACAACAACATCTCCAGGTTGTAGCATTGCTTGATTATCATGTGGGGGATTAACTTCATTTTTATATTTTTTACGCACTTCTGTGGAACGAATCATCTGCTGAGTGATATCTCCACGGCGAAAATGTTGATTTTTTGTTACGATTTCTTTTTCAATTTCAGAAGTCGCTTCTTCAAAAACAATGGTCAATTCTGTTTGATAACGATTCAACTGACCCAATGCTTCTAATTCTTCGTTGGAAGCATAAGCATTTCCAATAACAACATCATCAATTAAATTTGTTGCAAATAAATGTTTAGCTTGAACAGTGACTGGCAACTGTCTATGCATTTCTAAAGTAGGTAGCCCATCATTCACATCCCAAGGACCAATTTCACCTACCTGTGATGAAATAAAAGCAGCTGTCCGAATACCTTCCTTTTTAAAACGGATGCTACATTTTTCAAAGAAATCATACGGCAATGCAGTTCCCGCTTGTGGATAAAAGTTATGACAACCATATAAGAAAGGTCGATTCGCTTCATACGTCAAAATGTTATCAAGATAAGCGACATCATTACTCATATTCAACTCAATAGCCACGCCGAATGGATTAAACGTCAACATGGCTTCTTTATTTCCATCAAACCCTGTATCCAACCGAATCCCATCAGCTCCTAATTCGCTGAAAAAAGTCAAATCATCATATGAAATTTCCAATTCATCAAAGATACTTGGAACGACATCTAAAATTGTTTCAAATCCTAAATTTTTCGCATAACTAATTAATTCTTTAAATTTTTTCTGAACCGCTTCTTTGCCATCGGTCACTTCTAACATACTCATAAAAATTCGAGTAAACCCACATTCGCTGGCTTTTTTTAAATACGCTTTATCTTGATTGATATCACTATGATCTGGATAAACTGATACACCTAATGCTCTTTTCATCTTCGTTCTCACACTCCGCTATTTTCAAATTTATTTCGAAATTTCCAAGCAATCACCGAGCTACACAAGATTGTTGTAGAGCCAACGAGCAATACTGGTTGATTTAGAAATCCGCCAATTATCATGGAAAGAGTAATACAAACTGCCGTAAAAACCAACGTCTTTACCAAACCAAATTGATAAACAACAGTAGGCAACTGCCCTTTTTCTATAATAATTTGACTAACGATAAAAAAGAAAATGAACCAAATAATCATCTTATACGCTCCTGACTTTCTTCTCTGACTTAGAAGGGGCAGGATATTCATATCAGAACACCCGCCCTAACATTTTTTAATTTTTTGCTGCTTGTTCAGCTGCTAATTCTTCTGCTTCTTTATCCAATTGTTGTTTTTCATAAACTTTGAAAAATGGATAGTAGATAGCCATTGTAATTAAGAAGTTAACAATCACTAATACTGCGGCCGAGAAACTCCAATTGGTACTCATCCAAGCAGCAATTGGTGCTGGAATTGCAAACGCTAAGCGTGCAGCCATCATCGGAATTATATTAGCGACTGTTAAGAAATAAGATAACGTTGTGGTAATTAACGGTGCCACGATAAACGGAATACCTAAAATAGGATTCATTACGATCGGCGTTCCGAAAATAACTGGTTCATTAATATTAAACAAGCCTGGTAAGAACGATAAACGGCCAAGACTTTTCAGATACGTTGATTTAGAAAACATCATTAAAACAACTAAAGAAAGCGTAGTTCCAGCGCCACCAATCCAGATAAACCATTGTAAAAACTGTTCTGTAAAAATATTAGGTAACTGATGAACGTTTGCGCCATTGGTAAAAGCTTCAAGGTTTTCTGCAATCGACATATCCCAGAAAGGACGAATAACTGGGCCCATAATCGCTGGACCATGAATCCCTAAAACCCAGAAGAAACAGATTAAGAAGACTGTTAGTAAGCCGCCAAATAAACTGTTACCAGCAAGGATACCTTTAAGTGGCATTAATAACGTACTCAAGAAACCATTCAAATCAAAACCAATTACGTGGCGAATAACCCAGAATAATAAAAGAATAACTGCTCCTGGAATTAACGCAATAAATGAATTTGACACTTCAGGCGGTACGCCATCTGGCATCTTAATCATAATATCTTTTTCAATAAAGAAGCGATAAATTTCAACAGATAACAGCGCTGTTACAATCGCACCAAATAAAGAAGCTGAACCTAAATTTGCTAAATTAATATAGCGCCCTGCTGTAATGACGTTGTCAACATCTTCAAAGACACGTGTTGGTGGTGCCGCTGTTACTAAAAAGGCCATTAATGCTAAAATTCCGCACGTCAAAGAGTCAAGCTTATAACTTTTGGCCAATGATGAAGCAATCCCAAATGTTGCATAAAGTGCAAGTAACCCCATCGTATAGCGGGAAGGAATATCTAAAATTGCTTGATAAGGTTCAATCAATTTTGTGTATGCCTCAATTGGAATATTTTGAAAAATTGTAAAGAATGAGCCCACAATTGTTAAAGGCATCGTTGCAATTAATCCTTTTCTAATCGCTGTCATATGGCGTTGCGAACCAAATTTATTCGCAATCGGCATTAACTTAACTTCCATCCACTGTACAAAACCATTCATTTGTTAATTCCTCCGTTCAACTAATAAAAATAATAATTATTTCGCATTTATAATAACATAGTAACATTATAATGTAAACGCTTATTCTTATTTGTGACAGAGAAAGTGCAAAACAAAAGGCTTTTTCTTATTATAAAGAAACTGGGAATATTGCACCAAAAATCATTGCGCCTAAAATTGCGCCCCCAGCGATTGGTTTTTTCCAAATGTAAAAACCTAAAGCTCCTAATGTAGCACCAATCCCAATAGGAATCGAAGCACCCGCCGCACTCAAAATAATTAACGGGCCTAAGAAGCGTCCTGAGGCATTACCAGCCCCCATCATCACATCCGCACCAAAAGTGGAATTTCCTTGATTGATAGTAAATTTCCGAATCAACACAATTACGCCACCAACTGCTAACCCTAGTAGCGCACCTGTTAAAAGTGCTAAGCCAAAGTTTTCTACAGGTGCTTTAATACCCATGCTGAGGAAAATTGCAGGTACGCCAATCCCGATCCCCGTTAAAATTGAGCCACCTAAATCTAAAATCCCGACTAAAGAACCTTCTAAAATTCGTGCAAACAGGAAACTTGCACCAAATGCTGCGGCAGCGCCATAAGAACCACCATCTAAACCAGCTTTTAGCATCGCAACAATTGAAACTTCATTAAAGGCGCCCACACCATAAACTACATACATATGTGTTCCTGCAAAAATTGCCGCTGACATAATCCCGACTAAAATGGGAAAGCCCCAATCAGCATACCAAAAACTTTTGCCTTTTAAACCTTCTTGAATTTCTTGTTCTTGTTGTGCCCATTCATTTTTTTCTTGCTGTTCCATCTATGAGACCTCCTTTTTTCTATTTAACGGTGAAGACATTGTGTAAATTATTTAACCATTGAGGAATAGACAAGCGGAAACTTTCGATCATTTCTAAGTCGAACCCTCGGAAGAAGCCACTTAAAATAAATAATAAGATAATGGCACCAAGCATGCCGCGTGTCATTCGGGTCCACCCTAAATCATCGACACCTTTACCGATTAAGATCCCTAATACAACTCCTGGGACAGCATTGCCCATGACTAATTGAGATAATCCGCCAAATAATGTTCCCCAGAAACCCGTCCGTTTTCCTGCATCTAAAGCCGCTAGCCAGAATAAAACAGGCATCACAGTATTGATTAAAATCGTTGCTGCAGGTACCAACACCGCAACTGCTGTTACTTGTAGCGATTCTGGAATTGCTGCAGCTGTACTATTTAAGAAAGCCACAGTCGCCATTCCTACAAAGGCCCCGACAATCCCCATTTTTTTGGGATTATGCATCGTTTTAGTGACATCTTTATCCTTTACCAATAAAATTGCTGCAGCCCAGTTAGGCACAATCCGGTGGGTCACATCTTGTGTAAAGGCCCCTGCTCCGACGGCCGAAGCCCAAGCATTAAAGAAAAAACCTAAACCAAAAGAAAAGTGTGATGCTGGATCTCCTTGTGCAGCGTTCATTTCTCCTAATGTTCTAAATGCCCCTAACCCTTGCGTTTGTGGTGCATGAAACATCCGAGCAGCGCCTGCGCCAGCTGCAAAACCTAGTAAACCACCAATAAGCAATGACTTCAGCAAAATGATTACAAATTCCATTCCTTCTTCCTCCCTTTATACGCCTCTTTTTGAAAGAAACGGAACTACTACTGCGTTCGGTTCTTTAATTGTTTCCGTTAAAAAATCAACTTCTTCGACTGCAATGGCTTGGATTTCCACTTCTACAGCTAGTTCGACATGATAAATCACTCTCTTTCTAGGAAAGAAGAAGAACAGAAATTTTTCTGTATAAACTTGTTCTTTTGCCTGACGAATAGTTACTTCTTTCGGTTCAATCCGGATAAGGACCTCTGTTGTTTCTTTTAATACTTTTTTTGAAACATCATTCAACGCACTTGCAAAAGCTTCATTCTTCTTATTACCTTTTCCAGAAACAATCACGGTTTGTGTTGACCGTTTTGTGGCATCCATAATTACCGCTCCTTTCTAAGTTACTACTTTCTATGCTCCGTGTTTCTTAATAAATGCTTCAGTTACTCGTTTACCAAGTTCTTCCTGATCCATAAAACCAAATCCAAGAACAGTTTTCCCATCGTTAATTGCTGTTACCCCTTCTTCGATTGATCGCATGCCATGTCTTTCGGGATACCCGTATTTAGTAGCAGCCGTTAACGCTCCTGCACCACCACTGCCACAGAAAGAAATGCCTAAATCAGCCTTTTCTTGTTGCATCACATCTCCTAAACGCATATCAGCGCCCATTCCTGGAACAACAACCGCGCGACCACCGGCTTGCTCCACTCCTTTTGCAACATTTTGTCCTTTTCCTAAACGATCTGCGATAACTACTGTAATCATAACTTTTCCTCCTATTAATTGTTTTGTTTAGCAACTTCAAAATGAACAGCTAAAACATACCATTCATCTTCTGATAACTGACCAATTGCTTCTGTTGTTTCTTGTGCAATTTTCAACGTTTCTGGTGTTAGTTCCGTAAATAACGTCCGATCAACACCAGCTAATGTCGTTCCTTCTCTTGAACGATTCAGCATCTCATTGAGATGGTTGATCAAAATCGTCCACTGTAATTCCGTTGGTTCAATTTGTGCTTCTGCTAATCGCGCACTGGTTTGTTTGATAATCGATTGTAGCTTTTCTGGTTCAGCACTTTGTCGAATGATCTCCTGTGCTTCCATTGCTAGTTCCATCCTCTTCCTCCTTTGGTTGTTCTAAATAATTAAGTAATGCTGAAATTTCAGCATGATTGACAGGTAACTCATTTTTAGCAAATAAACATTCAATTTGCCGAATTTCTTCTTGCCTTTCATGAGATACTTCTCTATTACAAGGAATCTCTTCGTATTGTTTATTAAACGTAATCCGATGTGTCATTAATAAAACGTGAAGTAAAAAGGCTTCTTGATATTCGCTCAGTAACTTTGTTTGAAACATTCGTTTTAACTCTTCATAAATAATATACGCTTTTACTAATAAATCTTGGCTTTGTATCCGTTCATTTTTTTCAATTACATCAGATTTCGTGGAGCGAGCGGTACCTTTCCCTTGACGTTTCCCTAATAAAATTTTATCGACCTCTTCCCGAATCAAACTTAAGTCTGTGTCCGTCAACAATGGACTAACTTTAATAAATGGGTATGTCATTTCTTCAATTGGGAAAATACTCAATACCAAATCGGGCTTTTCTGCTTGAATCACTTCAGTTGCATTTAAAACAGAAGCAAATCCTGCGAGTTCAACGTTTGGTACTTCCTCTAAAATTTTTTGTTCAATTAAACTGGTCACACCTAAGCCCGTCGAGCAAACATACACAATCCTAACAACTTTAGCTTCCTGCTGTTGTCGTTCCTGAGCTGCCAAAAAATGCAACGCAATATATGCGCAGAAAGAATCGTTGACTAACAAAACAGAACGTTGAATTAATTGTTTACAGGCACTTTGAATAGCTAAAAACAACGCTGGGTGTTTTCCTTTGATTTCTTCAGAAAACGGATTGTATTCATTAATAAATAAATGTTTCTTTGTAAAACGTAAGGACAGGTGTGCAAACAAGTTCGTAAATAATTGGCGATCATTTACAAAAGGATAATTCAGCTCTTTTGAAACGCTTTCAATCACTTGCTTTGTTAATTGAACCATATCTTGCCGTTGATGGGTTCCGAATAAATCACTATAAATATAAAAATATTCATCCGCTAATAAAGGCAAGTCATACCGTTCAAACACCTCTTGTAAAAGTAAAAGTGGTACTTCGTTCCGTTGTTCAAAGCGTGTTTTTTGTGATAACACTCGGTAAGTCCCAATTGTATGTGCCATCTGCATACGTGCTGCGGCAATTGCCACTCTCAACGTAATAGATAATATTTCGGCATAATCAAATTGATTTTGATCGAGTGGATTAATTAAATTTCGCATTTTTTTCAATGCACTACGATAACAACCTTGAAACAATGTCCCTGACCCAAATTTAATTTTAGGGATTTTTTCAGCCCCTTTTGTCTTTGTCACATAGTTCATAATTTGGTAAATATCGTATTCTGTAAGTTCTTTTTGAGTGATAAATTCCATCAGTAAGCGTACATTGCTTTCTTCACCACTGATTGTAAACCCTTGCCGCGCTTGGCGAATTAAGGTTAAATCATATGCTTGCAGCAACCGTTCGACCTGTTCCAAATCACTGACAATTGTGTTTCGACTCACTAATAATTCATCTGCTAGCTGCTGTGCCGTTAAGTACCCTTTGACTGACAATAACTGAAAAATCAATACATTGACTCGTCTTTTTTGATCAGGATAGGTTTCAAATCGATCGACATCGATAATTTCATTTTTTAACAGTAAGCGTTTAGAGTCAGGTAAATCTAGCCAGATTCCCTTATTTCGTTTTGAATAAAGTGTCTCATCGTGCTGTTCAAACCAAGCACGAATATCTTCTAAATCATACTTAATTGTTCGAACGCTGACAGTAAAGTTCTCAGCTAATTCTTGCGTGGTAATGCTCCCTTCCAAATCCAAAAGCATCAATAAAATATTTATCGCTCTTTTGGACAACAACACGGTCATGCCTTGTCACCTCTTTTCTTTTCCCTTTACACTTAAAACTATAGCGTTATTTTATCTGTTCCACAACACAAAAAAGTTGCACTTATAAAAGTGCAACACTTCTCTTTTCATACAAAAAAATCCCTTAACAGTAGTAACTGTTAAGGGATACCACACTATTTATTTGCATAAATAGACAGAGACCTTCTCCACAAAAGTATTCTGTCCGACACGTTACAAATCCGGTAACTGATAGCCGTACTATCTGGTGTCGTTGTGTTTGACAATCACTAGCCGTCAAAACGGAATAGCCGAAGCTATCTGATTGAGTCAACTCGTCGCATAAAACACACTTTAACACAGAATAGTATGGATAGCAAGTGGTGGTAATTATTCGCTATCAAACCATTCTTGATAAAAACCTTCAACAATTTTGACGGTTGCTATCGTTAATTCTTTCGTCATTACGGGGCTAGTTAACTTTTTGTCTTGTAAACATTGATTCACATGATTGATTTCATACGTAAATTCACTAGTGAATTGTTCAGACCATTTGACAGTGTTGCCTTGAGCATCTGTATAATAAGCACAATCTGTTTTCCAGAAATTAGGAATAACGATTTGCCCTTTTGTCCCACAGATGGTCATTTCACTAGGTATCTTTAAACCAACATTAATAAAAATATTGCCCAGTGTCCCTTCAGCAAATTTTAAAGCTAAATTACATTGACTATCCGTCGCCCCTTGCTGATACGTTGCGGTTCCCGTAACCGCTTGAATTTCTTTCCCTAATACGTATTGTAAGTATTGTAATGGATAACTTCCTGAGCCATGAAGCGCTCCACCACCCGCTTCTCTCGAGTAAAACCAGGGAATATGATCCACATTGGGATAGGCAGTAACTGACTGAACCCATAAAATTTCTCCCAATCCCCCTTCTTGAATCGTCGCCTTTACTTTTTGGGTAATTGGTAAAAAGACAGATTTCTGAGCTTCCATTAGAAAAACCCCTTGCTCCTGTGCGATTGCGAAGAGTTCTTCTGCTTCAGCAGCATTTAATGTAAATGGTTTTTCCAGTAGGACGGGTTTTCCTTGTGATAACGCAAGCTTAGCTGCTGAGTAATGTCCTTGATTGTAGGTGGGAATATAAATAATATCAATTGTTTCATCCTTACATAACTCTTCATAACTGCCATAAGCTACCGGAATCGCTAATTCTTTAGCCATTTTTTGAGCATTCTCTAAACGCCTTGATGCAATCCCGCGCACCTCAGCTTGCGCGCTTTCTCGAAGCCCTGCTACAAATCTTGGGACAATTTGGGCAGTACTCATAATTCCATAACGAATTTTATCCATGTGATCGCCTCCTCTTTCACTATACGAGAAAAATGAATATTTGGAAACCATTTCAACAAAAAAAAGAAACCGTTTCCCCAAAACGATTTCTTTATATGTAAATTAACGGATACCAACGCTAACTTTTAAAGCTTGATTGACCTGTTCCATCTCTTCACGAGAAAGTTGACAAACCTTGTGTAGCATTCGTTCTTTATCCAATGTTCGAATTTGTTCTAACAAAATAAGTGATGGCGTCCTGCATTCGTTATGGGGAATTTCGATGAGGACTTGCGTTGGTTGCAGCCGCTTGCTTACGTTACGGGTAATCGGTGCAACAATCAACGTTGGACTAAATAAGTTACCTTTGTTATTTTGAATAATCAGGACAGGTCGAATCCCACCTTGTTCAGAACCAACAACTGGTGAGAGATTCGCATAAAAAACCTCACCTCTTTTTATCATTCAGATTCCCTTCCCTCCTTTTCCTTTAAAAAATTATAGCATATTGTTTCTTTCAATATTTTCAACTTTTTAGCTATCCCTTAAAATATTTGATAAAACAACCCTTTAAAAGTCAAAAAAAGCTTAAACAGTCGACTCTGATATAGAGACGGCTATTTAAGCTGACTATTACATTTTTGTTAAAATACTATCCACTTTTGTATTAATTAAATCAATAGCGACGTGGTTTTCGCCACCTTCTGGCACAATGATATCTGCATAACGTTTCGTAGGTTCAATAAATTGGTGATACATGGGCTTGACGACTGTCAAATATTGTTCAATCACAGAATCCAACGTACGGCCACGTTCTTCCATATCACGCTTGATTCGACGAATAATACGGATGTCATCATCTGTATCCACATACACTTTAATATCCATTAAATCCCTTAAGCGGCGATCTTCTAAAATTAAAATCCCTTCAAGAATAATTACTTCTTTCGGTTCTTGGATCACCGTTTCTGTACTTCTTGTATGCGCAACGTAGTCATAAACTGGCTTTTCAATGGCTTGATAATTTAACAGTTGTTCAACATGTTGAATCAATAAATCTGTATCAAACGCAAAAGGATGATCATAATTGGTATTTAAACGTTCTTCAAAACTCAAATGGCTCTGATCTTTATAATAAGAATCCTGTTCTAACATCATAATTGAATGATCGGGAAAATTATTAAAAATCGCACGGCTAACACTGGTTTTTCCGCTTCCTGATCCGCCAGTAACACCAATGATAATTGGCTGACTATCTTTCATGTATAAACCTCTTTCTTTTCAAAAACTTCATTGTCTTTTACTATTATAATGAAAACTCTGAAGAATGCCAGACCTTTTCCAAGACTTTTCATGTGATTTTTATCTTCTTATGAAAAATCTGCCCACACTTCTTTCAATTACAGTATACTTATCAATAAAAGGAGAATCCTACCTATGATTAAAAAAGTCAAAAAAGAAACACTTACAACGGCGCATTACGCTCTTCTTTATGAGGCAGATCCAGCAAAAAAAATGGTGGCAGATTATATTACCCGCGGCATTTGCTTTGACTATCAGACTGAAGAACTTCAAGGAATTTTAGTCCTGTTGCCGACTCACCCACGGACATTGGAAATCGTAAACATCGCTGTCTCAGAAGAAAGCCGAGGGCGGGGCATCGGGCAAGAATTATTACATTTTGCCATTGATTTTGCCAAAAAAGAAAAGTATGATTCCTTGGAGATTGGGACTGGGAGCACAAGCTTTCAACAGCTATATCTCTACCAAAAAGTCGGCTTTCGAATGACACATATTGAACCAGATTTTTTTATCCATCATTATGATGAGCCTATTATAGAAAACGGCTTGCCTTTAAAGGATATGGTTCGCTTACGGTTACATTTAAGTTAAAAAACAACATTTCCTGTACAGGAAATGTTGTTTTTTAATGCCCAAGAATTGGTAACAACTCATCTAGCTGTTGAATCGTATAATTGGGTTGAATGGTTGGTGTTGCTGGAGCGGAGGTCGGATTGAGCCAAACAGTTTGAATTTTCGCTTGTTGACCTCCTTGAATATCTGAATGCAAAGAATCGCCAATAATCATTGTTTTTTCTCGACTAAAATTAGGAATCCGTTCAAAAACAAAATCAAAATACTCTTTCATTGGTTTTTGATAACCCACTTCTTCTGAAACAAAAATATCTTTAAAATAAGGCATTAATTTCGAATCTTCCAACCGACGATACTGTGTTTTTGCCACTCCATTTGTCACAATATATAAATCATAATGGGGTGCTAATTTTTCCAAGATACGTTGGCTATTGCCAAGCAAGTCGTGTCCTTGACTCAAATATTCTCGGTAGTTTTCTCCCATTCTAACGCTATCAACTTCTCGATTAAACGCGTCAAACAATAAACCAAACCGTGTATCAAGGAGAACATCTTTTGTTATTTTTCCTTCTTCAAATGAACGCCATAATCCTTGATTAATTCGGTGGTACGTTGACTCGACTTCAGATGTAAATGGTACATTTTCTTCTTCAAATAAGGCATGGAGCGCCTTCTTTTCAGCCAATTTAAAATCTAACAATGTATCATCAACATCAAAAAGCAATGTTTTCATTTCCGTTCCTCTTCTCTTTTCAAATTACTCGGTAACGCTTTGCTTGTTTGTTGTTTTTCAATAAAAAAATAAGGCAATAGCAATTGTAACTCTTCTCTGGTTAATGAACGATAAGCACCTAAAGGTAATTGCGGATCTAGCCGCAACGGCCCCATAGTTTGGCGTTTTAAAGCAGTCACTTTTTTCCCCACAGATAAAAACATTTTTTTCACTTGGTGAAATTTTCCTTCTTGAATAGTCAGGAAAACATGACTCTCCGTTTCAGTCGCTGCAAGAACAGTTATTTTTGCTGGCTTACATTGAATGCCTCCTTGCAAAACAATCCCATCTTTAAATTTAGCACAATCTTCTGCAGAGACCAAACCATTGACTTTCACTTCATAACATTTCGCTACTTCTTTATTTGGCCGAATTAATTGATACCCTAATTGTCCATTATCTGTTAATAGAAGTAACCCTTCCGTATCGCCATCGAGTCTTCCCACTGGATAAAGACCAGGGCGTCTGTCTTGTGGCGCAATCAAATCAATGACTGTTTTTTTAGATGCATCTGAGACAGCGCTAACCACACCTTTTGGCTTATTCAACATGTAGTACACATGGGTCTTATGCGAAATTAATTGTCCTTTTACTTTAATCATTTGTAATTGCGCATCGACGTTTTGGCTTTCATTTAATGTCACGATGCCATCCACAGTGACCTGCTTGCCTCTGATTATTCGTTTCACCGTTTTGCGTGATCCAAACTGAAGTTCTTCTAGTAATTTATCTAATCGCATTGTTCCGCTCCATTCTGGTATTAGTATAGTGGAATCCGTTAAAGATGAAAAGTAGAAAAAGGTAATTCCTTGACGTATAAAAATATAAGTGTTACGGTTAATAAGTAAAGTAAATAAAGGTTTCTCAAAAACAGCGTAATGACCTGGGAGAGAACAACGATAACAATGAACCATTCCCATGAGTGTTGCCTGGCAATATTTGTGGGGATTTTTTGATTATTGTTAGCATTTTTCTAGACAAGAACAACTGAAAAAAGAGTTTCTTTTTTCCATTATGTTTTGTTTCTGAGTTTAACCAAATCACTCATTATTTCAAGGAGGAATTAGGTTATGTCAGTACAATTAGAAGTTAAAGAAAGAGCTATCCGTCCACGTTCACTAAGAAATCAGCTACGTCACGAAGGGAAAGTACCTGCCATTGTTTACGGTTACCAAATTGAAAGTACACCAATCTATTTTGAAGAAAAAGACTTATCAAAAATTTTACGCGAACATGGTGCTAACACCGTTATTAAAATGACAGTTGATGGCAAAAACATCAACACATTAATGACGAAAGCACAATTAGATACCTTTACTGGTCAAATGCTTCATGTTGAATTCTTATCTGTAAATATGAAAGAAACAACAGAAGTCGAAGCAGAAGTTCAATTAATTGGTGAATCTGCAGGTGTGAAAGCTGGGGGTACCTTAGCTCAAAACTTGTACACTGTTTTAGTGGCAGCCACACCAGATAAATTGCCAGAATCAATTGAAGTAGATATTACAAACTTAGAAATTGGTGATGCTCTTACAATCGCTGATTTACCTGAACACAAAGACTATGAAATTTTAACTGATCCAGAAGAACAACTAGTTGCTATTGTTGAAGCACAAACTGCTCCTGAAGAAGAAGAAGGAACAGCTGCTGAAACGACTGAACCAGAATTAGCCGAATAAAGAGTACACTTTTGTTCAGCTGATTCTCTTAAGTTTTAGAAATGGGATGTACGTTGAAACAACGTACGTCCCATTTTCTTTTTACTGCATGTCTTGATTTCTTCACATAAATGATGACACCTGCAAAGCTAGGAAGCTACAGAGGAATATTAAATTTTTGCTAATCTACGCAATATTTTCAAACGAAACAATTTCTTTTTTTAAAATTTGCAGTATACTAAAAGTAAGTAAACAAAAAGGAGGTCATCCATATGTTTGAACGTTTTGATAGTGACCGTAGCCGCTATGCTTCATTAGGTGTTGTTTCTAGCTTACCTAGTGGCTTAATTGATAGTATTTGGTTGATTATTGACTTAAATCTAAAAGGGGTTATCCCTTTAAACGACTTACTTCACTTTGATTTGTTGAACAATAATGGCAAAGTGACTGTCCATTTTTCTCAAGAAAATAGTTCAGTAGAAATGGCAATCGACTTACCATTTAGTTATTCTACGGCATATCCGTCGCGAATTTTTGCTTTTGATGATGGCCATCGTGAAACGATTTTATTACCTGCAGAAATGTTAGAATCTTAAATAATTTCAACAAAGTAGCCTCAAATTCCAGTTTAAACTGGAATTTGAGGCTACTTTAATTTCTTTTAGTTATTCTACAATAATTTGTTTACTACTTCCTGCAGCATTTTCAAAATTAATAGTAAAGGTTTCTGTTGCATCATCATAAGTGATTCCGTCACTTTGACTAATTACTGTGCTGTAATCTTTTGGTATTTTTAAAGTCAGTGTCTTAGTTGTTTGTGTAGGATCAGAGAAAGTATACGTTTTTTGGTGTTGTTGTGTCTTTCTCATTAAAGAAATAGCTTTATTTGAGGTAATCCCTGCTATTGTACCGCCAGTTTCTGACCAAATGTTAACCCCAAGATAGCCTTCTTCTTCTTGCTTAACTGCTTGAATTTCTTCTGTATTTGAGAGAACTTCTACTGTTTTTTTGGCAGCATATGTTTTTAAATCAGTTTCATCGATTCCTGGTAAAACTACATAAGCATAATGCTCGTTCGTTGGGTGTTGACCATGTTGAATCGTAAATGTTCGATAATCACCTACATATTCTTTATCACTTGGAAATGCTTCATTAATTGCTTTATAGGTTCCTTTTCTAGTTTCACTTTTAACATTTACCGTTGTTTCTTCTGGAAAATAATAACCCATATTAGCATTGGAATGATCCGACTTTAGTAATAACCATTGTTTTTTACTCGTTTCATTTTTCTCATGAATCTCCCCAATATTTGATAGCACTTGATACTGATACGCATCATTTAACAAACGATTATCAACAACTGTCTCAATCGAAGCTTCTGTATCCCCTTTAATTCCTGCGCCTAATGCGATAATTTGCCCATTTAATAAAAACCAAGATTTTTTAGCTTGTAGGTTCATAGTTAAAAGTTTCCCATTATTTTTGGTCCCGTCTTTATTAAGAGCCATCCCTACTACTGCCTGATTGTCTGACGTTACTCCACCAACCCATTGCTCTTTCGATGTGATTGTTGTAAATGCTGAAACTTCATCTGCCAAAGAAATGGTATCTACCGTTGTTCCTGGTAGTCGATAGGGATCTACAGTTGGCCAATAGCTGGAATTAAATTGAACCTCGTCATCATTATATACGTACATCATTCCGTCACCAGTGTGCCAGCCACGTTTATTTTCTTTATTCCCTGCTTCAAAAGATGCAGTGCGCTTTGAATACAAGCCTAGCCCAAACATATAACTAGATGTGCGTTGGACAAATCGATCCATCGAAGCATAAAGTTTCGTGCCTGTAAAAGGAAGTTGCCCTCCCGTAATTTCTGGATTAGTTAAAAGTTGCATAGTCATCTGTAAATCATTAAAATCACGAGCATTTGTCAAATAATAATCTGGGTTCTCCTTCATCCAATATTTAACGGCTTCTTGAAATTTCTTTTGATAATTATTAGGAGCAAATTTAGCCACAATTAATAAATTATACATGGTAGTTGAGCCGTAGCCTGTTTTTCCAACTGCTGGGGCTCTTGAGATGGAACGGCCATTCACAGTTGGTAGCATTTCACCTTTATAAATCAAAGGAAGAAAGGCACGATCAACATTTTCAACAAATTCTGTCACAAGAGTTGCATCCATTTGAAAAGATGAATCTGCTGTAATGGCCAAAATTTGTCCAACCCCTTTCACCAAAACATTGCCATACGAACCTGTATAAGTCACTACAATTTTATCGCCAACTTGATAAAGGTACTGTTTAATTGCTAATACCGCTAACGTGTCTCCCTCCGCCATGAATGGCGCTTCTGGCTTTTCGTGATCGATTCGGCCAGTAATAATCTGATTGTCTTTATTTTTCAATTCGATTTTTATCATTTTTTATTCCTCCCTTGTCACACCACCTACCAAACAAATCAGGCGATGCGTTCCTATTGGTAGCTCTTTTTGCAAATAAGGTAAACTTGTTCTTGGGAAAAACAACGATGTATTGGGTTCAGGGTGAAGAATACCTGCGTGGTCATACCCTTCAATTGCAACTATTTGCGAACCCAATTCTCCTGAATCGACTCTAGCCCACTCTTTACCAAGTTCTTTTTCTGAAAATTTTCCAAGTAACGGTAGACTAAATCCTCCTTCGCGCACTTTTAATGGAACCGATGTCACTATTTCATGTACTCTAACATGCCATTCTCCAAAAGGATAAATGGTTGTTTCAATTTCTACTTCTTGAAAAGGTAGCCATTTATAATAAACTTGCTCCTCTGTTAAATAAAAATCATGAACTTTCCCTTTAACACGAAAATATTCACCATCACGAGAAACAGCCAATACGTTATCAAAAGCCCCCTCCTCATAACGCGCACCAGCTTTGGGAACGCTAAAACCAAAGCGGCTAGAATAGACAAATTTACTATATTTAGCCGCAGCATGTGCTTGATTTTCAAGCCATAGTCCTGCAGGATAGCCGAGGACATGCGTTTTCATTTTAGGATGGATTAATAACATGTTTCCCTTTTCTATCAAACGCTTTTCTTCTCGTTTTATCGCCAGCGGTTCAGCACGCCAAAACGGATGGTCTTGATCCACTGCGAGCAACAAAAATGTTTTAAAAGCCCAATACGGAGAGCCTGGTGCGTTATAACCTTCTGCCATTACTAAATTTTCGTAATGATAGCCAATGGACAACCGACCATCATAAGTGAAAATAGTCTGTTGCATCCAACAGTGTAAATGTTTTGCTAACAGCGTTTTTATTTGTCCCCAAGGTAACGCCTCTACTTCTGCAAATATCAAAGCTGCGAAAAACGCTCCTTGAGCAAACCGATACGTTTGACTACGTCCGTAAGGTAACGCTTCGCCCTCCTCATCAAAATAGTACAGATAGTCCTGCGCGAACATAACGGCTCGTTCTGTAAAACGTTTCGCACGAACAGGATCTCTTTCTCGCATAAATTTGACATAAATCAAACTATAATAATGAAAAGCAAACGAAATATAATAATCTCTTTGCGTAGTTTTACCATCCATATACCAACCATCACCTAAATACATGCGTTCAATCAACGCCAATTCTTCCTCTAGTTCCGCTTGGTTAATCACTTGTTTACATCCCTCGAGTGCCAAACGAATGAGCACTTTGAAAAACGTCCAATTATTTTTAGGAATTTTACAACCAAGTGCCTTATTTAACCAAACCATGATATTTTCTTGCTGTTTCTCAGAAAAACAGGACCAAAAATATGTCTTATGAAGCAATAAAGTTAAAGATAATGCTGCTGCTTCCACAATATATTGATCATAATCAACAATATCGCCCCAATAATCTGGGGATGACGGATCAGTTCCTGCGATTAATTTTTCCACATAAGCATCTCTTAAAACATCATCTTTACAAGCAACCCAATACGGTCCAATTCCCCATAATGGTCGAATGAGCGCTTCCATTTCAGCATGTTGCTGATCATAGACAGCACCACTGGACCCAAAATTCACGCCAGGTTTTTCTGATGTTAAAATAGCCGTTTTTAAAGGTGTCATGATTGTTTCAAAAGCTTCCAAATATGCTTCTCTGGTCAAAAAAAGATTACTTTTTAACGATTCCATGCTTTTCGCCCCCATTAGTTTAATTCAAAGAATAACAAGGGCACTTATTTTTTTCAACTATCGTTTAATGAATAAAACGGCATATTATGAGAGCAGCATTTCCCCTTTCCTAAACTTAACATATTAATTTTTTCTTTATTTTTGTTGAGCCTTGAGCTATTCACTTTATCCAACAAAACTTCCTTTATCAAAAATGAATAATAAATGAAAAATAAGCAGTCTAACGCAGGAAATTCTCATAATAAATATTTAAAAAAAAAGAGTCTATGACAAAAATCCAAAGAGATTTTTGTCATAGACTTAAAATATGAGAGAAAAGACATCAAAAGTAATGGTTTGATCAACCTTCACAAGTTTTATGATGCTTTTCAAGATATCATTTTGATACAATTTTACGCCTTGCGGTTTACAATAAAAGAGTAAATAGCGATACAGATAATCGCTCCTAGCAACGCTGAGATAATTGGAAACCCGCCGATGACTGGTCCTAAAGAAGGCAACAAGAGTGATGCTACCCAACTTCCTAAAAAGCCCACGATAATATTTCCAATAATGCCACCTGGCACGTCTTTTCCTAAAATTGCGCCAGCAATTGCGCCAATAATTCCTCCGACAATTAATGCCCATAGAAAGCTAAACATTTGAAAAACCTACCTTTCATAGTTGATTTTTTTAGTTAATTTTCCTACTTTAAGGATAAAACAGAAAGCAGACTTTTTCAAAAGATAGGACTTTTCAGAAGTCAATTTATTCTTCTACATAAGCTAAACGATAGGATACTGTGCGACCAAAAGAAAATACTTGCAAACCTTGTAAGCGATCTGATTTCAAGTAACCAATGGCTCCTTGGAATAGTGGTAAAACACCGGCATCTTTTTCAATTAATGTTTTTTCTAAACTTAGTAATTCATTCCAGCGTTTTTCAGGTTCATTGGCGTAATCTTTTCTAACTTTTTGGAGACCCGCATCATACGCTGAATCGTTATAACCAGAAGTATTTAAGCCACTTTTCGAGTCATAAAATTCTAAAAAATTAATGGGATCAGCATAGTCAGGTGTCCATGTTCCAAAGGCTAAATCGTAATTACCTGCTGTTTGTAAATCCAAACGATTTTGCAAAGGCAATGATTTTAATTTGATTGTTAAACCTGGTAAATTTTGTTGCAATTGCCCTTGAACAAATTCAATGGTTTTCTTGGCAATCGCTGAGTCCGCTGAGATTAGTTCCAATTCAATTTTATCTTTGCCCAACTCTTCTTTCGCTTTGGTCCAGTTAGCTTGGGCTTCTTTAATATTATATGGCAATAAATCACCATTTTCTTTACGGAAATCTTCACCTGTATCTGGATTTTTTGCAAAATTAGCTGGTACAAAACCATTTAAAGCTGTCGAGCCATCTCCTAAAATTTCTTTTGCAAAAGTTTCTTTATCAATCGCTTGTAAAAAAGCTTTTCGAACATGTTCGTTGCCGGTGATTTCACGGCGATGATTAGGGCTTAAATAACCTACCATAGCTTTAGGTACAAAATGCGCTTGTTTTGACTCTTTATACTGAAGTGCATAAGTATCTGCTAAAACAGTGTAATCTAAGTCGCCATTATCAAAAAGATTGGCTCCTGTGCCAATTTCTTTCACTACTTGAACATCAATTTCATTCAATTTTACGTGTTCTTTATCCCAATAATGATCATTCTTCTTCAATTTCCAAGTTTCGGAATTGCCATCCCAACCTGAAATTACAAATGGTCCATTGCCGACAAAATTATCTGCAGAAGTCCCATAGGCAGTACCTTTTTCTTTGGCAAAGGCTTCATTTTTAGGCATAAAAGGTGTTCCAACTAAGACTTGGGCTAAATAAGGAATTGGATTTTCCAATGTTAGTTCTAGTGTCTGGTCATCGATTGCTTTGACACCAAATTCTTCCATCGTAGCTTGTCCTTCCCGCACCGCACGCCCATTTTTAAAAATATCCATTTGATTACTGCTACTTGAACCATACGCTGGATCGACCACGTTTCTAAACGCAACTACAAAATCCCCTGCTTTAACTGGATCCCCGTTTGTCCATTTTGCTTCTCGTAACTTGAATGTATAGACTAACCCGTCTTCACTAACTTGTGGCTCTGCTTTCGCCATAGCTAGCTCAGGATCTCCGTTTTTATCTTGTCGATACAAGCCTTCAACTACTTGACCAATCATATCGGAACTATAGACATCTGTATAATGAGCGCTGTCTAATGTCGAGAGTTCACCACCAGATGCGACGTTAATTTTCTGTGTAGCTGGTTCGTTTGAGGTCGTTTTCGAACCGCCACTTCCACATGCTGCTAAAACCAAGCCCAGTGCAACAAGTCCGATTAACCACTTTTTCTGTTTCATACCAAAACTCCTCCTTCTGTTCAAACAACTTACCTACATTTTACATGATTTTCCATACATTTGTCCTTTTTCAGCACTTACTTTTTGAAAGAAAAATATTTTTTTAAGAATAAGAGTTGACAGATATTTTTTCTGGTGGTACAGTATTGAAAAACAGAGAACAGAAGAGTAACTGTTTCCTTTAGTGAAGAGAGTCTTTGGTTGGTGGAAAAAGACGTAAAGAAACAGCGAACCACATCTGGGAGTTGACTTTTTGAACCCTTAGTAGGAAAGTCCGGGACCACTCGTTAACAGGCGAAGTTATGAACTTCATAAGGTTCGTGTTGCGAAACACGAATAAACTAAGGTGGAACCACGATAATTGATTATTCGTCCTTTGGCTATTCAGCCAAAGGACTTTTTTGTTTTTTTAGATGCGCTTTTCAACCTGAGAGAGTGCCTCAACTGCTCAAGTCTGTTGTCCTCTTTTCCATATGCTTAATGGGATACGCTAGAAAAGCAACAGGTTTTCTGTTCCGTTCGAACAATTTCATACTTGCAATCAAGGCTTAGGACATAGTAATTTAGCTCTTCCTTTACAGAGACTTTTTCATTGGCTGAAAGAAAAAGATGGATTCTTCTTTACTCACACCTAAAAGATGTTTTTCTGAATCCTTTAGTAAGAAAAACCGGTGACTCTATCGTTAACAGAGAGTAGTTGTCAACGCAACTACATAAGGCTTATCTTGTGAAAGATAAGTAAATTGAGGTGGCACCACGAACGCGATTCGTCCTCTTGGCTCACAGCCAAGAGGCTTTTTTGTTTTTTAATAAAAATTGTTGGAGGAAAAAATGATGGATTATATTTTAGAAATTTTACCTGCTTTAGTTAGCGGAGCTGGCATGACACTGAAAGTCTTTTTCTTTACGCTCCTTGGCTCGATTCCACTGGGGATCATCATTGCCTTTATTTTACAAAGTTCGTTTAAACCTTTACGTTACTTAATTAACCTCTACATTTGGTTAATGCGCGGCACTCCGCTATTGTTACAATTAATTTTTGTTTTTTACGGCTTACCATTAATTGGTATTGTCTTTGAACGTTATGATGCGGCCTTATTCGCATTTATTTTAAATTATGCTGCGTACTTTGCTGAAATTTTCCGCGGGGGGATTCAAGCAATTCCCCAAGGTCAATATGAAGCTGCTAAGGTTTTACGTTTAACACGTTTTCAAACAGTCACGCGGATTATTTTGCCACAAGTTGTTAAAATCGTGCTGCCTTCCGTAGGAAATGAAATTATCAATTTGGTCAAGGATACTTCTCTTATTTATGTACTTGGCTTAGGCGATCTTTTACGTGCTGGTAAAATTGCGATGAGCCGCGATGTTACATTAGTACCATTAGCTTTAGTGGGAGTGATTTATTTACTCTTTACGGCAATTTTGACTGTTGCTTCTAAGAAAATTGAAAAATTCTATCAATATTATAAATAGGAGGACTCTACCATGTTAACTATTAAAAATTTAACCAAACATTTTGATAACCGGACCATTATTGATCACTTAAATTTAGAAATTCCAGATGGTAAAATTTTAACGATTGTTGGTCCTTCAGGCGGCGGAAAAACCACTTTACTTCGTTGTTTGGCTGGTTTAGAAACCATTGATTCTGGCGAGCTTTTGTTGGATGGTGTTCCTTTCAATCCTGCTGAAATGGACAATGCCGATCAAGTGGTTGGGGTCGTTTTCCAGGACTTCCAACTTTTCCCTCACTTATCAGTTTTAGAAAATATTACCTTAGCACCTACATTAGTACTAAAAGAAGAAAAAGCAAAAAGTCAGCAAGAAGCTTTAGAATTACTGGAAAAATTGGGCTTGGCTGGTAAAGAAAAACTCTATCCATATCAACTTTCTGGTGGACAAAAACAACGAGTTGCACTTGCTCGTGCCTTAGCAATGAAGCCAAAAGTTCTTGGGTACGATGAACCAACGAGCGCGCTAGATCCAGCTTTACGCCAACAAGTGGAAGAAGTTATTTTAGATTTACGGAAACAAGGCATGACACAGATTGTCGTGACCCACGATATGGCTTTCGCTGAAAAAATTGCAGACAACCTTTTGACGGTTGCCCCCGTCCAATAGAAAGGAGTTTATGATGAAAAAGAAATATTCTTTAGCCTTGCTGGTTATCTGTTGTAGTTTACTCCTATTTGCAGGTTGTGGTAAAAGAAAAAGCAACGAAGATCAATGGACACGGATTAACGAAGAAAAACGGATTATTATTGGCTTAGATGACTCCTTTGTGCCCATGGGTTTTCAAGATAAATCAGGCAAAATTGTCGGCTTTGATGTCGACTTAGCCAAAGCGGTTTTTAAACTTTATGGCATTTCCGTTGACTTCCAACCGATTGATTGGTCTATGAAAGAAACAGAATTACAAAATCAAACCATTGATCTTATTTGGAACGGCTACACTAAAACGAGCGAGCGGGCCGAAAAAGTTCAATTCACACAACCTTACATGACGAACGACCAAGTACTTGTTTCTTTAAAAGAAAAAAACATTGCAACAGCGAGCGACATGCAAGGCAAAATTTTAGGGGTTCAAAACGGCTCTTCTGGCTATGATGGCTTCGAAAGTCAGCCTGACGTTTTGAAAAAATTTGTTAAAGACCAAACGCCTATTTTATATGACGGCTTTAATGAAGCTTTCTTAGATTTAAAATCTGGCCGAATTGATGGGCTCCTAATTGATCGCGTCTACGCCAACTACTATCTTTCCCACGAAGATAATTTAAAAAACTATACTATTTCTCATGTCGGCTATGACAATGAAGATTTTGCTGTGGGCGTCCGCAAATCAGACAATCAATTAGTCCAAAAAATCAATACTGCCTTTGAAACGTTACGAAAAGATGGCACCCTTAGTAAAATTTCTCAAAAATGGTTTGGAGAGGACGTTACAAATCATTAAAAGTTGACCAATAAAAAATCCTGAAGCTCTCAAAATCGAGAGTTTCAGGATTTTTTTATCCAATTGTTTCTTCAAATTGTTGAGTGATTCGATACGTTTTCGGTTTCTTTCCTTGAACTTGAATATACGCTTGTTTTTCTAATGTTTCCGTTATTCGCTTAACTTTTCCGTAGGACCAGTTTTGATTTTCTTGAATCTCTTTAATCGACACACTTTCGGTGCCATTTCTAAACATATGTGCTTGAATTAATAAAAATAGAACACTACATTCATCTTCAGGTAACTCTGAATGTTGTAACCATTGCGTGGCTCTTTTCAACTGATTAGTCCATGTTCTCAGCTCTTCTAAAATTTCCGTTTGTCCTAATAAGATAAATTCATACATCGTCTGAACAAAAAGAGTTACTTCTCCTCTATTTCTTGGATTTGTGACTTCGGAAAAAGCTTTTTCATATTTTCTCTTATTATGGATTACGGCATTGGAAACAGTCAATCCTGTCAGTGGATCCAATTTTCTAGAGAGATAGTTAGACATCAAAAAACGGCCCATTCGTCCATTCCCATCATAGAAGGGATGAATATACTCAAAATAGTAATGACTGATACAACATTTAAGTAAGCTTGGTAGTGCTGATTGATTCATAAAAAGGATAAGTTTTTCTAGATCAGCTATAATACTTTCTTCGTTGGAACTACCTTGATGAACAACTTTGTCTTTATCACTGATATACACAACAGATTTCCTAAATAATAAACCATCTGGATAGTCTTCTTCTTGGATATCAGCTTTAAAGAGTTCATCATAGATTTCTCTAAATTGACCTAATGTTTCTATTTTTAGCATTTTATCAGTCACAATACCTTTATACATGTTTACAATGCCCTGAAATCTTTCAGTTGAATTAGCATTTAATTTGTGTAAAACTTTGCTAATATCTTTTCTTGAACTTTTAACCCCTTCAATTTCATTCGTACTTTGTATCTCTTCAATCAATTGATAAAAAAAGATATTTTTTTGTACAATTTTTGGTAATTTATGTATATATCTCATTATTTCTTGAGAATTTTTCATAATTTTTTCTTGTAATACGCTGTGTTGAAGTAAAGGAACGTAGAATAACTCATAGGTTTCTTTTGTTTTCCGTTCTTCTTTGTCAAATGGGTGGATAAATAACTTAGTTTGTAAAGTAGAATCAAAATTTAAACGTTCTTGATATTTCTTTTCAAAAGAATCTCTATTTTTATAAAAATCTACTTTTAGTAATTTATATGTCATTATACCCCTCTTTTCTTATTCTAAATTACAAAAAAACGTTTTTTTGTAATTTAGAATACCTTTCACTTAAATTTAACATTCAAAATTACAAAATTCAACTATTTTATAATTTTAAATTTACATAGAAAATTTAGCAAATTCTAACTTATGAAGAACTTTTATTTTTGCTACACTAGTAAAAGTCGAGAGAATTTGTCCTTTTTCTGCCTAGAACAATCATTACTCTCAATAAATGAAAGGAGAAAAAAATGCCTACTAATAAAAAAGAAGGAATGCTTTTTACTACGTTAATGTGCTTTCTGATGGTTTTCGGAATGAGCACCTATAATTTATTATTGCATGGAGAATTTTCATTGTACGCCTTATCAAAAGGTTTGCTTCCTGGATTTATCGTTGCTTTTATTTTAGACGTTTTCATCGTTGGTGTCTTAGCTAAGAAAATCGCTTTTTCTTTACCCTTTAATAAAGAAAAACGGCTATTACTTATTCTGACCATTTCGAGTCTCATGATTATCGGCATGGTGACTTGTATGTCTTTATTTGGCTTATTAATGGAAGGCCAGACGTTGTCACTAAGTGCGTATTTCCAAGCTTGGGGCCTGAACTTTATTGTTGCCCTTCCTTATCAATTGCTGATTGTCGGTCCCTTTTCACGTATGATCTTAACCAATTACCAACAACGACAAACTTAGAAAATAGATTTCTTATCTAAGTTTTAACAGTTGCCTAAAAAAAAGTTAACCTTTTTGATTTATCTTAGTGATAGTTCATTAAAGGAGGAACTGAAGTTGAAAAAATATCGTATTAGCTTATTTCTTGGCTTGATTAGTCTTTTATTATTTATGATCTCTATTTTAGTTGGATCAACATTATCTAGCGATGGACTTTTAAAAGAACCCGCCTTTTTCTGTACGCCGCTCGGTTACTTTTTTCTCTTCATCGCCTTGCTTTCAGTTATAACAATCACATGTAAAGAACATATGAATCAAAAAGGTAAAACAAAACAACCTTAAAAAGAGCCAGACGTTTTGATACGTCCGGCTCTTTTTTTAATAAAAACATGTAAACTTAATTTGCAACAATATTTACTAATTTATCTGGAACAGCAATCACTTTGCGCACTGTTTTTCCTTCAATAAATTCTTTAACAGCTTCATGGTTCATTGCAATTTGTTCTAATTCTTCTTTACTTAACCCACGAGCGACATTTTGTTTGCCACGTAATTTTCCGTTCACTTGGAAAACTACTTCCACTTCATCTTCTACTAAGGCCGCTTCATCATAGGTTGGCCAAGGGACATAAGTTAAACTTTCCTCGTTACCTAAAATTTGCCATAGTTCTTCACCAATATGTGGCGCGATTGGTGCAAGTAATTGGACAAATCCTTCCACATATTCATAAGGTAAGGCATCCACTTTATTGGCTTCATTCACAAAAACCATTAATTGAGAAATCGCTGTATTAAAGTGCAAGTTTGCCATATCTTCTGTCACTTTTTTAACCGTTTGATGATAAATTTTCGTTAAACGGCCATCATTAATTGTGGTAATTCGGTCACGCATTTTGCCTTCTTCATCAACAATCAGACGCCAAACGCGATCTAAGAATTTACGACTTCCTTCTAAGCCATTTTCATTCCAAGCAATGGAAGCATCTAATGGGCCCATGAACATTTCATAAAGACGTAATGTATCCGCACCATATTTAGCCACCACATCATCGGGATTTACAACATTGCCACGTGATTTAGACATTTTTTCATTGTTTTCTCCTAAAATCATACCTTGGTTGTATAATTTTTGGAAAGGTTCTTTGGTAGGAACCACGCCAATATCATATAAGAATTTATGCCAAAAACGAGCATAAAGTAAATGCAGCACCGCATGTTCGGCACCACCAATATAGATATCAACTGGTAACCAACGTTTTAATTTTTCAAAATCAGCAATTTCATTTTTATTATGAGGATCAATGAATCGTAAGTAATACCAAGAGCTTCCAGCCCATTGTGGCATAGTATTCGTTTCACGTTTTCCCTTCATGCCAGTTTCAGGGTCGACGACATTGACCCATTCATCAATGTTTGCTAATGGCGATTCCCCAGTTCCACTTGGGCGAATATCCGATGTTACTGGTAAACGTAGAGGTAACTCAGATTCAGGAACCGTTGTGGTTGTTCCATCTTCCCAATGGATCACAGGAATTGGTTCACCCCAGTAGCGTTGACGAGAGAATAACCAGTCACGTAAACGATAAGATACTTCTTTTTTCCCTACGTGATTTTCTTCTAGCCACTCATTCATTTTAGCGATGGCTTCTGCTTTGTTTAATCCATTTAAGAAATCAGAATTGATATGCGGTCCATCCCCTGTATAGGCTTCTGTTGTAATGTCGCCACCTGCGATTACTGGTAGGATATCAATGCCAAATGTTTTCGCAAATTCGTAATCCCGTTCATCATGCGCTGGGACCGCCATGATTGCGCCTGTGCCATAGCTTGCTAAAACATAATCGCCAATCCAAATTGGAATTTCTTGGCCATTGACTGGATTTATAGCATACGCACCTGTGAAAACACCTGTTTTTTCTTTTGCTAAATCCGTTCTATTTAAATCAGATTTTTTTGAGGTTTCTTCAATATATGCTTCTACAGCTGCTGTTTGTTCAGGTGTCGTAATTTTTTTCACTAGTTCTAGTTCAGGAGCTAGAACAGTATAGGTTGCACCAAACAAGGTATCAGGACGGGTTGTAAACACCGTGAAACTTTCTTCTGTGCCAGCGACTTTAAAGGTCACATTGGCTCCTTCAGAACGTCCAATCCAATTTCGTTGCATATCTTTAATACTTTCTGGCCAATCAACAAGCTCTAAATCTTCTAATAAGCGATCTGCATAAGCAGTAATTTTCAGCATCCATTGACGCATTGGTCGGCGAACCACATCATAACCGCCACGTTCACTTTTTCCATCAATGACTTCTTCATTTGAAATAACAGTTCCTAGTTCAGGTACCCAGTTAACCGCAACTTCTGCTTCATAAGCTAACCCTTTTTCATATAATTTTGTAAATATCCATTGTGTCCATTTATAATATTCGGGATCAGTGGTATTAATTTCGCGATTCCAATCATAGCTGAATCCTAATGAATTAATTTGGCGACGGAATGTTTCGATATTTTTCTTAGTAAATTCAGCTGGGTCATTTCCTGTATCTAACGCATATTGCTCTGCTGGCAAACCAAACGCATCCCAGCCCATTGGATGCAACACATTATAGCCTTGCGCACGTTTCATACGTGAAAGAATATCGGTTGCTGTATAGCCTTCCGGGTGACCTACGTGTAAGCCTTGTCCAGATGGATAGGGAAACATATCTAGTGCATAAAATTTTTCTTTATTTGGGTCGTCCAATGTATTGAAACAATTGTTCTTAGCCCAATATTTTTGCCATTTTTTCTCAATCTCTTTGTGATTGTAGCTCATGTTATTCCTCCTAGTAATATAAAATTTTTCATTCTTAAAATTTGCCACCTGCAGCCATTGTCACTATTCTGACTTAAACTAGCCACTTAGTGATAAAAAAAAGTCCTATAGGAAAAATTCCTATAGGACGTGAACATACAAATGCAACGTGGTACCACCTAAATTCGTCAAAGAAACGGTTATTCACCGTCACCTTAACCTCAAACGTCTTAACGATCGTCACCGACTTTTCCTACTTGGTTTGTTCAAAAAAGTAACTTAAAGGCGAGTTCAAAAGCTTCTGTACGTATTTCCACCAGCCATACGCTCTCTATCACATGGTTCTTTCTACTATTCCTTCTCATTGTTTTTTTCTATTATAAGACTCATGTTACCAAAGATAGCTATTTTTTTCAATCTTAAATTAACCAACTTTTAAAGTTTGACCAATATAAATTGTATCCCCGCTTAAGCCATTTAATTGTTTGATTTTTTGGATGCTGATTCCGTATTGCATTGATAAGCCCCAAAGTGAATCACCGCTTTTAACTGTATGGCGTTTGCCTGATGCACTATTTGTTGAAGAAGCATTGCCACCTGCAGAAGCGCCTTTTTTCACGATGATTGTTTGACCAGCAAAAATTAAATCGCCTTTGATCCCGTTCCATGAACGTAGATTAGCAACACTCACGCCAAACTGTGCAGAAATTTTATTCAGCGTATCACCTGATTTAATCGTGTAGGATGTTGTCGCACCGCCACCATTATTCGTAGGCTTGTTCGTATTCGTTGAACCTGAGTTGGCACCTTTTTTCACGATAATCTTTTGACCAGCAAAAATCAAACTACCGCTGATGTTATTCCAGGCTTGTAAGTTAGCCACACTAACACCGAATTGTGCAGAAATTTTGTTCAAGGTATCGCCTGATTTAATTGTGTAGTACGTATTCGTTCCTGATTGATTATTGTTAGAACCACCATTGCTTGAGCCACCGGTGTTACCTGAAGTACCTTTTTTCACAATAATTTTTTGACCAGCGAAGATTAAATCGCCAGAAATGCCATTCCATGAGCGTAAATTAGCAACACTCACGCCATATTGGGCGGCAATTTTGTTCAAGGTATCGCCTGATTTAATTGTGTAGTACGTATTCGTTCCTGATTGATTATTGTTAGAGCCACCGTTGTTTGAGCCACCAGTGTTACCTGAAGCACCTTTTTTCACGATGAGTTTTTGACCAACGAAAATTAAATCGCCAGAGATGCCGTTCCATGAGCGTAAATTAGCAACGCTCACACCATATTGCGCGGCAATTTTATTCAAGGTATCCCCTGATTTTACAGTATAGTACGTATTCGTTCCTGATTGATTATTGTTAGAACCACCGTTGCCTGAGCCACCAGTGTTACCTGAAGCACCTTTTTTCACGATGAGCTTTTGACCAACGAAAATTAAATCGCCAGAGATGCCGTTCCATGAGCGTAAATTAGCAACGCTCACACCATATTGCGCGGCAATTTTATTCAAGGTATCTCCTGATTTTACAGTATAGTACGTGTTCGTTCCTGATTGATTGTTTGAGCCGCCTGTTCCTGGATTAACTGTTCCGCCCCCAGTATTTCCACCAGAAGATGGTGTATCATATTGAGTTAAGTTATATGCGGTAATGACATTATTTAATTTAGCATTGTAGCTAGGATCTGTCGCATAACGACCTGTTAACCAAGCAGTTGCATCGCGGTACGAACTTGTATTGCTTTTCCAAGCCCCAGCATAATAGTAAACGCCCGCTTGGAAAGAAGTTGTTTTTAGCACGTGCGCATTATCTTGGAATGATTCCATGTAAGAAGGATATTTACGGAAAGGTTCTTTTTTCACTAACCATTTGCCGTTTAAATATTCCCATGTATCCATATAGACAGATTGTCCATTGTAGCTGCCTTTAATCCCAAATAAGTTATAGTTTGGTGCCTTAGATAGCGTACTTGCTCCCCAACCACTTTCAACGATTGCTTGAGCCATCATCACTGATGCATATAAATCATTGGCTTGCGCAATAGGTTGTGCACAACGAGCTAACTCGGCAATAAATTCTGAAGGACTTTGCGTCGGTGATAACGCTGAAAAAGTTTGCGCAGAAGCTACTCTAGCTTCTGGTACTTTTACTTCATCATCGGGTGTAACCGCAGGCGCTGCTTCAGACTCGGTTGCTGAAGGAGCTACTGGCGTAATTTCTGCTACTGAAGAATCAGTCGTTCCTGATTCCACAGGTGTAGTTGAATCAGCTGTTGGTTGCTCGGTACTTGGTGTTGTTGGTGTTTCTTTTGATGATTCAGTTGTCGATTCAGTCGTTGTTGACGAATCCGTTGTCGGTTGTTCCGTAGTTCCTGGCGTAGTTTCTGTTGTTGGTGTCTCTACTAAGCCAGTTTCCGTAGTAGGTGCTTGGGCAACTTCCGCATTTGTTGGCTGCTCTTCTGTTGCCTCAGCAGTCACTGGTAGTAACGCAACGGGCGTTCCTACAGATGAAACAATTAACGCCGAGCTGAATAAAGTAGTGCTCTTCTTCCATTGTACTGGCGTTTTCTTTCTTTGTTGTGCTTTCCTTCTTTCGATACGTGACATTGATTCTTTCTTCATTGATACGTCCCCAACTTTCCTTTTTTAACTTATATGTAAATGTAATTTTTTAGTTTTGTTATTATAACAAGTATACCTTTTTTTCTGGCGAATTAAAAACACTTCAACAAAATTTCATATTACTGTAACTAGATTGTAAAGAAGTAATGTTTTTTAACATGGATTTCCTCTCTTGTTACTACTCGGAAAAAAACTGCGACTTTAGTTGTAGATGCTTCTTTACCTTAGTCTGATTTTTTTAATTCCTCTTGTTATTCGCCCAAAAAGAAATTATAGTTTAAGATGAGAAATGAATCGTGTAGAAAGAGGGAGCGGAATGAATAAAGAACATTTTATTATTGAGCTGAAAATTTATTTAAAAGCGTTAAATCCAAAAGATCAAGCTATTATTCTTGCGAAATACAAGGCGTTATTTGATGCTCGTGTTGCGGAAGGCGAAACAGAAGAACAAGTGGCAAAATCATTGGGGAAACCACGGGTTATCGCAGAAGAAATTTTAAAAGAACAAGGCATTGAATTGACGGAACGAAAAATTGAAAATAATGGCTGGCAAGAAATTCCAGCGGCTACACCTGCTTATGATCATCCCTATGAAGAAGAATCTGAATTTTACTATGATAATGATTCTCCATACTATCAACGACCACAGCATCGGCCACTAACCCGATTTTTCCAAGTGCTTGGTATTTTCTGTTTAAATTTTTTCTTCATGTTTTGGGTTATTTTAGGGATTGCCTTAATGTACGTCGGTTGTGGCATTGCCGGAGCTGCAACTTTATTTTCACCAATTTATGGTATTTATATTGTTATTACCCAGGCAAATGCCGCTTCCTTTTTCCAATTATCTATGAGTCTCTTTTTATTTGGTGCATCAATCATTGGTTGGTTACTGTTTCTACCAATTTTAAAATTTTCAGCACATGTCTTTAAGCGTTATTTCCAATGGAACATTGCTGTTTTACGAGGTGATATCTAATGAAAAAAACAACAGGGATTCTCTTATCCATTGCTGTCTTAGCGATGCTAATTGGTGGATCTGGCGCCGTCTATTATTACAAGCAAGCGGAAAAATCAGTCACACCGCTAAAAGAAAGTTATACACTAAAAAATAAACAAGCAGGCGAAGAACTTCACTTATCCTTAAAAGGCAAAGGCCCTTATACCATTTATAAAACTGATAGTAACAAAATGGGATTACGATCACCGAATAATGCCTTTTATTCAAAAGCTGAAGGCACCTTAAATGTCAAAGAAGAAAAAAATAAAATAACAGCAACCATCAATACCACTCGCACACAAAACCAACCCGAATTGTCATTCTTTAATATTGGTATTTTTAGTGACTTCACACCGAACGTGAGTGTCCAGATTCCTAATAATGTGAAAAAGTTAGTAATTGATGGCTCAACCCATTCACCAGTTTCATTGAATGCTTTTAACGTAGACGAATTAACAACTAATCTACCAAATTCTTATGTTAGTCTATCGGGTGTTAAAGCCAAAAAAATGACGCTTAACTCTTCAGATGGTATCTACCTTTCAGCGGATACTTCCGCTAAAACAGCAACAGTTGAAACCACTGACGGCGATATAACGTTGGATTCAGCCTATTTCGATGAAATCAAAAATACGACTATTTCTGGTGATATTCGAGTGCAAAATGCTCGCGGAAACATCCAAGTAACAACGACAGATGGCGATATTAGCGTCTGTGATTTCAAAGGAGAAGCTAACTTTTCAAGTGAAAATGGTGATTTTTCTTTAGACATGCCTGCTGTGCCTAAAAAATTAACTGTCGCTCTTGTCCATGGAGACATTTATGTAAATTCTGGAGAAATTTTGCGTAACATTTCAATCAAAGGTGAATCAAAATTAGGCGATGTTCAACTTTTAAACAAAGAGCGAACATCTTATAAGAATGGTCGTGCGGATACAGAGTTTAACCTTTCTAGCGAATTCGGCGATATTACCGTTGATACTCCTGATGATGATAATCAATAAACATGTGCCATTTAAAACATCTGTTCTGGCACCACAATGAGAGATTGTGGTGCCAGAACTTTTTTAATATCTGTATCCCCTCCAATCAGGCAATGAAATTATCTTTTAATTTTTTACCCTTTTGATGGTATAATACGGATTGTTGCGATTAAATTTTGAAAGGATTTTTTATGAAAAACAAACTTTATTATCAATTTGCAGGTAGTTGTTTTCTTTTAGTATTTATGTTTTTAGGCTATGTTGTTCGTTTTTATCCAACCTGGCTCAGAGGCTTTGATCAAACGATTACTTCTTTTGTTCGTCGTCCTTTTCCACAGCTAAATAACTTTTTTATTTGGTACACCAAATTTGCCAATTCATTGACGATTATCATCTTAGCGATCGTTGTCATTGCTCTATTTATTGTTTGGAAATATTATGCTGAAGCATTATGGCTCTTTATTAATACTGCCTTAATTGCTGGCGTAGGTAATTCTTTATTAAAATTATTCTTTATGCGCCAACGTCCTACTTTGGAGCATTTAGTAACTGAACATACGTATAGTTTTCCTAGCGGACATGCTGTAGGAAGTACCTTGTTCTACGGCACTATTTTATTGATTCTGCCAATTTTCATTAAAAATAAAACGGTCCGCCTTTGTGTGCAAATTTTACTAGGTATTGGGATTTTCATGATTGGGGTTAGTCGAATCTATTTAGGTGTCCATTTCCCTAGCGATATCTTAGGTGGTTTTTGTCTTGGTTTAGCTTGGTTGTTATTAAGTTACCCTATTTATTTAGAAAAACGCTTTGTTTGGCGATTTCAAAGCAAACAACGCTAGAAAGAAGTCTTGATTATGCAAATTTTTCCTTATTCAGATGATCCAAATAAACGCTATCACACTTGGAACTATGCACTTCGTCAACAGTTTGGTGAAAAGATTTTTAAAGTGCCAATTGATGGTGGCTTTGATTGCCCCAATCGTGATGGGACAGTTGCCAAAGGTGGTTGTACGTTCTGTAGTGTTTCTGGCTCAGGCGACATGATTGTTGCACCTAGCGATCCCCTGCCGCTTCAATTTCAAAAAGAAATCCAATTGATGCATCAAAAATGGCCAACTGTCGATCAATACATTGTTTACTTCCAAAATTTCACCAATACACATGCGCCCGTTGACGTTATTCGTCATCGGTTTGAACAAGTAGTCAATGAAAAAGGTGTCGTTGGTTTATCCATTGGTACCCGTCCTGATTGTTTGCCTGATGAGGTAGTGAACTATTTAGCCGAATTAAATGAACGCTTTTATTTATGGGTAGAGTTGGGTTTGCAAACCACGTTTGAGGAAACTAGCGCTGCCATTAATCGTGCTCATGATTATCAAACATATCTAGATGGTGTGGCTAAATTACGGAAACACGGGATTCGGGTCTGTACACATTTAATTAACGGGCTACCTGGGGAAACACCTGCCATGATGCGCGAAAATGTGCGGCGAACTATTCAGGATTCAGATATCCAAGGGATTAAACTGCACTTACTTCATTTAATGACAAATACCAAAATGATGCGAGATTATAATGAAGGACGCTTACAATTGATGAGCAAAGAAGCCTATGTTTCAGTGATTTGTGATCAGTTAGAAATGATTCCACCCGAAATTGTTATTCATCGCTTGACAGGCGATGCTCCCTTTGAAACAATTATCGGACCGATGTGGAGCTTGAAAAAATGGGAAGTTCTCAATGCGATTGATGCGGAAATGAAACGCCGCAACAGTTATCAAGGAAAATATACTGTCATTTCAGGAAAGGAAGTTTTCAATTAATGCTACAAACAGCCCTACATTTTAGTCACCAACTTTTAAAAGAAGTGGTGGAACCTGGCGACTTCGTCATTGATGCAACAATGGGAAATGGTCATGATACAGCATTCTTAGCAGAGCTGGTTGGCCCTTCTGGTGAAGTTTTCGCCTTTGATATCCAAAAAGAAGCGTTGATCAATACAGAACAAAAGTTAACAGAACTTAATTTACTCCCACAAACTACGTTATTTCCATTAGGACATGAACATCTTCATGCTGTCCTAGATGAAGAAACAGAAATCACTGCCGCTATTTTTAACTTAGGCTATTTACCTAAAAGTAATAAGGAAATTATTACAAAACCCACTACGACTAAACAGGCGTTAGATGGGTTACTGCCTCATTTGGTAAAAGGAAGTCGCATTATTTTAGTCGTTTATTATGGCCACGAAGGTGGTTCAGAGGAACTTGATTTGGTCACGAATTACACGCAAGCCTTACCACAAGATGTTTACAGTGTCTTACGTTATGAGTTTATTAATCAAAAAAATCAGCCACCTGTTCTTTTCTGTATTGAAAAGAAATAAGAGAACATGATCGGATTGCTCCAGCAATCCGATCATGTTCTCTTTTATTTGTTTTGTTACTCTGTCAATTCACCATCACGAATACGAACCACTCGATCACAGTATTTCAACAAACGCTCATCATGTGTCACCATGATAATCCCTTTATCTTTCTCTTTGGCCTCTTTCGCTAGTAATTGGACAACATCAAACGCCTTTTCTGTATCTAAACTAGCCGTTGGTTCATCTGCCAAAATTACGTCTGGCTCATGATACAATGCACACGCAATGGCTACCCGTTGTCTTTCCCCACCAGAGAGATCACGAGGATAACTATTTCGTAATTCTTTTAAACCCAACGTCTCTAACAATTGCTCTTTTAATTCACTATTTTTACGTGACTTATCAACTTTTTCAATTAAGTGAAATTGATCTTCCACTGTTAAAAATGGCACCAAATTAGAGCTTTGTAAAATAAAGCCGATTTTTTGAAAACGTTGCGCCAAACGTTGCTTTTTCGTTAACTTATTTAGTAATCGCCCGCCAACAATGACTTCACCACTTGTCGGTGCCTGTAAACCAGCTGCAATCGTTAAAAAGGTACTTTTACCAGAACCAGAAGGACCAATTACTGCGACAAATTCACCTGGCTGAACCGCAAAAGATAATTCTTTTAACGCGATCACTTCTGTATGTTTTTCACCATATTTTTTATAAATATTTTTCATTTCTAAAACATTTGCCATGTCTCTAACCTCCAATCGCGATTAACGGATCAATTTTAGCAATCGTTCGAATTGAAAATGCCCCGCCAATTAATGCAGATAAAATCAATAGTACACTAAACAAAATCATGCGTGGTCCATTAGTTGCATAAGGCATCGCTTCTGGTAAAAAGAGCACGGTAATTCCCGTTAAAGCAAGACCAATCGCCACTCCTAGAACAGCCAATAAAGCGGTTTGTAGCATGACTGCCTTTGCTAAGAAACTAGTCGGCACCCCTTGAACTTTTAAGACACCGAACATTGCTGTTTTCTGTAAAGTCATCACAAAGATAAAAATACCGATAATGAACGCTGCAATCACAATCAAGAAATAAATCATGCCATCCAAGGTCAAGTTTTGAGCGCTGTATCCTGGCAGTTTTTCAATAAAATCTGAAATTGAAAGAACTTGGCTGTCTTTATTAGTCGTTTTAACTTCCGCGTTGTCCTTGCTGCGAACAATGAAACCATTAACCATTTTGGCCATTGCTGGATTGTCACCATATTTAATTGACCGCCAAGTATCCAGAGAAGTGTAAATAACTGGCACAATGTTATAGCTACTTTTAGAAATAAAGCCGACAATTTCTAATTGCTCATCATATTTCCCTGCAGTTAATTTGTCGCCAATTTTAAATCCTTGATTTTTCAATGTTTCTGAAGCAATCACTTGATTTTTATCAGTAAATGCGTTTCCTTCAATCACTTTTGGCATTAAAAAACTTTCTTTTTCAATCCCAAATAAGCTAACATTCGTTAATTCAGCCTTTTTATCATCTGCTGGGCGGATGGCTAAAGATTGTTGACCAATCGGTGCAATTTTGCCTCCTGAAATCGTTTCTTTCACGTTTTCATCTAACACTGATACATTTAAATTACTATTGGCCTCTTTTGATAAAACCACTTGATTCGCTTGCCATTGATCTACGGCTAAACGATTTCCTTGAGCTAAACCGTTCGCTAAACCTGACAAAATAAAAATTAACCAAGCAATCAAGACCATTACTAAGACTACAAGTACGTACCGTCCTTTTGAATACTTCATTTCATTAAATCCTAAAAACATGAATGGTTCACCTCTTTCTTCTTTTCGAAATAAACTATATCACTTATCAATCGATAAATCAATAATTATTTATCGATTGATAAGTGAATTTTACAAAAAAATAGAGAAGTCTGTTTTTCAACAGGGCTTCTCTATTTTTTATTTGTGACTTTTCAAAACGCCATGTAGCATAAATTGAATAAATTTTTTGACATCGTCATCCACTGTTTTTCGCTGGTACGTTTTTTCAATACTTAATAATGCACTAACGTTATATAAAATAAACCGAGTTGCATCATCTACACTGATGCCCTCTTGTAAGCAATTGGTTTCAGGTTCACTTTCAAAAATAGCCGCAATATTATTGATATAGGTTTTTTTGAAAATTTGATACAGCGTACGATTGTAATCAGGGCCCATTTCTTGAAACATATCGTTCAACATTAAGAAAAGATTGGTCGGATGTTCATCTAACAAAACTTTGATTAATTGATAAAGTTTTTCTTCTACTGATGCATTTCCAGAAACAATTGGGACTAATTCTTCCTGAACACGGGACGTTAATTCTTCAATCACAGCTAAATACAGTTCTTTTTTATTTTTAAAATGGTGATAGAGATTCGGTTGGGTAATGTTCGCTTTTAAAGCAATTTCACGAGTGGAGGTATTTTTGAACCCCTTTGTCATGAATAATTCAGAAGCGACAGACAAAATAATTTGCCGTGTACGTTCTAAATCAGCTTTGCGTTTATTTGGCTTTTCCATGGTTTTCTCGCCCCCTGCTGCTTTTTATTTTAGCATATTCTCCGACAAGAAACGAGAGACCTTTATACAAAAAACGAAAAATATACAATCAATGTGCCTGCTATTTGGAGAAGAACCGCGCAATAATACCACCGCTGCAAATGTATCAGCCAGCCTTTTTCGCCCCCAAGATAAATCAACCACTGCAGTCCAGATAAAAAACTATTAGCCAACAACCAAAAAGCAGCGCCGATTTTATCCATCGATTCTCTCTGAATACACTCAGTACAAATAAAGTATTTAGCACCAAAAACGTGCGCCGTAATTGCCGCACATTCCTCATTTTTCCATTGATATTTCTCCTTTTTCTATTTAGCATAGCAAAAAAAGAAGCAAATGAGAATGACTCATTTTGCTTCTTTTTCGACTTATTCAAAAACAAATTGATTTTTATAAAGTTCCGCATAGAATCCATCTTGTTCAACTAGTTCATGGTGGTTGCCTTCTTCAATGACTTCACCGTCTCGTAAAACAATAATCCGATCCGCATTTAGAATCGTTTTCAAACGATGGGCAATCACAAAACTGGTGCGCCCTTTAATTGCTTCGTCCATCGCTTTTTGGATTTTGGCTTCTGTTACTGTATCAACATTACTTGTTGCTTCATCCAAAATTAATAATTCTGGATTGGTAATAATCGTTCGTGCAATACTTACTAATTGCTTTTGCCCCGTACTGAAAAGGTTATTCTCTTCCGTAATCTCAGTATCGTAGCCTTGCTCAAGATTTACAATAAATTCATGGATATTCGCTTGTTTCGCTGCTTGAACAATTTCTTCATCCGTGGCCTCTGGCTTACCAAACGCAATATTCTCACGAATTGTTCCTGAAAATAGAACGGACTCTTGCAAAACAATGCCTACATGTGAACGCAAGCTATCTAAATCCATTTCACGAATGTCCACACCATCAAACGTCACGGCGCCTTCATTCACATCATAAAAGCGATTCATTAAATTCATAATCGTTGTTTTTCCTGAGCCTGTCGGTCCGACTAAAGCGACCATTTCACCTTTATCCACATGAATAGAAACATCTTTCAACACAGGCGTTTCTGGATTATAGCCAAAAACAACATGATTTAAAGCCACAGCTTTGTTAATCTCTTCTAATTTTTCGCCATTTTCGGGACGAATTTCATCTGGTTCATCAAACATCTCATTTAAACGACGAGCGCCTGTAACAGCTAATTGAATCATGCTATAACCTGAAGAAATTTGCATTAATGGTTGATAATATTGTTGAGAATATTGGACAAACATAACGACTAAACCTAACGCAGCGGCACGATCAACAGAGCCATTGATTGCTAACCAACCACCAAAGAAAATAACAATTGCCGTATTGACTAATGACATTCCTTGCATCATTGGGAAAAGTAATCCTGAATACACTTGACCTTTATACGTAGCTGCACGAACTTTTTCATTTTGCTCTAAAAAGCCGTCAATGGTTTCTTCTTGTAAACCATTGGTGATAATCACACGTTGCCCACTAATTTTTTCATCCATATAGCCATTTAATTTACCCACTTCATCTTGCTGTAAATCGACATATTTGCGCGCCTTGCTAATCACAAAGACCGCAATTAAAATCGCAATTGGCGTAGAAGCAATTGTAGCCCATGCCAGTTCCACATTTTGACGGAACATCATGATTAAGACACCAACCAATAAGGCAATATTGGTTAATACTTGTAGCAACGCTTGGTTTAAGCTGTTTTGGATGTTGTCTAAATCACTAGTAAAACGACTTAAAATTTCACCATCTTGATGAGAATCAAAGAAACGAATCGTCAATTTTTCTAGTTTGTTAAACAAACCAATCCGCATGCGGTTTGTCGATTTCCCCACGACTTGTGTAAAGAGAATGCTATAAATGAAACTAGCGGCACTAGTTAAGACATAAAAAATGAGTAGTTTCCAAATGACAGAAACGAACGCACTTTTATCGTCTTTTCCTTGCATCACATTAACCGCATATTTCGCTAATTCCTGAATAGCTTCCCCAACGAATTGCGGCGCTTTGACTTGTAAATAAGTCGCTGCGAAAATTGCTAAGAAAATAAAGAGGAAAGAAACTTTGTAACGTTTTAAATAATGATAGAAAAATTTACTAGCTTTTATTAAATCAGTCATTAAGCTTCCTCCTTTCCTTTTTGAGTTTCGTAAATTTCTTGATACACTGGGTTCGTAGCTGCTAATTCTTCATGCGTGCCTTCCCCGACTAAACGTCCATTATCCAATACTAAAATACGATCTGCATGGACAACAGAAGAAATTTTTTGGGCAATAACGATCGTGGTAGTCTCTTTTAACTCTTTATCCAACGCTTCTCGGACTAACCGCTCCGAACGAGCATCCAACGCGCTGGTGCTATCATCTAAAATCAAAATTTTAGGCTCACCAATCACACCTCTTGTAATTGATAACCGTTGTTTTTGTCCACCAGAAAAGTTATTACTCCGTTCTTCGACGGGTGCATCATAACCTTCTGCTAATTTTTCAATAAATTCCTTGGCTTGGGCGATGCCTGAAGCCCGTTCCATGTCCGCTTCAGAAGCGTCACGTTTACCATGGCGTAGATTTTGCGCAATCGTTCCAGAGAACAGGATTGCTTTTTGCAACACAAAGGAAACTGTTTTTCGTAAACTGTGTTCGTTCACTTCTCGTAAATCGACACCACCAACTTCAATCTTTCCTTCTGTCGGATCAAATAAACGTGGAATTAATTGTGCCAATGTAGATTTACCAGCGCCAGTTGCGCCCACAATCCCAATCATTTCACCTGGCTGAATAGAGAAAGAGATGTCTTTCAAGGTATCTTCTTCATCCCCAGGATAACGGAAAGATACGTGATCAAACTCAACACTACCAATTAACTCTTGTTCTGGGACTTTTTTGTAGGTAACATCTGGTTCTGTTTCCATCACTTCTTTAATCCGCTTAATGGAAACAGCGGCACGAGAAGTCATCATCATCATCATTCCGCCGATAATAATCGCCATCATGATTTGCATTAAATAGTTCATAAAGGAAGCGACACCACCGATTAAAGTTGGATCATCCTTGACTAAGTTACTCACAAAGAAAATCGAGCCTACAACAGCTAAGTTCGCCACCAACATAAACGCTGGAATCATCACAGCAAATAAGCTACCTACGATTAAGTTATGGGTGGTTAATTCTTCACTCACTTTTGTAAAACGTGACAATTGATTTTTTTCTTGAACAAATGATTTGACGACACGAATGCCTAACAAATTTTCTTTTGCGATACCATTAATCTTATCAATCAAGTTTTGAATAATCATGAAATGCTTGCCCATTTGCGAAAAGGACAGCATAGAAATCAAAATAACTGCGATGACAAGTGCAACAATCACCCACCATAGTTGTGGCAAGGTTAGCATCGCTAAAATAAAACTCCCGATAAATAAAAAAGGAATTCTAAAAAGTGTCTGCAACGCAATCATAATGACATTTTGAATTTGAGTAACGTCATTTGTTAAACGAACAACTAAGTTACCTGCTGAAAATTTTTCGATATTGCCAAATGAAAAGGTTTGGATTTTGCGGAAAGTTGCTTCACGAATGTCAGCACTGACACCTTGGGCAACTTTGGCAGAAAAAATTGTATTAATAACCCCTGCAACGAGCCCTAATCCTGCAATGGCAATTAATTGAATCCCTAAGTTTTTCATTTTGTCGCTATCGTCATTCATAATTGCTTCCAACACTTGTTGTAACAATTTTGGTTGCCAAAGTGCTGAGACAACCATTACGATCACCGCCAACAAGGCAATAACTACCGAGCCTTTGTATTTTTTGGCGTGTTGAATAATAAGGTCCATCTTATCCCTACTTTCTTAAAATAGTTCCCTGCTTCTTCAGTGTTGGTCTGCGAATTCTTCCCCATTACAAAAAAATCAATTTGCTCATTGACTTCACCAATTTAACACTGTAAAATAAGGCCGATTCATAATTTACCATTTTTAGTGGTAAAATACAAGCGAACAAGTTAATTTTTCACAAGTTTTTCCTATCATAAAGTGTACCTTCTTTTTGATAAACTTACGAAGATAACGTTTAATAGGAGCTAAAATCATGGAACCGAAATTATCAAAAGACACGATTATTGCAGCCGCATTTTCTTTGTTAAAAAAAAGTCCCACTTTAGAACAACTTTCTATGCGTAAAGTCGCCAAACAGCTTGGTGTACAGGCGCCCGCAATTTATTGGTATTTTAAAAATAAGCAAGCCTTACTTCAAAGTATGGCTGAAGCGATTGAAGAGCACTTTCAAGAACCTGCATTATGTGGTGAATGGTATTCTGACTTACTGGCCTTCATGGAAAACTATTATGATCTCTATCAACAATTTCCCTGTGCCGTAGCTATCGAAATCCAAACCGTCCCTGCCTATCCCCAACGATTACGTCATTTGAATCAAATGATGGGCATTTTAAGAGAAGCAGGTTTTTCACCAGAAATGACTCATTTAGCAGTAACGTCTTTACAACATCTTTTATTTGGGATGATTATGGACGCAACGGAGGAAAAACAGCTCGTTTCGCAAGTATTGAACGGAGATGACTATTTAAAAGAACAAGTGCTGCACATGAAACAATATGTCTCCGACAATGAGTTAACGTACATGGAGGAAAGCATTCAATTTCGACACTCCATCCACCAAAAATCCGCCTTTATTCAAGCCGTTAAAACCTACTTAGATGGGTTGCAAGCAGACAATACATCTTCATCTAAATAAAAAAAGCCCTTGGTCCGTCAGTCATTTCGACTGACGGACCAAGGGTTAATTTTTAAAATAAATCTTGAAAATTACTTTCTCTATTTTGGTATTGGTAGCCAAGCCAAGGCTTTTTGAATCCATTCATCCCAGAACACCCAGTCATGTTCTCCTGGTCCAGTTTCAAAAGTGTAACTTGCCTGTGCCTGTTCCAATGCTTGAGCCATCTGTTGATTAGCAGAAAGTAACATATCTTGCTCCCCACAACAAAGGTAAAATTGAGGCATTTCTGTTTGGCTTTCTACTAATTGTTGTAATAAATACAGCGGATCGTGAATGGAACCTTCAATTTGATCTAACGGGCCAAAAATACCTTCCCAATAGCTTCGATTACGGACTTTTAATAATTCCCCAAAACTAGTGGATGATAAACTGACTGCCCCAGACAAAGAAGCAACGGCTGCAAAAGATTCTGGTTTCGCTAATCCTAATTTCAAGGCGCCATAACCACCCATTGACAAACCAGCGGCAAAGGTTTTTTCTCGTTTTGTACTTAACTGTGGAAAGAGTTGATGACAAATTTTCGGTAATTCTTCTGAGATAAACGTCCAATAGTTCATATCGTATTGCGTGTCCGTATACCAAGCTAAATCCGTGGACGGCATAATGACAGCAATCCCCAAATTAGCGACATACCGCTCAATAGAGGTTCTGCGAGCCCAGACGCTGTGATTTCCTCCCATCCCATGTAATAAATACAACACGGGAATATCTGTCAATGCTGCTTGGGTACTTGTGCCCACTTTTTTTACCGTTTCTTGTGGTAAAATTACGTTCACATTCACTTCCATTTCCAATACATTTGAATAAATATTTGCTTGTAAAAAGGCCATCTACTTTTCCCTCCAATACTCTTTCTATTAGTGTACCACTAAACCTTCGCTCGTTGCGCTTTTGCAAAAATATTTAACAAAAGAGCGACAACAACTAAGCCCGCACCGACTAAGTAAACATTATGCAGACCTGCATAGAGGATACCGCGTAATGGTTTTAACAACGCAGCTGGAATTAAATTTGCAGTATGTGGATTCACTAATTGATTCATGACATCTGCATCGACGTTTAACGCGCTCGCTTCCAATTTCGCAAACATTCCTGCATTTAAAATCACACCAAAAATTGACACCATCACAGTCTGCCCAATTGTACGCACCAACGTATTAAACGATGTTGCAACCCCCATTTTTTCAGGATCCACTGTACTTTGTGCGGTCACCGTAGTCGTTGTGATAGTAATCCCAAAACCAACTCCTAAGACAGAAGACACTACAAAGAAAAGCCAAAACGGAACGGCCATTGGCATTACCACTAAAAAGATGGCCCCGACTAATAGAATCGATAACCCAATCGTTAAGACTTTTTTCATAGCATATTTTTCCATAAAGCTACTTGCTATAAATGATCCAGCCATCCAAAGTAACGACATAGGCGCTAAAACTAAGCCACCAATTCCTGCACTTTTTCCTAAGACACCTTGCATCCACATCGGAATGTAGACATCAATCCCCATTAAGAAACCGCTAATAAGCGCCGCAATAAGATTCACTAAAACAAACGTTGGTTGATTAAATAAATGCAAATCAATCACTGGGTCTTGCGCGCGTTTTTCTATCATCACAAACGCTACAAAAAAGAGCACACTCAAACTCAAACAACCAAATGTTACTAGTGTAAAACCATTATCGCTAATCATTTGAAAACCTAGCAATAACGTTAGCAGAACGGCCATCAAAGTAACGCTGCCCAAAATATCCATTGGCATCTTGGTCCGTTCCCGCTTTGGTTCAACTAAGAAAATACTAATCAAGCCCAATAAAACAAGTCCAATAGGAACATTAATGAAGAAAATCCAATGCCAACCGACTGTATCTACAATAAAACCACCTGCTAACGGACCAAAAATACTAGCAATTCCCCAGGCGGCACTGTTTAAACCTAAAATTTTCGCTCGCTTGTCCAATGAATACATATCGGCAATAATCGTTAATGCAACTGGTAAAATTGCACCTGCCCCCACACCTTGAATTGCGCGGGCAATAATTAAAGTCAACATATCTTGGGCAAAGCCACACAACGAGGAGCCCAAAATAAAAATGATAATGCCAATCATGAAGACAGGTTTACGACCAATTTTATCCGCAAGTTTCCCATAAATCGGTGTTAACATCGCATTCGTTAATAAATAAATTGAAAATACCCAGTTCATAATTTCCATGCCATGTAACGAGCCGACAATCGTTGGCATCGCAGTAGACACAATGGTCCCTTCAATGGCTGTCATAAATGTTGCCACAAAAACACTCACCGTGACTAACTTCACATTTGTTTCTTTTGCCATTTGTTCACATCCTTTTCTATTCAATTGTCAATTTTCTAAATTGCTCCATAGCTATTCTATACAAAAAAGAACAAAATGTCTTAAAAAAATACTTTTTCATAAAAAAATTATTGCAAAAAAAAACAAGAAGGCAGTCAGTACTTGGCTGCCTTCTTGTTTTTTTTATTTAATTATTCAGCTAAACTAGCTTTTAACGCTTCAACTTTATCTGTTTGTTCCCAAGGTAAATCAATGTCTGTTCGACCAAAATGACCATAAGCCGCAGTTTGTTTATAAATTGGGCGACGTAAATCTAGCATTTCAATAATACCTGCTGGACGTAAATCAAAGTTTTTACGAACTGCTTCGATTAATTTACTTTCTGGAAGAGCACTCGTACCAAACGTATTAATAGAAATAGACACTGGTTGCGCCACACCAATTGCATAAGCTAATTGGACTTCTACTTTTTTCGCCAAACCAGCAGCAACAATGTTTTTCGCGATATAACGCGCAGCATAACTAGCAGAGCGGTCAACTTTGGTTGCATCTTTTCCAGAAAAAGCACCGCCGCCATGACGAGCATAACCGCCATAAGTATCAACGATAATTTTACGACCAGTTAAGCCAGCATCTCCTTGAGGGCCACCGATTACAAAGCGACCAGTTGGGTTGATAAAGTATTTTGTTTCATCATCTAAAAGTTCATGAGGAATCACCTCATTGATTACTTGTTCTTTAATATCTTTTTCGATTTGTTCTAAGGTTGTTTCATCATCATGTTGTGTACTGATGACGATCGTATCCACACGTTGTGGTTGACCTTGATCATCATATTCCACTGTTACTTGAGATTTTGCATCAGGACGTAAGTAAGGTAAGACTTTTTCCTTCCGCAATTCTGCTAAACGGCGAACCAAACGATGACTTAACGCGATCGGTAATGGCATTAATTCTGGTGTTTCGTCAACGGCAAAACCAAACATTAAGCCTTGGTCACCAGCGCCAATATCGTCTTTTTCATCTTGATCACGCACTTCTAAGGCTGCGTCAACCCCTTGAGCGATATCAGGTGATTGCTCATCGATTGCTACAAGAACTGCGACAGTCTCTCCATCAAATCCATATTTTGCTCGTGTATAACCAATATCTTTCACAGTTTGACGAACAATTTTTTGGATATCTACATAAGCTGTTGTAGAAATTTCTCCAAATACTAGGACTAAACCAGTTGTTACGGATGTTTCACATGCCACGCGGGCCATCGGATCTTTCTCCAAAATCGCATCTAAAATTGCATCACTGACTTGGTCAGCTACCTTATCTGGATGTCCTTCTGAAACGGATTCTGATGTAAATAAATGTCTTTCTGTCATAATGTTATTCCCCCTAAATAGTTTCGGTTACAAGGCATCTTTAGTAAGTAACGACAATTACTTGCTAAATCCTTTCGGGAACTTGTAACAAAAACAGTATACCAGATATCTAAAAAAAAAGCTTAGGTTTTCAAGAAAATCATTAACCTATTATAAATTTCTATCACACTATTCAATAAAGAATAGCAAATTTTTAACTATCTTACTTGTTGCTATAGTCAGCAAAATACTACAACTTATTAAAAAAAGAAAATAAAGTAAAATCTTTACTAAAGAAAACTGTACATTGAATAAAATATAAGCACTTGCGAGAATGCCACCTAAAGTCAGCGAACAAAAAACAGAAAGATACTCTGCCACCTTTTTATCTTTGATAATTACCGAAAGCAATAGAACTAAACTTCCTAACAGGTAAGTAATAAAAGGTAAAGTAACTACGTTCTGTGGTGCCAATAGATAAAAATATGGACTCTTTTGGTTATTTAAAATAACAAGACTAATAAGTAGTTGAAACACTTGAAAAGGTACACTAATCATTACAGCAACCACTATTTTCCCAACAACTACCCTAGTTATACTGACAGAAGACAGAAGTAATAGAGGTAAGGTCATTTGCTTTTTTTCTTGAAGCATTGTACTCATGATAAACATAGCAGCAAAACTACCGGCCAAAGTAAAGCTGGAAAATAAGTTAGCTTCATTTGGCAAAACCATTCCTTCTGAACCGCCGCTTTTACTAATGAAAACTGTAAAAAAAATCAAATAAAGCATTAAACCGAAATATTTCCAAAGATGACTTTTTAATTCCAGAAACTCACGTTTAATCACTACTTGGATTTCATAAAAAAATTCTTTATTCATGGTGTTCACCTACTTTTTCCAAATAGATTTCTTCTAAATTGACTCCTATATTTGGCTCATTGAAGCAGACTTTTCCATTATTTAATATTAAAAAATTAGTACATATTTCTTCAACGAAAGCTAAATCATGACTATTAATTAAAATGATTTTTCCTGCTTCTTTTAAATGAATAATTAATTGTCGTAACTTCTTTTTCATTTCTGGATCTAAAGCATTCGTAGGTTCGTCAAAATAATAAGCTTCACTCTCTCTTAAAAAAAGCATTGCTAAAGCAACTCTTTTTTTTTAATCCCTGTGACAATTTATCTACACGTTTAAACTGATAGTCTATTAATCCAAATTCTTTTAACACTTGTTTCAATTTTTTTGACTTTTGTTTTTCCCCAGACAGCTCCAATTTAAAAAGTATATTTTCTCTGACTGTCAGTCGTTCATAGAAACCACCCATTTCCGGAAGATATTCTACTTTTTTTATATAATTATGTACTACCCCTTTGCGTGGTTTCAGCAAACCTAAAACTAAATAACTTAGTGTCGTTTTCCCCGCACCGTTGTGACCAAGAATCCCTCAACATTGTCCGTTTTCGATTTTCCAATTAATATCTTCCAAAACAAAATAATTTTTTTTGTAGAAAAAACTAATATCTTCAGCATAAATTCCACTGTTCTCACTCCGAATTTCTCTCATTACCTACCTCCTATAAAAACGATGATTATTTATTTATCGTAACGTAAACACTATATTTTGTAAACGATTTCTTTATCTATAACAAAAAACTTCCAGCCCCTTTCATCTGAGCTGGAAGTTTCTTGCTACTGTAAAATTTTCTCCGCGATAAAGTGTGTATATTGCTCGCCGCCTGCCACATTTGGATGAACTCGGTCATCATAAAACCAATCATCATGGGCGTTACTATAATTAAACCAGTCAATGACCGTTAAGTTATCGTATTTTTTGTCCATTTGACTAAGTAAACTATTCACTTGATTTTGCCATCTTCTAGTTGGAACGCGAACATTAATCCAATAAACTTTTCGATTACCTAACGCTTTCATAAATTCATCAAATTGTGCCTCTGTAAAAGGACCATTTGTACCTAAACTCACTAAAACAGTATCTTTGAGCATTTTCTTTTTGTCTAGTTCACCAATTAGTGAAATGCTACTATACAATTGACGGCCCACTTCCCCATCGATAATCATTTTAGGGAAAATATCTTGTAACCCGCTAGCACCATCTAGAATAACAGAATCACCAATAGTTGTGATTTCTAAATTCTGCGCTTTTTTTACTTGCTCTGGTGTGAGTTGTGTGGGTAGAACGTCTTGGCTTTCACTCGGTTTTGTACTACTTTCTGTGGACGTGCTACTATTTTTCGTGCCACTTTCTTGGACTTCTTTTTTACGTTCTTCAATTTTTTGCTGATTTTTCGCAATATTTTTTTCTAGTTGCTCTTGTTGCGCACTTTTAGCGTTTGCTGGAGCCACAATTAAACCGAATACTGCAATAACGCTAATCACTGTCATAAAGGCCATTGTCCCTTTTTCACGAAGGTCCCACGGTTTCCGTAAGAACTCAGTGAATTGAGTCCAGACATCCTTATAAGACAATCGTGTCAGTGGATGTTCGATAAAACGATAAGACAATTCGCTCACGACTAAAATTAATGCTATTTCAACCAATGAATGTAGAAGAACATGGTCCGATAAGGTCTTAATTTTGGCCTCATAAAAAATCATGATTGGGAATTGATACAAGTAAATGCCATAACTCCGTTTACCTATCCACGTAAAGACTGGATTCGTTAACCAACGATTCATATCTGCCCCTGGATGTGCAGTGACGGCCACTAAAACAGTGGCTGCCAAACTAATTAAAAACATGCCGCCATAATAAACAAAATTTGTATGATCTGATAATGTTAAAAAGGCTAATACTAAAAGAATTAAGGCACTTAAACCAGCGCCATTTAAGATTTTTTTAGAGGCTTCTGGAATTTCTTCTTTCAAACGTGTGCTTGGCCAAACATACGCCAATGCACTACCTAGTAAAATAGAAAAAACACGTGTGTCTGTTCCATAATAGACACGTGTAGGATCTGCGCCAGGAACATATAAAACGGCCATCAACGTCACTGAAATTAAAGCGCCGATTAAAACTAAACTGAAAATTCGACCGCGCTTACGAACAAAGCGTTCCAGAAGAATAAAAAGTAATGGCCAAATTAAATAATTTTGCGCTTCAACTGCCAATGACCAAATATGTACAAATGGCGATTGTGTCGCAAATCCATCAAAATAAGAAAACCCTTTAAAAATTTGCCACCAGTTGTTGTAATAAAAAACACTACTAGCGACAACGCTGCGAATATTGTTTAATAAATCCTGCTGAAAGAGTGTAATATAACTAACTGCACTTAAAAGCATCACAATTAATGCTGGATACAGCCGTTTCATCCTTCGCACATAAAATCCTTTTAAATCAATGGTCTGATTTTCTGCCCATTCTTGCCGCAACAAGTCGTTAATAAGATAACCTGAAACAACAAAGAAAATCGGAACACCTAAGTAGCCACCTCGCATGACTTGGGGAAAAAGGTGATACAAAATCACGCCAATTACAGCGATCGTCCGAATGCCATCAAAACCTGTAATATAGCGTTTTTTCTTGCTATTTGCTGTCTGATTCATTTGTGCTTTCCAACTTTTCTATAAAATTATTCTTTTCCTTTATTTAAAGAAGCAAGTAACTTTAATATACGTTTTTTCCTAGGAAATGGCAAGCAAACTTTGTCTCCTTTAGGCTTTTTTTACAATTCAAAAAACCAACATTTTTTAAATTGTAAAAAAACAACCAAAGCTTATGAAAATCACTCATAAGCTTTGGTTGTTTACTCATATCGTTTTCGTTTAGATGAAGATGGAATCCCTAGGGCTTCACGATATTTTGCCACCGTTCGCCGGGATATTTCCATGCCTGAATCTTTTAATCGCTCGACTAATTTTTGATCAGATAACGGTTTACTTTTTACTTCTTCATCAATTAATTTTTGTAGTTGCTTTTTAACCATCGTTGTTGAGACATCCTCGCCATCTTCTTCTGATGAAAGAATACTTGTTGAGAAGAATGAGCGCAATTCAAAGACGCCAAACGTGGTTTCTAGATATTTTCCATTGACCGCACGACTAACTGTCGATTCATGAATAGACAAAGCATCCGCAATTTCTTTTAAAGTCATTGGTTTTAATGGCCGATCTGCTTCTAAAAAGAAGGCTTCTTGACGGCGCACAATTTCTTGCCCTACACGTAAAATTGTATCCCCCCGCTGATTCACTGCGCGCTCTAACCATTCAAATTCGTTTTTCTTATCCTTAATATATTCTTGGACTTCTTTGTCGTCAGTCTCTTGCATTCGTTTGAAATAATTTTCTTGAAAATTTAATGTCGGTCGACCAGCTTTGTTGGAAATCACCACTATTCGATCTTCCTTGATTCGGACAGTTAAATCTGGTCGAATATACAATTCCTCGGTCGCATCAAAAATATTCCCTGGCGCTGGCGATAACGTTTGTATATAATCAAAAATCAATTGAATTTCTGCTAATTCAATCCCAAATTTTTTAGCTAACGGGCCCCATTTACGACTCACTAAGGCATCAAACTCTTCCTCCAATAAAATATACGCTAAATTAGGCGCGGTATCGTCTCGTTCTGTTTGTAGCATCAAACATTCTTGTAAATTGCGTGCCCCCACACCTGCTGGATCTAGCTGTTGTAACAAAGTTAATGCATCTAGCATTTGAATGGCGCTTGCTTCGGTTTTCTCTGCCGCTTCTTCTAACGAAATCGTTAAATAACCATTCACATCTATATATTCTACTAAAAACAAAACCAATGTTCGCAAGTATGTATCGCGGTAATTCAAATGAATTTGATCAATTAAAGACTCAAATAATGATAAATGATAGTCTGGAATTTGATTCATATAATTATTTTCTTCGTCTTGATTGGTGTAAGAACGACTAGTTGTCGGAAAATCTGTGGTGTACTGCGTGTCTACTTGTAAATCAATCAATGGATTCTCTAATGCTTTCGCTTCAACAAAGGCAGCGAGTTCTTCCGTATTAAATTGTAAAATTTGAATGGATTGTTGAAGCTGTTGAGTCATGGCCAACTTCTGGACTTGTTTTTGTTGTTGGGACATTCGTTGCTCAAATTTCATTATTTTCGTCCTCCCTCTTGTAATTTTTGTCAATATCAGCTAAACTAGTATTCGTGCCGCGCCCTTAGTGTAGTGGATATCACGTAAGATTCCGGTTCTTGAGACGGGGGTTCGATTCCCTCAGGGCGCGTTATTCAATTACAGCGAATACTGATTTTAAGAGACATTTTCCTTTTGAAAATGTCTCTTTGCTTTTTCACCTTCTTCATTGTAGCCTATAATGGTACTTTTTTCTATCTACCATATAAAATTTCTAATTATTATAATTTTAAAAAATAATTGAAAAGACCAATAGAATCCTACTGAGTGCTAAAAAGAATTTTTACAATATAAATGGTATAAAAGTCAGTTAACCAGGTACATATTTTTGCTCCATAAACAAAAATGAGGACGAATTACCCTCAAGATAATTCGTCCTCATTCTTTTTATATACTTAAAATTGCCTACCTATTACATTTTATGCTCTCTTTCAGGATTTTTTACTAGGTTAGCTCCTAATAATCCAGTTAGAGAAGTAATAATTAAGCCAACGACCATTGCAACAAATCCCCAAATAGATGCTTTAGCTGTCGTATTTGACGCATCTTCTGCCGCTTGTCTTGCTTCATCGATTGATTCTTTCAAATCATCTTTAGCTTTATCTAAATTAGTACGCGCAGTGTCAATTTGTTTTTGGGCCTCATCACTGGCTGTTTTTAATTCATTGTAAATGTTATCTGTTGCTTGTTGTGCTTCTTCTTGAGATAAGTCGCTATTTTTAGCTACCGCATTCGCAATTGCGTTTTTATCTACGGAATCGCCAATTTTTTTCGCTTGGTCTTGTAAAGAATCCGCTGTAGAATCAAAAACTTTATCTGCATTTTTAGGATTTTTCACAATTTCTTTACCAGCATCTTTAATTTTATCCGTCGCTTCACTCATTTGATCTTTTAAATAATCTGGTTGAAGTTCTGGAACATCCGTATCTTTTAAATACTTATTTACATTGTTTTGTAGTTCTTGTGTATTGACCGTGCCAATTTCATCAGTTACTTTATCAAATCCTTTTGAAATCGCATCGCCAGTAGTAGAAGCAACTGATCCAACACTATCCCCTACACCAGAAGCTACATTTCCTAAAAGAGAACCGATTGCTGAAAATGCACTAACTGCTGTATAACTCACTAGAAGCATTACTACAATCATACTTGTTGCCCATGTTAAGAAGCCGTGCAATAAACCAATCCTTTTAGCCGCTACACCAGATACAAATCCTGCAGCCATCAGAGATAACACAATAGTAATAATCGTCCAAATAATAAGACCAGTCCCAACGCCATCTAAAGGATTACTTGATGTCGGTTTTAAAGTACCGAATCCAATCGCTGATCCAATAAGTCCAAGAGTCATAAAAATAGATAAAAATGTGATTACTCCAGCAAAAACTGCCCCCCAAGAGATATTGGTTCCTGCTTCATCATCTGTAAAATAAGATCTAAATCGTGTGTTTCTTTTTTCCATTTTATACACCCTCCTAATTTTAGTTACATTAAAAGTATATAATCTGTTATTTATTAACACAAATATTTTGATTTAATATAACACTACACTCTAATTAAAGTAATATTTTTTGAATTTTTATATAATCAAAACACAAAAAAACTGATAAATCCAACGTTTATTTTACCCGTATTTAATAATCACTCTCTTTTGAACGTCCAATAAATACTTCCACTAAAAAAAAACAGCAAAAGACATTTTCTATTTTTTTATTATTTATAAGATACACGTAGTTTACTACACACAATCATACTTTTTCATTTTTTATATGTCCTTTATTTACCACTGCCTACTACTATCGCTAAATTACTCCACAAATTTTAGATGTTTCACCTTTCATGGAAGAATTTTTTAGCTGCAGCCATTAGCTAAAAAAAAACGGACCAACACGTGGTCCGTTTTCATTCATTATTAAGCTTTTACGATGTTCGTTGCTTGTAAGCCGCGTGGACCTTCTTCAGTATCGAAAGTTACTGCTTGGCCTTCGTCTAAAGTTTTAAATCCATCTGATTGAATAGCTGAAAAATGTGCAAATACATCATTGCCATCTTCACCTGTAATAAATCCAAAACCTTTGTCTGCGTTAAACCATTTTACTGTACCGTTGTTCATATATATTTCCTCCTAGTGCATAAAAATATGCAAGTTATTGCAAAAAATGTTGAGTGGCAAAAGGAGAAGTATAGTTTTTAAATATATAACTCAAATTACTTATCAAAATTGATTACTTAATTACTATAACATATTTATTAGGAATAAACAATGCCCACGACTCTTCCTTGGACTTTCTAAAATAATCAAAGATGCGCTTGACAAAGCCCTAGCAAAAGACACTCCTATTCTCTCTATTTCCAGTTAGTTTTGTTTAACTTTAAATAATCGCTACGCGCCAAATAATCAAATAGCGGAGCTAATCCTGGTGAAAAATTTACTTCCTCAAACCGCTTAATAAATTGTACGCCTTTAATTTTATTTGGTTCGTTCAGCGTAACTTTTCCTTGGGCTTGTTTGGCAAAATAAAAATGTCCTTGCCAAACGATTGAATCAAAAACGAGTGGTCCAGTAAAAATTTCTTCAAGTTCAGTAATTTCCACTGCTAATTCTTCTTTAATTTCACGAATCGCACATTCCAGCGCTGATTCACCAAGTTCTTGTTTTCCGCCAGGGAAATTCCAAGTGTCTGGCCGATTTTTTAAAATAAGAATTTCATCTGATTGATTTTTAAGAAGTACTCGCGAAAATTCTTTTTTCATTTCGTTTAACCCTCTTCTTCATTTTTTATTGAGAAGCCACACTTGGCAGCATAAAAATATAATGCAAAATACGATCCGCATACGACGGATTTTTTTCAAAGTCATTGACTTCTTCATTGACTAACTCCAAATCATCGGTAATCACTCCAGCAACGTCCATAAAGAGCATTTTACTTAGTACCTCTGAGTCATTAACTGTCCAAGCATAAACTGCTTTTTTCTGTTGGTCAGCTTTTAAAATGAAGGTATCATTCAACGTAGTAGCTTCCATTGTATACAAATCAGCTTGTGTTTCTGGAAAAGTGAAATTATAGGGCAAAATAAAACTAACTTTTACTTTTGATTTGGCTTTTTTAAACGCTTTGATCACATTGTAGTCGAGAGATTGAACCTGATGGTTATTCTTTATCAAAGGACGTTCATATTTTTCAATAAAGTTGGAAAGCGCACCTTGACTATCTTGTTTAGACGTTTTAATTTCTACTAGTAATTTTTGTTTGGCTTGGTTTGCTTTCGCTAAATAATCATCAAAACTGGCAATTGGTGCTTCTTGGCCATTTTCTTTAACGGTCATTTTTGTTAATTCAGCCAACGTAAATTCTTGTGGCGTGCCATCAACGCTGGCGAGTTCTTTAAGGTTTGCATCATGCATCACAACAAATTGATGGTCTTTGGTTTCTTGAACATCAATTTCAATATAATCTGGTTTAAATTTAATGGTTCTTTCCATAGCAGGAATGGTATTTTGTACGCCATTACTATTGGTGACCCCTCGATGCGAAATAATCAAAGGTTTTGATTCTAATAGCCCTGTTAAGTAAACAGCGTTGAAAATTATATAGCCGCCAAAAATGGTGAATAGTCCTAGGCCCATTCCGATAGTCACTAATTTATTACGTTTCGTTTCTTTGTCAAAGGCAACTTTTGTCGTCGTTTCTACTTGAACATTTAATTGTGTATATAAGAAATTAATCAGTAATACTGAAAGCCAAGCATTAGAGACAAACTGTAAAAATTGGACAACCGTTAAATTTAAAATACCACCTAGCAAGCTAATGGTATCGCTCAAGGTATCTAACTTCAACTGTAGAAGATAAAGTAACACATAAATAACATACGTTGAAACAAATACCGCGATCGTCACAAATGCAATATTACGAATAATGAACCATAATCGTTTGTTTGTCATTGACCAACTAGCCTTAACTGCCTCGCCTGCTTTTTTTCTCTCCAAAATCATTAATGGAAGCGTGTAAATGAAACGAATAGCTAAATACCAGACTAATAACCCAAAAGCCAGTAGCCCCACCAAGTAAGGAATTCGTTGGGACAAAAATTCAACAATAAAATCTGGAATCACAAATTTCGTCAATAGATTACTTTGGAAAATTAGGTTTCCAAAAGGGACAATGACAACAAAATAACCGAAAAAGAACAACCACGAACGGGCACCTTGCTTTTTAAGAACTTTAAAAGATGCCTTGGTAACTCCTTTAAAATGAAAGCGATGGTCTTGCCGTATTTGAAAAATCCCTAATAATAAAAAGGTAAACTGATAAAAAACTGCACCTAAAAAAAGTAACAACAAGAGAATTAATAACACCAGAGCAAGCGGCTTTTCTAACAGTAAATTCAGGTTATTAAACGAAAGATAAGGAATACCTTGAGTTTTTAGTGCGTTGGAAGTAGCCCAACTAAAAGCCCCACCCACCAATAATAATAAAACATTTAAAGTAAAAAATAACCATAAGTACTGCAAGATGTCTTTAAAAAATTGCCTTGTTCCATTTTTAAATGTTTGCCAAGCAGACATACAAACTCCTCCATTCTAAAAGTATCTGATTAAAGTTCTTCCATACGAATCCTAAATAAAACAACGGCAATCCAAATTGAAATAAATGATGGCAAAATAACAATAATGATTGCGACTGGCTCATTAATAGTTCCTTGTAACGTATTTTTTACTTCTGAAGAAACAATAAACTGATCAAAAATCACTTGATAAATAGTAACATAAATCAATACCCATTGAATATAATATTCAATTATTTTCATTAAAGCGATGGGTAAAACAATTTTTTTCGTCGTTAAATTCAATAAAAAATATAATAAAAGACTCGTACTGATGATAACGACTATCCCTAAAAGAAATAACGACTCTAACTGCTCCCCTATTACGTTTGCAACGCCTATTGTTAATAATAAATACATAGCTACCGAAATTAAGATGCTCACACTTAGCATAACAGAAAACAAAAGTAATGCCTTAAGAAAAAGCCACTTATCAACTCTTTTATTTCCAATCAATAAACCTAAAAGAATCACCGACAAAAGTAAAATCAATTCAATCATTCGTTCCTCCTTTCAAAACAAATGAAAATAAATTCATATGTTTGCGTTTATTTTATCAAACCAAAATGGATTTGTAAAACATTTCACATGTTATTTAATAAACGACTATTACTAGAAAAAAGACAAGGCAAGCTTCCTTTATTTAGGAAACTTGTCTTGTCTTTTTATTCTTTTTATTTCGTTATTTTTTGATAGTTTGCGAATAATTGATTCGCATCTCCTTCTCCATCAATTTTCTTGAGATGGCCGTTATCTATTTTAAACATAGATGGCACATGTAAAACTTTATTTTCTCGGATAAATGTTGACCATTCCTTCATGGTCTCTTTGTTGGTTAATTCTACATAGTAAACCTGTTTAGGTGCTTGTAATAGTTTCTCGAAATCCTGACAATCTGAACAGTTTTTCTTTTTTAAAACAACATAAAATGTTTCGCCAGAGTGTTTTTTTTCTTGATACTCATTGAAACTTAATTCCTTTTTATGCGGAATAAATGTAAAACCTACCAACAAACTAAGTAACAAAATTAACAGACTGAACGAAATTTTTTTATTCATGTTTTTTCTTCCTTTTTAGTTTGTCTAATTTTTTCTTTTTTTATTTTTTGTTATGCCAAAGCTAATAGCCACTATAAGGACAATTAAACCTGCGATCATGTAAAGTGGATTTACTGTTGTATTAGTCATTGGTAAATGAATTCCTTTACTTGCTGATTTTCCAAAATTGACTGGGTTCGTTGGCGCTTGATGATTTGTAGGCGTCAATGGTTTCTTCGGTTTTAGCGGTTGTTTAGGTTCAGGTTTTTTTGGATCTTCTGGTGTTGGCGCAGGCGGCGTTACGGTTGGTTTGTTGGAATGTAACACGTCCCCTTCGTTGCCAAAGTTTAAGTCCGCTTGGTTGGGAATCCCACCTTGTTCAATATAAGGCGCTAATTCTTCGTCCGTTGCGTCAGTTTTAATTTTAGTGGTGATAGTCATTGTGTATGTGTGACCAGCTAAGTAGGTATAACTGTCGTCTTTTTTATTCATTTCAAAAGTTACTTTGTTATTTTCTTGTATTACTTTGCCATTGGCTGTAACATCTTTACCATTTTCATCAGTAACTTCCATGTCTGTAATGTCCAATAATTGGTTAATATCATCCACCATGCTGGCTTGGGTCCAAGTGCTTGTTTCATTACCGAAAGCTGCTTTGACGTTCCATTTAAATTCTTGGTCGCGGTTGGTTAGATCTAAATGTTCTTGGCCTTCGACGTCTTTAGTAATATTTGGATCTACTGTCGGCGGTGTTACGGTTGGTTTGTTGGAGTGTAACACGTCCCCTTCGTTGCCAAAGTTTAAGTCGGCTTGGTTGGGAATCCCACCTTGTTGGATATAAGGGGCTAATTCTTCGTCCGTTGCGTCAGCTTTAATTTTGGTTGTAATGGTCATGGTATAGGTATGTCCAGCTAAGTATGAGTAGCTGTCATCTTTTTTGTTCATTTCAAAAGTTACTCTGTTATTTTCTTGTGTTACTGTGCCATTGGCTGTAACATCTTTGCCATTTTCATCAGTGACTTTCACATCAATGATGTCTAACACTTTATTAATGTCATCTACCATGCTGGCTTGGGTCCAAGTGCTTGTTTCGTTGCCGAAAGCTGCTTTGACGTTCCATTTAAATTCTTGGTCGCGGTTGGTTAGATCTAAATGTTCTTGACCTTCTACATCTTTTGTAATCGTTGGATCAACTGGCGGTGGTGTTACGGTTGGTTTGTTGGAGTGTAACACGTCTCCTTCATTGCCAAAGTTCAAGTCGGCTTGGTTGGGAATCCCACCTTGTTCAATATAAGGAGCTAATTCTTCGTCCGTTGCGTCAGCTTTAATTTTGGTTGTAATGGTCATTGTGTACGTATGACCACTCAAATAGGCATAACTGTCTGCTTGTTTGTTCATTTCAAAAGTTACTTTGTTATTTTCTTGCGCTACTTTGCCGTTAGTTGTAACATCTTTGCCAGTTTCGTCAGTGACCTTCACGTCTGTAATGTCCAATAATTGGTTAATATCATCCACCATGCTGGCTTGGGTCCAAGTGCTTGTTTCATTACCAAAAGCTGCTTTGACGTTCCATTTGAATGCTTGGTCACGATTAGTTAAGTCTAAATGTTCTTGGCCTTCGATATCTTTTGTAATCGTTGGATCAACTGGCGGCGGTGTTACGGTTGGTTTGTTGGAGTGTAACACGTCTCCTTCATTGCCAAAGTTCAAGTCGGCTTGGTTGGGAATCCCACCTTGTTCAATATAAGGGGCTAATTCTTCGTCCGTTGCGTCAGCTTTAATTTTGGTTGTAATGGTCATTGTGTATGTGTGACCAGCTAGGTAGGCATAACTATCGTCTTGCTTATTTATTTTAAAAACAATGTTATTGTTATCAGTATTTAATGTTCCTTCAGCTGTTACATCTGTTCCATTTTCATCGGTGACAACGACTTTTTGAATATCTAACAATGAATTAATGTCATCTGTAATACTTGCTTGGGTCCAATCGTTTGTTTGATTACCAAAATCAGCTTTTACATGCCAATCAAAGGAATCATCCCGATTCGTTAAATCTAAATGTTCTTGATTTTCAATATCCTTAGTAATTTCTGGATCTTCTGGCGTCACATCACAGTCATGGGCATGGTCATTTTTAGGAATGGTTGCTTCAGGAAAGTCTTTAGCTACCTCACCTTGAGTCATTGATCCTGAGCTAACTACTGTATCGGCATCAATTGCTGTATTTTCTTTAACAGTATAATGAATGGTAATATTCCCCACATAGCCTGCTACACTGACAGCTGAAATGGTTTGTCCGTTAATTTGAACAGGCACATCATTTCCGGCATCATCCGTAGCCGTTGCTGATTGGATGTCAAATTGATCAGCAACTGTTAGCGAGGCATTAGCTGGCGCTGGTTGTCCCACACGATCTTGGACAATTTGTTTTAATTGTGCTGTAAAATCATCAATAGATTGGCTAGTAATAAAATCTTCTGGTGTGCTGGCACCTTTTTGTAGCTCTTGTTTTACAAAAGGACCAACTTCTGATTGGTATTTATCAAAATAAGAATTAACTGAACTTAAAGAATCGACACTTTCCCAAAAGGCATTAATCATTTCATACCCTTCATTTGTAACTTCTTGATTCAACGCCAAAACTTCTTCTGCAGCACCTTGATAATCATTACTATATTCTACAGATATATATTTATTAGCTCCCCAAGTACCTGGTTGATGTTTTGAATCTGGATATTCATTAATTTTATCATTTGTATTTGTTTTGTGTAAGTAACCATCTAATCGAGTATTAGCAACTCCATCCGTTACTAATAAAAAATAAGTTTTTCGATTTGTTAAATCACCATGTGTCGCATTATATTCATCTAAGGCTAATTTCATACCTTGCGCAGTCGGTGTTCCACCATAAGTCCGAACATCTCCAAAATTTGACACAAATTGACTTTTATCAAATGTTAATGGTGTATTTACGCGAACATTTAACTCTTTGTCTCCGTCATTGATTTTTGTCGTTCCATCAGGAAACATAAATTGGCGCCCACCACGATAAGAAGCAAGCATGACACGATCTTTGTCTGTTAAACCTTGAACCACTTCATCAATCGCTTGTCTTACATGTGGAAAATTATCTGAAAAACTACCACTGGCATCTTCAACAACCACTAAATCAACCGGTTCCGTTTCACCCGCTTGAACTGGGAAAGCAGCTTGTCCTTCCAATATCCGTTTACAGTCAGCCAAACTGTCGTCTTTCACTTTCACCGTATTGGTCATTCCTTCTGTATCTCCTGCTTTAACCACTCCTTCGGCTAAAGCCAACGTGGGACTGAAATTTCCCACAACTGTTCCAGCGACAATCACCATTGTCGATAATAATTTCGTTGCTTTCTTAAACATTTTAATCCTCCCTATTTTCTTTCGCTAGTGTTTGGGACACTTGCTTCTCTTTACTTCAACTACAGCTCCTTAAATCTTTCATCAAGTCGATGTGTCTCCTTGCTTTTGTGACACATCTCTTACTCAATTTCTGATTCTATCACCTTTAAAGGCTAAAACTTGGCAGTATTCGGCTCTTGAAAACGTAAAATTTGTCTTTTAAAAATTAATGAAAAGACTATCCACTGACAAAGTTGGTTTTCACTTACTTTTTGCTACTTGATTCCTTTTAAGACTCTTTTTTTACACAAAAAAAGTAAAAGAACCTTTACAGTCCTTTTACTTAATTGTTAGATGCTATTCATAATTTTCTTAGTTTTGTTCTATAAGCTGAATAGTTTAGCCCGTTTATTTCAACAATATTTGACGTTAGTCAGCCGTTTCGTTATAGTTAAAGAAAAGGCTTTTTGGCAGGAGTGAATACGATGAATGAGTGGCCCCATCAGTTAATGACGCTTTTAACCCCACTTTTTGAGCTATGTATTTTAGGACTGAATGTTTTTTCGATTATTGTTTTAGTTTGGGGTGTTTGTTTAGCAGGAAAAGATTTCATTAAAAGTGAACGACAAAATCAAAGCCGCTTTACCTTAACCAAAATGAATACGTTCATCAAAAACTTCCTTGGTAGCTACATTCTGTTAAGTTTAGAAATTTTAATTGCAGCTGATATTATTGAATCCATTGTCAAACCAACTTTTCAAGATATTTTGAAATTGGCAACCTTGGTAATCATTCGTACAGTTATTTCTTATTTCTTACATAAAGAAATTGAAGACACTATGACCGATATGGAACAACAAGAAAAAGAACCAGATACCCCAAAAAATTAGCGGGTACGCTGGTTCTTTTTTATTTAATCGCTTTAAAATAATGAAGTGGTTCGTTAGACAAACGCTGCATTTTACGTTTTTTATCTTCAATAATTGCTAAAATCTCGTCTGAAAAATTTTCTAAAATAACACGGCCGCCTTTATAGGTGTGACCACCCATTTCAGCAACTTCGCTGGCCGTCAAAATGACTTTACGATGCGCAATTTTTTTGAAAAATTCTTCAATTAAGTACGTCGGTAAGTAAAAATTATTTTGAGCAGAAAATGATTCCAAATAAATAAAATCATCGATGCTGATGAAACAATCATCCATCGATAAGTATTCAATTGATCTGTCTATATATAATTCACGCTTTTGTAAAATTTCTTTGACTTTTTTATTTAATAAATTCAATGATTCAATTTCTTTAACCAAATGTTCTAGTTCACGATAACGTACTTCTTTTCGCTCTTTGTAAGATGAATGTAAGGCGGCACTTGCTGTGACTATTAGCGCACCGACGATTACACCGACCATTCCGGCGATAAAAACAAACATATTTTTCCCCTCGCTCTTTTCTAATTTTCCATTTTAGTATAACATAATCCAAAAGTTTCGGATAAAAAATGACACAAAATTTTTCAAGCGACTTCGTTGACCTTTATTGACCAAAGAGGTATACTTTTCATAGGCATTCAAAGTGCTTTGTGATAGAATGACTTTAAAAGTTTCTTTATATAGGAGGATTTACTTATGAATTTAATTCCAACAGTTATTGAACAATCATCTCGCGGTGAACGTGCTTATGACATTTATTCTCGTTTATTAAAAGACCGCATCATTATGCTAAGCGGCCCTATCGATGATAACGTGGCAAACTCAGTGATTGCACAGTTATTATTCTTAGATGCCCAAGATTCAGAAAAAGACATTTACTTGTACATTAACTCTCCTGGTGGTAGCGTTTCTGCAGGTTTAGCGATTTTCGATACCATGAATTTCGTTAAAGCGGATGTCCAAACGATCGTATTAGGAATGGCAGCTTCAATGGGTAGCTTCTTATTAACAGCTGGTCAAAAAGGCAAACGTTTCGCTTTACCAAATGCGGAAATCATGATTCACCAACCACTTGGTGGCGCTCAAGGGCAAGCAACAGAAATTGAAATTGCTGCTCGTCACATTTTAGACACTCGTCAACGTTTAAATTCAATTTTAGCTGAACGAACTGGCCAACCAATTGAAGTGATTGAACGTGATACCGATCGTGATAACTATATGACTGCCGAACAAGCAAAAGAATATGGTTTAATCGATGAAGTAATGGAAAATAGTAGCGCCTTAAATTAAAAATAAAAAAATGGAAACAGCGACAGTCGCTGTTTCCATTTTTTTTATTTTTCAATGTATCCGCGTAATTCTTCTTCAGTGACACTTTCGTCAAAGATATGCTCACCAATGATGATCGTTGGTACAAATTGAATGTGCGCCGCATTGGCTTCAGCAATCACTGCGGAAACAAGCGTTGCATCTTTTTGTTCTTTTAAGCCCAGATTTTTTTCAGCATACGTCGCTACTTCTTCTAAGGTTAAGTTTCCCCATTCATCTTGCGTAGCAAACATTTTATGCAATGCTGACAGCGCTTGTTCAGGCGCTGAATAGTCAATGTAGTGATGCATCACATTGCCGCGTTGTAAACTTTCTTTTTCTTTATCAAACAACTTAATGATACGTTCAACTTTACCACTTTTGACAGATTGTGCTAACAGTTCCTCAGACTCTTCAAACCATTTTCTGCAATAAGGACAGCGAACATTGATAAATTCTATCATTTTGACAGGGGCATTGCGCTCACCAATGTGAAGCCCTGTTTCTGTGTTAACTTTTGTTGCATCAATTACTGAAATATCCATAAAAAAACCTCATCCTTTCAAACCTTTATTTCTCTTTTAGTATACCGTTTTTCAATAAAAAAATCATAAGACACGAATTCAAATTTTCTGAATTCGTGCCTCTGTTCACTTTTTTAACGATTAATCGAACGAGCCATTCTAGCAACAGTATGTCTTTTCCCACGTATCGCATCAGAAAGCTCTTTAATATTTTCAATACCAACTAAGCCCATATTGGCATCGCCAATATGTTGAATATCTACGCCTAAAATTTTATTTCTAATGCCGATTGCTTGGATAACTTCAGGTTGAGCACTTTCTTGTGAAGTTCCAATGGCACTCATAACTAATTTTCCTTTTGAATGTGCAAAATCCACAACTTCTTTGACTTGTTGATCATCAATGCCCCAAACCGTGCCGACTGCTGGGACTAAGACAATATCAGCGCCCGCTTCAATAAATTGTTCAGCTGATTTTAAACTGACCACTGGTTCATCTACGCCTGAACTGTGCATTTTTCCGGCAATAATGATACCGTCAAAATGTTTTTTGGCTAAGGCCACGTTCTTAGCAATCAAGTCGTTGGTCACGCCAGTTCCTGGATTACCTGTCAATAAGATAAAATCCAAACCCAGTTCATTGGCTTTTTTGAAAGTAGCTGCTGATGCTTTTCTACCTGGTTCGATCGAAACTCTCGTTGAAGCTAAGTCTAAATTTTCATCAACAGGTTCGACATTCATGCCAATCGGTAAACCGACTAGTTCTTTCAAACGATGAACAACCTCATCATTAGGGACACATGTTTCCGCAGTATATTGCCCTTCATAAGCGGCTACTACAATCGGTTGATTAACATCGAAAACATTCAATAAAATCATGTCTGCGCCATATGCTTTTGACATTTCCGCACAAGTGATATCACCTGCTACGGATGGATGAACTACCACATTTTCCGATAAAATTACGCGCCCTTCGCTCGCTTTAATACTCTGAAACAGCTCTTCTTTTGACATCCGTTTGATTTCTGATGCATTTGCACTAATTAATCGTTGAACCATTTTGACCCCTCCAATAGTTTTTAATGTTTTAGTTAAAAACAGCAATAAGTAATCGCTTGCATTTTATTACATGCAACATTCGTGCCAACGTCCTTTCTTTAAACCACAGGTCAACACTACATTTCAGTGCTACACACTTTTTGCACACTTTAATTTTTTTTACACGCTTAAAGAAAAAGTGAAGGATAGCACTTCAAACGGAAATGTTATTCTTCACTTCTGGAGCAGAAAAGTTACGCACTTTTTTCTCGTAATTTTTCTGCAAATTCATTAATTTTGCGAATACGATGATTAATACCTGACTTAGAAATAGCTCCTGAAGGAATCATTTCCCCTAGTTCTTTGAGACTAACTTCCGGATACTCTAACCGTAATTCTGCGATTTCCTGAAGTTTCTCCGGTAATGACGTCAGCCCTACTGTACTTTCAATAAATTGAATATTTTCAATTTGTTTTGAAGCCGCATCAATGGTTTTATTTAAATTCGCTGTTTCGCAATTCACTAAACGATTTACTGAATTCCGCATATCACGGACAATCCGGACATCTTCAAATTTCAACATAGAGTTCGTGGCACCAATTAATGTTAAAAAGTCGGCAATTTTTTCAGCACCTTTTAAATAACAAATATACCCATTTCGGCGTCCCAATGTTCGAGCGTTTAAGTCATAGTAATTCAACATCTTACAAATATCATTATTGTGTTCTTCATAAATTGAAAAAATTTCTAAATGATAGCGACTTGTTTCCGGATTATTAACTGAGCCAGAAGCCATAAAGGCCCCGCGTAAATAGGAACGCATTTTTTGCGCGTTACCCATGATTTCATTTGACACATTGCCATTAAAAACGACCCCATCCATAATATCCAAATCAGCTAGAATTTTTTGTGTATCTTGTTTTAGACGCACAATGTAAACATTATTTTTCTTTAGTTTCATTTTTTTACGAACTAATAATTCTGCTTGTGCATGGTAATGATCTTTCAGCAATGAATACATTCGACGAGCAATTGCAGCATTTTCCGTTTGTACATTCAAGACAAACTGTTGATTAACTAAGCTAAGTGAGCCGTTCATCCGAATTAATGCTGCTAATTCTGCTTTCGCGTGTTCTCGATGGACTTCTAAACCAGTTAACTCTTTTTTGACATCCGAGGCAAAAGACATCTAAGCTCCTCCTCTCTTGATTCTTTTGATTAATTAATATTTCGTTCCAAATACGATACGGAAAAGTTCTTCAACAACTTTTTCCCCATCATGAAAAACTCCGCCATCTCTTAATTCTAAAAAGTCTGTCGAAATGACTCGGCATCCTTCTTCACGTAATCCTTGAAAATCATGCTTTACTTGAACCAAATATTCATCATAAATTTCAGGATCCATGTAATTTTCTGGTACTTTTTCTGTATTAACCAGCACTGTATCAACAAACTGCGCTTGTAGATGTTCGTTTAAGACACGAACATGATCTGCATCCGTAAAATGTTCCGTTTCCCCTTTTTGGGTCATGATGTTACAAATATAGACTACTTCCGCTGCCGTTTGTTTGATGGCTTCACCAATTTCTGTAATAACTAAATTAGGTAAAATACTTGTAAAAAGACTCCCTGGTCCTAACACGACCATGTCTGCTTCTTCAATTGCTTTGACGACTTTGCGCGCAGCTCTTGGCTGTTCTTCTCCGTGTGTATTTGTTACAAACACATGGTCAATCGTCTTGCGATCCAGTGCAATTTTTGATTCTCCCACCGCCACTGAGCCATCTTTAAATACGGCATGTAACGTTAATGGCCGTTCTGATGATGGATAAATCCGTCCATCAACATGCATCATTTTTGAAAGCAATTGAATCGCTTCATACGTACTTCCCCTCATTTCTGAGACAGCAGCAATGATTAAATTACCGATTGCATGATTGGCAAAATGACTATCTGATTTATCAAAACGATATTGAAAAATATCTTCATATAATTGTGGCATATCTGACAATGCCACTAAAACATTTCTTAAATCTCCCGGAGGTGTCATGTTATTAATAGAGGAACGAAGCTCGCCACTACTACCGCCGTCATCAGCGACCGTTACGACGGCAGTAATATCAACACTTTGATTTCTTAAACTTTTTAAAATTACTGGCAAGCCTGTTCCACCACCAACAACCACAATCTTCGGTTTACGAATTCGATAGGTTTTCATTAAGAGCGATTAACCGTTTCTTTTCTTTTTAAGCGGTCGCGGTGGGTAATATTTACATGGTAATCTTCCTCTTTTAATTCAGCGCCAACACGTTCTGTCAATGCGACAGAGCGATGTTGTCCGCCAGTACAGCCAATTGCAATGGTGACGCTACTTTTACCTTCTTTTTTATATCCAGGTAAGACTGTTCGCAGTAAATCGATAAATTTGGTATAAAATTCATCTGTTTCTGGGAAGCCCATCACATAATCATAAACAGGTTGATCCATTCCAGTTAACGGTCGTAGTTCATCAATATAATGGGGATTAGGTAAAAAGCGAACATCCATAACGATATCTGCATCAATCGGCAACCCATATTTAAAGCCGAAGGACACCATTTCCACTCGAAATTCGTGTGTCTCTCTCGTTGCTAGTTCTTTATTCAAACGTTCCCGCAATTGACGAGGGGACAAGTCCGTGGTATCAATAACCAACTGAGCATCCGCCTTGATTTCTTCCAGCATTGCACGTTCTTTACGAATACCTTCTGTCACTAAACCATCCATCGCCATTGGATGCGCACGCCGTGTCTCTTTATAACGAGAAACTAACTCTTCATCGGTGGCATCTAAAAATAAAATCGTTGTATCAATAAAATTAGTATTTTCAAGTTCGACTAACATATCCTGAATTTCTCTAAAGAAGGTCCGTGAACGTAAATCGATCACTAACGCAATCTTGGTAACTTTTCCAGATTCTTTAATTAATTCCCAAAATTTTGGGATTAAGCTTGGTGGTAAATTGTCGATACAGAAATAGCCCATGTCTTCAAAGCTTTGAACAGCGACTGTTTTTCCAGCGCCACTCATTCCTGTAATAATAACCAGTTGTAAATTTTCTGGCATATTCAACACTCCCTTCACTTGCATCACTATATTATAACACCCCGGGCGTATCAAAGAAAGCTTTTCAATCATTCTTATAAAGATTTCTATTCTTTCATAGAAAAACAGCATTGACATTTTTGTCAACGCTGTTTTAATTGCTGAATTATACTATATAACTGTGTGTTATTTTAATACAAACTCAATTTCTGTTTTATCAGTAAAATTAGCTTCAAACTCAAATTGTTTTACTTGTTCATTCACGGCTAACTTTTTCGTAATGTGTTCTTTAATTTGTTCATTTGTAGCTGTTTTGATTGACAATCCATCTAAAAGAGTCATGATTTTGTCTTGTGCTGCCTTACCTTCTAATTCTAAATCAGCAGATTCATCTTCATACGTTGCTTCAATTGTTCCGTTCGATTTTATTTCATAGGTGAACTCAATTTCATTTTTGTCGTATTCGATTTCTACATCAATCTCTTGAAGACTGGCAACAGTCGGTGTCGGTGTGGTTAGTTCATTGTCTGCTGTTTCATGGTCCCCACCAACTTCAGGAGTTACAGTTTCCCACTTAAAGGTACCAATTTTAGCTGTTGCTAGATAGGGATTATTAATGGTAATGACTTTCAATTGAAGGTCTGAATGGTTGGCGATATCTGTTAAAATCCCCAGAGCCTGATATGTATTTTGTGTAAAACGTGTCGCAATATTTTGCGCATCAATTGTGGAATAGCCTAATGTTTCCCAGGTGATTTGTTGCTTTAATTCCTGATGAACGGCTTGTACTGTCGCCGGCTCCAATTGAATGCCCGTTGCTTCTTTTAAGTCTTTCTTGGTAAAACTCATTACTTTTTCATGGTCTGATTGTGAAATTAAAGTAGCTGCTTCCATTGTGTTACTATGTACAAAAGGTGTGATTCCGATAGCTAAGACCATTCCTGCTGTTAATAAACTTGTTGTTATTTTTTTGTTTTTCATTTAAGACTTCCCTTCGTGTTCATTGTTATTTTGTTAACAAACATAGTATATCTTTTAATTACACATTAAGTCAACATTTATTTTTAATTTTTATTAAAAAATATTTGTTATTTTATAATAAAAGAACCTTGTTTCCCATAAAAACAAGGTTCTTTATCTAATCATTAATGTTTATTTCAGAACACGTTTTAAATAATATCCTGTGTAACTGTCTTTGATTTTAGCAACTTCTTCTGGTGTTCCTGTCGCCACGATCGTCCCACCACCGTCGCCACCTTCTGGCCCTAGATCAATCACATGATCCGCAGATTTGATGACATCCAAGTTATGTTCAATCACTAAAACGGTATTGCCCGCTTCCACTAAACGCTCTAATACTAGAAGCAACCGCGCAATATCATCGGTATGCAAGCCTGTTGTTGGTTCATCCAGAATATAAAAGTTTTTCCCATTAGAATTTTTATGAAGTTCACTCGCTAGCTTCATCCGCTGTGCTTCCCCACCAGATAAAGTAGTTGCTGGCTGCCCCAATGTCACATAGCCTAAGCCTACATCCACAATTGTTTGCAATTTACGATGAATTTTAGGGATATGTTTGAAAAATTCTACGGCATCTTCCACCGTCATATCTAAAATATCAGAAATGTTTTTGCCTTTATAATGAACTTCTAACGTCTCAGAATTATAACGTTTGCCATGACAAACTTCGCAAGGCACATAGACATCAGGTAAAAAGTGCATTTCAATTTTGATGATACCGTCCCCGCGACAAGCCTCACAACGGCCACCTTTGACGTTAAAACTAAAGCGACCTTTTTTATAGCCACGAACCTTGGCTTCATTTGTTTGGGCAAACAAATCGCGAATGTCATCAAAAACACTAGTATAAGTCGCCGGATTACTTCTTGGTGTTCGACCAATTGGACTTTGGTCAATGTCAACAATCTTTTCAATAGCTTCATAACCAGTGATACTTTTGTGTTTCCCAGGTTTATTGGAATTACGATTTAATTTTTGGGCCAGTGCTTTTTTCAAAATTTGATTGACTAAAGTACTTTTCCCTGAACCTGAAACGCCTGTGACAGCAACAAATTCACCCAGCGGAAATTCAACACTGACATTTTTCAAATTATTTTCACTAGCACCAGTGACTTTGATCGCTTTGCCATTGCCTTTGCGACGTTCTTTTGGCACAGGAATCACTTTTTTCCCAGAAAGATATTGCCCGGTCAATGAATGCGGATTTTTAGCAACCTCTTCCGGCGTACCAGCGGCTACAATTTCACCGCCCAGATGTCCAGCGCCAGGCCCCACATCAATCAAGTAATCCGAAGCCATCATTGTATCTTCATCATGTTCCACCACAATTAATGTATTGCCTAAGTCCCGCATTTTTTTCAATGAGTCAATCAAGCGGTCGTTATCTCGTTGATGCAAACCAATTGATGGTTCATCTAAAATGTAAAGGACGCCTGATAAGTTTGATCCAATTTGTGTTGCTAAGCGAATTCTTTGTGCTTCTCCGCCAGAAAGTGTGCCGGCAGCTCGACTTAAGGTTAAGTAATCTAACCCGACATTTTTTAAGAAGGTTAACCGATCTTCGACTTCTTTTAAAATTGGCCGAGCAATCGTTGTTTCTTGTTCAGATAAAGACACACCTTCAAAAAATTGGACCGCATTTTTTATTGCTAATTCACTGACTTCACCAATGTGCGTGCCATTGATTTTTACAGCTAAAGCTTGCGGATTCAAACGATACCCTTGACAGCTTCGACAAGTCAATTCTGTCATGTATAACCGCATTTGATCTCGTGTAAAATCGCTATTTGTTTCATGATAACGTCGTTTAATATTTTTTAAAATCCCTTCAAATGGTACTCCCACATCACGAACACCACCAAAGTCATTTTCATAATGAAAATGAAAGTTTTTCTCGCCAGAACCATTTAAAATAATTTCTTGTTGGTCTGCAGGTAATTCTTCAAACGGCGTATCCATATCAATCCCAAAACTGGTGGCTGCTTGTTCCAACATTTGTGGATAATATTGAGAACTAATAGGGTTCCACGGAACAATGGCTCCTTCTCTCAAGGTTTTAGTGGGATCTGGAATCACTAAGTCTTTGTCCACTTCTAATTTAACACCTAAACCATCACAATCGGGACAAGCGCCAAATGGTGCATTAAATGAAAACAAGCGCGGTTCCAATTCACCGACTGTGAACCCACAATAAGGACAAGCATAATGTTCACTAAACAACATCTCTTCTTGACCAATCACATCAACAATTGCGTAACCTTCAGCTAAACGTAAAGCCGCTTCAAACGAATCAAACAAGCGAGAGCGAATACCTTCTTTCACAACGATACGGTCAATCACAATCGCAATATCATGTTTTTTATTTTTTTCAAGTTCTGGTGCCTCACTAACATCATAGGTTTCACCATCCACCCGCATTCTGACATACCCTTCACGTTGGATCATTTCAAACACTTTTTTATGTTGGCCTTTTTTCTTGACCACAACAGGCGCCAAAATTTGAATTTTTGTTCGCTCTGGTAGCTCTAAGACTTTATCAACCATCTGTTCAACAGACTGACTGGTAATTTCAATATGATCATTAGGACAAATTGGATGACCTACCCGAGCAAATAACAATCGTAAATAATCATTGATTTCCGTTACCGTCCCCACCGTTGAGCGCGGGTTTTTACTTGTCGTCTTTTGATCAATTGAAATAGCTGGACTTAAACCATCGATGCTGTCAACATCTGGTTTATCCATCTGTCCCAAAAATTGTCGCGCATAAGCAGAGAGACTCTCTACATAACGTCGTTGCCCTTCTGCGTAAAGCGTATCAAACGCTAATGAACTTTTGCCAGAACCAGATAGTCCAGTTACAACAACCATTTTGTCACGAGGAATCGTGACATCAATATTTTTTAAGTTATGGGCGCGTGCACCATGAATCACAATTTTATCATTTGCCATATATGTTCTCCTTTTACTAAATCTCTTACGTCAAATCATTTCAAGTCATTCTATAGAGAAAAGATTAGTAAAAGATACGATGGTTCATCGTATCTTTTACTTAATCCGTTGGTTGACTTATTTGGCAGCTTTCAATTCAAGAATGGTATCTCGTAATGTGGCTGCAGTTTCGAAGTCTAATGCTTTGGCCGCATCTTTCATTTCTCTTTCAAGTTTCATTAATAAATCAGCTTTTTCTTGTCTTGATAAATCTTCATATGATTTATCCAATTGAACCACTGTTTCATCTTTATCAGCTGTTTTGGAAATAGAAATCAAATCACGAATTTCTTTAATAATTGTTTTTGGTTCAATGCCATGTTCTTCATTATATGCTTCTTGGATTGCCCGACGTCGTGCCGTTTCATCCATAGCTCGTTGCATCGAATCGGTGATTTTATCTGCATACATAATGACTTTTCCTTCGGCGTTCCGGGCAGCCCGTCCCATCGTTTGCACTAACGAGCGTTCACTACGTAAGAAGCCTTCTTTATCCGCATCTAGAATCGCAATTAAGGAAACTTCTGGCACATCGATTCCTTCACGTAATAAGTTAATACCAATTAGAATATCAAATTCGCCTAATCGTAAATCGCGAATAATCTCCGTTCTTTCCAGTGTTTTTATATCACTATGCAAATATTTAACTTTTAAGCCTAATTCTTTGAAATAGTCGGTTAAATCTTCGGCCATTTTCTTCGTTAAGGTTGTGACAAACACTCGCTGATCTTTTTCGATCCGTTCATGAATTTCACCCACCAAGTCATCAATTTGACCCATAATTGGGCGGATTTCTACTTCTGGATCTAGTAAACCTGTTGGTCGAATGATTTGTTGAACAACAGTCGCTGTTTGTTCCATTTCATAAGGGCCTGGTGTTGCCGATACATAAACAATTTGGTTTACATGTTGTTCAAATTCTTCTAAACGAAGCGGTCGGTTATCAAGTGCACTTGGTAAACGGAAACCATAGTCCACTAACATTTGTTTCCGTGCTCGGTCGCCATTATACATTCCTCTAATTTGCGGCATTGTTACATGAGACTCATCGATTACAAGTAAGAAGTCATCTGGGAAAAAGTCCAACAGCGTATATGGCGGTTCCCCTTCTTGGCGACCATCCATATGTCGAGAGTAATTCTCAATCCCTGACGTATAGCCCATCTCTCTCATCATCTCAATATCATAGTTGGTTCGCTGTTCCAAACGTTGGGCTTCCAATAATTTGTTTTCACTGCGAAGCACTTTCAAACGTGCCTCTAATTCTTCTTGGATCTGCGAAATGGCGTGTTCCATATGTTCTTCGTTCGTCACAAAGTGTGTTGCTGGAAAAATAGCGACATGCTCTGTTTCGCCGACAATTTCACCAGTTAACGCATCTACTTCACGAATTCGATCAATTTCGTCTCCGAAAAATTCAACACGTAGCGCATGCTCATCCCGTGAAGCTGGGAATATCTCAACCACATCACCGCGGACACGAAAACGCCCCCGTTGAAAATCAATATCATTTCGTTCGAATTGAATATCGACTAAGCTTTTTAGTAACTCATTACGATCCATTTCCATTCCCACACGTAATGAAACAACTTGTTGACTGTATTCCCGCGGATCCCCTAAACCAAAAATACAAGAAACTGACGCTACCACGATGACATCGTTTCGTTCCAATAAAGAACTTGTCGCTGAATGGCGTAGTTTATCAATTTCATCATTAATACTGGAATCTTTTTCAATATATGTATCACTTGAGGGTACATATGCTTCTGGTTGATAATAATCATAGTAACTGACAAAATACTCGACCGCATTATCTGGGAAAAATTCTTTAAATTCCCCGTATAATTGTCCAGCTAGTGTTTTATTATGTGCAATCACTAATGTTGGTTTGTTCACTTCTTGAATCACATTAGAGATTGTAAATGTTTTACCTGTTCCGGTCGCTCCAAGTAAAATTTGAGCTTTTTCTCCACCTTTGACACCGTCAACTAGTTCAGCAATAGCGGCTGGCTGATCTCCGGCAGGCTCATATTTAGAAGCCAAATGAAAGGTATTGGAAGTTTCTCTTTCGATCATTTATAACTCCCCCTCAAAGTGTCTAATTTCTCTTAAATTATCGGCCCATTCTGGCAGAATGTCCACTTATTAGTTTAACATACCGAACATATTTTCGCCACTTTTGCTGTTTCGGACTTCAACTGATCTTAATCTTTTGTTCTTAATTTCTATGTTACATTTCATAACATGTAATGTAAGGAAATTAGAGTTTTTTTCTCTTTTTAGCGTTCAAATACTTGTCAGCTTCCTATTTCTTACTATATAATTGTTCAATATGCAAAACTAGGAGGTATTTTATGAAAAGGAAACACTTTTTACTTTCTTTCTTTGTGATGATGGTAACTCTGCTAACATTCATTAGTGGCACTTCAGCACATGCAGAAGGAAAGAAATATACAATTGGAACGGATTTAACATTCGCCCCTTTTGAATTCCAAGACTCAAAAGGAAAATACATTGGTATTGACGTTGATTTATTAGATGCGATTGCCAAAGATCAAGGTTTTGAAGTGGATTTAAAACCATTAGGCTTCGATAGTGCAGTCCAAGCGATTCAGTCTAAACAAATTGATGGCATGATTGCTGGAATGAGTATTACGGATGAGCGAAAAAAATCCTTTGATTTTTCAGATCCATACTTCGATAGCGGTTTACAATTAGCGGTTAAAAAAGGAAACGACAAAATTAAATCATATGATGATTTAAAAGGCAAAACGGTTGCGGCTAAAGTTGGAACTGAAAGTGCCAATTTCCTTGAAAAAAATAAAGAGAAATATGACTACACCATCAAAAATTTTGACGATGCAACGGGTCTTTATAAAGCCTTAGAAAACGGCGAAGCGGATGCAATCGTTGATGATTATCCTGTATTGGGCTACGCAGTGAAAAATGGCCAAAAATTACAATTAGTTGGCGATAAAGAAACAGGCAGTTCTTATGGTTTCGCAGTGAAAAAAGGTCAAAACCCTGAATTAATCAAAAAGTTCAACGCTGGTTTGAAAAATCTTAAAGACAATGGTACTTATGATAAAATTTTAAACAACTACTTAGCGACAGGTGATGAAACAAACACACAAGACGCTGGCGAACAGATGAAAAAAATCACTCCTAAAAAAGAGAAATATGTGATTGCTAGTGATTCTACGTTTGCTCCGTTTGAGTTTCAAAATGCCCAAGGCGATTATGTCGGAATTGATGTAGATTTAGTCAAACGTGCAGCTGAATTGCAAGGTTTTACTGTTGAATTTAAATTTATTGGTTTTAGTTCTGCTGTCCAAGCTGTTGAATCTGGTCAAGCAGATGGGATGGTTGCAGGCATGACGATTACGGATGATCGTAAAAAAGCCTTCGACTTCTCTGTTCCTTACTTTGATAGCGGCATTCAAATTGCGGTCAAAAAAGGCAATGACAAAATTAAATCGTATGATGATTTAAAAGGCAAAAAAGTCGGCGTAAAAATTGGTACTGAAAGTGCTGATTTCTTAGAAAAAAATAAAAAGAAATATGATTACTCAATTAAGTATTTAGACACAACTGATGCATTATACAGTGCATTAGAAATTGGCGAAGTTGATGCCATGATGGATGATTATCCTGTCATTGGCTACGGGGTTGCGCAAAATCAACCACTAGCGACACCAATTCCTCGTGAAAAAGGTGGTTCTTACGGTTTTGCTGTCAAAAAAGGGCAAAATCCTGAACTACTTGAAATGTTTAACGAAGGCTTAAAAGAAATGAAACGTACAGGTGAATACGATAAAATTATCGGCACTTACGTGAAAGATGGCAACGAAGCCAAAGAAGAAACAGCTGACGAATCTACGTTTGTTGGCTTCATGCAAAACAACTGGAAACAATTGTTACACGGTTTATGGATGACGATTCTATTAACGTTGATTTCCTTCGTACTTGCTTTAATTGTCGGCGTTATTTTCGGATTATTCAGCGTTTCACCAATCAAAGCATTACGTGTACTTTCAACCATTTATGTTGATTTAATTCGTGGAATTCCTTTAATGGTCTTAGCGTTCTTCATCTATTTCGGATTACCTGGTGTGCTTGGCTTTAATATCCCGGTCTTCATTGCTGGGATTATCACATTAACTTTAAATGCCAGTGCCTATATTTCTGAAATTGTGCGCGGCGGAATCAAAGCTGTTCCAGTTGGCCAAATGGAAGCTTCAAGAAGTTTAGGTCTTTCCTATAATCGGACAATGCAAAAAATTATTTTACCACAAGCGATTCGCATTATGATTCCTTCCTTCATTAACCAATTTGTTATTTCATTGAAAGATACAACTATCCTTTCAGCAATTGGCTTAATCGAACTACTACAAACAGGAAAAATTATTGTTGCTCGGACATTACAAAGTACAATGGTTTACTTCGTTATTGCGTTAATCTACTTAATTTTAATTACTAGTTTAACTAAATTAGCGAAAAACCTTGAAAAGAAGGTGAACTAATATGACTGAAAAAATCTTAGTTGAACATTTAGTAAAAAAATATGGTGACAACACGGTCTTAAACGACATTAATGTTTCTATTAACGAAGGCGACGTAGTCTGCGTCATCGGTCCTTCTGGTTCTGGTAAAAGTACTTTTTTACGTTGCTTGAATCAATTAGAAGAAGCTTCTAGCGGAGACATTATTATTGATGGTGCGAACTTGACAGATAAAAATACGGACATCAACCAAGTCCGTCAACATATCGGCATGGTTTTCCAACATTTCAATTTGTTTCCACATTTATCTATTTTAGAAAATATTGTTTTAGCACCAACCGATTTAGGTCGCTTGTCAAAAGACGAAGCGGAGAAAAAAGCGTTAGAACTTTTAGAACGTGTTGGATTGGCAGATAAAAAAGATGCCTATCCAGATTCTTTATCTGGTGGTCAAAAACAACGTGTCGCAATTGCACGTGCGTTAGCGATGAATCCTGATATTATGCTTTTCGATGAGCCAACATCAGCCCTTGATCCAGAAATGGTTGGCGACGTTCTTGGTGTAATGAAAGATTTAGCAAAACAAGGAATGACAATGGTCATCGTTACTCACGAAATGGGCTTTGCAAAAGAAGTGGCTAACCGAGTAATGTTCATTGATGGCGGTAACTTCCTAGAAGATGGTTCGCCAGAGCAAGTCTTTGAAAATCCTCAAAACCCTCGAACAAAAGATTTCTTAGATAAAGTATTAAATATTTAAACAAAAGCACTTGGCGCGCGCTAGCGCCCAAGTGCTTTATTTTATGGTTAAATTGTTTCCGTGACAGAGACAGATTGAACGTGCCCTTTTTCTTTTAAGAGATGGTGCAAGTTGGAATGCCAGAAATCTTCTTTGCCTACATAAGAAATCTTTGCTGTCACTGCCTCTTGTTCTGATTCCAAAGTCAATTCTACTAAGCGCTCCCCTTTTTCTAAAGAAGCTTGAAGTTGTTCATGCAGTCGGCTTTCTTTAATCATGGGTTCCTTCATTTTTACGATAAGCTGCAATCTTTTTAAAGGAGTTTTTCGTTTAAAATGGGCCAGAGCTAATACTAGCAAAGTCGCCACGAGATTGATAAACGCAATGGTTAAAAAGCCCATCCCAATGACTAAACCAATAATAGTAACATTCCACATCATTACTGCTGTCGTTAACCCAGAAACTTTCCTTTCTCTAAAAACGATAATCCCCGCACCGAGAAAGCCTACACCACTAATCACTTGGGCGCCATATCGTGTAATATCCATAGAAATAATGGACGCCAAGGCGCTATTTTGTTTCACCACATCGACTAAAATATCCACCGATTGAATCTGTAAAATGGAAATCGTACAGGAGGCCAAACATAAAATGGCATTACTACTAATACCGAAGCCTTTTCTTTTAATACTTCTTTCTAACCCAATCAAAGCTCCAAAAACCACGGCTAGAGCCATCCGAATGACAACGTCGGTGAGAGAAAGTTCAATCATTTTTAAAGAATTCATCGCTTTCTCTCCTTTCTTGCAAGTGACTATTTGGCTTATTTTGTATTAACTAATAAACGCAAGCCATTAAAAATGACCACTAAGGTACTTCCTTCATGAATAAGTACGCTAAATGCGATATTCGCAATACCTAAAAAGTTCAAGATAATTAACGTTGCTACCACTAACATTGAAAAAATAATATTTTGCTGCACAATTTTATTCAAGCGTTTTGAGACACGGTGAGCATAGCCTAATTTAGAAAGATCATTTTTCATCACTACCACGTCTGCAACATCGATAGCAATGTCTGTACCATCCCCCATCGCCACTCCGATATCAGCATTCACTAAAGCGGGCGCATCGTTAATGCCATCACCAACCATCCCAGTCATTCCTACTTCGCGTTTTAATTGATCAACAATCGCTGATTTTTCCTCAGGTAAAACATTAGCAAAAACTTGGTCCACGCCTACTAAGCGGCCAACTGCTTCACCCGTAAGTTTTGCATCTCCTGTAATCATTGTTGTTTCAATATTTTGTGACTTGAAATAGTGAATGGCGTTCATTGCTTCTTCATTAGGAACATCCATCAATGCCACTAAACCAATCACTTGTTCATTTTCGGCAAAGTACACTACCGTTTTGCCTTCACTCGCTAATTTCGTTGTTTGTTTCTCAATGATTGTTGGCACTTGTTCGAAACTAGATGGTTTACCAATTCTAAAAGTTGTGTCTGCAATGGTCGTTACTAAACCCACCCCGACAATATTTTCTACTTCTAAATTTAAAGCCGTTGTTTCTGCTTCAAAGCGATTAACAATCGCCGTCGCCAATGGATGATTGGATTTTTTCTCCATATTTGTTAAAACAGCTACTAATTCGTCTTGGCGATCTTCTAAGCCATCAACAAAAAGATAATCTGTGACCTCAGGTTTGCCTTTTGTTAGCGTGCCTGTTTTATCAAAAGCGAGTGCTTTCACTTCAGCTAAATTTGATAAGAATGAGCCACCTTTAAACAAAACGCCTTGTTTCGCTAAATTGGAAATTCCTGATAAAGTTGCCGGAACGGCACTCGCTGCTAAAGCACAAGGGGAGGCAGCAATTAAGAAGACCAAGCCTCTGTAAAAACTTTCAGCCCAAGTCAATTGGAAAAGTAATGCGCCACCTAAAACAATTAGTGGAAAAACTGCTAAAACTAGTGTGACATATTTCGGTTCAAATCGTTTAATTTTGCTTGCAATTTCTGATTGATTTTCTTGTGATTGGTTCACGAGCTGTACGATTTTTGCAAAAACTGTTTCTGAACTATCTTTCGTTACTTCAACAACAATTGTGCCTGAACCGTTCATAGTACTACCAAAAACTGGGTCCCCACTATTTTTTTCTTTGGGAATACTTTCCCCATTAATAGATGATTCATCCACAGCGGTACTTCCTTCAATCACGACGCCATCTGTCGGAATTTGCGCACCATTGAGGACTTGCACGCGGTCACCAATCTTCAATTGTTCAACTGACACAGTTTGAATTGAGCCGTCGTCTGTTATCAGGCGAGCTTCTGTTGGATTTAAATTTAATAGTTTTGTAATTTCACGTTGGCTTTTGCCTTGGGCATAATCTTCAAGGAAATGCGCCGCCGCAAAAATCAAAATCAACAATGCTGATTCTTCAAAACTTCCCATTAATGCTGAACCAACTGCAGCTAAGGTCATTAACAAATGAATATTAGGCGAAAACTTTCGATTGTTTTTCGTATCCCGATACGTATCTCCAAAGCCTTCCCCAATAATATGATAACCAGCTAAAATAGCAGCTAACGAGAAAAGAATATTTTTCACTAAGAGCATGTTCCCTAAAAATAAACCGATAAAGAAAAGAGCCAATCCTGTAAAAAAGAGAATAACTGGAACGTTTTTACCTTTTTCTTCATGTGTGTGTGCACCTGTTTGTTTTGACATTGTTATGCGCCTCCTCATTAATGTTTTTCTATTCATATGAATGTATATTCATATTATAAAACACTTGGGTGGTTTTGTAAAGACTTAAACACAAAGACAAGCGATGATTCTATTCGATAGGATCACCGCTTGTCTTTGTCGATTCTTTTTGTTGTTGATATTTTTCTTCTTGAATAGTCAATAATGATTGCGTTAAATTGACCCAATCAATCGAACGAGGTGGATCCAGCCAAACCATAACTTTACTCTGTTCTTCTTGATACAAGTTATTTAAATTGGTAATCACCACATCTGGTAAGGTATCTGATAACGGGTCAATAATTTCTACATTTAAATTCACATAGACGGATAAATTTTTTTTGATGAATTGGTTATACTCTTTTCCATAAGAAAAATCAATTAGGACCTTGGCTGGCTCTGCAATTAAATGAACCGGAACATGATTAATCAGCAACAATAGATAGTTAAAAAACAAACAGTGATTGGCTTTCGCAATTTTTTTATGTTTTGCTGTTAACCAACGAATATATTCAATTAAATAAAAATAAAATTCCGGATATGTTTGCTTAAAAAACTGTAAATCCATTTCAAAATCGTCAAACATATTAATCGGAAAGTAAATAACATTGAAATGAATAATTGCTAACCCTTCTTCTAGAGTATTCCTTGTTGACTCCTCTAAACAATTAAATGCTTTTTCAAAACTTCCAATGAAAACACGAGTTAGGCTTTCAATCGTAGGATCTTCGTGAATGACATATTTTTTCTCTAGTTTGCCATGCAAATATAAGAAAAAAACAATCGTATACGTTAATGATTTTGAAGCCAATGCCCATGCCACTTGCGATTTTTTTATTAGTTCCTCTGAAAATGTATTCAGTGCACGCGTATCGATCCCTTCCACCGCACGTCCTTCGTTGTTAATCATAATAGCTAAATAATGGAAAAAATTGCGTCGCTCATAGGTGGTGAAAGTATAGTTTAACTCAACAGACTGTAATACACGTTTCGCTTCATTATAAACTTTTACCGAATATAGTTCGGAAATTGGTTGATTGGAAAGCGTGAACAATTTATACAAAAAAAATGAAATTGCTTTTTGATTGCCGACAATTTCCCGCTTACTAAAATAGATCTGATACTCCTTTAAGGCTTTTTTTAGCCGCTGTAAGGTACTATACGCCACAGAGGTGCTGACATGATTACATTCAGCAAACTTTGTCAAACTATAATTCCCTCTAAAGTAAGACAAGACTAATTTAAAAGAGAGCGATTCTGTTAAGTATTTCGTGAGCAAAAGTTTACTTGAATAGTTTCCATCAATTTCAAGTGTAACATCTACATCAGAAACGACTAAAGTTAAGCTGTCGCTTAACTTTAGATTGTCAATATCTGCTTTTAATTTTTCTAATGTTTTTTTGACTAAAAAATTCGACATTGATAATTCTTCGCGAAGTGCAATAAAAGTACCTGATAGCGTGGGACTTTCTTCTAAATGCCTTAGCAAGGAATAACTTCGTTGATCTTCTTTATTTAAAAAAATTTCATAATTCATCATTTATCAGTTCTTTCTCCCATAAATAGCCGTTCCTACTAATTCCTGTATGAAATTCAAGTAAAAAGTGTTTTGCCCCTCCGTTCCAGCACCGCCTGTGCTATTTGGTACAATGGTGATATGGCTAGCATCAAATAATTCATCCGTGAAAAATACTTGATGCTGACTTTTCTTGGAAGAAGGCCTTTCTTCATTTGTTTTTGGATTATTGGTTGTCACTTCTTTTTTACTAACGTCTTCGCTACTTTCTTCCGCTTGCGTTTCGCTAGTAATAGTACTTTCATTTGTTTCTTCCATTTTTTCTGGTGTGCCAGTATTCTCAATCGGATAAATTTCTTCTGTTGGATTGGTCGGATTATAAATTGGATTCTGTTCTTCTGCTGCTTGCACAGTGGTTACTTGAAAAAACGAGAGTAACAATGTACTCCATAATAGTAAATGTTTGTATTTATCCATTTTTCTCACATATATTGCCAAATACTTTAGCTACATAACAAAACAAAAAATATAACTAGTAAAGTGGTATCAGACGATATTTAACAATACTCCTTCTTATTATTTCTTTTTTTGAGTTAGGTTTGTTGAATAAACTGCATGTTTGATAAGTAAAAACAAACAAAAACGTTGCCGATAATCAAATCAAAAATTAACTACTCTTTATATTTCTCTTTCGTTTTGTTCCTGTTTCTTTTTTCGCCAAATCAACCAGGCAATGATTAAAATCACTATCAATAATAGTAGTAAGCCAATCAGCAAATATAAATTTGAATGATTTTCTTTTAAGGTCACATCTTTTTCATTTAATTCTTTGGCAACTTCGCCATTAATTGTAAAGTCTTTTTCAAATTGCCATTGATTTCTAAAAGATATCGATTCATTGTTTATTGATTTTTTAAATGAGCCTACAGCATCTTTATTCCCAACAACGGTCATAGACAAATGATAATCTCCTGGCTTAAGTGGTTGCCCTTTTAGCGCAATAGGAACAGAAAAATTGGTATTTGGCGCAATTTGCATGTTTGCTTTTTCCTCTTTATATAAAACTTCTTCATGTCCCTTTTTGGTAATCTCTGCCGAAAAGGCAACTTGGTTAATATATGTTTTTTGATCATTTTGTAGATTGACTAAAATCACATTTCTAGCATTAATCTGTCCTGGTGAGACTTTTTTCAAAAGTAAATTCGGCTCAACCTTTTTTTTATTTTGTTGCATCAATAATGCAACGACATACGAATATTCATTTTTAATGGATAACCCCTGACTCTTATCGTCTTGGCGTTTGCCTTCATCCGACGTTTCTTCTTTAAAAGTGATACCACTAGCTAACACTCCATCAAAGGGTGTATTAGGCATTTTGACGTTAATAGAAACCGTTTGTTCACTTTTCGGTTTTAAACGAACTGAGCTAGGGTATTGAACGTAGTCTTTTATATCAAACGCTAAACTTTGATCTTTTTTCCCCTTATTTTCACCATACTCCACGATTACATTTGAATTGGTAATGGCACTATTGATGGAAATACCTACCTTTACTTCTTTATCTGTATCATTGCGCAAGTTCACTTTCAACTCAGTTTCTTCATTTGGTGCTAGTAATAAATCAAAGTAAGTTTTTTCTTTATCTACTTGTTTTTCTGATGGAATAGGCGTAACCGCGAAATTAAATTCACTGGCAAAACCATTGCTAGGTACTAACGCTAAAAGAATTAGTAGTATCGGAAAAAAAAGAAATCGTTGTTTTTTTCTGTTCAAATTATTTACTCCTTTTCTATATGTAGTGAATAGCAGGTAACCATGTTCCCCGCTATTCTTCTTTTTAAAATTCGTTTAATTTCCTGGAGCGTCTGTCAACGTCCATGTTAATTTTGTGACGTATTTTTCAGCGTATTTGGTTGTAGAACCTGGAACAGTTAACTCAATACTTTTAGCAGCTGTAGTTGCATCTGTTCCCCAATCAAATAAATAAGTTCCTGCACCGTTTCCTTTTGCTGCACTCATTACATCTGATTGACTACCATCTGAATTCAACGTGATTGTGGCTGGGCCTGTTGGTTTACCTGAATCTGAAGCAGTCACTACATTTCCGTTTTTAAACGTGATAGCTGCCCCAGTCAATTCTTTACCAGAAGTTGATTTAAATTGTCCTTCTTGTTTCACTTTTAATGACCAGCCAGCTTCGGTTCCACGGTTATCTGTTACTTGGACATAGTTAGGCCCTTCTTTGACTTCATCGGTTGCGCCTACCGTCTTGTATTTTTGGGTAGCAGCAAAATAAGTCTGATCCTTCGACGTGATTTTTTGAACACCGAAGTCTAGACTTGACGCATAATCAATTGACAACGGACCGTTTGTTCCTGGATTAGGACCTTCAGGATCTGTTGGGTCAATAGGATCAACTGGATTAGTTGGATCCGTTGGGTCAACCGGATTAGTTGGATCTTCACTTGGTGTAAATTCTACGATACCATTAGATGTATAACTACCGCCATCTTCTGCAAAGGCTTGAGAAGTCATGCCTAAGCTCCCTAAAATAAATGTGGATAAACATACTGTTGTTACTTTTTTCATTTTCTTTTCTCCATTCTTTTCTTTAATTTCCTGGTACGTCTTCTAACGCCCAAGATAAACGAGCTTTAAATGTTCCAACTCTTTGATAAGCTACAGGAACATTGATTTGAATTCCTTGTTGTTTTGATTCATCAAGTAATGCTGTTAAATCTGTTTCACCTTTCTGATTACTTTCTAAAAGCGTAATTGCCTCATTTGTAATCTGAGAGCTTCCAACAGTTGAAACGAAAGAAAAAACATCTGGCATTACAATTGAATCATTTGTTAACGGTTGCGTTTGCTTTAGTTGCAAGCGCCAATTATTTGCGTTACGTTCATCCACGACTTTGAGTCCTTCGGTGGGATGCCCAAGTTTAATTAGTGGTTGATTACGTATCTTTTCCGTACCAAAAGTAATCTGTTTTGGTGCCTCTTTAAAATATAGTTCCCCTAAACGATAGTAAAAATAAATATCTTTTGTTTCCTCTGTCATTATTCCTTCCGTATTGCCCGAGTCTTTTGTAAAAACATAGCCAGAAATATCTAGGGGTTTTTCTTGATAGGGTGCACCAATTTTCCCTGTAACACTTTTAGGTGGGGCAATATCTTTATCTTCCGCGTCTTTATAAAAAACGGTTACTGTTTTTTCTGTTGGTTTAGGAATAGTAATCGTTACATTATTTGACTTTTGCAGTAAGGTTCCTTCTTCATAATAGTCAAAGTTCATAGTTAAAACTTTTTCGGGCGTATTATCTTGAAGGGTTGTTTTTAATTCAATCATCATGTCCTTCTTTAAAACTAGGTAGTCATTTAAAGCAATTGTTAAGTGATTCCCTGTTTGTGTCAGATCTTTGGCTGCTACCTTTTTACCATCAATCATTAATGAATTTTCTTCATATGCTAATTCATCAGGTAAGTCAATGCTTACTTGCGGTTGACGATCTTCGATAAAGTCATTGTCAATATTCAACGTATTCCGTAGTCTCACCTGATCATTTTTCACTGCTTCAACAGCTGAGCTAAATTCCTGACCATTCACGCTAAGGGCTGCTTGTGACGTAACGTTGGTAGGAATTTGTGTCATTGCTAAAGCATTCTCTTGGTATTTGCCACCTGTGGATGATGTAAAGCCCCAATAAACCGTTGTTGCGCCAAATTGTGCATTTAAATCTGAAACTACATACGTATTCGTGCCCACACCTTCTAAATCATATGTTAATGCTTTGGTTGCGGCATTCCAATGAACAGTCAACATGCGCCAGGTTCCATTAGATAGATAGGTTGGCGCAACAGTGACGCCTGAATGCTCCCCTGTATAGCTGTTGTTATTAGCTTTCGGAGTGACAAAAGCTAAATGCCCATTTCCCTTATCTTGTGAAATTTCTCGGTCCATTCGGTTGGAACTACCAGTATTTTTATAGGTATCAAACTCAATCGATAAGGCATTTCTAACATAAGGTTGACCAGCTTTCGTGGAGTATGCACCGATTCCCATCCCAGGTGAACCAATGACTTCTTGAGGCGTTGTGGACATTCTAGGATCATTCGTTAAGGTAAAGGTCATACCATCACCAGCATTTGCATACTCGTTTCCTAAATACAAATAACTTTTAAAGGTAAAATCCGACAATAAACTGATTGGTTTTTTTGACCAAATAGCTCCTTTTTGTGATTTAACAGCTGGGTTTAGTTGTAATAACTTCCCACCTTCTAAAATACTTGTTGCATTTCCAATTGGCTCTTGAAATACCTTGTCGATTGGAATGATATTAGGATCATCAGGCAATGAAGTAGCGTATGGCGCAGCCAACATGCGCGGCTGTGGTTCAACTATCGCCGATTCCGTTACACTGTTATCGTCATCCTTTTGTTGTTTGCTAGGTTCTAAAGTAGCCGTTGATTGGTCTGTTTCTGCTGGATGATTATCGGTTGTTGTTGTCGTTTCTAGGGAAGGTTCTTGCTCTAATGTTTCCGAGTGAGAAGGAGCGCTAGTTGCCTGATCATTGGCCGATTCCTCCACTATTTCCCGATTGACTTCGTTGATATTTGTCGAAGGATTACTAATCGCTTCGCTAGTAATAGGCGCAAGGAGTAGTAAGAATAAACTACTTGCCAAAAAGACTAGGCTTTGTTTGTTTCGCATCTCTCTTCACCTCTACTTTTTAAATTCCTGGTACATCCGTCAACGTCCACAATAATTTTGTTTGATATTTCACGGCATCTTTAGGGGTTGACCCTGGTACTGATAGCGCGACATCTTTTGTAACATTAACATTGTGTACCGTATTGGTTTCATCGCGTTCTGCAACCACTTCTACTTTGCCCCAATAAGTAGCCCAAGTTCCCGCACCAGTTCCTTGCTTCGCAGCTGCCACTAGCGATGCGGTCCCTGGAACAAGGGCAATCTTATTTGTTGCCTCTGGTTTCACAACATTTTGCGCATTACTATTAACAGTCGGGTTAGCTAAAGAAATTTGCGCACCTGTCAACTGACTATTTAAAGTCGCCTTTGTTGCTTTAAATTGCTCCTTTTGCGTAACCGTTAAAGACCAACCACTATTGGTTCCTCTATTATCAGAAATTTGCACAAAATTTGGTGTATCTTTTTGATTTTCTTGATATTGCTGTGCTCTTGCAAAATATACTTGGTCTTTATTCGAAATACGATTTTTCCCAAAGTCAAAACTTGAAGCATAATCAATAGACAGTGGTCCTTGGGTACCAGGATTGGGACCTTCTGGGTCTGTTGGATCAATTGGTTTGACTGGCTTTTCTGGATCGGGATTTTCTGGATCAACCGGCTCTGTCGGATCTACGTTCGGAATAAATTCTACTAAACCATTCGAACGATACTCTTTTGGCTCCTCTGCCTTCGCTTGTAAGGACCAACCAGCAACTGCAAATGTACTGCATAGAACGATTCCTGTGAATTGTTTTTTCATTGCTTTTCTCCTTTATTTAATTATTAACGGGAGTATCTTCTAATGCCCAAACTAACTTCGTTGAATATTGTTGTGCAAGCTTTACAGATTTTCCGGGAACGAATAATTGGACAGCTTCTTTATTTGTTGCTTCATTTGAACCAAAGCGATAAACCCAAGTCCCAACACCTGTTTCTTTTTTAGCGTTCATCGCTAGATTATTATTTACACCAGGTGTTAAGGAAATAGTACTACTGACTTCAGTAGGTTTATATTTTTCATCCACCATTGAGGCAGCTTCTGCCTTTGTAAACGTTAATTGAGCGCCGACTAGTTCTTCTCCAGTAGCTGTTTTAAATTGTTCAGGTTGGGAAAGCGTTAGTTTCCATCCTGCTAACGTTCCTCTTTTATCAGTTACTTGTACATAGGTTGGTTTTTTTGAACCATCTTTCATTTCATCTGGCGCAGCATAATACGTTTGATCTGCCGTAGAAATCTTTTGTGTACCAAATTTAAATTTTGACCCATAATCAATTGATAAGGCACCACCCGTTCCTGGCCCTGGAGGATCAATTGGGTCTACTGGATCAGTAGGATCGGGATTTTCTGGATCAACTGGCGGTGTGATTTCGTTATCGCCTGCTTCAAAAGTAATTGTGCCTTCCGTATTGTATTCTTTCGGAAAAGTTTCTGCTGCTGATGCGTTTATTGCTTGAAACCCTACGCCTAAAAGTATGGTTGCCGATGTAAGTAAAACAGTTTTTTTCATTAAATAAGCTCCTTCTCTCGTTTCATTTTATTAATTAAATAAATGACTCCCCCCAACAAATTAACTCCTATCAAGGAATACAGCAGATTTTCAGACTCGCCTGTTTTAGGTAAAACTGCTTGTCCAGAAGCAGTTAAATTGTTTCTTCCCTGTTCTTCTGATTGTTGGGTATCCGCTACGTCATTTGACTCTTTTTCATTCTCATAAACGTAGGTACCATAGAAGCTCGCTTGACCATTTGATTCATAATTATTTTCTTCAGCCATAACGCTTTTTGTTTGCAACCCAATGATCAATAGCCCTAAACATACCAAACTAAACCTTTTTATGATTTTCATCTGAATTCCTCCTTCCCCATTTTCAACATTGACTGGCCCAGCCAATAAACATTATATAAAAGAAATATTTATTAGATTTTTTTATTTTTTTCAGACGCTTTTAAAAAATAAAATGGTTTCAGCTAAGAAAGCTTTAAAATCAATACTTTTAAAGACAAAAAAATAAACAAAAAAACTTCAAAAAATAATTTTCGAAGTTTTTTTGTTTATTTTTTTATTATTTTTATACTTCAACCGCTTCTAACAAAGCTAAACGTTCAGCAACTTCTGCTTCTGTTAAATTATATTTTTTTACATAACGGTTGGCAGGATGCTGGCTACATTCTAATGAGCAGCCGCCTAAATGTTTATGTTCATTTTCTTCTGAAGTTAAGATTTGACGATTACATTCTGGGTTTGCACAGTTAATGTAGCGTTCGCAAGGTGTCCCATCAAACCAGTCTTTCCCAATAACTTTTTTATCAACATGATTAATTTCGACACTGATTCGGTCATCAAAGACATACATTTTGCCGTCCCAAAGTTCGCCACGTGTTTCTGGATTTTTTCCATAGTTGGCGATACCACCATGCAATTGAGCAACATCTTCAAATCCTTCTTTTAATAACCAGCCAGAAAATTTTTCACAGCGAATCCCGCCAGTACAATAGGTAACAATTTTTTTATCCATAAATTGTTCTTTGTTCTCGCGAATCCATTGTGGTAACTCACGGAAGCTACGGATATCTGGGCGCACGGCACCACGGAAATGACCTAAATCATATTCATAATCGTTACGAGCATCGATTACAACAGTGTCTTCGTCTAGTAAGGCTTCTTTAAATTCTGCAGGTTCCAAATATTTCCCCGTCGTTTCTAATGGATCAACGTCTTCTTCTAAGTTCAACGCCACTAATTCAGAACGTGGGCGAACAAACATTTTGCGGAACGCCATTTCTTCTGCTGGATCAATTTTAAAGAATGTATCCTTAAAGCGCTCATCTGCTTGCATTGCTTCCATGTACTTTTCTGTTTCTTCGACAGTACCAGATAACGTTCCGTTAATCCCTTCTGTCGCTACTAAAATACGGCCTTTTAAATTTAATGATTTGCAAAAAGCTAGATGCTCTTTCGCAAAAGCTTCTGGATCTTCAATTGTTGTATATTTGTAATAAAGTAATACTTGGTATTTCATCTTGTTTTCCCCTTTTGTATAAAGTCATTCTATCCCATTATACGGTGAATAAAAAAGGGAAAGCGATTATTTTGCTTGTGTATTTACACACAATAAAAAAAGCCTGATAAACGGCGGGAACAGAACCAACACTACGCGTTGCTTCGATCTCAACAACTTCTAAGATGTTTTCTCGACATGCGTCTCGTCACAGTACAGCCTTCAAAAGAGCTACAGCTCTAAGAGTTGCGATGTTTCACTGTGAAGCATGAACAGATGAAATCATCGTACCTACTTGGTGAAGGTCCTTCGGAAATAAGCCGAAATTGTTGAGAATCACGAAGAACGTAGTGATTCGATGATGAACAATACCTACTTGGTCTCCAAAAATTAAAGAGCACCGGGTAGGTATCATGCAACATCAACTCGTACCTCGTTGTGTTTTATGACAATTTTCGGAAATTTCTTCTTATTGCTGAGAAACACTATTTGCAAAGCAAATAGATGTTGAACAGTACCTACTTGGTTCTCGGAGCTAAACGGTTCTGTCCTGACCTCTTCTATATACTACTCCTTTTCAGAAGTCGCGGCGAGTTGTTCTTGCAATTCACCTAAAAGTTCAATTTGAATATTTTGGATTTTTACCAAATTTTCTAGTTGATTATTGATAATATAATCCATTTTCTCATGTAATAAATTAATTTCTACTTCTGCTTTTAAGTTAATTTTATAATCATTATTCGCTTGTTCTCTATCACGGGCTTCTTGTCTGTTTTGACTCATCATAATAATCGGTGCTTGGATAGCTGCTAAACAAGATAAGGCGAGATTTAGCAAAATATAAGGATATTTGTCAAATGGTTGTCCCAATAAAGTGGTAGAGTTAATCACGATCCAAGCAATCAACACGAAGCAAAAGAAGCCAATAAACACCCAGCTACCGCCAAATTTAGCAATGGTATCCGCTGCTCGTTGGCCAAAGGTTAATTTCTTTTCCATCTTTTCATTCATATTATTGGAAATCAGCTTATCTTCTTTGATATGTTGAACCACCAATTCATTCAGTTGTTGGATTTTTTCAGAATCATTTGCGACCAATTGTTTCATGTAATCCAAACGATAATTAAGTAACTCCGCCAATGTAATCATCGATTCAGCTGTCAATTGTGGATTGTTTTGGAGAATAAAAGCTTGCGTTTCCTGTTCTATATCTTGAAGATAAATGTTTTTTTTCGTTGATTCACCAATAACAACTTGTTTATTTTTTGATCGCTTCATCTTCGTCACTCCCTTTGATTGTTTTTCCCTTTATTTTAATATAAAGTCTCTCAGAAGAAACCTAAAAAGGCTTTGGGAGTGATCGTTGTTGCTTCTGCTTTAAAATTTAACAGTTAAATTGGTTACATCATGGAACAACGAACCAATTAATTCTTTGTATTTCGCTGGATTCACACAATTAGTTAGCAATATGACCCCGGTTTTCATATCTTTTGAAAATAAAACCAGGGCTTGTTGACCCGCTTCAACGCCGTGTAAGCGTAAATAATTATCATGAACATAGATGCCGCCATGATAAGAACTTTGCTGAGAAGACGTCCATAATTTTTGCAAAAGTGCGGTGGAAACTAAATGTCCACTCATTAATTGATGTAAGTACCAATACAAATCACCTGTCGTCATATCCACATTCCCAGTCCCAAATTCATGGGCAAAACTAGCTGCAGGAATCGAGAGCACTTGGTTATATGAATTATCTTCTGTCCATTTATAACTTGTTGAATTATTGGGCTGTTCCAATAAGGTTTCATAGAAGCCAAAATTCTTTAAACCAGCCGTTTTGTGATAAAATTTATTAAATAATTCTTGATAGGTACGTTGATACATTTTCTCTAACATTCCTGCTAAAAGGACAAAATTTACTGGGGAATAATTGTATTTTCCTTTATTGACTTGAATGGTATTTTGTTTAACAAATTGAATAATTTCTTCATCGGTAACGATATTATTAGGCATTGCTGATAACTTTAAACCGCTTGTCATATTCAACATATCGCTAATCGTAATGTCCTCAGCACCTTGTACTTGCGGATAAAACGTAGCGAGTTTTGTATCTAATGTAAGTTTACCTTCTTCAATTGCTTTTAAGATCAAGGTTGTGGTAAAAGATTTTTGAATTGAGCCAATCTGAAACCTTGTGTTTGGCGTGTTGGCTTGTTGCTTTTCAAAATTGGCAAAGCCATATCCTTTATTTACTAAAACCTGATCATCTTTAATGATCAAAGCCGAACCAATATAATTTGTTTCTTGAATTTTTTGATCAAGTTCGCCACTATCTGGTGCAACTATTTCTTTCGTTAAATTCGCATAATTATCACTTCGGCGATCTTCTTCCAAGACCACTTTCGATTCTTGACTAACTTGTGAATCTCTAGTGAAAAAGAACGTTTTTATTAAATAACCACTACCACCAATCACCACCAACAAACATACTATAAAAAGCCAATTCACTCCTCCATGTCTTTTCTTTGCATGTCGTTTACGCATACCGCTTACCTCCGCCTATTCTATTAACAGCATTATCATACGCTATATTTTCATGAAAATTACAGATTTTAGTAAAATTTATAAAACTTTCAACTTTTATAAAAAACAGCTTGGCACCAGAATCAATCTAGATTCCAGTGCCAAGCTGTTTTTTATTTACTTTCTTGCCCCATCACAGCAAAGTAATTATCATCGTTATCTGCAAAATTAAAAACTAAGCCTGTTGGCAATTGAACCATTTCACCGACAGTAACGCTAGCCTCTTGCATTTTTTTATAGAGACCAATGATATCATCGCTAGCAAACATTAAAGAAGGGGTATTCCCCGCCACTTCTGGTGAATGTTTTTGAATAAAGGCCAAATCATATAAAACAATAATCGCTTCTGCTGATTCACTTGGCGCAATTTCTACCACCAATGTGCCGTCAACTTCCTCTCTTTCCTTTTCAACAAAGCCAAACGTTTGCCAAAATTGACTAGATTCCTCAACATTATTCACATATAACATAATCTTTACTTGGTTTGAAAACATTCCTTCACGTCCTTTTGAATTTAGTTAACAACTTATTATATACGTTCTTTTAAATAATTACTGCACTTTCGCTTAAAATCAAAAAAAAGTGTTTGAGCAAGACATTGCTCAAACACTTTTCGTTTTATTGATTTAGATATTTGCATCTAAGACAACGTCGCGATCATTTAAGACATCACGATCTAACTCATGAATACGAGCACTTGTTAACACACCTGCAACCATACTATCGTTAACGTTAACAGCTGTCCGCGCCATGTCAATAAGTGGTTCAACCGAAATTACTAAACCAACAATTGCAACTGGCAAGTTCATTGCGCCTAAAACAATCAGAGAAGCAAAGGTTGCTCCGCCGCCGACACCGGCTACGCCAAATGAACTGATTGTGACAACTGCTACTAACATTAAAATAAATTGTAAACTAAAGACATCAATTCCAACAGTTGGTGCAACGATGGTTGCTAACATAGCTGGATAAACGCCGGCACAACCATTTTGTCCAATAGATAAACCGAAACTACCAGCAAAGTTTGCTGTGGCATCATCGACACCTAATGCTTTGGTTTGTGTTTCAATATTTAATGGTAAAGCTCCTGCACTTGAACGAGAAGTAAAAGCAAAGCTCAAGACTGGAAAAACTTTTTTTAGATACGTAACTGGATTGACTTTTAAAGTAATTAAAATCAACATGTGAATGGCAAAAACAATGATTAAGGCCACATACGATGCCAACACAAATTTACCTAAGTTAATAATCGCAACAAAATCACTTGTTGCTACAACATTAATCATTAACGCTAACACGCCATAAGGGGTCAAGCGTAAAACTAAGGTAACAATTCGCATGGTAATTTTATATAAACTATCAATTAAATTTGCAAAAAATTCAGCTTCTTTTGGCGCTTTACGACGAACGCCTAAATAAGCGACACCAACAAACGCAGCAAAGATTACCACCCCAATGGTACTCATTGGTCGTGTTCCCGCAAAGTCAGCAAAGACATTTTTAGGAATGAATGAAACGATTTGTTGGGGAATCGTCAAATCTTGAATCGCATCTTGACGCGTCGCTAACTCGGCAATTCTTGACGTTTCTGCAGCACCTTGCGTGAATTTTGCCCCTTGAAGACCAAACGCTAAGGTTGTTCCAATCCCCACCAAGGCAGCTACTGCTGTTGTTCCTAGTAAGGTGGCTAACACATTAAAGCTAATTTTTCCTAATTTATTGGATTCTTTCATTTTTGTAAATGCACCTACGATAGATACAAATACTAACGGAATTACGAGCATTTGTAGAAACGCTACATAACCATTACCTACAATCCCGATCCATTCCATTGATTGCGTAGTAATTTTACTGTCTGTACCAAAAGCAAATTGAATAATTGCACCTAAAACAATCCCCACGCCCAATGCTGAAAAGACACGTGTTGAGAATTTTAAATGTTTCTTTTGCATTTGGTAGAAACCGAATAACACAGCAATAAATGCAAGGATCACTAATACAGTGATGAATGTTGTCATTTTAGTTCCTCCCTATGTTTTTAATGACAAGTACATCAAAGGAAGTAAAGGTTCCCGGTACTCACTCTCCAGTAAATACCCTGAAAACAGCAAACTGTTTCCAGTGATAGTTCTATTGTACCTTATTTTATAGCAAATAGTGGGATAATTTGCTTACTTTTTGATAGAAAATAACCGTTGCGATAGTTTAAAACTATCACCAAGCGTTGTTTTACTAGTCACTGTAAAAATAATTTGTTTTTTGTCCTCTTTCTTTTAAGCTGACGTGGTATACTTAGTTCTAGGAGGTGTAAGCGTATGCAAAAAATTTGTTGGATCCTTTCTGTCAACCGTGATGGAGCGACGTTATTTGTGGGAAGCCCTGCAAATGCGGGTCCTTGGCTCTTTTCAAATAAAGAGCAGCAAAACATCAAAGCCTTTTTTCAACCAACCTATGAAATTGACTTTATCAGTTATGATGTTCTTTCAGAGGAAGTACCAGAAGCTGCGTTCATTTTGTACAATGAAATGCTCGCTCCCTATCTTCCCGAAAAAATCACCAAAGTTGGACAGCCGATTGCTTATATGGATATCGCTACAAAAAATTATGAACAGTTTAAAAAGGCTTTGGTTGCTAAACCTTCACAGGAATAAAAACAGCGTTTGTAACGGAATCCGTTACAAACGCTGTTTTTAAAGTTTAAGCTTCTTCTGATTGTTGAAAATTCAATTGGACACCTGGACGATCCAGAGCAATTTCAGTTACTTCATAAGATAAACGTTCGACGATGCTAAATAAAGGACGTACAAGTTCATCGACTTCTTCTTGCGAAATATCTTCTTGTTTTTCAATTTTACGATCAATAATGTGATTAATTTGACTAATCGCCCCTGATAAAACAAATTCGTCAAAGACAATTCGAAATTCTAAGCGAGCAACAAGTGCTGAGCTATTTTCTGGATAATTTTCTTCTTCTACTTCAATTGGTGAAAAACTAACACGTAAATCTGTCTCTACTTCTGAATCAGGTACTCGCATATCATAATGATACGCTTCAACAATTTCTTGTTGGCGTTTAATTTCCATTGTTTTTCTCTCCTTTTTTAACAAGATATTCCCCTTTTAGAATATCCAATGGTTTCTTTTCTCAAGTATACCACAAGTCCGAAAGTTGCCTAGACCAAAAAACACAGAAGGTCAGACTTTTTTGATAAATTGATTTTGGCAGTTTGAACAAGTGACTTTGATTGTTCCTCGTCCTTTCGGCGCACGTAATGACTGCTGACATTTTGGACATTTAAAATAACGATACTCTTTCTGAGTCATATGTCGCTTGCGAAAAGCATGAACTTTTTGCATTAGGTGTTGTTTTCGAAGAATAAACCGTTGATTTTCATTCAATCGCGGGTGAATATGTTTTGAAAAAAAGCGATAATACACGTAGGCGACTGTGATTAAAATCAATAATCGAACCCAAAGATAGCCAGTAAAAATATTGATGAGCGCCAGCACAACACTTGTTAGCAACAGCGTTCGATTCAATTCATCGAACCGGGCATAACGTCCTTGTAAAAATCGTTGCGCTTTTTTGCGCCAACGTAGAATGCGTTCAAACCAAATTTGGCCCATTTATCTTCCTTCTTTCGAGCATTATTTTTTGAATAAATGATTGATTTACAGAAACTTTCAATCAAAATTTACACTTACTAAGTCCAAATTTTGAACAACTGTTGGTTATTTTCGATGGTATACTTCTAGAGAAGTCAGGTCAACCGATGAATGACTTCGTTGATAATAGCTACCGCTATTTTATACAAACTTAAACTGTCGGTGGATAGATTATCCGATTTTAACTTAGGGGAAGGTTAAAATCCGATTCTATAATTTAGCACTACACTCCTTTATTTAGTAGCAACTTTAGCCTATCTATCCACATTTTAAGTCAAAAAGAAGCAAGTCCGGACTTGCTTCTTTTTATTTATCTTTCTAATTCTTCAATTTTCTTCTCAATTAACGCCAAGACATATTGACACGCTTCAGGATCTTCGACAAAATCATATTTATCGCCATCAATTTGAATTTTAGGACTTTCATCATAGTCTTCGTACCATTGATCATAACGCTCGTTCAACATTTGATAGTAATCATACAACGTTGGATCTGTCTCAATTTGTTCATAAGGACGGCCACGTTTTTTGATGCGTTCTAACATTTTGGGAAATGAAATACGAATGTGAACTAACAAATCAGGTCTTTTTTTATGCGCAGCATAAGGCAATTCTTGGAGCATGTTTTGTAATAAGTCATCGTACACTTTGACCTCTGTTTCGTTTGCACGACCTAAATCTGCATTTAAATGAAAAAGTAATGAATCTTCATAAATCGAGCGATCCAATACATTATTTTCATGCGTTAATGCTTGTTTAATACTATCAAAACGTTTATTTAAAAAATAAATTTGTAATAAAAATGCGTACTTTTCCGGTTCCGCATAAAATAAAGGTAATACCTCATTATCATCAACTGATTCGTAAAAGGCTTCTGAACCTAAACGGTTTGCAATTAAAGCTGTTAAACTAGATTTACCAGCGCCAATCGTACCTGCTAAAACAATCACTGCCATCGAACTCCCTACCTATTTTTTTCCATTTTATTTTTTATCTTCAACCAATTAAACATACCAAAAATTGAGTTAAAAGTATACATACAATACATAACAAATATCGCATAATCACCACCAGCGTGCGTTCCAGCTCGGAACCATAACAAAATTGAAAAAATATTTCCTAGTAACCAAAACACGAATTGCGATTGATAACGTTTAATCATCAATAACATCCCTGTCGCTGAAACACTGAACGTGATTGCATCTAATGTTTGTTGCGCATCATTTACAAAACCTAACAAAATATATGCAGCTACGCCAATGAGCAGCCACGTGAAAAAGGCATACAACCACTGAATACCTTTTAAAACTTTTACTTCGGTTACTTGACCCGAGCCATCCTCGCTAGCCCGAAGCCAAGCATAAAGCCCTGTAATGTCCATAATAATATAGAAGCTTTGTAAAAGAACTTCGGCATATACCCGTGTCACTAACCCAAAATAGCCAATAATCACTGCACTGATTAACCCAAAAATGTAATTGCTGACTTTTCCTTGGGCAATTAAATTCACACAAATGATGCCGGCTAAACCACCTACTAACGTAATCCAATTCGATGGATTGATAGCAAATGCAATCAACTGTACCCCCACCATCAAAGCTAAAAACAAGTAACTTCTCGTTTCCCAACCTTTAAAATCATTCACCAAAAAATTCTTATTCACGACAAATTTCCGACCTTCCTAAAACCAAACTTTTCTCTGTTGACGTCTCAATAAGAGTACTCCGTTTTAAAAAACAAGTCAATCAGATTTCGGAATAAAAAGAAGATTTTAATACTATATATTGATTAAAAAAATAAAAAGACACTACATATAGTTATTTTGTAAGCTTTCTGATATCCTTTATTGCCACAATATTTTCTTCATCTTGTTTTAATCTTCTATGTAGTCATGGATTTGTTTCCATCTAATAATTCCTACAGCAGAACCCTTTACGACGGTAGCGCTCCAAATTAATGTTGCGAAAGCGGAAGCAACCGCACATATTTATGCTTCAAACACAGCCATTGTTCACTCTTTTTATTGAAATGCTTAAAAATTGACGGCCTTATTTCTCGAATCTGGCCACTTATTACATGAAAACATTCGCCTAAAAAAGTAAAAAAAACGACTCACCTAAATAATCGACCTACAAACAATTTCCTTTCATTTGTAGGTCGATTATCTTTATTAGGTTTGATATGGATGTTTCGGTATCCCTAGTTTCCCTTTACTGCTCATCTCTATTTATTTTTTTACTGTTTGCCAACAGCTCGTTATCTGAAAGCACTATCCGTCCTTTGGTACTTTGTTCAAAGCTGTAAGCTTGCTCAAATAACGTTTGCTCTTTATTGGCAGTTTGTGTAAAAGTCAGCCCATAAGGTTGTCCTTCACTGTTTTTCGCCAAAGGAACAGTCAATTCAGGATATCCTGCCACGGCACTTAAACCCGTACCTTCAGAATCAATAAAAGCATATCCGTCTAATTGTTGTTTTTTTAGCAACGCATCAAACGTTTGCTGTGCTTTTTTAATGGTTGCTTGAATGACTTCTTTATCTGGTTGTTTCTTTTTAACATCTGCTTCTAATAAATCTTGCCCATACTTGGCACGAACCTTTTTATCTTGTTGATTATACGCAATTAGTTCCTCCAGTGTTTTAAATGGTAAGTCATAACGTTTCGCAAATTCTTCCAATGCAAACTTAAATTCATTGGAAATAACTGCCCCGCCATCAATCCCTTCCATGTCTGGCGTTACCGGAATCACTTCTGCTCCAGCTTTTTGGAGGGCCTTTTTAGCAGTCGCAAATTCTTCTTCAGCACTTGGCATTTCTAGCAACCCAATGCGTTGACCTTGTAAGTTATTTTTAGTAAATTTCGTTGAATCAATGCTCGGAACCGTGTCTTTCTTAAACGCATTATAGCCTTGTGCAGCATCAACGACACTTCGGGCAATCGGGCCAACTGTATCTAATGATGGTGCCAATGGTAAAACACCTTCGCCACTTACTGAACTGTGGGTCGGTTTAAAACCAACCACTGATTGATGAGAAGCGGGGGAAACAATCGATCCCATCGTCTCAGTGCCTAAAGAGAAGGCGCCGATATTCATCGTCACACTAGCCGCACTCCCAGAACTTGAACCTGAAGGTGTTATTTTGAGTGGCCCATAAGGATTAAGTGTTTGTCCATGTTTGGAACTATAGCCACTTGGTGCTTTCATTGACATATAATTCGCTAGTTCAGATAAGTTTACTTTTCCTAAAATCAAAGCTTGCGCCTCTGTTAACTTCTTAACTACTTCCGCATCTTCCTTAGGCTTGAACGTGCGTAAGGCATAAGCTCCTGCACTCGAAATCATGTTGGTCGTATTTATATTTTCTTTCAAAGTCACAGGAATACCATACAAAGGCTTCTTCGGTGTTTGAGAGGCTTGTTGGTCAAATGCCTTTGCTTCCTTAATTGCTTGCGGATTGATTTCAGAGATGCTGTTCATGCCATTATCTATTTGATCGAACTGTAAAATACGGTCCAAATAAAACGCCGTAAGTTCTTCATAGGTCAATGCTCCGTTGGCAATCGCTTGCTGTAATTCAGTGATATTTTTTTCAATAATCAACGGTGCTTTGGTCCGAGCTTTTTGTACATCCGTTTCTTTTAATTGGTCTTCAATCGTTTTAACGATTCTCTCTTGATTGTACATTGCTGGGGTTTCTGCCTCAGGAGTGAACTTTTTGAGTATAAACCAATACGCTGCAGCGCCTATTATGACTAACAAAACAGCAATTATTCCGATTACTTTTAAAAATTTAGACATTTTTATCCTCCTATACCATTTAAAGATTATCTTACTATGTTTATTTTTGCATGACAACTAACAGTTTTGTTCGTTAAAAAAACAAAATAGAGAGTAGGACATCCGTCAAAACGACCGATGTCCTACTCTCTAACGATTAAGATAGCCCGCTAAATGCGTTTGTTTTAGACTTTTGTGAAAGTTAAATACTGAGAATTTATTGTGTAATTCGTGTACCACTTTCTCCTTTGATTGCTTCCGAAGCTAATTCTAAAAGCCCGATAATCGCCTGGCGGTTTGGTTTACTTTCTGCAAAACTGATGGCCGCTTCCACCTTAGGTAACATACTACCTGGCGCAAATTGATTTTCTTCTATATATTGTTGCATTGCCGTAACCGTAACATCGGTCAAAGCTTGTTGATTTGCTTGACCAAAGTTAACAAAAACATGTTCCACTGCAGTTAATACCACAAAAACATCTGCTTCAATGAGTTCAGCCATTTTTGCTGCCGCAAAGTCTTTATCAATGACTGCATCTACACCATGATAGACTGGACCATCATAGGCAATAGGAACCCCGCCACCACCACAAGCAATTACGATTTGTCCTGCATCAACAAGTGTTCGCAAGCTAACTTTTTCGTAAATATCAATTGGTTTTGGTGAAGGAACTACCCGTCGCCAGCCTCGACCCGCATCTTCTTGATAGACGTTCCCAGTTTCCGCCATCAACTGTTTGGCTGTTTCTTCGTCATAATAACCACCAATTGGTTTTGTTGGTTTTGTAAACGCTGGGTCTTTTGGATCCACCACGACTTGTGTAATTAACGTAACAACTGGTTGTTCCCCTAAATTTCTGGCTACTAGTTCTTCATCAATTGCTTGTTGTAAATGATAGCCAATATAGCCTTGGCTCATTGCTGTGCATTCAGGAAACGGCACGACATCTTCTGGAGATTGACTCGTTTCCTCAAAAGCTAAGCGAATTTTGCCAACTTGTGGCCCGTTGCCATGAGCAATCACCACTTGATGGCCTTGTTCAATTAAATCAACAATGGATTTTGCAGCGGTTTGTGCTTTTGCCAATTGTTCTTTCGAAGAATTTCCTAACGCATTTCCACCTAATGCAATCACTATTTTTGACATCTGTTTCCCTCCTAGCGCTTTGGTTCTTGTTGTGTGATACAGTGAATATTGCCGCCCCCATAAACAACTTCTACCGTATTAACGCCGACAATTTTTTTATCTGGGAACATCGTTTGAACTTGCTCTAAAGCCAAACGATCATTTTCATCACCATACTGTGGCACAATCACACCATCATTTGTAATTAAAAAGTTCATATAGGATGCGATACAAATATCGCCGTCTTCTCGTGGCATGGTTCCTTCCACGAAATCAATTTTGAAGGAGCCTTGAATGGTTACATTTTTGACAGGACAGCATAATTTGTGGACTTTTAATTGGCGTCCTTTAGCATCAGTCATTTTAAGCAAACGTTGATACGCATCTTGTGCCGCTTCATAAAATGGGCTATTTTGATCTTCGGTGTAAATACAAGCCACTTCACCAGGTGCAATAAAACAAGCTACATCATCCACGTGACCATTGGTTTCTTCTGGGTCAATTCCATCACCTAGCCAAAGAACTTTTTCAACATTTAAATAGTCGCATAATTTTTGTTCAATTGCTTCTTTTGAAAGTTGTGGATTTCGACCTTCACTTAATAAGCACATTTCTGTAGTCAAGACTGTTCCTTGTCCATCTACGTGGAATGAACCGCCTTCTAAAACAAAATCATCTGTTCGATAAGAATCTACATGCTCAATTTCACAAATTTTTTGTGCAACCAAATCGTCTTGGTCCCAAGGGAAATATAAACCATCTACTAATCCCCCCCAAGCATTGAATGTCCAATCCACACCACGGATTTCTCCATGGTCGTTAATGACAAATGATGGTCCACAATCACGGACCCAGGCATCATTGTTTGACATTTCGTAAACCGTAATTTCTTGCGGCAATTGGCGACGGCAATTTTGAAATTGTTGTTGAGAAACCACCACATTCATCGGTGTAAACTGACTAATTGCTTTGGCCACATTAGTAAAAGCTTCTTGGACAGGTTTACCACCATCACGCCAATTATCCGGTCTTTCTGGCCAAATCATCCAAACTTTCTCTTGTGGTTCAAATTCTCCTGGCATTCTAAAGCCATCTTGTTTAGGGGTACTTCCTACAATTCGTTTAGCCATTTTCTTTCGTTCCCTTCTTAATTTTTTTCACGTAAATAATTACTTCACCAAACAGAATAAAAATGATTACCCCAATTGTAATTGGTAATTTTTCATTTAATGCTGCGGGACTAAAATCTAAAGGTACTGCTGTGAAAATCAGTGAAATAATAATCATAATCATTGGTAAAACCACTAAAACTTTTAAAAATCCTGGTTTTCCGTTAACTTTAAACGGACGTGGTGTATCGGGATCAATTTTTCTAAGCTTATAAAAAGCTGGGAAAACTGGGATATACGATAACAAGAATAGGACGACATTCAAGGAGAAAAAGGCCCAGAATAAATCTTGATTAGGTAAAATTGGTGCTAATACAATGACCACCGATGCCACAATGCCATTCATCAAAGCAGCCCCAATTGGCATGTCATTTTTCTTACTACGTTTTTCAAAAAATTTAGGCATGTCACCATTTTCAGCAGCATAACAAGCTGTATTATTGACTCCTAATGACCAAGAAATCATGTTGCCGAACAACGTAAGAAGGAAGAGGAAAGCCATCAACATAATGAACCAACCTTCTGTCGATCCTGTCAATAGTTTAAAGCTATCCATCATACCACTGCCGGTACTAATTTGATCGGTGGGAATCGCTACCCCAATTCCAAAGGCTGAAAAAATATAAATGGCCGCAATGACTAACCCCGCTGCTATAATAGCTTGTGGAATCTGCTTCTTAGGATTTTCCATATCATCTGCAAACGTACAGATGACTTCAAACCCTAACAAATTAAAAATGATTACAGAAATAAAAGATAAACTCCTTAAGTCAAACGTTGGTAGCATCGATTTCAAGGTAAATTCATTGGCAACACCTTTCGTCAAGGCTACATACAATCCTAACCCACCAATTAAGACCGCTAAAACCATCTTGATTACCGCAGCTCCATTTAGAATCCAGATACTGTCGCTAACTGGATAAAAACTAATCCAAACCACAATCCAAGTAAAAATTAATTCAACAATAATCATCATCGGTGTTGAAAACTTAATACCTGTAATTGTCGTTAACAGTTCTGGCGTCATAACGGCTAATGAAGCTAGCCACAATGGATAATTAATCCAATAATACCAAGAAACTCTGGCACCCCAACGATGACCATATGCTTTGGTCACCCAATCATAGATGCCCCCTTCACCAATATAAGTTGTTCCTAATTCTGATGAAATTAACCCATATGGCAATAGGAATGCAATTAATAAGAAAATCCACCAAAAAAACTGAGAATTACCAATTGCAGCAACAGGCGCCGCTGCTTCAGCAACGAAAACCACACAGATCACTGATAAAATGGCACTCGTTAAACTAAATTTCTTTTTCCCCTCCATGAAGACTCTTCCTCTCTTTATAAACTGTCCACTGATTCATTTTTTCAATCAGTGGACAGTTGGCCGTTAAATGCTTTGAGTGTCTAAGAAAACTTCTAGTTCTTTTTTCGCTTCTGCTTGCTTGATTAAATCATAAGGATTTTTTGCTTCATAATCATTCATAAGATATACTAATAAGCCACGAATAGATGTTAAACGGTTTTCTGCTTCATCGAAACAAATAGAATTTTTACCGTCAATCACTTCATCAGTTACTTCTTCTCCACGTGTTGCTGGTAAACAGTGCATGAATTTACAATTGGCACCTGCCCGATCCATCATTTCTTGATTCACTTGATATTTTGGATAGAAAACCTTCATACGTTCTTCTTCAGATAATTCCGCTTCGTACAAGCCATACCAAACATCCGTGTACAAGAAATCAGCGCCTTCAACAGAACTTGCATCATCTGTGACCAAAAAGCTACCGCCTGAAACTTCACAATTTTTTGCTAATTTCGCTTGATGCTCTTCATTTAATTGGAAGCCTTCTGGACCGAAGTGAACAAAATTCATGCCCATTTTTGTTGTGATTAATCCTAAAGAAAAACAAACTTGTGTCGCATCTCCGACAAAGACAACTTTACAATCTTCTAATTTTTTGCCTTCTGGTAAATGCTCAACCATGGTACACAAATCACCTAATTCTTGGGTTGGATGATTGTAATCAGACATACCGTTAATGACTGGGATAGTAGCACAATTAGCTAAATCAACAATACTATGGTGACGTTCCACACGAGCCATCAAAATATCTACTAAACGTGACAATACGCGGCTGGTATCTTCAATCGTTTCATGTCCCCCTAATTGAATTTGACCAGGTGCTAAATATTCGCCATGTCCACCTAATTGTTCCATTGCAGTTTCAAAAGATACTCGTGTTCGAGTTGAAGATTGTTGGAAAATCATTCCTAAAGATTTGTTTTTTAACAGTTGCGGATAATACCCATTTTTAATCGCTTCTTTAATTTTTAATGATAAATCGACTAAGTAGTGCATTTCCTCTTTCGTATATGTTTCTGTTGTAACGTAATCTCTTTTCATGATGTGTTCCTCCTAAAAGTTGTTTTTGTTTACACATTGACTTTACCAAGTTTAGCGAAGAGTTTACTATCCGCCAAAAGTTAGAAAACGCTTTCTTTTTTGGCGTGATTTTTCATTAAAAAAAGTTTATTTATGGTTATAAACCGTTGGTACACCAGGGGTTTATAAAAGTTTAGGCGGATTTCTCTCTAATTTCTGACCAATCATAGATTTGAAAATGGTATAATTATTTTGAAAAATCATTCACTTAAAATAAAAGATGAAAGGGGTTTCCAATCGTGACATTTGTTTTTATTTATAACATCTTGTTGATTATTTTATATTCGTTTACTTCAACCTTCACCTTAAATCTTTACTTGAAAAATAAACAACCGATTTTTTTATTGCTTCTCTTTTTAATGGTTATTTTTATTTGTGACAATGTGATTGTTTATATGACTGAGTTCATTAATTCGTTTGCAACCGAATATAATCAGATCTTTATGACCGCACCTTTTTTAAAGACCATCATTTTTATTTGTTGTAATTTTGCCTATCTGGCTATTATCAATACTATTAGTGGTCGTCCTTTTAAAAATTATCAATTTGTCTGGTTATTTTTAATTGGTTTATGGATGCTAGCTATTCCATTTTCACAAAATTCCGCCTTAAAAGTTTGGTTGTACTATTTACCCAATCAGTTATTTTTAATTTACCTTGGTTTCTATGCGCTCTATCAATTACGAACAGATCCTTTATCAGCCCTTGCGAAAAAATATCTTCGTTTTATTGGTTGGCTAAGCATTGGTTTCGGTGTGGCGATTCTTCTGGAAGATACCTTCGTTATTTTTAACATTGACCAATATTCTGATATTGTCTTTAAAATTAACAACCGAAACGTTTCTGAAGATATTTATACAATCATTCTCTCCATCGCCATTATCTACTTCTGTAATCGTGATTTTCCTCTGTCGACTCTTGAAAAAGAAGCTACTAAATTGGAAGAAAATCAATCAGATGAACCCGTACTTTTGGCGCCTTTTTGTGATGCCTATCAATTAACGCAGCGAGAACGAGAAGTGCTTTCGTTACTTTTAGAGTGCAAAACAAATCAAGATATAGCCAACGAACTATTCCTATCAATCGGGACAGTAAAAACACATATCCACAATATTTTCGTTAAATTAGAAGTAAACAAAAGAGCAGAAGTTTTTGTCAGTTATCAACTTTTTTCTCAACAACAAACTGAACATTTAGCGAGATAATCAAAAAGGAAGCCTCTCCGTGATCGGTGGCTTCCTTTTTGATTAACTATTTTCTTGTACTTGTCGAACTCGCTTTTCAATTTCTTGAAAGTTAATAATTTTAGCTTGGCGATGAATTTCTTTTCCTTCATAGTATAAGATAATGGTCGGTGCAGAAAAAGCATTTAATTGTCCAATTATTTCTGGACTTTTATCAGCTTCTGCAATGTATGTAGGAAATTCATATTTTGTTGCAATTTTTTCGACAATCGGTTTATCAACTGTACAAACACTACAATTTTTTGCTGTCAAAAAGACGGCTTGTAGACGATTGTCTGTAATTTTTTCTTCTAATTCTTCTAATGTTGTTACATATTCCACTGAATAGCCCTCCTTGTCTTTTGTCTAAAATAACAGATTTACTAGCAAAATAACAACTTATTTGTTTGGCTAGGAATGCTTTAACAAAAAAGTTGCCCCCCATTTCATTAATGGGAGACAACTTTTTACTGATAACCGCTTATTTATTAAAAATTTTAGGCCCTTTGCGCATGTTTTTACGATCATTTTTGGGAGTTTCCATTTTTTTAGAACGGCCACCACCTTGTTTCTTTTTAATTAATTCTAACATTTTTTCTTTTTCATTCATTTAATCCACCGCCTTTGTTAATAACGTGACAGATTCAATGTGGGTCGTTTGTGGGAAATTATCCACTGGTTGAATTTCTTTTGCTTCATAGCCGCCTTCTGTTAATAATGCAATGTCGCGAGCGAGTGTGGCTGGATTACAGCTGACATAAACAATTCGTTCAGGTTGCGTTTCAATTAATGTGTTTACTAATTGACCGTCTAACCCTTTCCGTGGTGGATCCACCACCACAACATCTGGTTGCAAGCCATTTTCAACTAATTTTGGCAATAATTCTTCTGCTAAACCAGCCGTGAAAGTGGCATTCTCAATGTTGTTTAATTTAGCATTATTTTCTGCATCTTTGACCGCTTCTTCAATTACTTCAATACCGTAAACTTGCTTTGCATCTTGGGCTAAAGTTAAGCCAATCGTCCCAATCCCACAATAGGCATCCACCACAATTTCATTGCCTGTTAAAGCCGCATACTCTTTAACTTTTTGATACATCACTTCTGTTTGTTGTGGATTTACTTGATAAAATGAACGCGCGGAAATTTCAAATTTCAAATCAAAAATAGTATCTGTAATTTTTTCAGACCCATGTAATAAGATGGTTTCATCGCCAAAAATGACATTGGTTCGTTTTGGATTTACATTTTGTACAATGCTGACTACTTCCGGAATAGCTTCCAAAATATCTGGCACAATTTTACTAATTGGGAATAATTTCGGTGTTCTCGTAATTAGAACAACCATCATCTCCCCAGTATGGTAGCCACGACGAACGACAATATGGCGTAAGTTACCTGTATTATCAGATTCGTTATAAGGTTTTACGCTATATTTACGCATAATGTCACGGATTTTAACAATTGCTGCATCAATTTCTGGGTCTTGAATATAGAAATGTTCCATCGGAATTAAATCATGGCTATTTTTCCGGAAAAAACCTGTTTGTAGTTGGTTGTCAATTTTACGCACGGGAATTTGTGCTTTGTTCCGATAATGCCACGGATCATTCATCCCAATTGTTGGTAAAACAGGGACTTCTGGTAATTTAGCAACACGTTGCATAACATTTTCGACTTGTTGTGTTTTAAATGATAGTTGGGCGCCGTACGCTAAATGTTGCAACGGACTGATCCCGACTTTTGTAAAGTTTTCATCTTTCACGGGAACACGCTGTTCACTGCTTTTTAGGACAGTCAATACTTTCCCATAACCAAAACTTTTGCCTGTTTTTAAGACTTTGATTTCAAGTTTTTCACCTGGTAAGGCATTTTCAATAAACAATGGATAATGGTCCACTTTTGCCACGCCTAAACCTTCATGCGTCAAGTCAATGATTTCTACTTCAATGACGTCATTTTTCTTTACTGGATAATTTTTCATAAGTCGCTCCTTCTTTTTATACACTTCACTCATTCTAATGAAAATCCCTAAGAAAAGCAACAACGAATTTTCATGGCGATTTAGCAATTCCGTTTGAGCTTTTTAGGTAAATAAAAGAATGAGACCCTTTCCCTTAGTCAAAAAATAGCCAATGAAAGATCTTATCAACTAAATCTTTCATTAGCTATTCACGGACTACCTAGTGCTTTTCTTTTTCGGCAATCTTTCCATCGCCATCAATATCTTCGTCTGTTAGTCGTTCAACTTCTTTGACAAATTCTTTGCTGGCTTCGTTATATGCTTCTTCCTCTTCGTCTTCTGACTCTACGACAATCTCATCGCTACCAGTTAAGACAGAACCCATAATTGCATTGGACGGCAGTGCATCACCATTTGCAAAAATTTCAATGTGTTGATGCATATTTTTAAAGGTCATTGGAGCATCGCCTCCATATTCACCATCTAAATTAATCATCATTTTATTGTTCTTTTCTAACGTTTCTGCATGTAAATAGCTGGTCTTTGTATAGATTAGTCGATGATCTTCAACATGCTTTCCACCATTTAACATTAACGCAACTAAATGAAGAATCTCAAAAATATTGGCTGTTTTTACAATGATTAATGAAAACTTACCATCATCTAATTTAGCATCTGGTACGATTTGCTCGAAGCCACCCACCGAGTTAGTCAGCCCTAGGAAAAACATTGATGCGTTGCCTTCGTATACACCTTCATCATATGTCATGCGCATTTTAATCGGCTTCACTCGCGGCAACATTTCGGCTCCTTTGGCTAAGTACGCTAAGTAACCAAAAATACTTTTCAACTCTGATGGAACTTCATAAGTCAGTTCCGTTAAATGACCACCCGCCGCAATATTGATAAAGTAATTTTTGCCGGCTTGGCCAATATCCATTTTGACAGTTTGATTTTTTTTAATCACTTCTGCTGCCTTAACGATATTATCACGAGGAATCTTCAAGGCCCGTGCATAGTCATTCGTCGTTCCAGCGGGAATAATGGCCATTTTAGGGCGCCGCTTCAACGGAGCAATCCCATTCACGACTTCATTAATGGTCCCATCTCCACCTGCTGCTACTAGTAAATCAAATCCTGCACGCGCAGCACGATGTGCTTCATTGCGTGCTGAATTTTCTTCTGGTGTGGTCGCAAATGCACTGGCTTCATAACCACATTCTTCTAAAATAGATAAAATATCGGCTAAGTTCTTTTTGATTAACTCTTTTCCTGACGTTGGATTATAAATCACTCTAGCTTTTTTCATGGTTTGCCTGCTACTTTCTTATCGTTTTGAAAGCTCTTCTTGCAATAACTTGTTAACCACACCTGGGTTTGCTTGTCCACGAGTTGCTTTCATAATTTGTCCAACAAGGAAACCAACTGCACGGTCTTTGCCGTTTTTAAAGTCATCAATTGATTGTTGGTTGTTGTCTAATACTTCGTTAATCATTGGTAATAATTGCGCTGGATCAGATAATTGAACAAGGCCTTTTGCTTCGACAACTTCTTTAGCATCTCCACCGTTTTCAATTAACTCTTTGAACACTTTCTTCGCAATTTTCGAACTGATTGTGCCATCGTTAATCAAAGTAATCATACCCGCTAGATTTTCTGGTGTTAGTTTAGTATCGGCTAATTCAACTTTTTCACTGTTTAAGTAAGCAGAAACTTCGCCCATTAACCAGTTTGATGCTTGTTTCGCATCTGCACCGTTTGCTAAAGTTGCTTCAAAGAAATCTGACATTTCTTTCGTTAAAGTCAAGACCATTGCGTCGTATTCAGGTAAACCTAATTCACTGATATAACGGGCACGACGTGAGGCTGGCATTTCTGGCAAACTAGCGCGAACTTTTTCAATCCATTCATCATCAATTGAAAAACGAGGAACATCTGGCTCTGGGAAGTAACGATAGTCACTTGAGCCTTCTTTAACACGCATAAGCAACGTTGTACTAGTTGCTTCATCAAAGCGGCGTGTTTCTTGTTGAATTTCGCCACCAGATAATAGGACTTTGGCTTGGCGTTTTTCTTCATAAGCTAAACCTTTTTTTACAAAGTTCATAGAGTTCAAGTTCTTTAATTCCGCTTTAGTACCAAATTCTTCTTGACCATACGGACGTAAAGAAATATTGGCATCACAACGCATAGAACCTTCTTCCATTTTCACATCAGAAACTTCTGTAAATTGGATAATTGAACGCAACGCTTCTAAATAAGCATACGCTTCTTCTGGTGAACGCATGTCTGCTTCAGAAACGATTTCAATTAAAGGCGTGCCTTGACGATTCAAGTCTACATAAGAATAGCCATCTGTGCCGTGAATATTTTTCCCAGCATCTTCTTCTAAATGCACACGTTCAATGCGAATTTTTTTCTTTTTGCCTTCGACTTCAATTTCAATCCAACCATCATGTCCGATTGGTTGATCAAATTGAGAAATTTGATACGCTTTAGGATTATCTGGGTAAAAATAGTTTTTACGGTCAAAATGTGTTTCTTTTGAAATTTCACAGTTCAAAGCAAGAGCTGCTTTCATCCCAAATTCTAAAGCACCTTTATTCATCACAGGTAAAACACCTGGGTAACTCCAGTCAACTACATTTGTGTTGCTATTTGGTTCTGCTCCGAAATGCGCTGGCGCAGAGGAGAAAATTTTAGAGTTGGTTTTTAATTCTACGTGGACTTCTAATCCAATGACAGTTTCAAAGTTCATTAATCGTTCCCCCCTAAAATGACTGGTTTTTTCGTATGGAAATCTGTCGCTTGTTCAAAGGCGTACGCTGCTTTGTACATTGTATGTTCGTCAAAATGTTTCCCGATAATTTGTAAACCAACTGGCAAGCCTTCTGAGAATCCTGCTGGAATTGACATACCTGGTAACCCAGCTAAGTTGACAGGAACTGTTAAAATATCATACATATACATCGTGATTGGATCATTGATATTTTCACCCAAACCAAAAGCAACCGTTGGTGTGGAAGGACCAATAATTAAGTCATAATCCGCAAAGACGTTATCAAAGTCTTGTTTGATTAATGTGCGGACTTGTCCTGCTTTTTTGAAGTGCGCATCATAATAACCAGCACTTAAAGAGAATGTTCCTAACATAATCCGACGTTTGACTTCAGTACCAAAGCCTTCAGAACGCGAATTAACATAGACGTCTTCTAGATTTTGGACATTTTCGGAACGGTAACCATAACGAATGCCATCAAAGCGTTGTAAGTTTGAACTTGCTTCTGAAGAGGCAATAATATAATAAGCGGCAATCCCATATTTAGAATGTGGCAAGCTAACTTCTTCTACTGTTGCGCCTAAAGCTTTAAACGTTTCTGCAGCTTTTAATATCGCTTCGCGAACATCCGATTGTACCCCTTCACCTAAGTATTCTTTTGGCAAAGCAATTTTCATGCCTTTGATGTCGCCAGTTAAATCTGACGTAAAATCAGGAACAGAAACGCCTGCAGAAGTGCCGTCTTTTTCGTCATAACCACTAATTGCATTTAAAGCTAAGGCATTGTCTTTAACATTTCGTGTCAATGGACCAATTTGGTCTAAACTTGAAGCAAAAGCAATCAAACCAAAACGAGACACACGTCCATAAGTTGGTTTTAAGCCCACAATACCGTTAAAAGCTGCTGGTTGACGGATACTACCACCTGTATCAGTTCCTAGAGAAACTGGTACTTGACCAGCTGCAACAGCTGAAGCTGAACCACCTGAAGAACCACCAGGGACTTTCGTTTGATCCCAAGCATTTTTTGTTTTCTTGAAGTAAGACGTTTCCGTACTTCCGCCCATGGCAAATTCATCCATGTTCAATTTTCCGACTGGAATCATATCTGCTTGATAGACTTTATCCATCACGGTCGCATCATAAATTGGGTCAAAATTGTGTAACATTTTTGAGCCAGCTGTTGTTAAAATATCTTTTGTGACAATGTTGTCTTTAATCCCAATTGGAATTCCTGCTAAAGGATTACTTTCAGTGATGCCTTTTAAGTCAATCGCTTTGGCTAATGCCATTGCTTTTTCTTCACTAACTGTGATAAAAGAACCTAGTTGTTCTTCTGTATCTTGAATACGATTTAATGTTTCTTCGGTTAAATCAACTGCAGTGATTTCTTTTGAGACCAATAAATCATGTAACTCTGTTAACGATTTGTCGTATAATTTTTCCATTAGGCTCCTGCCTCCCCGTTATCCATAATTGCAGGCACTTTAATGTAACCATTCTCTGATTCTGGAACATTCCGCATTAATTCTTTACGGTCCATTCCTGGTGTCGCTACGTCTTCACGCATAACATTGATTGATTCATTCACATTTGAAGTAAAAGGAACCCCGGTTGTATCTACTTCTTCTAGTAATTCCACCATATCAATAATTTTATCTAGTTGATTGGTAAAGTCCGCTAATTCTTCTTCGGAGAAAGATAATTTTGATAATTTAGCGACATGTTTGACTTGTTCTTCTGTAATTGCCATAGATACCCTTCTTTCTATCATTTACTGAAATTTTCATTTTCAGATTAATCAATTGGATTGTATTTCTTTAAACAGCTTAGCACAGCTGTTCACTCTGTTCCTATTCTACCATAAAATGGTCGGATATTTTAGATGAAACCTTGAATTTCATTGATAATTTGTCGCTCGCAAAAATGACGGAAATATGTTATTATGAAAATGAAAAGAGAGATATGCAGGAACATACCTCTCTAGTAGCCACTACTAGTTATAAGAACTAGCGGCTTACTGAGTTATTGGTTTTATTTCAAACGCTTAACCGTTCAGCTCCTCAAAGCTTATGAACGGTTATTTTTGTTGTCTAAGACAAGCGCTAAGATACCGAAGATAATGGTCACAACAAGTATTGCAAAACCAATCATCAGTCCTAGCGCTGCTTCAACGGACAAAAATATTGCTCCTTTCATTAAGGTAAGAAGAATTGCGCATAAGCATCAACCTCCTTTCTCAACTCAGAAAGTCCTCGTTCATATAACTTTTATGACTAAAATAAGCATACCATCAAATTACTACATAAAATCTGACAACGTTAATTTTTCTTCTTAAAAATGACTTGCATCTAACGCATCGACCATTTCTTGTTCATTCCAAACGGTCACGCCTAAGCTTTCAGCTTTGGTTAATTTACTGCCTGCATCTTCGCCAGCAACCACAATGTCAGTTTTTTTCGAAACACTCCCTGTAACTTTTCCACCAAGATTTTCAATTTTTTCTTTGGCTTCTTCGCGAGTGTACTGCGTTAATTTTCCTGTTAAAACAACTGTTTTGTCTTTGAAAGGTGACTCCACTTCTGCTAATTGCTCTGTCCGGAGACCTTTATATGTCAAGTTCACTTGGGCTTTTTCCAGTTCAGCCATTAATTCATGAACTTCCTCATTTTCAAAATACGTCACAACGCTGTCTGCGATTGTTTCGCCAATTGAATCCAAAGCCACAATTTCTTCCGCAGTTGCACGACTTAAGGTTGGTAAATCACCAAAATGCTCCGCTAAAATTTTCGCCGCTTTCGCACCCACATGGCGAATCCCTAAGCCAAAAATCAAACGTTCGACAGAGTTTTCTTTACTCCCTTGAATGGCAGTATAAATGTTGTTTGCTGATTTTTCTTTGATTTTATCCAAAGTCATTAATTGTTCTTCTGTTAAGAAATACAGATCCGCTACGTCTTTCACTAATCCTTTGTCATACATTTGTGCTAACACTCGTGGCCCCAAGCCATCAATGTTCATTGCGTTTCGTGAGACAAAGTGATTCAGCCCTTCTTTAATTTGCGCAGGGCATTTTGGATTAATACAACGTAACGCCACTTCCTCATCTAAATGCACCAACTCACTATGACAAATTGGACAATGTGTCGGCATTTCATAAGGCTGACTATCGGCTGCACGTTTTTCAACTAGGACTTGCGCTACTTCTGGGATAATATCGCCGGCTTTGTAAATAATAACATGATCATTTAAACGGATATCTTTCATTTGAATAAAATCTGCATTATGCAAACTTGCCCGACTAACCGTGGTTCCCGCGACTCGTACAGGAGCCATGACCGCAGTAGGAGTGACTACCCCCGTGCGCCCAATTGTCCATTCAATATCTTCCACTACTGTCTCTGCTTCTTCTGGTGGAAATTTGTAGGCAATCGCCCAGCGAGGTGCTTTGACAGTGAAACCTAATTCATCTTGCAACGCAAATTCGTTCACTTTAATCACAATTCCATCGATTTCGTATGGCAAAGTGCTCCGCTTTTCATGGTATTCTTCAATGTAGGCCCAAACTTCATCAATTGACTGACATAATTGCCGTTCGGGATTGGTTCTAAAACCAATTGCAGAAAGCTCTTCTAATGCCGCAAACTGCGTCTTCGCTTTCATTGGTCCAAAGTCAGCAACTGTGTATAAAAACGTATTTAAGTTCCGTTTCGCCACAATTTTTGTATCTAATTGGCGCAAGCTTCCCGCCGCTGCATTCCGAGGATTGGCAAAAATATCTTGACCATTTTCTTCACGTTCTTCATTCAACGCGACAAAGGATTGTTTAGGCATGTAGCACTCGCCACGAACTTCCACTGAAATGGGCTCCGTTAAGCGCATCGGTACAGAGCGAACCGTTCGTAAGTTCTCTGTAATGTTTTCACCAACCGTTCCATCGCCTCGTGTTGCTCCGCGTACAAACACCCCGTTTTCATAACGTAATGAAATTGCTAACCCATCAATTTTCAACTCGCAACAGTAAGCAACGGGTTTACCAATCGCCTTACGAACACGTTCATCAAAAGCAAAAATGTCTTCCTTACTAAACCCATCATTTAAACTATACATCGGAATGTCATGCGGAGCTTTTTCAAAACCAGATAAAACTTTGCCACCTACACGTTGTGTCGGCGAATCTGGCGTGATTAAATCAGGAAACTCCGTTTCAATATCGACTAACTCTTTATACAAACGATCGTAAACATAATCTTCTACGGATGGTTGATCTTTGACATAATATTCATGGGAATATTGATTGAGTTGTTTTCTTAATTCTTGCGCACGAGTTGTCGCCGCCGTTAATGTTAATGGTTGTTGTTCCATCGTAGAACTCCTCCTCATAAGTGTAATGCTCCTATCGTCTTTTTAACACATTTACACTAAGATAGAAAATAAAAAGAATTTAACTAATGATGATTTCTCATTAAATCGCTGACCTATTTTGCATGTTAAATTTTTTCAATTGGTGCAAATGCCGCTAACAACCGTTTTATGCCTTTTTCAGGGAAAGCAATGTCCAACTCTAAGTCTTTGGCCGAACCGCCTACACGAACGACTGTACCAACGCCCCATGCTTTATGTTGGACCTTATCACCTGCTTGCCAAGAAACTTTTTCCCCACCACTTGCCACTTTGTTGCTAACTGATTTTGTAGCTGGCTGTGTATAAGCTGGTTTACTTGCGCTGGGCTTGAATACTTTAGGATCAAAGGTGCGCGCTGGAGCTTTCTGTAAATTGGCCGCCGCCCCTTGTTTCATTAAACGCTCCGCCTCAATTTCTTCTAAAAAGCGACTTGGTCGATTATATTGCGTGCGACCATATAATGTTCTCGAATAAGCATTCGTTAAGAACAGGGCTTCTTCCGCTCGTGTGATACCAACATAAGCCAAGCGCCGTTCTTCTTCCAGTTCACTTTCTTCTAGCATGGCACGTGATAATGGGAAAACCCCTTCTTCTAAGCCCATTAAAAAGACCACTGGAAATTCCAGCCCTTTGGCCGCATGCAACGTCATTAAGGTTACTTGTGAAGAGCTCTCTTCTAAATTATCTAAATCAGAAACCAAGGCTAAATCTGTTAAGAAATCTGCCAATTTTGTTTCTTCGCCATTTGGATCGTCGTTGTTTTGCGCTTCAAAACGTTTATCAAATTCTTGTGTCACAGATAAAAATTCGTCCAAGTTTTCTAAGCGAGCTTGAGACTCTAAATTATTTTGCGCCATCAAAGCTTCCCGATAACCACTACGTTGTAAAGTTTCTTTCACCAATTCTGTAATCGTTAAATAGGGCACTGTTTTCGTTAAGTCTTGAATCATCATACCAAAATTACCAAGCTCTTTACCCGCTTTTCCTGAAATATTTGCCAAATCAACATTTTGGGCAGCTTCCAGCAAAGCCCAACCATGCGTGTCCGCAAATAACCGTAATTTTTCAATTGAACTTTTACCGATTCCTCGTTTTGGTTCATTGACAATTCGTTCAAAACTAATCGAATCATCTGGATTGGCAATCAAACTTAAATAAGCCAAAATATCTTTAATTTCTTTACGGTCGTAGAATTTATGTCCGCCCACCATGGTATACGGAATATTAGATTTCAAGAGCATTTCTTCCACTACACGGGATTGAGCATTGGTCCGATATAATACCGCAAAATCACCATAAATTCGGTCATTTTCCCGCATTTCTTTTTGGATTTGGCTCACAATAAATTGTGTTTCATCCCGTTCTGTGTCTCCACGATAATAGACAATCTTTTCACCGTCTATATTTTCTGTCCACAGTTCTTTCTCGCGGCGGTTACGGTTATTTTTGATGACATCATTCGCAGCCGCCAAAATGTTTTTGGTGGACCGATAATTTTGTTCTAGCAAAATTACACTGGCATCTGGATAATCTTTTTCAAAATCCAAGATATTTTGCATATCCGCCCCGCGCCAACCATAGATACTTTGGTCGGCATCACCTACGACACACAGATTTTTGAAACGTGCAGCCAATAAATTGACTAAGGTATATTGTGCATGATTGGTATCTTGGTATTCATCCACATGAATATAGTGAAATTTATTTTGGTAGAAAGCTAACGTATCTGGTTGTTCATTGAATAAACGAATCGTATTCATAATCAAATCATCAAAATCCATACATTGGTTTTTGCGTAATTCTTTTTGATAGGCTTCATAGCATTTTGCGACAATTTCTTCATATAAGGAACCTTGCATTTCAGCAACTTTTTCAGGCGTTTGTAATTCATTTTTGGCATTGCTAATCGTACCTAAAATTGAGCGAGGATCATATTTTTTTGAATCAATATTTAAGTCGTTTAAGATGCGTTTCATTAATGTTTTTTGTTCCGATGGGTCAATAATTGTAAAATTACGGTTGTAACCAATCTGATCCACATCACGACGTAAAATTCTTACACACATGGAGTGAAAAGTGGAGACCCATACATCTTCGCCACCCGTTTCCAGTAATTTATTTACACGCTCTTTCATTTCTTTAGCAGCTTTATTGGTAAACGTAATCGCCAAAATATTCCATGGATTTACTTCTTTTTCCTCAATTAGATAGGCAATTCGGTGTGTTAAAACCCGCGTTTTTCCACTACCAGCACCAGCCATGACTAACAGTGGTCCTTCTGTATGCAAAACGGCTTCTTCTTGTCGAGGATTCATTCCCTGAACCAAGGCATGTTTTTGTGTCATATTAAACGTCCTCTCTCTTTTTTCAATCTTATACAGTATACCAAAAATCCCTTTGAAGTTCTTTAGAAAAGAACAAAAAATCTTTTTCTTTTTATATGAAATTTTCTTGTAAATCAAGTCAAACCGCAGTACATTAGTAAGTAGTGATGGAGGCTAAAAATGAAATGAATAATGATGTACATGAAATTAAACAATTAGATGGTACCCGAATCGGCTTTATCCTTAAAGGCATCGTCGTCGGAATCCTGGTCGGCTTTGTTGTCAGCTTATTTCGCTTAGGCATTGAAAAAATTGGCGAACAAGTCGTTCATCTGTATCAAACGTTTCACGAAAAACCCTTTTGGATGATTCCTTGGTTCTTATTTTCTCTCGTACTTGCTTATTTATTAGGACGACTGATTAAGAGCGAACCAGCAATTAAAGGCAGTGGCATCCCCCAAGTGGAAGGACAACTTCAAGGTCAATTAGAAATTCACTGGTTTCCAGTGCTTTGGAAAAAATTTATCGGTGGGATCTTAGCGATTAGTCCTGGGCTATTTTTGGGACGTGAAGGTCCTTCAATTCAACTAGGTGCAGTGGTTGGACAAGGCTATAGTCAATGGCGGCAAAGCACCAAGTCTGAAGAAAAAATTTTAATCAGTAGTGGTGCCAGTGCTGGTTTAGCCGCCGCTTTTAACGCACCAATCGCAGGACTTTTATTTGTTCTAGAAGAGGTTCACCATTCCTTTTCACCTTTAGTTTGGTTAACCTCTTTTTCTGCGGCCATTTCCGCTAACTTTGTTTCTTTGCATTTCTTCGGATTGCAGCCAGTTCTTTATATTGGTCCGGTTAAATCTTTGCCTTTAGAGTACTATTGGACATTAGTCCTGCTGGGCGTTTTGCTAGGATTATTAGGTTGGATATATCAAAAAACATTGTTGTCCTTACCAAAAGTATATGGAAAAATCAAAGGCCTTTCTTCTAATTATTATGGTTTTATTCCTTTTATTTTGATTTTACCGATTGGTTATTTCTTTCCACATTTACTTGGCGGTGGGAATCAAATTGTTTTAGCTTTAGGCAATCAACCGGCCACGATTTGGGCTTTAGTCGGCTTACTGGTTTTACGTTTTGTTTTTTCAATGGTTTCTTACGGATCGAATCTCCCTGGTGGTATTTTCTTGCCTATTCTAACTTTAGGTGCCATTATCGGAACATTGTATGGTAGTCTACTTGTCCAATACGTAGGGATGGATCCAATTTTTGTGAAAAACTTTTTAATTTTTGCCATGGCTGGTTATTTTACTGCGATTGGTAAAGCACCGTTAACAGCGATTATTTTAGTAACAGAAATGGTCGGCAATTTTTCTCATTTAATGTCTTTAGGGGTTGTCGCTTTAGTTAGTTATATTACCATCGATAGTCTTGGCGGCAAGCCAATTTATGAAAGCTTATTAGAACGTTTGGTTCCTTCTAAAGTAAGTAATATTCGTGGCCACAAAACGATTATTGAATTACCTATCACTGCAGAAAGTTCCTTAGATGATACGATGGTACGTGATTTTGTCTGGCCTAAACAAATGTTGCTCACTTCCATTCGCCGTGGCGAATCGGAAATTTTAACACATGGTGATACTGTTATGCATGTTGGCGATGTGCTCATTATTTTGACCGATGAAAAACTCGCTTACCAAGTCAAAAAAGAGATTTATCAAAAAACTTTACCGAATGATTTAGTGAATTAAAGAAAGCTGCTGAACTCAGGTTCAGCAGCTTTCTTTTTTTCTTATGACTGTTTTTTAATTTTTTTGAATGTTTTTGACCGTTTTAGATTGATTAGCGTTTTCATTTGTGCTATTATATCCATGAAATGAGGGATGAAAATGCTTACGGAAGAACGACATCAAAAAATTTTACAATTGTTAGATCAAAAATCAGTCGTCAAATCACAAGAACTTGCTAACTTATTCAATGCTTCAGAATCCACAATCCGCCGCGATTTACAAGAATTAGAAGACGCCAATTTGTTAGAACGCATTCACGGCGGCGCTAAGCGTATTCTTAATTTAGGCTTTGAACAAAACATGACGGAAAAATCAATCAAAAACACGCACGAAAAGCAAAAGATTGCTTCTTTAGCCGCTAGTTGTGTACAAGATGGCGATATGATCTATTTAGATGCTGGTTCAACCACGTTAGAAATGATCCCTTTTTTAGTTGGGAAACAAATCCATGTAGTGACGAATTCCGTACATCATGCTGCAAAACTTAGCGACATGGAAATTCCCACTATTATGCTTGGTGGTACTTTGAAGCTCTCCACTAAAGCAATCATTGGTGCCACTAGTATGGAACAGCTACAACATTTTCGTTTTAACAAAGCTTTTTTAGGAACTAACGGCGCACATTTAGAGTTTGGTTTAACAACGCCTGATCCCGAAGAAGCAGCGCTAAAAGCCTTGGCTATTCATCAAGCAGAAACAGCCTATGTTTTACTGGATCATACAAAATTTAATGAAGTAACGTTTACCAAAGTGGAAGAATTAGAGTCAGTTACTTTACTAACTGACTACTGCCCTGCTGAATCGCTTCAAGGATTCCAGCAAAAAACTATTTTAATGGAGGCAAACAAATGATTTACACAGTGACTTTAAACCCTTCTATCGACTTTATCGTTCATGTCGATCATCTACAAATTGGTGATTTAAATCGGATGACGAATGATTTTAAATTACCCGGCGGCAAAGGAATCAACGTTTCACGTATTTTAAAACGTATGGAGACAGAATCCACTGCCTTAGGTTTTTTAGGTGGTTTTACAGGCTCATTCATTGCCGATTGGTTGAAAAAAGAAGAAATCCAAACGAATTTCACTCCCGTGTCTGCTGATACACGAATCAACATTAAATTGAAATCAGATACTGAAACAGAAATTAACGGCTTAGGACCTGCTCTAACAAACGAAGAAATTCAAGAACTAAAACAAGCAGTTAGTCGTGTTCAGGCTGGTGATATTGTTGTTCTTTCAGGAAGTACACCTGCTTCTCTACGCAAAGGATTTTACGAAGAATTAATCCAAATTGTGAAGGAAAAAGGCGCAGAATTTGTTATTGATACGACAGGTGAAGATTTAATGAACGCTTTGTCACAAAAGCCTTTATTGGTCAAGCCAAATAATCATGAGTTGGCAGAATTATATCATACAACCTTTACAAGTGTTGAAGACATTTTACCTTATGGACATCGGTTACTAGAAGAAGGAGCACAACACGTAATTATCTCAATGGCTGGTGATGGTGCATTACTTTTCACAGCAGAAGGTGTTTATCGTTCCAACGTTTTAAAACGCCCACTGAAAAATTCTGTCGGCGCTGGCGACTCAATGATTGCTGGTTTTATTGGCAACTTTTCAAAAACACAAGATCCTTTAGAGGCTTTCAAATGGGGTGTCGCTTGCGGTAGCGCGACTGCTTTTTCTGATGATTTAGCCTCAGAAGATTTTATCCAAGAACTTATCCACGAAGTAACAATTGAAAAAATTTCAGAATAAATCCACTAAGGGAGGAAAATAGAGTGAACATTAATGATTTATTAATAAAAGATGTCATGATTATGGATTTACAAGCTACTGATAAAAAAGGCGCGATTGATGAAATGATCCAAAAATTATACGATGGTGGCCGCATCTCTGACATTGACACTTACAAAGAAGGAATTTTAAAACGCGAAGCACAAACATCAACTGGTTTAGGCGACGGTATCGCTATGCCTCACGCAAAAAATAGTGCCGTAAAAGAACCGACAGTTCTTTTCGCTAAAAGTAAAAAAGGTGTTGATTATGAAGCACTAGATGGACAACCTACTTATCTATTCTTCATGATTGCTGCCCCAGAAGGCGCTAATGATACACATCTCCAAGCGCTTGCGGCCCTTTCTCGATTACTTATCGATCCAGACTTTGTTGGCAAATTGAAAGAAGCGGAAACTCCAGAAGCAGTACAAGCTCTTTTCCAAGCAGCAGAAGATCAAAAAGAAGCGGAAGAAAAAGCAGAACAAGAACAAACAACGCCAGCACCAGAAAGCAATCGTAAATATATTATTGCTGTGACTGCTTGTCCTACAGGAATTGCTCATACTTACATGGCTGAAGATGCGCTGAAGAAAAAAGCAAAAGAAATGGGCGTAGACATTAAAGTAGAAACGAACGGTTCAGAAGGAATTAAAAATCGTTTAACTGCTGAAGATATTGCTCGTGCTGATGGCGTGATTGTCGCAGCCGATAAAAAAGTAGAAATGAATCGATTTGATGGTAAAAAATTAGTCAATCGTCCCGTCAGTGATGGAATTCGTAAAACCGAAGAACTAATTAACTTAGCCATTAGTGGTGAAGCTCCTACTTTCCATGGCAGTGACTCGGCTGCAAGCGATCAAGAGGATTCAGCGGAAGGTTCAATCGGTTCTCGTATCTATAAAGATTTAATGAATGGTGTTTCTCATATGTTACCTTTCGTTATTGGTGGCGGAATTGCCATTGCTCTTTCCTTTATGATTGATCAATTTATCGGGGTTCCTCAAGATCAATTAGCCAATTTAGGGAATTACAATGACGTAGCTAGCTGGTTTAACCAAATTGGTGGCGCAGCATTTGGCTTTATGTTACCTGTCTTAGCTGGTTTTATTGCTTCTAGTATTGGGGATCGTCCAGGCTTAGTTGCTGGTTTCGCGGCTGGTGCATTAGCAAACGCCGGAGGAGCTGGGTTCCTTGGGGCCCTAATCGGTGGTTTCTTAGCTGGTTATGTAGTGGTTCTTTTACGTAAAGTTTTCAAAGGCTTGCCAAAATCATTAGATGGAATTAAAACCATTTTATTCTATCCAGTTTTTGGTTTGATTATTACAGGCTTATTAATGTTAGTCATTAACATCCCAATGAAAGCAATTAATGATGCGTTAAATCATTTCCTACTTGGCTTAGATGGCACAAATGCAGCTTTACTTGGTGCCTTATTAGCTGGTATGATGGCCATCGACTTAGGTGGACCAGTTAACAAAGCTGCTTATGTTTTCGGTACAGCTACGCTAGCAAGTACTGTTGCAGAAGGTGGCAGCGTGGTCATGGCTTCTGTAATGGCTGGCGGAATGGTTCCTCCATTAGCAATTTTCGTAGCAACTCGTTTATTTAAAAATAAATTTACAAAAGATCAACAAGATGCCGGCTTAACCAATATTGTAATGGGCCTTTCTTTTGTCACTGAAGGGGCAATTCCTTTTGCAGCAGCTGACCCATTACGTGTGATTCCAAGTTTCGTGGTAGGTTCTGCCTTTACTGGTGCGTTGGTTGGTGCGTTTGGTATCAAATTATTGGCACCACATGGAGGAATCTTCGTCGTCTTCCTATTAAGTAATCCATTACTATATCTATTGTTCATCTTAATTGGGGCGATTATTTCAGGAATTGTCTACGGACTTTTGAAAAAACCTGTCGAAGTACCTGCTTAAAAAAACAGCAAAAAAGCGATTCAACCATGGTTGAATCGCTTTTTTATTATTATTTTCTCTTTATCGCATAATTTTCTAAATACTCAGGATTTCCTTTGCTTCTGATATACGTGTACACGCCCATCACAAAGGCCCCAAGGGTATTGGTAAATAAATCCCCCATCGTATCCATTAAAGCAGCACGCCCAATAAATGGTTGGCCGTTGGACATATTATAGCGTTGTAAGTTCATGTTCCCTAGTGAATCGCAGATAAATTCCCAGAATTCCCAGAAGACGCCACAAAGCCCTGCAAATGCAAACCCAAATAATAAAAACAACCACGGGGAAACATCGGCGTACTTCGTTTTCTTCAATAGGAAACCAGCAATACCATAACCCACAGCAGTTAACAGCATCGGACTAACAAAGTGTAAAATTTTATCCCAGAACGAAATGATTGAAATCATATGCAACGAGGTTCCTAGGAATACTGAAATAAATAAGAAAAACCAGTAAAAATAAACGATAGTCGGTGGCATAATAATTTTTAAAAATTTATTGACAAGATCCGGTAAAAAGATTAGACCAATTCCAAGTAAACATTCGATAACGAACGTCACACCTTGTTTTGTTGAATACTTAGCCGTAAAAAATTCCCAGAGATTGTACGTCAAGCATAAGATGCCAAACACCACTAATCCATATTTAATTTTCGAATAATTTTTATCCATTTTGACACACCCTTTCAAAAGTTATTTTATATGAAAAAAACTGTAGATGAAAGACACCTTCCATCTACAGTTTTAGAAAACTCTATCGAATGAAGAGCTTATTAAAAATGTTTATTTTTCAACAGCTGTTTCAGTAATTGTTTCAACAGCACGTTTCATACGAATATCGTGTTCTAACATGTCGTTGTTTAATACTTTACGTACTTGCGCTTCAGGCATGTTGTATTGTTCTGCTAAATCTTTCACTTCAGCATCGATGTCTTCTTGTGTTACTTCGATGTTTTCAGCTTTGGCAACTGCTTCAATCACTAAGTTTGTTTTTGTGCGTGTTTCTGCTTCGCCTTCAAATTGTTTGTGTAAATCTTCTTCTGTAGAACCAGTTAATTGGTAGTACATTTCAGGAGAAATTCCTTGGCGTTGCATGTTGTTTAAGAATTCATCCATTGAACGGTGAACTTCGTCGTGAACCATTACGTGTGGTAATTCAACGATTTCAGCATTTTCAACAGCTAAACGAATTGCTTCTTCGTCTTTTGCTTCTTCAGCTGCTGCTTCTTTTGCTTCTGTCAATTCTTTACGGAATTTTTCTTTTAATTCGTCTAATGATTCTACTGAATCGTCAACGTCTTTTGCAAATTCATCATCCAATTCTGGTAATTCTTTTGCTTTTACTTCATGAACAGTTACTTTGAAGACTGCTTCTTTACCAGCTAAATCTTCTGCTTGGTAATCTTCAGGGAAAGTAACGTTTACTTCTACTTCTTCGCCAGCTTTTTTGCCAACTAATTGGTCTTCAAAGCCTGGAATAAATGAATTAGAACCTAATTCTAATGAGTAATTTTCGCCTTTGCCGCCTTCAAATGCTTCGTCGCCTAAGAAGCCTTCAAAGTCGATAACTACAGTGTCACCATTTTCAGCAGCGGCATCTTCTTTGATTACTAATTCAGCTTGAGATTCTTGTTCGCGTTTCAAACGTGCTTCCACGTCTTCATCTGTTACTTCACGGTCTTGTTTAGACACTGTTAAGTTTTTGTATTCGCCTAATTTTACTTCAGGTTTTACAGTTACTTCAGCAGTGATAACCCAGTCTTCCCCTTTATTCATGCTTTCAACATCAATTTTTGGTTGTGCTACTGGTTCAATTCCTGCTTCTAATACAGCCGCTTCATATGCTTCTGGTAAAACAGCGTTTAACGCATCTTCGTATAACGCTTCTTCTCCATACATACGGTTAAAAACAGTACGTGATACTTTTCCTTTACGGAAACCAGGTACGTTTAAGTTTTTTTTCACTTTATTGAACGCTTGCGTTAATCCTTTTTCGATTACTGCTTGTTCGATTGAAAAAGTTAATACACCATCATTAGTGCCTTTTTTTTCCCATTTCGCAGACATTTGTTTCCCTCCGAATAACATTTAATTTTATACATCAAACTTTATTTATGCATACCTTTAAATAGTACACTATCCCTAGGAAAATGTAAATATTTTAAGTGCTAAGAAGTGAAAGAAAGACTCGATTTTTAGCAAACTATCAGTTTTTTAATTTTTTCGGATTAAAAAAGCATAGAATTTCGAGAAATTTCCTTCTTAAACTCCTAAAAGATTGTGAACAAAATATCTTGTTCACCATCGGATGTAATCGCTTTACTTTATGAATGGCCCATTATAGAATGTATGTACTCAATATTTACGCATTATATATTTTCGTCATTATACATATAATATCAAAAAAGGAGAGGATGGTTTTGAATAAGTTCGTCTGGAGAATCTTTTCTTGCATCATATCATGGCTTTTTTTATCGCTGACTCAACCTTTGATAGCTCATTCTGAAACACTGACCCCTGCAACTCACGCCTCTACTTTTAATGAAACATTTACCTCAGTTTCAACAGAACAACAAACAGCTCAAACAACCGATATCGTGGAACAAGAAACCGAGCAAACCCACGCTTCCTCTGAAAACGATGAACCTATGGCACCTGCGCCAGCTAGTGTTTCTGTTGGTAATAGCAACTTAAAAAGTAGCTTAAGCACAGGAACGTATAACCAAGATATTATCACACTTTCGTATGAATACAGTGTGACACTTATCGGCTTAGCAATTAATGATCGACCGATTATTGCTATTCAACTTCCTACAGAAATTTCAAACCAGTTAGATAACGACACTCTAAAGCAACAAGATTTTCTGACTCTTTTAACAGGGACTGTCAGTTATCCAGGAACAGCCACTCAAGATATTCACAGTTCAACTAACGGCGTCAGCCTCTCTTATAGTAGCACTTATCATTCTGTTTATCTGACTTTTCCAAGTAGCACCTTGGTGTTACTTCCCGGAACCAAATGGTCTGCCGCCATTTCGTTTGATGTGGGCGCACTTTATAAACGAGGAATTTCAATCCCTCCTGCTCTTAACGGCAAAGACTATCCGATTCGAGGAACCTTTACAGATGTCGGCACTGGATTAGGTGCAATTAATATTATTATTGGAAACAATACAAAAACAGGCGTAATTAGCAAAGCTCAACTTAGTTTAGGTAATTATCCCGTTCCTCAAGTCACACCAGCCAAACTAACTCAACCAAATCATCTGGACACTACTGTAACAGGGACCATTCAACAAGTACAAGACCCAAACTATAACTACTCTGTTCAATTAACCTTGAACCGCCATGATGGCACCACTACCCCCATTGTGGTGAAAGGGATTTCTGTCGATGCAGCCGGAAATTTCTCGACATCGTTAGCTTCACCATTAGAATATGGCGACACGCTCTCTACAATTGTCTTTGCTCGTTCAAAAACGTCAACCGACTATATTCAAAGCAGCCCCTCAGCTGACCAAAGTGTCAATTGGTCAATCCAACCAGTCACAAACGTAGTCGCTAATGCCGGCTCAACTCAACTTTCAGGTAAAGCTTCTCAAGCATCTAACGGAACCTATCAAGTTAAAGTACAAATAAATGGTGGTTCTATTTTCACAACGTCCTTAGATTCCAATGGCCATTTTCAATTTGCTAATTTACCCACTTTCCAAGGGGGAGAAACGGTTAGCTTGTGGGTCCAAGGTCTCAGCAATCGCACTGGCCTCCCTTTGTTAACCAGTTCTACTGTTTCTCAAACAGTTGCTTATCCTGTGCCTCAACTAACGGTCACGCAAATCATTGAGCGGAAAAATGCACAAGGGCTCTGGGAAGCTGCAAACTCTCTCGTAAGTGGGCAAATCATTCGTTTCACGTTAATCACACGTTTAACCAATCAACCAGCAACGTGGATGAATCAGCAATTACGAGCAACGGTGCCTAAAGGACTGGCTCAACTTTCAGCTGCTACATTAACAAAACAATCAGCAGCAGGTTTAAGTACGCCAATAGCTGGGCTTCAACTTTTAACTGATAGTTCCACTGGTTTGCCGTATTGGAGTTATCATAATTCGCTGCCAGCAGATAATTTTACGGAAGCCAATACACAATTCACCTTACAATATACAGCAACGGTTACAGAAGAATGGATAAACCAATTTCTTTTATTTTCTAGCACGGTTACTGGCAATGATGGTGGCGGAACGCCAATTACGCCAATCACTAAGGAACAGTCTTTACCTATCAAAAACGGTACCCTCCGTTTTGTGCAGATGCCAACTACAGTTTCCTTTAAAAATTTACCTTTCCCCAGCAAACGAACCATATACTCACCATCGACTATCAGCGCTCCTTTCCTCATTGCCGATGGTCGAGTTGCAAAAACACCATGGCATTTGTTGGTAAGAGAGAGTCAGCCCATGCATTCAACTTCTACAAATAAAACGATCCAGCAAGCTTTCATTTATCGAAAAAATGGTAGTGATTTTCCTCTCTCCTCTTTAGCAACCGAAGTTTATCAATACACCGCAACGGACGATAACAATGTAGAAATTCCTTGGAACCAACAAAATGGACTTTTTTTAAGCGTTGCTCCTGACCTTAATTTAACGGTCAAAGAATCTTACACTGCCGAATTACAATGGATTCTTTCTGATACACCCCTCTAATTAGGATTTAGCTTTTTTAAAAGTTAAAAATAAACAAGAAAGAAGGAATAAAAAATGAAAAAGATCGTGCGCATTTCAAGCATTTTGTTCGTTGCAACGCCTCTTATGCTTTTAAATAGTCCAAAAGTTGAAGCAGCTCAAGTCGCTTCTATTCAATCCAACGCTGATATTACGTTTGCTCTTGATAATACTGTCACGCCACCTGTCAACCCGACGAACCCTTCTCAGCCTGTGACACCTAATCCTGCTGATCCTCATCAACCTGGTACAGCCGGACCCCTTAGTATTGACTATGTTTCAAATATCCATTTTGGATCAAAACAAATTCAAGCCGGAACAGCAATCTATTCGGCACAACTGGACCAAGTACAAAATAGTACTGGCGATTTAATTAGCGTGCCAAACTATGTTCAAGTAACTGACAAACGTGGTCTAAATCTTGGCTGGAAATTATCAGTTAAACAGAGTGCGCAATTTGCTACAAGTGATTCAACACCCGCTGTTTTGGATAATGCATCCTTGACCTTTTTAGCAGCAACACCCAATTCAACACAGTTACTTTCTTTGGCGCCATTAACGGTCCCAGTAACCTTGGATCCAACTGGTGCCGCTACTTCTCCTGTGGCGACTGCCGCTCTTTCAACAGGAATGGGCACTTGGACATTAGCTTTTGGTAACGGAGCGACCGCTGCTCAAGGCATTCAATTAACTGTTCCTGCGACAACGAAAAAAGTTGCAGCTAAACAATATAAAACAACGCTTACTTGGATTTTGGATGATACACCACTTTAAAAGAAAACAAACAAGGTATTGCATGAAACAACTTCATGCAATACCTTCTTATAAAAAATTGTCAAAAAGGAGTGCACACTATGAATCAGCAGCTTTTTAAATGGCTCCATGCTATTAGCGTCATCATTTTTTTATTTTTTATTGGCTCTTATTCTGTAGAAGCAAGCGAAATGACTTTTTCTGTAAAAGCCATTTTACCCGACAATCAACGAACCAAAGAGACAAGTTATTTTGATCTACGTGTCGCTCCAAACCAAACACAAAAGCTACAAATCGAACTAACGAATCAAACAGCCAACGACATTACCGTGCTAGCTTCAGCCAATACAGCGATTACTAATGATAATGGCTTGGCAGATTATTCTCATGCTGAAACAAAAAAAGATCCATCTGCACCTTTTACCTTTAATGAGATTGCGCAATTACCAAAAGAAATCTACCTACCTAAACACTCAACCAAGACTGTTGAATGTCAGCTTACTTTACCGGAAAAACCATTTAATGGTTATGTTTTAGGAGGACTCTACTTTGAACAAAAGTCAGATGAACAACCTGCTCACTCAGAAAACGGCGTGGCCATCAATAATCGTTTTTCTTATGTAGTCGGTGTCTTACTTAGTGAAACAGATGAACCTGTTCAGCCAAAATTATCTTTAAATGAAGTAAAAACCGATCAAGCTAACGGTCGTAACCGCGTATTAATGAATCTCCAAAACAAACAAGCGGCTATGATTAAAAAATTACAAGTCGATGCCTCTTTATATTATGAAAAAGAAGCTAAACCTCGCTACGAAAATCACCAAGAGTCGTTAACAATGGCCCCTAATACAAATTTTAATTATCGGATTGACTTAAAGGAACAACCTTTTGTTCCTGGAAATTATACTGTAAAAATCAAAGCAAACGATGGCTATCAAGACTATTCGTGGGAAAAACACTTAGTCATCCAAGAAAAAGAAGCTAAAAAATACAATGCTACCGCCGTCAACCTCCCACCTGAAAAGCACACCAATTTCCCTTGGAAACTGGTGTTTAGCATCACGCTAGTTTTTCTATTCATTTTGGGAAGCACGATTTATTATTTCAAGAAAAAAATACGTGAATCGCAACAATAAAAAAGCACATCGACAATTGTCGATGTGCTTTCATAATCGCTTAATTATTTTGTATATTCTTCAACTAATGCAACGACTTCTTCCATCGTGTCGCATTCTTTTAATGCGCGGTCAGCAAGTTCAGCCATTTTAGTTGTGTCTAGACGTTTCATCAAGCTACGTGTTTTAAGGATAGATGTAGCACTCATTGAGAACTCATCTAAGCCCATACCCAATAGTAATGGAACAGCTGTTTGATCGCCCGCCATTTCACCACACATACCAGCCCATTTACCTTCAGCGTGTGCTGCATCAATTACATTTTTAATTAAACGTAAGATTGATGGGTTGTATGGTTGGTATAAGTAAGAAACGCGTTCATTCATACGGTCTGCCGCCATTGTGTATTGGATTAAGTCGTTGGTTCCAACACTAAAGAAGTCTACTTCTTTGGCAAATTTATCAGCTAATACGGCAGCTGCTGGAATTTCAATCATAATACCTACTTGGATATCGTTTGAAACTTCAACACCTTCGTTGACTAATTTTTGTTTTTCGTCTTCAAAGATTGCTTTCGCTGCTCTAAATTCTTTCAAAGTAGCAACCATTGGGAACATGATACGTAAGTTACCATGAACAGACGCACGTAATAATGCACGCATTTGTGTACGGAACATGCCGTCACCTAGTTCTGATAAGCTAATACGTAATGCACGGTAACCTAAGAATGGGTTCATTTCGTGTGGTAATGTTAGGTAAGGAAGCTCTTTGTCCCCACCAATATCCATTGTACGAACCACAACTGGTTTTCCTTCCATTCCTTCAAGAACTGCTTTATACGCTTGGTATTGGTCCTCTTCAGTTGGAAAGTCAGATGAATCCATGTATAAGAATTCTGTACGATATAAACCAACAGCTTCGCCGCCGTTTTTGTGTACGCCTTCTAAATCTTTTGGTGTACCAATGTTTGCAGCTAACTCAACATGTTTGCCGTCAGCTGTCACTGTTTCTGCATTTTTTAGTTTATCCCATTCTGCTTTTTGATCTGCATAAGCTTTTGCTTCTGCTTCAAATTCAGATTTTTCAGCATCTGTTGGGTCAATAATAACATCCCCAATGATTCCGTTCACTGCTAAAATATCGCCTGCTTTTACTTTGTCAGTAATTTCTTTTGTACCAACGATTGCAGGGATTTCTAACGAACGAGCCATGATTGCTGAGTGAGAAGTACGTCCGCCGATGTCTGTAACAAAGGCTTTAACATACGTACGGTCTAATTGTGCAGTATCACTAGGTGTTAAGTCATGGGCAACCACGATTACTTCTTCGTTAATCATTGAAGGATTTGGAAGAGTCACACCTAATAAATGTGCTAAGATACGTTTGGCAACGTCACGAATATCTGCTGCACGCTCTTGCATGTAAGCATTGTCGTCCATTGCTTCAAACATACCAATATACATATCCGTAACTTCTTTCAAGGCAGCTTCTGCATTGACTTTGTTGTCTTGGATATTTTGTTTGATTTGACCAACCATTTCTGGGTCAGATAAAACCATTAAATGAGCATCGAAAACTTGCGCTTCTGCTTCACCAAGGCTTTGAGCTGCTTTGTCGCGAATTGCTTGCAACTCTTCAGTAGATTTTGCTAAAGCATCGTCTAAGCGAGTTGCTTCTGCATCAGTATCTTCTACGGAAGTTTTGTTGAAAGACAAGTCAGGTTGAACTAGCAGGTAAGCTTTAGCAACAGCAACGCCATCACTTGCGGCAATCCCTTTTAGCATCTCAGACATTATTCAGCCAATCCTTCTTTTTGTAATGTTTCAACGATTGCTGCCATTCCTTCAGCTTCGTCAGCACCATCAACAGTGATTGTTACGTCAGAACCTTGACCAACGCCTAAAGACATAACGCCCATGATTGATTTTAAGTTAACAGATTTACCTTTGTATTCTAAGTTAATATCTGAGTTAAATTTGCTTGCAGTTTGTACTAATAAAGTAGCTGGACGTGCGTGAATTCCTGTTTCTGCTATAATGTGAAATTCTTTCTTTTCCATATAAATCGGTCTCCTTCGTAAATAAAAAATTTTTATGTTAGGGTTTTCCTTTCTTGATACGCTAAAATCAAACGTCTACTCGAAAAAAGACCCTTTCAGTTTCTAAGATTACCATTTTTTTCTATCTTACACAACACTTTTTGCTTAAATTTCGTGATGTTTTGCACTGACTATTCTTCCTCTTTTTGGTAACGATAAATGATTCGTCCATTTAACCCCGCTTCTCCAACAATTTCCGCGCGGTCAGGCAAAGAAATCCAAGCATCACGAAATTGGAAAAATTCATTTTGCTCCACGATTAATTCAGAGATTTCTCCAGCTTTTAATGAAGCAATTTTTTCTACAAAAGGATTTTCAGCCATTGATTTCACCACTCTTTCTCTTAAATATCAACTCTTATAGTTTACTTGAAAATGGCGCAATTGTCTGTAAAAAAATCGAATCTTTGCCTTTTTTTAAACAAGGTCTTTTACTTGATTCTCTTACAAAAAATGCTATAATAACCTCAAAGGTCAAAAATGGTCAAGTGGTTTTATAGACAGAATTTATTCCTGCTATCTAGTACTTGGCTGGTTTGAGGAAAAATGGTCTGTTTACTAGAAATAATAGAGCAAACAACTATTTTTCTGGCCTCAGTTATTTTGAAAGGATGTGTTTCATTCAATGATTTGTCAAAATTGTCAACAAAATGAAGCAACAATTCATTTATATGCAAATGTGAATGGTCAAAGAAAACAACTGGACTATTGCCAAAGCTGCTATCAAAAATTAAAAAATCAAGCAAATAATTCCCCTCAAAATATGGGACAAGACCCTTTTGGCTTTGGGAGTTTAGACGATTTATATCGTTCTCTTTCTCGCCAAATGCAACAAGGTAATCCTTATGAACAACAAACACCACCCACTCAATTTGGTGATGGTGGTAATGGAGGTCAACCCCCTCGCGGAGGCGCTGGCGCTGGTCAAGGTTTACTAGGCGAGTATGGGATTAACATCACCGAAGCGGCACGCCAAGGAGATATCGATCCTGTGGTAGGACGTGACCAAGAAATTAAGCGTGTCATTGAAATCTTAAATCGCCGTACAAAAAACAACCCCGTTTTAATCGGTGAACCAGGTGTTGGTAAAACAGCCGTTGTCGAAGGTTTAGCCCAAAAAATTGTCGATGGCGATGTGCCCCAAAAATTATTGGACAAAGAAGTCATTCGTTTAGATGTGGTTTCACTTGTTCAAGGAACTGGTATTCGCGGACAATTTGAAGAACGGATGCAAAAATTGATTGAAGAAATCACTGAAGCTGAAAATGTCATTTTATTTATTGATGAAGTCCATGAAATTGTGGGTGCTGGTGCTGCTGGTGATGGCAACATGGATGCTGGCAATATTTTAAAACCAGCCTTAGCACGTGGTGAATTACAATTAGTCGGTGCCACAACTTTAAATGAGTACCGTATTATTGAAAAAGATGCTGCCTTAGAACGTCGGATGCAACCAGTCCAAGTAGATGAGCCAACCGTTGCCGAAACCATAACGATTTTACATGGTTTGCAAAAACGTTATGAAGATTATCATCATGTTAAATATACAGATGAAGCGATTAACGCAGCAGCAAACTTATCCAATCGTTACATTCAAGATCGCTTTTTACCAGATAAAGCGATTGACTTGTTAGATGAATCTGGTTCAAAAATGAATCTAACTATCCAACTCGTCGATCCAAAAACAATTGATAAAAAATTAGCAGAAGCGGAACAACAAAAACAACAAGCTTCTGCAGAAGAAGACTTTGAAAAAGCGGCTTACTATCGTGATCAAATCAATAAATTACAAGCAATGAAAGAAAAACAAATCAGCGATGAAGAAACACCCGTCATCACTGAAAAAGATATTGAAGCCATTGTGGAACAAAAAACTGGCATTCCTGTCGGTGACTTAAAAGAAAAAGAACAAACCCAATTGAAAAATTTAGCTGTTGACTTAAAAGCTCATGTTGTCGGACAAGATGATGCCGTCGATAAAGTAGCTAAAGCGATTCGTCGCAATCGTGTAGGCCTAGGCAAACAAAACCGCCCAATTGGTTCCTTCTTATTTGTAGGGCCAACAGGCGTTGGTAAAACAGAATTAGCAAAACAATTAGCCTTTGAGCTATTCGGTTCAGAAGATTCGATGGTTCGTTTTGATATGAGTGAGTACATGGAAAAACACAGTGTCTCTAAACTGATTGGTTCTCCTCCAGGCTATGTTGGGTATGACGAAGCTGGACAACTCACAGAAAAAGTCCGTCGTAATCCTTATAGTTTAATTTTATTGGATGAAATTGAAAAAGCGCATCCTGATGTTTTACACATGTTTTTACAAATTCTCGACGATGGTCGTTTAACAGATGCACAAGGTCGTACAGTCAGCTTTAAAGACACCATCATTATCATGACAAGTAATGCTGGAACAGGAGCTGTGGAAGCCAACGTTGGGTTTGGCGCTGCCCGTGAAGGTGTGACTAAATCTGTTTTAGGTCAATTGAACAACTTCTTCACTCCCGAATTCCTTAACCGTTTCGATGGTATTATCGAATTCAAAGCATTAAGCAAAGAAAACCTGATGAACATTGTCAGCTTGATGTTAGAAGAAGTAAATGGCTTATTAGCTAAACAAAAATTACACATTGAGGTTCCAACAGAAGTCAAAGAGAAACTCGTTGATTTAGGTTATGATCCTGCAATGGGCGCTCGTCCTTTACGTCGAACAATTCAAGAACAAATTGAAGACGGCATTGCTGAATACTATCTAGATCATCCTGAAAATCATCAATTAGTCGCAGCGTTAGATAACGAAGGTAAAATTATCGTAACTGGCGCACAAGAAGTGACTAAAACAGAAACTTCAACATCTGACCAAGCAGAATAATCAAAAATCCGCACGCATTAATAACAATGCGTGCGGATTTTTTTATGCTTTTCACTTTTTATTTTCATCAAAAAAAACTATAATAGAAGAAAGATATTCGTATACTTGTTCCTCATAGAAAAAATTCAATCTGGAACTCCTGTACATAATTGGAAACGCTCTTTTGCAGCACACAACTATAATGAGGTGATAAAATGAAATTAGTGAATGTGACCAATAGCTACAAACAATTAGTAAATAAACAATTGGAAAACACGGATGCTTACTTTGTAAAAGTCTACTCAGCAGGAAACACGACCGCTGTCTATTCAGAAGCAGCTCACCATGTGGAAGTTCTGATTATGAATAAAAATCGTCGCATTCGTCCGACAGAAGTAAAAGAAATTTTAGCAAAACTGTTAAAACGATTACCTAAAGAGGCTTATGACCCAGATGAAATTTCTATCATTGAGTTAAACCATGTGACCGAAGTGTCTGTTCCATTAAAAGTTTCCCTCATGGAAAACTAAAAAAAACTGCCGAAGTTTCCCCACTTTGGCAGTTTTTTTAATTTATTGTGACGTTATTTTTTTTACAAGCCTTTGATAATTTTCCGACCAGGCTTCCTCATTTGTCGGACTGACTAATTTATTTTCCTCGATTGCTTTTTTTCTTAAGTCATCTACTTCTTTTTTGAAATTTTCCCCCGATTTTTGAACATAATCTTTAGAAAAATATTTTGATTGGCGAGAATAAGCCTTCAGTTTTGCGTCTTTAATCTCTTCTTCTGTATCTGCAAAATATTCATCATAACGAAGATCGGTTATTTTCCCTGAATCTTTTAACGTAATAACAGTTAAACGTCCAGAAATCCCCTTCCCAAAATCTTCTGTTAGACTTGTACAATGTTCTTTTGAAGGTTCTTTGATTTCCTTGGCTAAAGCCCTAGCAGCAGGAAGATAGCCATTATTAGCGCTATTGGATTGACCTTTGGCTGTCTGGAATGCGCCATCTAGGCGATTTTCAGTAACCATTTGATTTTCTAGAAAAGTCATCGTATTAACAACGGTCACTAACGATTGATCAGTTCGGGCGTTGTTCGCTTGAAAATTTGCATAGCCGGATAAACGTTTTGTCACTCCTGCCCATTCTTCAGAATAATAGTTTTTAGGTCCACGTTCATCAAATTCCACTAACTGAATTTGTTGATCCTTAACAACGACATCAATTAAAGCCGTATAGCCGCCATCAAACACGACTTCATGATGATAATAATCCCCTTGAACTTCTCCGATTTCTGGACGGCCTGACCAATACATCTTCTGGGCTTTTTCTTCTGGACTAATTCCTGATTGTCCATTATTAGCTTCTACTGTAGCGCCAGAAACAGCATCAACTTCAAAGGTATGTCCATTACGCTCATAACTCACTTTGGCAGCACTCTCCTTCGGTTGATCATTCGTGTTTGTCTGCTCCTCCTGCTTTACAGAAGTGGCATTAGTAGCTGCCGAGGCACCACTCGTTACTTGGACTGCTTCTGATTCAGTACTTTCTTTCATTTTTTCAGTTCGTTGATCTGGTTGGCACCCCATTAAAATAATCATTGAACAAAATAACCCGACAACTATCTTTTTAGTTTTCATTTTTCCTCCTTTTAAAACTCATTGAATTACCATTTAATTTTAATATAAGTAGAATGAAAAGTATAGCTAAGAAATCGTTTTTTCTTCATACGGCGATAAACTTAACTGTCCAGATAAATACTCACCTAAATAGATTTCCTGTAATCTTTGGAATCCTTGTTCTTGGATTTGCGTTAATAGCCAGTGCTCATCTTTTTTGATTAACTCTAGGACATCCATGTTGGCTTGACCGTCCACAATAATCGGATAACGAATACTTTCATCGCCATATTCGACGATTGTTAATTGACCATTTTGTTCTAAAACCGCCCGTTTAACAAGCTGGACTTCATAAATACCATTTGCTCGTAATTTAAACATTAGATCATTTGCAGAAATACCATTTTTCAAACATTCCTTCACCACAACCTGTCCATCCTTGATTAAAGTAATGGGTTTACCATCCACAATTTGCTTCACATAGCGATTGTGTTCTTTTGCAAATTTTAAAATTAAGACTAATAATGTCCACAAAATTAACACTAATACAAATTGGAGCACCGTAATTGAATCATTATAAATAACACCACCAATAATGCCCCCCAATACATAGTTTTGCACTTGGTCCATAGCCGATGTGGGCGCCAAATTGCCTTTTCCCATCAAATTAATTTGGACAATTAAACAAATAATACCTAAAGCAAATTTAATAATAATTGGACTATAAAACTGCATTAATTTTCCCTCACTTTACTTTATGATTTCAATCGTTGGTGTTAATAAATACGTTTCTTGTAATGTATAAGACTGCTGATCCGTACTTAAACTCATTTTATAAAAGACTTCGTCAATTTTAACTATGGTTCCGTCAGCCAATTGTGTACCATTGACATAAACTTTTTCTGGAGAAACCTTTTTTTCCTGTGCCACTTGTTCGACAAAATGTACCATTTGTGAAGATTGTGAATGCTGATTTTGGTTCAGTTGATAATTGGAATATTGAACCCCTAAAACAAATAATAATGATAAAAAAATAATAATACTTAATTCACGATATTTCGTTTGAATTTGATGTCGCACATAAAAACTAAACACAATGACTAGCCCGATTAACAAAGCAAAAATAAAAAAATACTTTAAGTAATCATTTAAATTAGATTGGCTTTTTAAATACTCGATGCCATAAAAATTCATGTTCTTGTCCACTCCTTGATAGGTTCGTTATAGTAAGTATTCTATCTCAAAAAAAACAATCACGCCTGCTTTAATACCTTATAACAAGAAAAGCTCAGCGCAATCATCTTGAGAATGACTGCGCCGAGCTTCAATCTTCTAAAGATTCAGCTACTGATTGATTACAAATTAATTTTACATCAAACTTTTCAGTTCAACATCTGGATATTTATCCGCAAACCAGCGTTCCGCAAATTGGTTTTCAAATAAGAACAATGGTTGATCGAAACGGTCCCGTGCCAAAATGTTTCGGCTAGAGCTCATGCGTTCATCTAAATCTTCTGGATTAATCCAGCGGGCAATTTTAGAACCCATTGGCGTCATTACCACTTCAGCATTGTATTCATTAGACATTCGGTATTGGAAAACTTCAAACTGCAATTGACCTACGGCGCCAATGATATATTCTTCCGTTAAATATGTTTTGTATAATTGAATGGCTCCTTCTTGAACCAGTTGGTAAATTCCTTTATGGAAAGATTTTTGTTTCATTACGTTTTTGGCAGTCACTTTCATGAATAATTCAGGGGTAAATGACGGCAACTCTTCGTATTGAACATTCATTTTCCCTTCATACAAAGTATCGCCAATTTGGTAATTTCCTGTGTCATACACGCCGATAATATCGCCTGCAACAGCTTCTGTGACGTTTTCGCGGGCATCCGCCATAAATTGCGTCACGTTACTTAATTTGACTTTTTTGCCTGTTCTACCTAAAGTCACGTCCATGCCTCTCTCAAAAACACCTGAACAAATTCGAACAAAGGCAATTCGATCACGATGGGCTGGGTTCATATTCGCTTGAATTTTAAAGACAAAGCCTGAAAATTCTTTTTCATAAGGACTTACTTCGCCACCCTCTTCTGTTTTATGCGCATGTGGCGCAGGCGCAAATTGTAAGAAGGTTTCTAAAAATGTTTGAACCCCAAAGTTTGTCAAAGCAGAACCGAAGAAGACTGGCGTTTGATCACCACGAGCGATTTTTTCCTCGCTAAATTCATCGCCTGCTTCTACCAATAACTCAACATCTTCCAACACTTGTTGATAAACGCTGTTATTGTGCAATGGTAAATCGCTTGGGATATCGCCATCTTTTAAAGGAATAAAACGCTCCCCGCCATTATTTTCTGGACGATATAATTCCACACGTTCATTATAAATATCGTATAGACCTTCTAGGCCTTTTCCCATACCAATTGGCCAGTTCATTGGATAAGATTCAATATCCAATAGTTCTTCCAATTCTTCTAAAAGTTCCAATGGTTCCCGTCCATCACGGTCCAATTTGTTAATAAAGGTAAAAATTGGAATACCACGTTTTTTAACAACTTGGAAAAGTTTTTTCGTTTGTGCTTCAATCCCTTTGGCACTGTCAATAACCATCACAGCACTATCCACGGCCATTAAGGTCCGATACGTATCCTCTGAGAAATCCTCATGCCCTGGGGTGTCCAAGATATTAATCCGTTTGTCTTGATAGTCAAATTGCATCACAGAACTCGTTACCGAAATTCCCCGTTGTTTTTCAATTTCCATCCAGTCAGATTTGGCAAAGTTCCCTGTTTTTTTCCCTTTGACTGTTCCAGCTTGGCGGATGGCGCCCCCAAATAATAATAATTGTTCAGTAATCGTTGTTTTCCCAGCATCCGGATGGGAAATAATCGCAAACGTACGGCGACTATCGACTGCTTCTTTTTGATTGATCGTCATAAAAATCTCCTTATCACTTGTGATGTTTATTTATTTATTTTCTTCAGCATAATTTTTGATTAACCTTTGCTAGTATATCATGTCAAGCCTTGAGAATAAAGAGCTGCTGTTGGCTGTTTTTTAAAAGGAAAACCTGCGACATTAGTCAAAACGACTGATGTCACAGGTTATTTTTAACGTCTTGGTTCGTCATCTTCCATTTCTTTACGGAAAAAACGACGATTTTCTTCTGGTTCTTCATCGACAGTTTCTTCATCGTAGAAATGAACGCGTAAGACTAGCAAACGTGTGCCTTCCATTTCTTCAGCAGTTAACTTAATATTGCCCACTTCAAAAGAAGGTTTTTCCCCTTCATCAGGAATGGTTCCTAATGCTGTAATTAAGTAACCTGCCATTGTATCAACATCGCTCATGTGTAAATCTGTTTCAAATACTTCATTAAATTCGTCAATTAACATGCGTCCTTGAACCAAATATTCATTGTCAGCCACTTGTGTATATAAATTTTCTACTTCATCTGTTTCATCGTCAATTTCACCAACGATTTCTTCTAGTAAATCTTCTAGTGTTGCTAAACCGACAACACCGCCATATTCATCTAGTAAAATCGCCATTTGGTTTTGTGTTCGTTTTAACTCATAAAGTAAATCATCAATAAAAATGGTTTCTGGGACAAATAATGGTTCTTGGATGATTGCGCCTAATTCAATGTTTTCAAAGCCTAAATTACGTGCAGCTTTTAGTAACGTTTTGGTATGTAAAATACCAACAATTTTATCTTTGTCTTCACTATAAACAGGAATCCGAGAATAATTTTCTCCTAAAATTAAATTGATGTTTTCTTGGACATCATCTTGGATGTCAACCATGAATGCGTCTGTCCGAGGAACCATTACTTCTCGTGCCACTTTTGTATCTAATGAAAAGACACCTTGTAGCATTTCTAGTTCTTCGTTTTCCAAAACACCTTCTGTTTCAAGCATGTAGCGCATTTCATCTCGTGTCATCTTCGAATCGGCATCATCGAAAGTCATTGGTGTGATTTTGGATAATAAATCGGTCGAAGCCGATAGCAACCAAACGAAGGGACGCGCGATAACTCCTAAAAAGCGGACTGCACCAGAAGTCAATTGAGCGACTTCTTCTGATTTATTCATGGCAATTCGTTTAGGGTATAATTCACCAAATACAATAGAAACGTACGTTAACAATGCTAAGATAATGATACTGGCAAGACTCTTAGCTGCGGCGCCGCCACCTAATACAGGGGCCAAACGACTAGATAAAGTCTCTGCTAATGAAGCACCAGATAGGATATTAACCAAAGTAATCCCTACTTGGATTGTGGATAAAAAGTTATTGGGGTCTTGCAATACCTTAAGCAATTTTTGAGCTTTTGCGTCGCCGTCTTCCGCTTTTTGTTCCACACGATTCTTGTTAACAGATACGACTGCAATTTCCGCCGCTGCCAAAAAGGCATTGATAAACGTCAACACGACTAATAATAGAAGTTGCGCAATTAGCGACTGACTCTCAGGGTCAGCATTATTCATAATGTTCTCTCTCTCCTTAATTGTTGATAATTCCGAGGCTGTACTTTCGTACTCTTTTAACGTTCTTCCTCTTTTTATGGTTAGGCTTAGAAACAGACACAATCAGTATTATGACAGGTTATTTTCTATCCTAATCCATAAAATCATAGCACGAAAGATTAGCGGATTCAATCATTAACCGTTATTTTCTTTCGTATTTGTTTCATTCCCTAAAAGAACGGCATTGGTAACTTTTTCACTACGACCCGCTTTGACCATATCAATAACATAGTAGATAATGGTCCGGCAGATTGCGTAAAATGGGACACCGAGGAAAATACCTAGCAAACCTGCTAAATTTCCTGCTACCAATAAAATTAAAATAATCGTTAATGGATGGATTTTTAGAGATTTTCCGATAACGTTTGGATAAATAATATTTCCGTCCAATTGTTGAACCACTAGCACCACTAAACAACATAAGGCTGCTTTGACGGGTTCATTAAAGATAGTCACTAAGACAGCGGGCGCTAATCCTAGATAAGGTCCTAGATAGGGAATCAAATTCGTAAAGCCGGCAATGACACCAAATAAAAAGGCATAACGAACGCCAAGCAATGAATACCCAATAATCGTAAATGTACCGACAAATAAACATTCAATCGCTTGTCCACTAATATAACTGGATAAGGTTTGGTTCAATTGTCCTAAAAGATCCACAATATCATCTTTTCTTTTCTCAGGTAAAAAACGTTGAATCGCTGGTACTAGCTTGTCTCCATCTTTTAACATATAAAATAAAATAAATGGCGCAGTGACCAAAACAATGGTGGTTGACGCCACCGTTGATACGATTGAACCTAAGCTACTTGATAAACTACTTAAAAATTGTTGGATAATATTTGCATAAGAAATATCCATTTTTTCAATATAGCTTGTTAAATCAATTTGTTTAAAAATAGGTAACTCCGCAATCTCATAAATCCAGGTCTCCACTTGTTTAAAGAAATCCGGCATACTTGATGCTAAACTAGCTAGCTGATCTGCTAACTTAGGGATAATTGTTAATAAGATCAGAACTAATGCGATGATTAGTAATAAAAATACCAGTAAGACGGCATAAATTCGTTTCATTTTCGTCTTCATTAGTAGATTGACCACAGGATTTAGTAAATAATACAAAAAGCCTGCTACTAAGACTGGGGCAAACAACGTTGAAAAGAATGTCCCAATCGGTGCAAATAAGAAATTAATTTTCGAAGCAATAAATAATAGCATGGCCACGACAAGTAATTCAACTGACCAGAAAAATAATTTCGATTCTTTAAATCGATTAATCACAGCGGCTCCTCCTTTATTTTTATTCAATTGTTGCTGTTTTATTTTATCACACCTTCCCCCCTCAGTCATTGAGAATACTTCATTGCTAGAACTTTTTCGTGGTATAATAAAATAGAAACAGATTCTGAACTTGGGGGTTTTTCTATGCATGTAGCTCAAACAAAAGATACCATGAGTGATCTTTATTTAGATGCTGTCCGGCTTCGTCAACGCGTATTCGTAGCGGAACAAGGGGTACCAGAAGAGATGGAAATCGATGAATATGAAGCACATTGTATTCACTTTGTTTTGTACACGAACCATGTAGCTGTCGCAACTTGTCGCTTGCTTCCACTAGAAAATGGCGTTATGAAATTACAACGAATGGCCGTTGAAAAAGCTTACCGTGGCGCCGACTATGGACGAGTGATTATGGAAGCGGCGGAAAATTTTGCCAAAGAACAAGGCTACCACAAGATTACTCTAGGAGCACAAGTCACCGCTGTAGGCTTCTATGAACGTTTAGGTTATCAAAAAACAGGAGTACCTTTTATGGATGCTGGCATTGAACACTACGAAATGAATAAAGAACTATAACACCAATTAAATCGGAAAATTTAGAGCTTGGAGCATTAGCCATTTTGGCTAATGCTCCAAGCTCCTTTTGTGGGCTGTTTACATCGGCTATTTTTTTGATAGCTGTTGATAACGTTGATACCAGATATCTACATATTCGGGCGAGAAGGGGCCTTTTTCGTTATTAATCCAATCCACTAAAGTCTTGACATTTTCTTTTAAAATGAAGTCAATATCTTCTGGATAATCCATTAGTTTGCTATGAAATTCATATTCATCAACGTCTAGTAAACGTTTTTCACCATCTGGAAAAACCTTGATATCTAAATCATAATCAATATACTTCAACGCTTCGTCATCTAAAACATATGGCGAAGCCAGATTGCAGTAATACGAAACCCCCTTTTCTCTAATCATTGCTATTATATTGAACCAATATTTCTTGTGAAAATAAACAATGGCTGGTTCACGAGTCACCCACCGACGTCCGTCGGATTCCGTTACTAACGTGTGATCGTTCACACCAATTAAAGAATACTCGCTCGTTTTTAGTACCATCGTATCACGCCACGTTCGATGTAAATGTCCGTCATGTTTATAACTCTGAATGGTTACAAACTCGCCTTCTTTAGGAATTCCCATAATACCCCAACTTTCCCCAAATAAAGTAAAGCAATGTTACTTTTTGGGTGTTCATACATCGATATCGAAATAATTATATCATATCTTTTGAGTTTGCGTACATTGAGTTCACTTAAAGAAGACGATTTCTGAAAAAATTTAATTCAGATGACCAAATAGTTTAAATTCAGTATATATTTTCAGCTTAATTACTGTATTTTTTCAAAGACTGATACTGCGCTCTCTCTTAAAACCTGATTCAATTCTTCAACATTTGTTTTACCAGTTGTTTCAAGCCACGCAACGGCTGCTTCAGAACCTTGTTGAACAAATGGAAGCACGCCGTCTGCCCAAGTTGCGCGACCACATAAGACTCCATTAAACGAGGAACCTGCTTTTTTTGCAAATTTCAATGTTTCCTGAAACATCGTAGCACTAACCCCTGCACTCAAGAAAATAAATGGAAGTTGTGTTGCTTCACTTTGCATTTTGAAAAAGGCCTGCGCTTCATCTTGGCTATAAAGACTTTCAGTGCCAAAACCTTCTACAAAATTCATGTTCACAGGGACTTCTACTTTTAAAACATCAACATTATAGCGATCCTTTGAAAATTCTTTCATCGCTTCAATTACTTTGTGCGGTTTTACTTTAGCGTATTCTTTTGAAGCACTATCCGAATTGTTTGCATCATAAGAGACAATTTCTAAAAAGAATGGAATTTCTTCGGCTAAACATTCTGAACCAATCCGTTCTATATAAGCTTTCTTTCGTTCATTGATTGCTTCACTTTCGTCAACATCGTAGTAAAGTAAAAATTTACACGCGTCTGCGCCCGCTTCTTTTAAACGCTTAACCGACCAAACATCAAGACTATCGGGTAACCGTCCTGGTGTCGAAGCATCGTAGCCCGTTTTTTCATACGCAAGTAACAAACCTGAAGTCTGTGCTCGATTTTCAGCAGCAGCTAGGCCATATTCTGGATCCAGCAAAATTGCTGAAGTCTCTGGTGTTAAGCAACGAGATACTAATACTTTAAAGTCACTGATTTCTTGAGCAGTCACCTCTTTGTATTTTCCCATCATGCGTTTTAAGGCCCCACGTTGATCAATGGCTAGTGCTCCAATAATCCCTTGATCATCTACCAGATTTTCTAAATGTTTACGTTTTTGTTCACTAATTTTTTTCATTCTGTTCCCTCTCCTAATTGATTATTTAGTAACGTAGCAATTTCAGCTGGCGAACTTGCTTGTTTCAGTCCAGAAGTAACTTCTTCTCTTAATAGGAGGCGCGCAACGGAAGAGAGTAATTTCAAATGTGTCGTGCCAGCTTCGGCATCTGGAATAAACAGCGCAATCACAAACTCCGTTAATTGGTTGTCAAGGCTCTGCCACTCAACACCTTGGTCCAAGGTAACGATGATAATGGCCGCTTGTTGAATCGTTGCTGCTTTTGCATGAGGTATCGCAAATCCATTCATCATCCCCGTTGTTCCTTCTTGTTCTCGCTCGTTCAGTTTATCGAAAACTTCCTGTGCGTCCTGAGCAACTTCCAATTCTGTTGATTTTTTTGCTAAAAAGTGAAAAACATCCTCTTGCGTTTGTAACTGTTGATTTAAAAAAATATGATTTTCTTTAATAAAAGCCATTCCATCCACTCCTAATTCCTGTTATTTCATTTTTTTGATAACGATTGCTCTTGTTTGGCGATTCTACTTTTTTGTACAAAACCTAGCAATAAGCCACCTACCAATGAACCAGCTAAAATTGCCAAAACCCATTGAACAGCGTGAGTAACAACCGGTAAAACAAGAAATCCTCCATGAGGTGCTGGCACTTGTACCCCAAACATATACGTTAGGACTGCCGCAATTGAAGATCCGAGCATCATAATTGGTAAAACCTTCAAGGGGTCTTTTGCCGCAAACGGAATAGCGCCTTCTGTAATATGTGTGGAGCCTAAAATAAAGTTCACTAGCCCCGCATTGCGTTCATTTGTGTCAAAGTATTTTCCAAAGAATAATGTAGCAAAGCCTGTAATTAAAGGTGGCGCTATGCAGGCAGCAGAAACTCCTGCCATAAAAGAAGTATTTCCTTGAGCTAAGAGTGCCGTCCCAGTAACATAGGCCGCTTTATTAACTGGACCTCCCATATCAAAGGCACACATACAACCCACAATAATTCCTAAAACCAACGGACTGGAGTTTTGGAAACTAGCTAAAAAGCTCATCATTCCTTCGTTAACAGCTTTCATCGGATCTGCTAGTAAAGACATAGTGATACCAATAACTGCAACGCCAATGACTGGATAAAGGAAAATTGCTTTTAAACCATCTAATGATTTAGGCAAACCTTTAAATACTCTCTGTAATAAAAGAATGAAATACCCAGCAAGGAAACCAGATAATATCCCTCCTAAAAAGCCAGTACCACCAGTGTTAGCAATCAAACCACCGACAAAGCCCACAACCAAACCAGGTCGTTTGGCAATCCCCTCTGCGATATACGCAGATAAGATTGGCACCATCATGCCCATTGAGGCATCACCAATACTTTTTAACATAGCAGCGGTAGCATTATACTGACTACTTTCTGGATCAAATGAATAAATGCCCCAAATAGCAAAAGAAAGAGCAATTAAAACGCCGCCTGCTACTACAAACGGCAACATGTGAGAGACGCCATTCATTAAGTTTTTATAAATACTATGTCCAACATTTCCTGAAGAAATTTGTGTTTCCTGTTCAAGTTCGTCCACTGCTTGGTTTTCGGCCGCAATCGATCCTTTTCCTGCGAGCGCTTCTTCAATTAAGCGATCTGCTTCTTTAATCCCCACACTGACAGGGACATCAATGATTCGTTTCCCAGCAAAACGTTCTGCTTGAACGTCTTTGTCGGCGGCAATAATGACTGCCTCCGCTCCTTGGATTTCTGCAGGTGTTAACTCGTTTTCTATACCAATCTGACCATGTGTTTCAACCTTAATCGTAATACCTTTACGTTTCGCAGCTTGTTCCAATGCCTCCTGTGCCATATACGTGTGTGCTATTCCCGTCGGACAACCTGTAGCAGCTATTAATTGATACGTAGCCATCTGTTTATTCCTCCTCTTGAATCTTTATTTGTTGCTCTAACTCCTGAACATCTGAAAAATCTGTCAATCCTTTGCGAAATGCTGTTGAACTACCTGCTGCAATACTTCTTTTTAAATTTTTTTCCAATGAAAGTCCTTGATGCCAGCCAGCTAAAAAGGTACCTAACATTGCATCCCCTGAACAAGCTGTATTCACAACCATTCCAGTTGGTGAATTACCTGAAAGAACCTTTTCATTGTTCATAAATAAAGCCCCTTCACTACCTAAAGAAAGTAAAATATTTTTGGCTCCCCGCTTCAGTAATTCTTGTCCGTAAAAAATGTAATCGTCCTTAGTCTGCACTTCTGTATGAAACCATTCTTGAAGTTCTTCTTCATTTGGTTTCAATAAAAATGGTTGATAAGGCAAACAATCTAAAATTTCTTCATAACTACTGTCTAAAATTAAGAACACCTGCTTTTCAAAACAAATTCGGCTAATTTCAATCAAAATACTTGGCGAAACCCCTTGTGGTAAACTTCCTGATACGCACAAATAATCCCCTTTACGTAACTCTGAAATTTTTTTCAAAAAACGTTGTACATGTTCTTCAGATAATTTTGGTCCTTTATTGACTAATTTGTATTCCTTTTGATCTTGGGTAACTTTTGTAAACACATTGATTCTCGTTGTGCCAGCGACTTCGATAAAATCAGTGGTTATCTCTTTTTCTTTTAAATAATCCTCGACATAGTTCCCAGTGAAACCAGCTTTGACTCCCAAAGCGGTATTATCAATCCCTAACATCTTTAAAATTAGGGAAACATTGACTCCTTTCCCGTTTGCTTGAATATCATCTTCCTTCGTGCGATTCACGACAAAAGGAACTAGCTCTTCTGTTTCGATAAATAAATCAATGGCTAAATTTAATGTACATGTATAAATAGTCACTGTAGTTCCTCCTTTCTCCTCTTTATTATGTCTCAAAATACTATGTAAAGGTTTTCATTCTTTCGCAAAAATATAGAAAACATTTACAATTTCATAATTTCTCTAGCTTTTTTATTTTTTTTCATTAAAAATAGGCTTATAAATGTTTTTTTAGTGAAAGAAAGAAGGGCTGGCCATTATGGAACAAAAATTGAGTGAGTCAGAGCAATATCTCTGGCATTTTATCGAAACACATATTTTAGAAATCCCTGATTATTCCATTGTAAAATTAAGCGAACGAGCCAACGTATCAACTGCGACGATTGTAAGAACCATGAAAAAGAAAGGCTATGAAGGTTTCACATCCTTCAAGCATCACTTGAAAGATAAAGAAAACCAAAATATAAATTTTTCAGCATTAGAAAAAGTAGACCGAGGAATTCGGACGGCCATTTTAAAGAATGAAGAAGAAGTAACTCGCACGATTAACATGATTGAAATTGGTAATATCGAAGATGCGATCCAAAAAATCAAAGCTTCTCGACGGATTATTATCTTTGCTAGAGGTTTTTCAGAATTAATTGCTCAGGAAATGATGGTTAAGTTTCAATTGGCTGGCAAATACTGTGAACTGCATACGGACCCAGAAATTATTAAAAATATTAGTAAAAAGTTATCAAAAAAAGATGTGGCTCTTTTTGTTTCTTTAAACGGAGAAACCCAAGAATTAGTTGTCGCTGGTAAAAACTGTTACGACTCAGAAATTGGGACTATCCTTTTAACTGCAAGCAAACACTCTAGTTTAATGAAATACATTGAAATTCCGTTCGTAGGCTTCAAATCAGAAGGCTCCTTTTTCCCCGATTATGAAGTGCGTTCACGGTTACCATTATCCATTCTGGCAAGAATTTTATTGGACGCCTATGCTTTAAGAACGACAACTTAGGCTTTCTTAAATAATAAAAAACAAGCATTCCTTCACTTAAAATAAAGGAATGCTTGTTTTTATTTTGCAACAAAACGTGCTTCTACTCGATAAATTCGTTGACCACGACTAGAAAATTTTTCTTCGTATTCTGTCATAATGTTGCCTTCAAACTCGCTATTATGCAAATCTAGCCATACACGTTCAATAACCATGCCATATTTAGAAAAGCTACTTAATGAGTATTCGAAGAGACCTTGATTATCCGTTTTAAAATGAATTTCTCCATTTGGTTTTAAAATAATTTCATCTGTCGCTAAAAAGTTTTTATACGTTAAACGACGTTTTTCATGTTTTTTCTTTGGCCAAGGATCTGAAAAATTTAAATAGATTAAATCTACTTCATTTTCAGCAAAATATTCTGTTAATGCTTCGCCGTCTACTCGCAATAACTGTAGATTAGGTAACGGCTCGGCCACTAGCTTATCTAATGCAATCGATAAAATACTTAATTGCATATCGATACCAATATAATTAATTTCAGGATGTGCTTTAGCCATTTCATAAATAAAACGACCTTTACCTGAACCAATTTCAATGTGGATGGGATGATTATTGCCAAAACGTTCTTGCCATTTCCCTTGCCATTTTTCAGGACCTTCTACCACATATTGTGGATATTTTGCCATATATTCTGCTGCTCCGGGTCTATTTCTTACACGCATCTTTAAAATTCCTTTCTTTTAAAAACAGACTGGTGAAATTCGCCAGCCTGTGTGGATGTTAAATGAATTAGTTTAACTACTAAACATTCGTTTTAATTGTAAAATTTCTGCAGTCATTGCTCTTCTTTCGCCCTCTTGGTGATGACGAACAATCTCTTGTAAAAAGCTAAATAAACCATACCAATAAATTCGTTGAACCGTACTTTCATTCGGGATTAAACCATAAGATAGTAACCATTGATTCCAACCGGAACGAGGGACATAATGACTCAAAATCATTCCTAAATCTACCGCTGGGTCCGCGACCATCACAGAATCCCAATCTACTAAATAGAGATAATTATTCGAGACTAACCAATTCCGATGATTCACATCGCCGTGGACAGCTACATAACTAGTTTCTGGATATTCTGGTAAATGATTATATAAATAAGTGATTACTTCTTTTAAATAACTGTTTCGTTTTAATTCTTTAGGTAGTTGACGCTTATACTCTTTCAACATTGTTAGCGGGGTACAAACTTCGCCACCAATTTTTTTCAACATGTCTTTCAGCAAATTGGAATGATGCAATTGGTATAACACGTCAATCACGTCATTGCGTTTGCCAATTTCGTCCGCATGTAACAAACGTCCTTCCAGCCATTCTTGGGCTGTTAGTACGTCGCCATTCGCTGTCCGCTTTGTCCAAATCATCTTCGGGGCTAACCCTTCTTTAGACAATGCTGCAAGAAGTGGAGAAGTGTTTCGTTTAATGAACACTTTCTCTGTTTCTTTTATTCCCATGTATGTTTGACCAGTTGCGCCCTTTATCGGCTGCAGACGCCAGTCTTTATCCAACTGAAATTCCATGGAAATTATCTCCTATCTCAACACAATTTTATTGCAATTTTTACAGCAATTACCATTTTAGTCGCCAAACCTTGCTTCGTCAAGCTTCTATGTGGTTCTTTTGTAAATTTTGCTAGGTTTTCTCATCTTTATAACTTATTCAAGCGCATTGGAACATACATTTTAGTGAAAATCACAACTTCTACAATTAAGGCACCCAGAATGATCAAGCTATTTTGCAAACTGCCTAAACGAAGGCAGACAATCCCACCAAAAATAATGGCCGCAACAGATAATGCGCCGCTAATTAACCGGCGAATCGCTGCTTGTTTTTTTTCTATTGAAATTGGATATAGCTGTGTCATCACCATATAATCAAATTGCGTGTACATGGGAATCAACTGGAACCCGATTAAATAGACAAACAATAAAGCAACTACCAACGCAATCCAGAATTCTTGTAAAAAGAAGAGTAGCACGCCACCAACCAAAATCAAACGAAACAATAAGCCGCTATATTCGCTACCTCGTAAAAAGCTCCGAATGAATAAGTAAGCATACGTGTTCTCAGATGTTTTTTTGACTACTCCGAGGAGAGGATCTAAGTATTTACGGCGTTTCACTGTACTACTCACTTCAGGAATATCTGTAAACAGCTGAATGAATTTATAAATTCTATGCATTCTGTTTTGTTCTTTTTGGATCATTTTTTCCCAATCCAAGAAACTCTGTTTCATCTTATTTTGCCAAATACTCGATAAACAAACGGCCAGAATGATGCCACCAATCACACCAACCCAAGGCGTCCAGTAAATAGCTCCCGTCATAATCAAGAGACTACTGATCAACCAAACAAACCACCAACTACGGTAAGTGGTTGACGAAAGATGATAGAGCCCATAGTTTTGTAAACTAAGATGTGTATAAATCATACAAACTAGCATGACCAAAAATAAAAAGAAGGTTTGAAACGACCAACCTGTTGTGACTACAATCAACGGCATCAATAGGCCACTTCCTAGAAAGCTGACCACAATCGGTAAAAGTAAAGAGTAGCGCAGCGCTCGTTTCAGATAAGCAGCGAATTGTTTTTCTTTTGGTAATAAAAACACCTTGTCTGGCTCTTCTGTCAAAGTGGCCAACTTACCAACTTGAATAAGTAGCAGCCAGCCCAACAGAATTAACGGTCTGCCCCAAACAAAATCACGAGGTAATTCTTTTAACAACTGGGAATAGTACAGACCTAATCCGCCTAATAAAAACATACAGACTAAAACAAAATGATCATTTAAAATATAGCGCAAGTACTTGGACATTTTTTTGAAATGCCGTGACAAACGTTGACTAAAAAATTCGCCCATGTTACCCCACCTTTTCTTCCTTCGTCAAGGCAAGATAAATATCATCTAAAGAAGACTCTGGTAAATTAAATTCTGCACGTAATTCAGCCATTGTACCGTTTGCCCGTAATTTCCCTTCGTGTAGCACCACAAAACGATCACAATATTTTTCAGCTGTTGCTAAAATATGCGTGGACATTAAAATCGCTGCCCCTTGCTTACGCATCGTATCCATTAATTCTAATAAAGCATGAATTGCTAAAGGATCTAAGCCTAGAAAAGGTTCATCAATAATATATAAACTCGGTTCAATTAAGAATGCACAAAGTACCATGACTTTTTGTTTCATGCCTTTTGAAAAATTAGCAGGAAACCATTCCAATTTATTGTCTAAGCGGAACGTTTTTAGTAATGGTTCCGCTCGTTTGAATGCTTCTTCTAATGGAATATCATAAGCCAAGGCCGTTACTTCGATATGCTCTTTCAATGTTAATTCTTCATATAAAGAAGGTGTTTCCGGAATATACCCGATTTTTTTACGATATTCTTCAGGGGCTTGCTGCAATGTTTCCCCGTCAATCATAATTTTGCCTTTTTGCGGCGTAAGTAACCCAATAATATTTTTGATGGTGGTGCTTTTCCCCGCACCATTCAAGCCGATTAAACCAACCATTTCACCAGACTTGACGTCAAAATTAATATCTTTTAAGACAGGAATATGGCCGTAACCTCCTGTTAAATGTTCAATTGTTAAGCTCATTTCTTTTGCCTCCAACCTTTTCTCTCTACCATTATTAAACCCTAAGCGAACCAAGAATTCAAAAATTACTCCCTTAATTAAATGGATTTTTTTCTTTCTCTTATTATACACGAAATGAAACGAACTTTTTAGCGAACTCACGTACTTTTTCATCCACAGAGAAATCAACTTGTGGTAAAGTAAAGGAAAGAACCTAGAGAAAAGAGGAATTTTTCATGAATGATTGTATTTTTTGTAAAATTATCAACGGCGAAATCCCAAGTTATAAAGTCTATGAAGACGAGAAAGTCTACGCGTTTTTAGACATTACACAAGTGACCAAAGGGCATACCTTAATGATTCCAAAACAACACGTTGCTGATATTTTTGAATATAATGACGTTTTAGCAAGCGACGTCTTTGCTCGTATTCCTAAAGTAGCACGAGCATTAGAAAAAGCTTTTCCAGAAATGGAAGGATTAAACATTTTAAATAACAATAAGGAAGTGGCTTATCAATCCGTTTTCCATTCCCACGTTCATTTGATTCCCCGTTATTCAAAAGAAGATGATTTCTCTATTCATTTTGGCAACCATCAAGAGGACTATTCCGCCGAAGCGATGCAAGAAATTGCTGAGACCATTGCAAAGCAGGTGAACTAAATGAAAAAATTTATTAAAGGTCTCTTTTTTGGCGCAGCTGCTGGTACCATTGGCGGCTTGTTGGCTGCTCCAAGAAGCGGGAAAGAAACACGCCAACATTTAATCAATGAGCTAGAGGACTATCGTTCACTGAAAAATCAAGTCACGAATGACTGGGATCAGGTGCAACGAAATTTGGCAGTTGTCGAAGAAAACGTTCCTCTAGCAACTGAATTTTCAAAAGACCTGCAACAAGAAATCACTGATTTCAAATTCCAAGCGGAACCTCGGATTGCTCAAATTAAAGAACAAATTGCCAAAATCACGGCTGAATTACCTGACACACAAACCAACAAGCAAAAGTAAAGTCTTTTATGTTAATTATTTCTTTTGTTATTAAAAAAATAAAAAGTGTGACGTAAATACGAATTTTGTTTGAAACTATGCCTGAGACTCTTTCTTTTTCAAAATAAGGTATGGTATAGTTATAACAGAAATAAAACTAAAAAAAACAGGAGTGCATAAGAGAATGAAGAAAAAACTAATCTTAGCTGCAGCGGGCGCAATGGCCGTTTTTAGTTTAGCAGCGTGTTCAAGCGGTTCAAAAGATATCGCAACAATGAAAGGTTCAACAATTACTGTTGATGATTTTTATAACCAAATTAAAGAACAAAGTACGAGCCAACAAGCGTTTAGCCAAATGGTTATTTATAAAGTCTTTGATGAAAAATATGGCGACAAAGTAACTGATAAAGCCATTCAAAAGAAATTTGATGATGCTAAAAAACAAGTGGAAGCGCAAGGTGGAAAATTCTCTGATGCACTAACACAAGCTGGGTTAACTGAAAAATCATTCAAGAAGCAATTAAAACAAGCCGAAGCAATGCAAGTAGGTTTGAAAGATCATTTAAAAATTACAGATGAAGACTTAAAAACAGCTTGGGCAAGCTTCCATCCAGAAGTAGAAGCACAAATTATCCAAGTTGCTTCAGAAGATGATGCCAAAGCTGTCAAGAAAGAAATCACTGACGGCGGCGATTTCGCAAAAATTGCCAAAGACAAATCAACCGATGCTGCAACGAAAAAAGACGGCGGTAAAATTAAATTTGATTCACAATCAACAACTGTTCCTGCCGAAGTTAAAGAAGCTGCCTTCAAACTAAAAGATGGCGAAGTATCAGAACCAATTGCTGCAACAAACGCACAAACGTACCAAACAACTTACTATGTAGTGAAAATGACGAAAAACAAAGCAAAAGGCAATGACATGAAACCTTATGAAAAAGAGATCAAGAAAATTGCTGAAGAAACAAAATTAGCCGATCAAACATTTGTTTCGAAAGTCATTAGTGACGAATTAAAAGCGGCCAATGTGAAAATTAAAGATGATGCCTTCAAGAACGCTTTAGCAGGCTACATGCAAACTGAATCTTCAAGCGCTTCTTCAGAGAAAAAAGAATCAAAATCAAGTGATTCTAAAACAAGTGATACCAAAACAAGCGACTCTGAAAAAGCAACAGATTCTTCAAGCAAAACAACAGAATCTTCTTCTAAATAAGCATAAAAAAGGGAGTGGTCGATTGACCACTCCCTTTTTTTATTTATCTTTTGGAACATAGAAACTGCGGTTATCTAAACCAAAGATTCGTTCCGTATACTCCCCAGGCTGTGTTTGACGAATTGCCCCTAGCATCATTTGAATGGACGCATCCATGGTATCAATTTGATGTAAGATTTCTGCTTCCATAATTCTTGGTCGCACAGGTGAGCCATATTCCAACAATCCATGGTGGGCTAAGACCATGTGCCGAAGAACGACAACATCTTCTTCTCGATCATCAATTTTCAAAGCCAAACACGCCTTGGTAATTTCCTCATCCACCAAAACTAAATGACCAATTAAGTTCCCTGCCACCGTATATTCTGTCGTAATAGCACCAGATAATTCTAAAACTTTTCCTAAGTCATGTAAAATAATCCCTGCGTATAATAGTGACGTGTTAATTTCAGGATATTCCTTAGCAATTGCTTTGCCTAGGCGCAACATTGAGACAGTGTGGTAAGCTAAGCCATTTGCAAAAGCATGATGGTTCCGTTTAGCTGCAGGAAATTCATAAAATTCTTGTTGGTATTTCGTCATGAGATAGCGCACAATACGATTCCAATGAGCATTGGTAATTTCAAAAATTACTTGATTGATTTCCTCAACCATCTCTTCTTTTTTCAAAGGCGCTCGTTCCATATATAAACTTGGCTGGCTTGGTTCCTCTGCTGTCGCTAAACGCATGTGTAAAATTTTTACTTGGGGTTTGTTTTGATAAACTTCTCGTTTCCCATTCAGTAAAACAACGTTTCCCGCAGTAAACCGTGTAATTTCATCCTCAGAGGCGTCCCAATATTTTCCGTCAATCGTGCCAGATGTGTCTTGAAAGGTAAAGGCAATAAACTTTTTCCCATTTTTAGCTACACGCACATCGGCATTTTTAATTAGAACAAATGATTCAAAAAGTTCTTCTACTGTTAATTCACGTAATTTTTTCACTTGACGCTTCCTCCTTCTAACGCAATTACTCTTTGTTGTAAGTCCTGATAATAGCTTACCATTTCTTGGTCAGAAGAAAAACAAATGACTTGCTGTTTTTGACCAAATTTAGTAAATAATTCAGCTAATTGGGCTTTTCTTTGATGATCATAGTGTAACCAGCCATCATCAATGATAATTGGACAAATCAGTTGCTCGCCTTGGACTGCTAAAAAGGCAAAACGAACAGCCATCATCAATTGATCTTTAGTGCCAGTTGATAATTCATGTAAATAAAACATTTCTTGTCCTTTCGTCACCGCAACTAGTTGACCTTCGGCTACTTGGATTGATTGATAACGCTGATTTGTTAAAAGTGCAAAGTAGCTTGATGCATACTGTAATAAGCTGGGCAATTGTTGTTCCGAAAGCTCTGTTAATAGGTCCATTAGCAGTTGCCCCGCCAGTTGATACCCAGACCAACGTTGAGCTAATTCTTTGATTTCCGCTTTTAAAATTGCTTGGCGTTGATACAACTCATCTAAGGTACCATCCGTCATTAATTGTTGTTTTTCATAAATCAGCGCTTGATACTGTTCTTGTATTTTATTTAACTGGCTTTCTACCAGTGCTTGTTGCTGCGCCAGTTGTAAAGAACGGTCTTTTAACGTTGCCTCTGTTACCGCTTCTGGAAACAGATTGCCTAATTGTGTCGCTAATTCTTGCCCACGACCAACTTGAGCTTGCTGAGTGGTCAGCTGTTGAATCCTCATTGGAACATCAGCGATTGATAGAATCCGATAACGAATTAGTAAAGGCTGAATTCGTGTTAACGCTTCTTGCTGTTTAGTTTTCAACTCTCGTAACTGCTGTTTGAGATAGCCATCTGCTTGATACTCTTGAGCAAAGCGAACTTTCTCCATTTCTTCAGCAAATCCTTCTAAAAAGTGTAACTTTTCGGAAAGGCTCTTTCCTTGCAAGGGTAAATGCGTCATCAATGGAAAGACTTGTTCTTCAAATCCTTGGCGTTTTTGTTGATTTTCCTTCAATTGACTCATGAGTTCTTCATTTGTTTGAACAAGCAATAAATAGCGCGTAATCAATTCCCGCTGATTCATTAAAGTATCAATTTGATTCATTTTTCCTAATTGATGAAGTTGGGCTTGCTCCGCTACTGCTTGTTCAAGTTGTTCCACTTGCAGTTGTGCCTCACGTTCTTGATTCAACGCTTGTTGGAACTGTTCATTTAAATAATCTAGTTGCGAAAGTTTCGTCTGCCATTCTTCTTTCACTTCATCAGAGGAAGCTTCTTTTCTAGTGGCGTAGCTAAGCACTTCTTTTGCGATAAGACTAACTCCCACGAGAACTAGGCCCCATTTTAAAGGGCTTGGCAAAAAGAAACCGAGTAATGCAAGGATACTTCCTAGCAATAACCAAAGTGGTTGACTTGTTTTCTGCGCTTTTTGGGCACGCGTCGCTTCACCAAAAAATGCGGCATGCGCTTTTTCAAAATCCGTTAACTGGTCTTCCAGATTTTCAATTTGAGAAGCCAAGAATGCTTTTTGTTCTTGGCCTTTTTGAAGAGCTTGCGTATACGCAACTTGTTGTTGGCGCCACTTTTGAACGGTTTCGTTGTCATAAAAAAGCTGTGGTGGTCGTTCAGGCGACCATGACCATTCGTTCTCTAAAAGGACCATTTCTTGACGATTTTGATCAAAGGTTTGGGTCATCCATTCCGATTCCGTCATCAATTGTTGCATATCATAGCGTTGATTCAACAATTGTTGAATCAATGCTTCTTGTTCTAGGTAAAAAGCATAGCCTTCTGGAACATCGAGCGCTTCTGACTGAAGAGATAACTCTTTGGTCAAACGTTGTCGTTCTTTATCTAGGTACATATATTCTTGAAAGGTTTCTTCTAATTGAACTTGGTCTTCTTTTACTAAAACAACGTTCTCTGTTTCTTCAGGTAGCGACTGCCATTCTTCGTACAAGGGAAAGTGACGTTGCTGTTCCGCAACCTGTAACAAGTCCTGTTGCGTTTCTTTTAATTGCTGTTGCAGTGTCACTCGCTGTTGTTCTGTTTCGCGAATCGTTTCTTCTAATTGTTGAAAAGTTTGTTGCTGCGCTTCTTTCTCTTGAATTTGCTCTTTTAGTTCTTGATAAGCCGCCAACTTCTGATTGAGTAATGGCTGCTGTCCTTTACCTTTAAAGATTTTTTGTGCTTCTTTAAAGTACGCATTTCGGTAAGTCAAAAGTTGTTGACTACCAGAAACACCAATGGCTAACAAGGATGTTTGCAGTTCCTCTTCTGTCAACTTGTCACTCGTAATTAATTGTTCTTGTTGGAAAGTAAAAACCTCTTGAAATAACTTTTTCGTTAGCGGATGTAACATTTGCTGTAAGGTTTTTTCATCCCCCATTTGTTGTTGATAATAAATGATTGCTTGCCCTTTATTTTTTTCTTTAAAACGCTCGACTTGAACTTCCCCAAACACAGGATGTTCCAACCACAAACGACCACCATACGAACCACCATTTTTAGGTGCGTAATCGCGTTTTCTTTTGCCCTTTGTGGGAAAACCAAACAGCATTGCTTGAATGAATTGATACAATGTGGACTTGCCAACTTCATTTGCGCCGTACAGCAATTGATTACCAGATTCAAATGTAATTTTCTGTTGTTGCCATTTTCCAAAGCCCACAATCTCTACTGCAAGTAATTTCATAGTGGGTCCTCCTGAATAGTAAAGTCTTCATTAATTTGCTCATGTGCTAGGCGCAAGCTCTCTAATCGCCACTGCTCATCCATTGAAAAAATTCCAGCAAATTCTGGATAACGTAACAATTCCTTGGTGGTATCTTCAAAAATAACTGGATCTAAGTATGTTTTTTCTAATGCCGTTAATAAATTGGGACTAGCGGCTAAATAGATCGGTTCTTTCGTTGGTTCCTCTGCTTGCAATAGTAGGCGATAAACAAAAAAATCACCTTGCGTTTTTTGTAAAAGCTGCTGCTGTAAGTAGCTTAATAGTTCACCATTGACAATGGCTTGCACCACGGTCACATCCAAATGTTGCGTTTCTTTCAGTGTCAACGCCATCAATTGCTGTTGCTGATGCGCCTGCCACTTCGTCAGCAAACTGGTTTCAAGATAAGACAAAACGCTTTGGGTGTCACGGCATTGCGCAAGAGATACTTCTTCATTCGTCCAATCTATTTCTGCGACTTTTTCAAATTGAACAGTCGCTTGATTTTGGGAAAGTGTGACCACTGCAACCCCTTGTAAAGACTGTTCTTTTTTCGTGTGTCCTTGAGGTGTTCCAGGATAAACAATTAGCGGTTGTTCACTAACAATTTGCGGCTGATGAATGTGGCCCAATGCCCAATAATTATAGCCAGTGGCTTTTAAATCCTTCCATGTAAACGGAGCATAATTTTGTTGCGCTTTCCGACTGGTGTCTCCATGATAAATCCCAATATGAATATCAGATTCTGCTTGTTTGATAGGAAATTCTAGTGCTTTATTTTCATCAATCCAGGGATGCTCATAACTAAACCCTGAAACAGCCACTTGTTCGCCCGCTTTCGTTTCAAAATACAGTGTCTCAACCATTTCTTTTTCAAATAAAAAGACATTGTCTGGAAAAGAAAACCAATAGCGGTCTTTTTTATAGTAATCATGATTCCCAAATGTTAGAATCACAGGGATTTCTGCTTGTTTCAACTGTTCTAATGCAGCCATCAATTGGGCTTGCATTGAAATAGAGGTCTGACTTTGATGAAACGTATCTCCTGCAAAAATAACCAAGTCCACCGCTTCTCGAATGGCAACTGTTACGATATTCATTAACAATTGTTGATTAGCTTCTCTTAAGGGCTTCGCTAAGGCTGTCGGGATCCCAGTTAACCCTTCAAAAGACCGATCCATGTGTAAATCAGCTGTATGCAATAGTTTCATCGTTTCCCCTCCTTTTCTCCTCCCTTTATCATATCATTTTCTGCCAGCTTGGTCAGTAAAAACATACGAAAATTTGTTCGTTTTTTCAATAAAAAAAGAATCAGGTTAACTGATTCTGTCGAAAAAGCAAGTATTTAGATTGTCCGTTTCTTCTTATATTCATAAAAGTAAAATAGCTATAATTGGTAAGAATAATAAGTGAAAATTTTTATAAATGATTTCAAATTTAGGATTACTCTAAAAACAGGTACTAAAGTAGTCCTTTCTATAAGTTCAAATACTGAATATTGAATCAAATTTATTAAAAAAATCATTTTGATTTTTAGGTAAATTATTACTTAAATATCTATAATAAATACAGGATTCTTCTGAATCAACAGGTACCTCAAAGTTCACCAAATTTTCTAAATGTATCTCTCTCAATAGATTTTTAGAAAGAACCAAGATATTAAAATTGTCACTAATTTTTTCATTACTATATATTGCTCTTATTTTTATCTTCTCTTTCACGTAGCTGTTATCCGCCTGATCCTCTATCACGCCTACAATTGAATTAGTTCTTACAGGGGGATCAAAATATTTAAAATTATCTCCTTTACATATGGCTAGACCTTCTCCTATACTGACTACTCTATGTGCAAAAAAGTTGTTGTATAGACTTTTTATTACAACAATTTTACCTGTACTTATTTCAAAGTTACTACATTGTGCTATTAAAATATCTCCCTCTTTATATGTTGGCAACATAGATACTCCTTCTGCAACAAACCTCATTGCCTCATCACCACCACATCATATTTCAATAGCTCTTCTATAAATGCCTTAATTTGTTCTCTTACTATATACATATTTTGATTATCTGTATCAAATTCTTTAGATAACCTAGACACAGCTTCATCAATATTCTTAAATTTTTTAGCTTCGATTCTATGAAAAATAAATATTGAAGTTTTATCTTCAAGCATAAAGCCATCCTCATTTAATGATATAACTAAAAACTCTCCTTTGTCTTCATAATTAATTTTTTCATTAATACTAAGCATGCTCTTTACCTCCATATACAAATTGATACATTTGTTCCAAAATCATTCCTTTGATTATTTTGCATTCCTCATTATTGATTACATTCGAAGAATCATCCTTTGACTTTGAATAATAATGATTTGCTCTACACGAGCCTCCACAAAGCAGTTTGAATGAACAATTTTTACATGGCTCCATGCCAAGGGACGAATAAGAGAAGTGATCAATTTTTTTATTCTTAAAAATATAGTCTAGCGGTTCGGCTCTAACATTCCCTAAGTAAAAATCTTTTTGATCCAATAACTTACAAGTATAGACATTTCCCATGGGATCAATTGAAAATTCTCCGATACCTTGACCACAATGAACTTTAATTGTAAATGGATTTAAAGCTTTCTTGTATTTCATCGCAATCCGATCAATCTCTTTTCTTTCATCTTTTGTAAGAGAAATATCGTCAAATCCTCTACCCAATTTACAAAAAGTTCCAATATTTAAGTTTATTTTATGAGATTTTGCAAAGGTAACCATTGTATCAATGTCAGCAATATTATTTTTAGTAATTGTTTGATTAATGGCTAAATTTTTAAAGTTAAGTTTTATTAGATTCTCTAAAGCCTTTGTAGCAACTTTAAAGCATCCTCTTCCTCTATTGTCATCATTGTTATTTTCATTTAAAGAGTCTAAACTGATTGTAATTTTGTAACAACGTTCAGATAAAAACTTAGCTTGTTTGATGTTATAGGCTACTCTACCATTGGATATTAAGTTGCAGATAAATCCTTTTTTATATGCATTATCTAATATCTTATAGAAGTTCTTTTTTAAACCAACTTCTCCACCTGTAAAAACAATTTTTTTTACTCCAGCTACCTTTAACTGTTTAAAAATCTTATCATACTCTTCGTAATCTAATTCTCTACGTAGCTTTTTACCTGGACCTGCTTCAGCATAACAATAGGTACATTTTAAATTACATTCTTCGGTTACAACAATATATACCGTGCGTGGAATAGAGAAATTTTCTATTAATTTATGAAAATTCTCATCTACTTCCAAGTCAGTGAAATCAAAGATTCTATACAATTCTATTTTTCTTAATAAGTCTTTTGAGATATCATGTCTATCTCTAGTTTTTAGATATTTTTCGAGAATAGGAAGTTCATTTTCTTCTATACCAATCCAACTACTAATAATTGGATTATGTACTATAACCTTGTTTCTATAAAAATAAAATTTTAACAAAAATTATCCTTCCCTTCTTTGTATACCTGAGAGCATTTAAACTTAAGCGTACATTATTAATTAAAGTTAGAAAATTTAAGGAGCTAAGATTTATCGTTTCGTAATATTAAATGAAAAATTTGATTAAGTTACATTTCTTTATTCAAAATTGTTTTTTAAGTTCCAGTACCTACAAGGATTCCACACATACAGCCTAATTGAATTGTTTTGCCAATTTTTTTCAATTCTGGTTTATTAAATTTCATAGAAAATTCCTCCTCTCCTAAATAATCAGCTCCTTAAATATATTTCAAATAATACATGTTTTTCCTCATAAGGTCAAATATTTTCCTCTTTATTCAATATAATTTAGGAAAAACAGTGAAAATATTGATATCTATTATGAAATCATATACAATGTGTTTAAGTACGAAAGGGGAGTTGCAAATCATGGAAAAGATTATGAAAAAAAATAAAAAATTTGTTTTTCTAGTTAGTTTGACTGCTATAGTCACCACATTAACCTCTTTAATTGCACCAATTATCATTCAATATCTAACAAATAAAAAAAACCTTAATTCACAGGCAATGATCTATATTTTCTTAGCCATGTTATTGTCTTTAGTAATACAATTAGTTATCATGGTTTATAAAGAAAATTTTGCTGCAAGATTCAATTCCAATTACTTATTTACTCTAATTAATAAAATGATACACCTTAAGTATGACTCTTACATTACTCTTGAACCAACCTATTTGATTAATCGTATTTTTAGTGCTGTGGATGCACTTTATTTATTTTTGATATCTAGCTTCAGTGTGACAATTAAATCAATTTTCACTATCCTTTTATCTTTACTTATGGTCAGTTATCTTTCTATTGAAATTGTTTTATTCATGATTTTATTGATTCCTTTAAACTATTTTGGATTTAAGTATATAAATAAAAAATTAAAAGTTCGAATGGAAAACATGCAAAAAAATGCAGCTGTTGCAAACAAAAATTTAATTTCTACGTTATCAAATCAAGATGCTGTTAAAGCCGGTATTTCAGCTGAAATATTAGAAAATTTACTCTACGAAAAAATCAATTTAATGTATCAATCCGTAGCTAGTACTAATAAATTCGCTCAAAGCACTAGTAGTATTGTTTCTTTTATTAATCAAAGTTTCCAAACTTTTGTTTATATTCGAACAAGTATGTTAATTGCGGCAGATAACTTGCCCATTTCCAGTCTAATTATATTAAGTATCCTTTTGCCTTTGTTTTTTTCCTCTTTGAGTGAATTATCTAAAGTTACTATCGATTTAAATACTTTAACAACAGCAAATACATTTATAAAAGATAGTTTAGACAAAAATATAGAAAGAGATGGTGACATAGATATAGATGCTATTGCAAGCATCCAGTTATTTTTTCCAACATTCGAGATAGACGGCAACCAATTTCAATACAGGATCCAAGAAAACCTACAAAATGGGGATCGAGTTTATTTAACGGGAAAATCTGGAAGTGGTAAATCATCTTTATTAAAACTATTACTAAAGTTTCGAGAATCATCAGGAATTATGATTAACGATTTACCAATCAATGCAATAAATAATAAAAGCTTGAGAAACAAAATTGCCTATTTGGCGCAAGAACCAACAATACTCACAGAAACTTTAGAAAAAAATATTGGTATGGGAACGCCTCTATCCTATGAACAAAAACAACTTATTTTAAATACAGGCATTCTTAATCCTATTTTGAAAACTAAGGACTGGGAAACTGTTTTAACTGAAAACGGCAGTAATTTATCTGGTGGAGAAAAACAAAGAATTGCAGTCGCAAGACTTATTTTAGCGGATGCCGATGTTTATATTTTAGACGAGAGTACCAGTAATATTGACGAAGAATCCAGTCAAGCAATCTTTGAAACATTATTAGAATGTGTCAAAGATAAAATATTCATCTTTACCTCTCATGATAAAAAAAATAGTCAATACGCTAATAAAATTATAAATATTTAAAGGAGACTTCTAAATATGTTGTCTGTAGAACAATTGGCCCAAGAATTAAATGTGACCACAAGAACCATTCGGAATTATTTGAAAGAAGGGAAAATAAAAGGAACAAAAATTGGTGGACAATGGCGTTTCTCAGAACGAGATATTTATGATTTTTTAGGAAAATCAGATGATATCATTGTAAAGAACACCGCTATCGAATCTTATGTGAAAGATGTTCCACAAAACAATGAAGGTCTTGTAACATTGACTTTCTCACTTAACACAGAAAGTGATATTGAATTCGTTAAAAATAAAATACTAAAACATTTCAACTCTGTTTACGGTAGCAATCAGCAAAACAAAAGTTTTGAATATCAGCTTTTGCCTAGAAACCTTGTTAGAATTACCTTAATTGGCCCTCATGCTTACATTTTAAATTTTGGAAACTGGCTAACAAACTTTATAGAATTATCGATTCAAAATTACCAAGAGTAGCTAGCTATTCATAAAATTAAATAATAAGAAAACCCCAGAGAAGCAAGTGCTTCTCTGGGGTTTTCTTATTAATCGTTATACATATCACGCACAGGAGTCATGATAATTCGGTTTAAATCATTGACAACTAAGCTAAACGCTTGTTCTTTTTGCATTAATTCGTTGATAACTGCTGTTTCTTGCACTTTCGTTGCAATGCTTTGTGCTTTTTCAGCATCTTCATCCGTGAATTCTTCGCCGCGCATTTGTTTTTCTTGTAGTCCTTGTTGGAATCCTTGGAATTCTTTAAACAATGTGTAAGCTGCTTCGTCTGCTTTTACTTCTTCATACGCTGCTTGTAATGCTTTAAATTCGTCTAACTCACGTAGTTCACGTTCAATCTGATTGGCTGTATCATAAATGTTACTCAATGGAATCCCTCTTTTCTCAATAGTTTCATCTTTATTGTACCATTTCTCTTAAGTTTTCCCAACTAATTTCCTAATAAGCCTCCGAAAATTCCTTCAATCTTGTCTTTGACTTTTTTTGCGCCGTCTTTAATTTGTCCTCCAACTTCATTCAATGTATCTCCGAAATTGCTAGCGCCATCTTGAACAGAGTTTCCAAAGTCTTTTAAGTTATCTCGCCAATTAGAATTGGCACCACCGGTTAAACTATCGTTGCTATCAACAACTTTCCCACCTGTGGCATAAGCATCCGCGACAGGAAATTGTGCTTGTTTGACTTGTGGCAAGATGCCACTGGCTTGACTGTTGAACACCTGAGAGGCATACGTAGCGCTACTGCCTTCCAGATAATGGGTTTTACTGGTTTCTTGGAAGCCTAACCAAGTAGCAATGACAACTTCTGGTGTATAACCAATCACCCACTGATCGTTCGTTTTACTACTATCGAAGTTGGTTTCTGTCGTACCTGTTTTACCAGCCATTACGTAGCCTGCTGGTTGTGCGTTGACCCCGCTCCCAGAACTAAAGACCCCTAGTAACATACTTGTAATCCCGTCTGCAACATCTTTGGTAATGACTTGTTCTTTCTTGACTTTAGTATTATCAACTACAATTGCGCCAGTTGAGTCGACGATTTTTGTAATTAAATGCGTTTCAGTTTTATAGCCTTCATTGGCAAAGGCACTATAAGCTCCCGCCATAGTTAGTGGCGAAACACCCGTTTGTAATCCCCCAAGTGCTAAACCATAATATCGATCTTTTTCTGATAATGGAATGCCAAATTTCTCTGTTTTTTCATAGCCTTTATCTAAACCAATTTGATGTAATAACCATACCGCTGGTAAATTTAAGCTTTCTCCTAAGGCTTGGTACATAGGAACTTCTCCACTGTACGTGCGGCTATAGTTTTGCGCTGGATAGTAATCTTGTGGTTTATCTTCTAAAACAGAGTCTGGTTTATAGCCAGCCTCTAAAGCTGGTGTATAGACAGAAATTGGTTTTAAGGACGAGCCTGGTGAACGTTTTGTTTGCGTTGCAAAGTTAAAGCCTCGATAAACGTGTTCCCCTCGACCGCCCACCAGTGCTTGCACGCCGCCGGTTTTCGGATCAATGGCTACAGAACCACTCTGAACCATGGCACCATCTTCTGCATTGGGTGGAAATAGTGCATCATTTTTATAAGTTGCATCCATCGCATCTTGATACCCCTGATTTAAAGAAGTGTAAATCTTGTAGCCTTTATTTAAAATATCTTCTTCTTTAAATTTATAACGATTGACCGCTTCATCAATTACCGCATCAAAATAATATGGATATTTGTAACTATTTTCGTCGCCAACATAGGTGTCATTTAATAGACTCGCTAAGTTAACACTCGCTTCTTGATTGGCTTCTTCTTGAGATAGTTTTTTATTGTCAACCATTAGTTGTAAAACGGTATTCCGTCGCGCTGTGGCATTGTCAATGTAATCAATTGGATTATAGATTCCTGGCCCTTTTAACATACCTGCTAGCGTTGCGGCTTCCCCCACTGTCACTTGGGATGCATCCACGCCAAAATATTTACGAGCTGCATCTTGCACGCCCCAGACACCATTACCAAAATAAGAATTATTTAAATACATTGCTAAGATATCTTTTTTCGAATATTTCTTTTCGATTTCAATCGCTAAGAATAATTCTCTGGCTTTCCTATCTAACGTTTGCTCTTGCGTTAAGTAAGCATTTTTGGCTAATTGCTGCGTAATTGTACTTCCGCCACCACCGCCACCGATTTTCCCGAAGGTCAATTTTCCAACAACCGCACGGGCAATCCCTTTGATGGAATACCCTTTATGTTGATAAAACGCGCGATCTTCAGTTGAAATAACCGCATCTTGAATATAAGGAGAAATATTATCCAGTTCCACAAAAGTCCCTTTTTGCCCGAATAATTTTCCGACTTCCTCTCCTGATTCGTCATAAACGCGTGTTGATTCACTTAGCCCCGATTTTAGGGTCTCAACGTTTGCGGACTTGGCTAAGTAAAATAAATAAATACTGGCACCTAAAGCGACTACCAAACCAATTAACAAGAAAATTTTATTGATTTGATACTTTTTCCAAATCCGCTTTCTGGCTTGATGGAATTGTATTAAATAAGGCTTTATCCACGTCCAAAAATGACGTAATCCGACACCGACTTTACTAAAAAATTGTTTAAGATTGTCCATAGTACTCCCTCTATTTACGTTTCTTGGCTAAGTCTACCATATTCTTGTGGGTACGACCTAGGTCTAAAGCATGAAAAATTCTTGAAAAACAATTTCAATGGTCTTTTCGCTGTAGCAAAGGAAATATGGCCTTCACTAGAGGTAAATAATTGCTTACGCTTAGAAACGAGTCTTTATTTAGCCTCTATTCTATCATGCTTTTCTTCGTTTTTTATGTAAATTTGTTTAAGAATCTCTCAAGGAACTGCCTTTCTAACAAATTTCAGCTTTTTTTCCGTTCTGACTTGACCTTTTGAGTAGCTTTGTTACACTAAATAGCGAATCAGTGAAAGGTGGGATTTGGTGGAATATTCAATGAGATTACCTGAAAATTTTTCAACAATGACTGTAAAAGAACTATTAGAAAATGAGTGGCTAGTCCCTCGAAAAGTGCGCCATTTTTTACGCACGCGAAAAAATGTCAAAATCAACGGAGAAACAGCTGCTTTTCATTTTCCAGTCCAAGCTGGCGATTGTGTCACCTTAACGTTTGAAGAAACCGATTATGTGCGTCCCACTATTCATTTGGGGGAAGCAACGCGTGTGAAGGTTTTATATGAAGACGAACATTTAATGATTGTAAATAAACCTTATGGCATTAAAACCCATCCAAATCAGCCACAGGAAACAGACACCTTGTTAAATCATGTTGCTGCCTATTTAGCCGAGAAAAATCAGGTCCCTTATGTCGTTCATCGATTAGATAAAGAAACCAGTGGTGCGATTGTCTTTGCTAAAAATCCTTTTGTCTTACCTATTTTAGGGCGTTTATTAGAAACAAAACAAATTTACCGTCAATATCAAGCGATTGCGGCTGGTCACTTTAACCAAAAAGAACAGACAATCAATCAGCCGATTGGTCGTGATCGGCATGATCGCCGGAAACGACGGATTGATCCTCAAAAAGGGGATTCAGCGATTACACATGTCCAAGTGGTCAAAGCTCTTTCTAATAATCAAACCGCAGTTACCTGTGTTTTAGAAACAGGTCGGACGCACCAAATTCGGGTCCATTTAGCTAGCGAAGGGCATCCAATTATTGGTGATCCGTTATACAACCCAAAATCGCAGGCAGCTCGTTTAATGCTCCATGCTTCAAAACTTCATTTACTCCATCCGTTTACAAAAAAACAAATCGTTGTGACTGCAGCGCCTGGCCTATGGTAAAAAAACAGAAGAAATCGGACGGTAACCGCCGATTTCTTCTGTTTTTTTATTTTACCGCACATTCACTGCTGAGAACGGCATATCTGCGTTTGCTCAGTGTCTTGGTGTTAAACAGTTCCTGAGCTAACTCTCAGCCTTAATCATTTGTAGCCACTCTTTTTGTAAAATTCCGTAATTGTAGATATCCAGCCATTGGCCATCTTGAAATAACGCTTCTCTATCAATCCCTTCTTTTTTGAAGCCTACTTTTTCATAAACATGAATCGCTTTTTGATTGTTACTATTGACAGCTAATCTGATTTTGTGCAAACCCAATTCATAAAAAGCAAATTTACAAATTAAAGACACCGCCTCAAAGCCATATCCTTGACCACGTTGCTCTTTTTGTAAAATAGCAATCCCTAAATTGGCCCCTCTATTTTTCAACTGTACATCAGACAACGAAACCCAACCAATAAATTCCTCTGTCGTATTTTCTAAAATAGCAAATAGAAATCGATCATCTTCTCCTTTATTAATTGTGAAATCTTTCCATTCTTCAAGCCCCCACGGATGTAAAGCATCCCAGCTCAAATGCCGAAGCAATTCATTATCCCATTGCTGCTTTGCAATATGTTCGATATATTCTTCTCTAAAATGAGAAAAGCCAACGTGTTTTCCTTTTAAAACATTTTCCATAAGAACACCTTTAATTTCCTAAATTATTTTCTATTTGCTGACTATCTATTTCCTCGTATTTTTGTAAAAAAGTGGCAATTTTTTCGATGACACATGCATTTTTATCGCTTTGGTCATTCTCTACCTGAAGAACAAGCAACGGTTCATGCAGACTTAAGCGTAGCAAAAACCAACCACTGCCATATTGACCAGACACGTTTCCCCGAACACCTTCTTGGTTTTCACGGTCCACAGCAAAGTCTGCTTGATTTTCTACAAACAATTCAAAGTCTCGCAAGACTTGTTGCCCATAACAAGTAACATCCTCCGCAGTAATTTTGAAGCGAAATTCGTTGGTTTCTGCCGGTTGCTTCAATGTAGCAATCAGATCACCTAACGTTTGATTGTTTTGTTTCAATTCTGGTAACAACATTAAAATTTTCGCCACGACATATGCACCATCATCCAGATTGTAGTTTTCTTGAAACGCTGCATGACCACTGGTTTCAATGGCTAACGGTGTCTGAAAGCCCCCATGATTCAATTCAATCATTTTATTAATGACATTTCGGTAACCAGAAATATAACGAATCTGTTGGCCGCCTTTTTCTTCAATAAATGTTTTTAAATGACTTGAGGTTGGCGAATTTGTCACAATATAACTACCAGGCGCTTCTTTTAAAACAATTGCCGCTAAAACAGCAATTAAATTATTTCGGTTTAGTACCTCACCTGATTGGTCGACCACGGCCGAACGATCTACATCTGTATCAAAAATAATGCCCAAATCTGCTTGATTAGCTAAAACAGCCGTTTGAATACTTTTCATTGCTTCAGAATTATCTGGATTAGGTACATGATTAGGAAAATGCCCATCTGGTTCTAAAAACTGTGATCCCGTCGTATCAGCGCCCAAAACTTGAAGAACCTGCTCCGCAAAGAAGCCCCCAGCCCCATTACCCGCATCAACGATAATTCGAAAGCCCTGTAAAGGTTTCTCTTCTGGCGAATGAATTCCTTGGCGGATTTTTGCCACCAAATGCTCCGCATAAATTGGCAGTAACTCTTGCTTCATCAGTGTGCCATTTTCATTGGCTGTCAGCGGATCAGTATGAGATAAAATATACCGAATATCTTCTTTCTCTGCTCCACCTTCTGCTGTGAAGAACTTCAAGCCATTAAAGTAGTAAGGCAAATGGCTAGCTGTAATCATAATCGCTGCATCACATTGAAGCGTTGGAAATTGAGTAGCCATAAACATAGCAGGCGTCGTAGCTAAACCAACGTCAATCACCTGAATACCTAATGAAAGAAACGTATCTACTAATACTTGCTTAATCGGCTCCGCCGTTAGACGACTATCATGTCCGATTGCAATTGTCAGGCGCTGTTGTGCCTTTCGTGGCAGCTGTTTTTTGTCCTGTAACCAACGAACCACGCCCACCGCAATCTCGGCTACTGCTGTTGCGGTTAATGTTGCAGTTTGCTCTTCCGTATCCAAAGCAATTCCCCGAATATCCGAACCATTTTGTAGCGCTTTCAATTCTACCAATAAAAAAACTCCCTTCTATTGATGCTTTCAATTTTAAAAAATCATATTTTCGATGCGTTCGATAAAGTGTTCCGCATCCTCTTCTGAACGTGTAATCACAATAATTGTATCCGCACCAGCCACTGTACCAGCCACTTCTGGATAAGCTACTTCATCTAAAAAGTTACTCACCACATCGGCATTTCCCATCTCTGTATGCAAGATGACAATAAATTGTACTCGCTCCATTCGAACAACTGAATCTTTTACTGATTCTCGTAATTTCTCTTCACTGCTTGTGCCTTGTGCTTGAGAAAAAATTGCATATTTGACACGACCATCTGCACCATGTGTTTTAACAATACTCATTTCACGGATATCTCTTGAAACAGTCGCTTGAGTGGCTCGGACGCCAAGTTCTTCCAAACGAGAGATTAATTCATCTTGTGTTTCAATTTCTTGTTGCATAATTAATTGTTTAATCAAACGTTGACGTTCTGCTTTTTTCATATAGACCACTCCTCTCCATTCATTTCTTTTATTATATCCAAAAATGAGTAAAAATACAGGTACTTTTCACATTAAACTCTTTATTTATCTGAAAAAGACTGGATAAATGTTTATATACCAGTCTTTTTCAGTAAAAAATACTTATTTAAGAAGATTCTTTTCTTTTAAATAGTCTTTCGCCACTATGCTAGGATCTTGCCCTTCCACATTGACTTGATAATTCATTTCACTCATTTCTTCTTCGCTAATTTTTCCTGCCAATTTATTCAATATTTCTGCTAATTCTGGATATTTTTCCAACGTTGCTGTTTTAATAAGTGGTGCTCCTTGATAAGGCGGAAATAGCGCTTGATCATCTTCTAACGTTACTAAATCGTATTGTCTCAATTCACTATCCGTTGAATAGGCATCAATCACATTTACCTCACCATTATTAATCGCCTGGTAGCGTAATGCTGGTTCCATCGATTGGACATTCAGATTTAAATGATATTTTTCTTGTAATCCCTTATAACCATCTTGCCGATCAATAAATTCTAACGTAAAACCTGCTTTCAACTGATTGCTAATTTTCTGTAAATCACTAATCGTTTTTAATTGATGCGCTTTTGCAAATGAGCGTTTAACTGCGACGGCATACGTATTTTCATAGCGCATCGGTTTCAACAAAGTAAGGTTTTCTTGTTTTTTCAAGCCAGCGCGTGCCGCTTCATAGACTACTTGAGGTTGATTGTCTAGCTGAGGAGGATTTTTTAAAAAGGTTTCGATCACTGTTCCTGTAAATTCCGGATAAAGATCGATTTCATCTGATTTCAAGGCATTATATAAAAAAGTAGTCTTGCCAAAGTTTGGCTTTAACGTCACCTGAATGTCGCTATTTTCTTCAATTAAGGCTTTATACATATTAATAATAATATCTGGTTCCGCTCCTAATTTGCCAGCAATTGTCAGCTGTTTTTCCTTTGAAGAAGTTTGTTGATTCCAGAAAAATGAACCACCTAACAAAAGGCCTAAAATAGTACCGCCAATGATTAGTCGCCGCCCATTCGCTTTTTCTAACCAATGAATTCCATAATTAAATAAGACTGCTAGTGCAGCCGATGAAAGGGCTCCAATAAAAATCAACGATAAATTATTTCGATCAATTCCTAATAAAATGAAGGTCCCTAAACCACCTGCTCCAATTAACGCCGCCAACGTGGCCGTACCAATAATTAAAACGGTAGCCGTTCGAATACCTGAAATAATAAATGGTAATGCCATTTGTAACTCAAACTTAAACAGTTTTTCTTTTTTACTCATCCCAAATGCTTCTGCGGCTTCTTCTAACGAAGGATCAATTTCCGTCAAACCAGTATAGGTGTTTTGTAAAATTGGGAATAAGGCATAAATCACTAGCGCAACAATTGCCGGTGGTCGACCAATACCAATTAACGGAATCAGTAAGCCTAGCAAGGCTAAAGAAGGGATGGTTTGGAAAATCCCAGTCACTTGTAACAGACTTTCCGCTAACTTACGATGACTCGTTAAATAAATGGCTAAAGGAATTGCAATCAACGCAGCGAATAATAACGAGATAAAGGACAATTGCATATGCTCGATTAACGCTTGCAGATATTCTTCTTTTCGAGCGAAAAAAGTTTCAATCAGTGCTTGCATCTACTGTCCCTCGCTTTCCAACAGCTGTTCCATAAAACGAGTAATCGTTTTTGAGGTGATACACCCTAAAACTTGTTGTTTTTCTACTAAATTTGCTTTCTCTTGTGCATTAATGAGTTGGACAATCTCTTTTAAATTGGTTTCCATGAAAACAGTCGGCACTGGCTCAATCGTCTCATCTGCGGCTTCTAAAAATGCAGTCAAGTCAGCGCCACAATAGTTCGCTAGTTCTGGCGAAGATTGTTTGAAAAATTGACCGACAAAATTATTTTTCGGATGTTTTTGAATGGCTTCTGGCGTATCGACTTGAATAATTTTGCCAGCGTCCATAATACAGATGCGCTCCCCTAACAATAAAGCTTCATTCATATCATGGGTCACAAAAACAATGGTACTCGCTAATTCCTGATGAAGTTCTTTCACCAAACGTTGAAGATGATGTCTTGAAATCGGATCTAGCGCGCTAAAAGGTTCATCCATTAAAATCACTTCTGGTTCGGCTGCAATGGCGCGTAAAATCCCGATACGTTGTTGTTCGCCTCCTGAAAGCGCTGCTGGCTTACGATGCAGATATTCCTCAGGATTCAGCTGAACTTTTTTCAATAGTTCAATGGTTCGCTCTCTGCGTTGCTCTTTGGGCCATTTTTTCATTTCAGGAATCAACTCAATATTTTCCGCCACGGTTAAGTTAGGAAATAAGGCAATTTGCTGAAGAACATAGCCAATTTTTAGTCGTAATTCACGTAAAGGGTAGTTGGTTACCGCTTGTTCATTGAGAGCCACTTCACCTGTCGTTGGCTCAATGAGTCGATTAATCATTTTCAAAGTCGTCGTTTTTCCACTACCACTCGGCCCTACTAATACAAAAAATTCGCCTTGTTGGATTGTTAAATTCACATCGGACAAAACGGCATTTTCTTGATATACTTTTGAAACATTTTGAAATTTTATCATTTATTTTCACCGCATCTTTCACTTCTTAATAAACAAAATCTTTGGAGGATCGTCACTCTTTCAGTATAATTTAAGACTAACATCCTGCCTAATTTTTTGTTTTAAGCGCAAGTATGTGGGGGCTCATTTAACGGCTGCCGGTTCGTATCTACAATTATCTACTCAATGAATGGAAAAATTGTCCTCTTCTGCCTTAAACAAAAGTGAACTGTTTTCTACTAAAAGGAGTGATCGTTATGGAAAACGACAAGCGAATTTATAAATGGGACAACGTGAAACTTTTTTTAATTTTCTTAGTGATTTTTGGGCATATTTTAGATCGTGAAGCTTCTCCTTCACGACTCATGGAAACGATCAACTTTTGGATCTATTCATTCCATATGCCAGCCTTTATTTTTGTCTCTGGACTCTTTAGTAAACATGCCATTAAACAACGAAAATATCTACGCTTACTTTCCTTTGTTTGGCTTTATCTCTTAGCGAAGTTGTTGATTACGCTTGCTAATTTCGCCTTTGCAAATAAAATGAATTTTGATTTACTGAACGAAACGGGCGTTCCTTGGTACTTACTTTCCTTAGCAAGTTTCTACTTAATTACCATCTTTCTTCAGCGCGTTCAGCCGAAAATCATGTTGCCAATCATCATTGTTATCGGCTGCGCCTCAGGCTATTTGCCTGTGGAAGGTTTCTTGTCTTTAGGACGGACTCTGGGCTTCTTCCCTTTCTTTTATTGTGGCTACTTAATGGATATTCAAAAGCTGCAAACCTTTTTAGATCATCGCAAAGTCAAATGGGCAGCGATAGGCGTAATTTTAAGCTCCTTTTTATTTGTAAATAGTCAATGGTCATTGGCAACGAAATTTTGGGGTTTCTTAACTGGTTGGGCTTCCTACGCTGAAATTAGTCCGGCCTTTGAATACAGTAGTTTCATTCAGCTGTTCTTTTACGTTGCTGCAGCATTGGTGTCTCTTTCTTGGTTTGCATTATTGCCGAAACGAAAGTTACCTTTAAGCGCCCTCGGAAAAGATACCCTCTACCCTTATCTTTTGCATATGCCCTTAATTATTCTGTTGGAAAGTGGTTTACAATTAGACACACTCTTTAAAGAATGGTTTACTTTCCGAATCCTGGCACTTTTCTTCTTAGCCCTCTTCATTTTAGCTATTACGAATATGCCTGTGGTGAAACGGGGAGCGGATTATCTTTTTAATCCAATTGCGTATGTGTTGCCAAAACAATGGTTAAAAGTTAAATAAAAAAAGAAGAGCGTGGGACAAAAATCACTTTGGATTTTTGCTCCACGCTCAAAAACTGTTAAACGGCGAGAGTTGCAATGTTTCACTGTGAAGTATGAACAGATGAAATCATCGTACCTACTTGGTTCTTGGAGCTAAACACTTTTATCTCAGATTTTTTTCGACTATTGAAACAATCCTTTAATTTTATCAAACAAACCATCGGTCGTTGTATCAGCTAACATCGCTGTAATTTTATGATAGTGTTCGCCTAATTCATCTTTATGTTCTTCAATGAATTGTTGCGCATGTTCCACGTTGCCTTCTCCAATTAAATCTTTTGCTTTTTGAACTAATTCTTCTACGTTCATCTTCACACGTCCTTTGATTAAATAGTTAACAATAAGTGTTTCACTCATTGCGTTTTCTCCTATTTATCGTATCGTGGGATCCTTTGATTTGCAAGAAATTTTCAGTAAATTGACGGTTCTGATTTTGGGTTTTTAAAAGGCAAAAATTGCAAAAAAAAGCTGTTTTCGAAAATCGAAAACAGCTTTTTTACTTTACTTCGCTAAACGATAAATCGCATCTGCATAAATAGCAGCTGCTCGGAATAAGTCATCTAATTCCATAAATTCGTTGGCTTGGTGCATTGTGTCTGTGTAGCCAGGGAACATTGCGCCATAGGCAACACCACGTTTTAATAAGCGGCCATAAGTACCGCCACCAATGATTTGTTCTTGGCCTTTTTCGCCTGTATGGTCTTCGTAAACTTGTAGTAACGTTGCCACCAATGGATCATCAACTGGTACATAATGCGGTTCTTGGTTGCGATCTCCTTGTGTTGCAGTGACCGTTTCACCGACTGTTGCTTGAACTTTTGCTTGTAATTCTTCTGCTGAAGTTCCTTTTGGATAGCGGAAGTTTAATGTTACTAAGCTATTTTCAGGATTTTCTGGATCAAAGTTAACAATCCCAGGGTTCATTGTCAATTTACCCATTTTTTCGTCTTCAAAAGCCACGCCTAATTTTTCACCATAAAAATCTTCATGGATAAATTCAGCAATGGTATTAATAAAGCTGTATGCGCCTTCTGCAAAGCTGTAATCATTTAAGAAAGTTGCCAAGAAAGTCGCTGCGTTAATTCCAGATTGTGGGCTAGCACCGTGAGCACCTTTACCAACTACATGGAAAGTCACTGTTTTATCTGAAAGTTCTGCGTTACCTGAAATTTTTGCTTCTTGTTTGATGAATGTTTCAAAGCTAGCAGCTAGTGAAGCCGCTTCGTCTGCTGAAGCAGCCGTTACAACAGCATCTGCTGTTCCCGGAACCATGTTTTCACGTAAGCCAGATTTGAAGCTTTCTAATTTATAATCAGCGCCGTTACCGCCTCGGAAAGTTAAACGAATAGTCACATTTCCTTTTTCCCCATTAATAATTGGGAACTCAGCATCTGGTGAGAAACCGAAGTCTGGTGCTTCTTCATGTTGGAAATAGTAATCCATATCGCCCCAGCCGCTTTCTTCGTCACTTCCTACTACGAAACGGATTTTTTTAGACACGGGTAAGCCTAATTCTTTGATAATTTTCATTGCGTAATAAGCAGCCATACTTGGGCCTTTATCATCGCTCGCGCCACGTGCATAAATTTTGCCATCTTTAATGACTGGTTCATAAGGATCTGTTTCCCAACCATCACCAGCAGGAACAACGTCCATATGACCAAAAATCCCTAACGTTTCGTCGCCTTCACCATATTCAATGTGTCCAGCGTAATTGTCGACATTTTTCACCGTAAAGCCATCACGTTCACCATACGCTAACATGTGTTTTAAGCCAGCAACTGGCCCAGGTCCAAAGGGCGCTTCAGGTGTTGCTTGTGCATCATCACGTTCACTGTTGATACGTAATAAGTTTTGTAAATCTTCTAATAAGTCGTCTTTACGTGCTTCGACTTCTTTTGTCCAATCAATTGTCATTTGTTGTCACTCCTATTCATAAAGTTCTACATAGTCAATCATACCATTTTATGCAGAAAAAGAAAGAAACCCGACACTATTTTTCGAGAAATTTTTATCTTTTCCGCAGAAAGGGCTGGGTTTTTGTTTATTTTAATTGAGGTATGATTGTTTAGGTTGTAGTTGTTGTAATTCGGCTTCTGTTAAGGGCCGATATTCCCCTAGTTCTAACGTTTCATCTAACCATAGTTCGCCCATTCGTAATCGTTTTAAATACGTCACAGGTTTGCCTACAGTGGCTAACATCCGTTTGACTTGATGAAATTTCCCCTCTTGAATCACTAAACGGACTACGGAAGTCCCTTCTTCCTCATTGATCGTCTCAATGACTAAACGACTTGGTTTAACCATTTCTCCATCTTTCAAGGCAAATCCTTGCGCAAACAGTTGACAATCTTCCGCTGTCACAAGTCCCTCAACTTCAGCTAAATATTCTTTATCCACATGCTTTTTGGGTGATAATAATTGATGCGCTAACTGGCCATCATTTGTTAATAGAAGCAAGCCTTCGGTATCTTTATCCAAGCGACCAACTGGGAACAAGTCGGCACGGTAATCCTGATCAGTTAACAAGTCAATTACCGTTTCATCTCGCTGATCTTCCGTCGCAGAAATGACACCTTGTGGTTTATGCAACATGTAATAAAAGAATTTCTGATACGTAAGAATTTCTCCCATCAAGGCAATTTGATCTGTTTCTTCATTTACTTGTGTTTTGGCTTCTTTTACGACGTCACCATTCACCGTAACGACTTTTTTCTTTAACAATTGTTTGATTTCTTTACGACTACCGATACCAACATCGGCTAAAAATTTATCTAAACGCATCGTCATTCCTCTTTCCTTTAAAAAAATAGCTTGGGACATAAATCGAATCGATCGATGTCTCAAGCCTTGTCTCTTAAGAGAATCTGCTGAAAGGAGTTCAATCAGCTATTATTTAATATTGAATTTTGCACGTAATTTTGCGGCATTTTTCCCTAATAAACGATCAGCTAAGCGAATCTTCAAGACCGAATAGCCATAAAAAGCGCCTCCTGCAGCAGCCACAATTACAACGATAATGAAAGCTTGGAAACGTCTAGTTGGATCTAAAAATAGATACAAGAACTGACGGAAAATCAAAGCGATAATCATCATGATGACTGTAATACAGAACATTAATAATGTTCGCCGTAAGGTTAATTTGTAATTAAAACGTGTCACTTGACGAATTCTTCTTAGAATCAATACGCAAGAAACCGTAAAGCCAATCATCGTTGCTAATAACGGACCGTAAACTTCAAATAAACGGATTGCGGGGAATTGCACGATTAATTTCACAGCTAAACCAATTCCTAAATAACGCATTGCGTCACGATTTTCATACATCCCCATCAACATATTTGACACTAACATATACAAGCCCAAGAATAAACTAGCGTAACAAGCTTGCACTAATAAAGAAGTGCCTAAAGCATCTGGCATGTAAAAAACAGTGTATAGTGGTTGCGCTAAAACAATCATACCGAACGTTGCTGGCAACATTACAAACACAAAAAGTTGTAAATTATTACTAATCAAACGCGCTAACTCACGGTGATTTTTTAAGGTGACCGCTTCTGTAATTAACGGTAATCCAGTAGCCGAAATCGAAGTCGCTAAAGCCACGACAATCATGGTTAATTTGTCCGGATTGGCATTAAAAATACCGAAAAGCTCTCGTAATTGGGTATCTGAATAATCCGTAAACAAACGCATAAAGTTTGAGAAAGTAAACTGATCGACAAGTTTAAAGACCGTCACCCCTGAGCCAACTACGATAAAAGGAATCGCCTCTTTAAAAGTTTCAATCAATAACTCTTTTGGAGCAATTTCATGTTCATTGGCGCTGTGTTCTTCTAAATAATCAAATAATGGTTTTTGTTTGTACATGTAATAACCTAAAACCGCAAAACTTGCGAGCATCCCAATAAATGCCGCAAAAGTGGCTTGAGTCACCGCTGTAACGTAATTACCTTCAAAGACTTTCATGATAATAAAAGCGGTTAATAACATGTAAAAAACTCGTGCTACTTGTTCAACAATTTGTGATAAAGCAAAGGGCATCATTTCTTGATTTCCTTGGAAATAACCGCGAATGACACTCATGCTTGGGAAAACTAAAACGGCTAAACTTAATGAACGCATTGTTGGAACTAATTCAGGACCTCCGCCAGACAAAGCTGCTAATGCCGGAGATGCCAAATACATCACAATAGCAAAAACCACACCTAAGCCACCCATTAGTTGTAAGGCACGATAAAAAAGCTGTCGACTAATTTTATATTCGTTCAATGAATTATAATGCGAGGTCTGCTTGGCAATCGCACCTGGAATTCCGGCGGTAGAGATCATTAGGAATAAGGCATAAATCGTATACCCCATTGAAAACAAACTGTTCGCTTCGTTTCCGTGCTCGCCCATCCAAGCGTACCAGGGGATGATGTAAATCGCCCCTAACATGCGGGAGATAATATTACTAGCTGTCATCCAAGCTGAGCCTTTGACCATTTTTTCTTGGTTCGTCAGGATTGGTTGATCAACTGAATTTGGTTGATTGATCATTTTGTCCTCCAATATTCTTTGAGTATGCTTTCTTTATTTTAATTGTTCATCTTGGGATATGCAACGACTTTCTCGAAGAATTATCCTATTTTAACATTTCTCATGGATTTTCTCACGCTAACGAGATGGTTTTTTTAAAAGAAAAATAATGCTATAATGACATCAGTTTTGAAATTTCGTTGAAACGTTTGGAGGCAAAAAAAGTGACGATTTCATTATTCGCAATTCGCGATTGCTTAGAAAAAGAAGATTTATTAAAAGAATTTATTTCACCAGAAGGCTGGCACTTGACTCTTTCCGACACGTTAGGTCAACGAGAAGTAACGGCTCTTTCTTACGATTCGAGAGACGTAACAGCAGAAACACTCTTTTTTTGTAAAGGATTAAACTTTAAAGAAATCTATTTAGAAAATGCTGTAAAAGACGGCCTAGAAATCTATGTTTCTGAGGTGCCTTATGAGGTTCCGGCGCAACTAGGAATTATCGTAACTGACATTAAAAAAGCAATGGCTGTGTTAAGCATGGCTTTTTATGATTATCCACAAAATAAATTAAAACTGATTGGCTTTACTGGAACCAAAGGTAAAACAACAGCGGCTTATTTCACCAAATATATTTTAGATGTTGCTACACAACAAAAAACAGCCTTGCTTTCTACCATGAATTCGACATTAGATGGCAAAACATTCTTTAAATCTGCATTGACTACACCCGAATCTTTGGACTTGTATCGAATGATGGCAACCGCTGTTGCTAACGGGATGACTCATTTTATTATGGAAGTTTCTTCCCAAGCCTACAAAACTAATCGTGTCTACAAGCTGTTTTTTGATGTCGGCATTTTTTTAAACATTACCCCCGACCATATCAGTCCAATTGAACATCCAACCTTTGACGATTACTTTTATTGCAAACGTCAATTGATTACACATTCTAAAGTCATTGTGTTGAATCACGAAGCTGATTATTTTCCATTACTTAAAGAAACTGCACAACAGCAAAAAGTCCCAGCCATTGTCTATGGCAGTCAGCCGGCTCCAGAAGTAGACTATTCATTCGCTGTTTCTTCAGAGGATTCCTTACGTTTTATCGTTGAAAGTCCTGCAGATGCGTTAGGATTGGCCGGCTCTTATCACCTTCGTTTAGGTGGTGATTTTAACAAAGGTAATGCGTTAAGTGCGGCGATTGCCAGTGTCCTTGTGGGAGCTTCAAAAGAAGAGTGTCAACAAGGGATCGCAGCAACCACCGTCCCTGGCCGGATGGAATCTTTAACGAATACCAACGGTGCAACCGTCTATGTTGATTACGCTCATAACTATGACAGTTTGAAGAATCTTTTAACCTTTGTCCGTGAAGAACATCCTGACGGCCGCTTAATTGTTCTTGTTGGTAGCACGGGAGACAAAGCGATTTCTCGCCGCAAAGACTTTGGTAGGGTTCTTTCTGAATTGGCTGATGTTGCAGTCCTAACAACCGATGACCCAGCCAGTGAAGATCCAGCAAAAATTTGCCAAGAAATTCAAGCCCATATTACCAAAGAAATGCCTGTTTACACCGTTTTAGATCGTGGCGAAGCAATTGCTCACGCATTGTCTTTAAGCACAACGGCTGATGATGCGATTGTCTTAGCTGGTAAAGGCGCCGACCTTTATCAAAAAGTAAACGGCATAGATGAACCTTACGCAGGAGACTTTGCCCTTGCGGAAGCTTTCATTAATAAAAAGAACTAAATCATTTAAACACACATGAAAAAAACAAGCTGCAACCACTTATCAACAAAGGTTGCAGCTTGTTTTTTAAAGAACTTCTTTTATTTTCGTTACTTCTTCTTCCGATAAGCCATGACCGCCATCCACTAGTAAAAAGTCGACTGGGAAATGTTTCTTTAATTGATTAGCTAAAGAAAGAACTTGTCCCGGAATACTCAACTCATCCTGAGCCCCTGTTGTGACAATCACTTTTGTCGCAAACTCACCAGATACATATTGATAGCCTAAATTGCTTGGATGCAGTAAAATAACAGTGTTAGCAATAGTCGGGTTCTTTTCTAACAGGCCTAAAATAAAATTGGCACCGTTAGAGTACCCTATAAAAATAACTTCATCGTATAACTTTCGCGGTTGCCAAACTTCTTCTAGAAACGCAGTCACTCGCTCATCAAAGTTAGCACGAGGTAAGGCTCCATTAACTAATGGCGCAAAAAAGCGTCGCTGTTCGCCTACACCTTCTGTCCCTAAGTAACTTAGAACACTCGCTTCTGGATAAAGGGTTGCGATGGTCGTTAATAATTGATATTCATTGCCACCAGTACCATGGAAAGCGACAACTAATTGATTAGGTTTCGACCCTTTTTGAAAAAATTGTTTCATTTAATAAACCTCCAAGAAAGGAATTTTACTATGTATGCACAAATTCATCACATCTCTATTTTAAATCGATTGATAAAGCCTACATTTGACTTCTATCATAATACACTGGGATTAAAATTACTAATGAAAACGATCAACCAAGATGACCACACCATGTATCACTTATTTTTCTCAGATAATGAGCAACGAACAGGTACCGAATTAACTTTTTTTGAATTGAATGATGGCCAAGATCAATCCTTTGGGACAAATACAATTGAACGAACTATTTTAAAAGTACCAACGCGCGCCTCTTTGGATTTTTGGGCAGAACGTCTTGAGCAAGCGGGTATCTGCCACTATGGTGTGGAAACATTTAACCAACACCCAATTTTGCGTTTTGAAGCGCCCGATAATACGCAAATGGCGCTTGTTCCGTTACGTGAATTTGAAAATGCGGAAGATTATTTTCCAGCTGAGCATTCTGAAATTCCAGTAGAACATGCAATTTTAGGCATTGATGCAATTCAATTACGCGTCCAATATGCCGCAGCTACCAAACAACCTTTAGTGGATTATTTACATTGGCATGAAAAAGAAACAGTACCTTTTTTTGAAACTGCGCATGAAGTAACCGTTCTGGAAAATCATCATCCACAGTTTTATCAAGAGGTACACATCATTGATGACCGTACCAATCCGCTTGCCATTGAAGGAATTGGTGGCGTTCATCACGTCGCCTTTGGGGTGGAAGATACGCAAGAATTAACGCAAGTTGATAGCCTGTTAGAGGAAAAGAATTTTACAAACTCAGGAATTAAAGACCGCGAATTTTTCAAATCATTGTATTTTAGAGAACCGAACCACTTGTTATTTGAAGTAGCCACACAAAAAGGCCTGTTAGATGCCGAAGCCTACGAAAATCAAAGTTCAAACTTTGATGAAATCCCCCTTTATTTGCCTCACTTTTTGGCAGATCAAAGAGAACGAATCGAAGCGATTTTAGCACAACAACGCCATGAGTAAACAAAAATAGCGGTTCTAACCGCTATTTTTGTTTTTTAATATCCTATTATTGCCCTTTTTTGAAAAAAAGGAGTACACTAATAGTAGATGAACTGCGCAAGGAGGTGAGTACATGTTATCTAAGGAAGAAGTTCTACACTTATTGAACGAAGCAAAAAAAGAAGTCGATCGTTTAGAAACAAACCGCCAAGAAGATTTAGGTAATTCAATCAACTATATTGAAAATGAATTACAGCTCCAACGTGTCTTATCTCAAGTGGAAGCTTATGAAAAAGTACTTGGTTAATTGATTACGTATTAAATGAGAGAGGAGCAACCAGATTCAGGTGAATGAATCTGGTTGCTCCTCTCTCATTTTTTACTAGACTAATTCGTAAGCAAGTTCTCGTGCAATAATTTTTGCGGTTGTTTCAGCGATTTCTCCAGTAAAGCCAATGCATTGTTCCATATGCTCAGGTGAACCCATCGTCATTTTACTTGTCAAAATACTGCAGCAAACCACTCGATGCTTTTGTCGAAAACTTTGATGCAATTCGTTGGCTAAAGCCATCGTTTTATTTACTTGTTCTCCTTTGGCTTCTGTCCGACCAAAAAAGTAGCCCAGACACATAACCCCGCCTGAAAGAGCACCACAAATACACTTCGCTCCTCCAACACCTACAGGAAACCCAGAAGCCATGGCCACAGCTTCAATGGGAATCTCCGCATCGAAGTGTTGCCGAATGGTCACCACAATCGCTTCCGAGCAATAAAAATCACCGTTACGATAATAGGCTTCCGCTTCTTCCCTGATTGCTTGTAAACAAATTCTCTTTTTCAAAATGCCCTCCATTCTGTATTCGCTTTCATTTTATGAATAAAAGGACGCCAAGCATCCCTTTATTTTATAGATTTTCTGCAGAGGTAAATACTTCTGACACATCATCATCGTCTTCTAACTTGTCAACCAAGCGCTCTAATTGCGCTTTTTGTTCATCGTTCAAGGTTAGTAAGGTTTGCGGAACCATTGTTAATTCAGCTTGTGCTAATGAATAACCTGCTTGTTCTAAAGCATCGCGAACCGCTGCAAAATCTTCTGGTGCTGTGTAAATTTCAAATACTTCTGGTGATGTTTCTAAATCCTCGCCGCCTGCTTCCAAAACGACTTCTAGCATGTCGTCTTCCTCAATTGCATGATCTTCTCGCTTAATGACAATATAGCCTTTACGATCAAACATATAATTCACCGAACCCGTTTCACCTAAAGAGCCACCATTTCGAGTAAACGCGACGCGAACATTGGTGGCCGTTCGGTTGCGGTTATCTGTTAGTGCATGAACTAAAACTGCCACGCCACCTGGCCCGTATCCTTCATAAGTTACCTCGTCATAATGTTCCCCTTCACCAGCACTACTGGCTTTTTTTATGGCGCGCGCAATATTATCATTGGGCATATTGGCTGACTTAGCTTTATCGACTGCTAAACGTAAAGCAGGATTCATTGCGGGGTCAGGGCCACCTGCTTTTGCCGCCATATAGATTTCCCTTGAAACTTTTTGGAAAATTTTCCCACGTTTGGCATCTTGTGCATTTTTACGCCCTTGAATGTTGCTCCATTTGCTGTGTCCTGACATCCTTGATTCCTCCTGACTTTTCGTTACTATTCTCCTATATTCTACTCTTCTTTTCAGTTAGGAACAAGCGCTACCAAAAAAAGACCCTCGCTTACCCACCGTTCTGACGAATAAACGAAGCTCTTCTAAATTAGCGTCTTCTTTTTTTATTTTTCTTCAAACCATGAACCACCAAACAAATAACGATGGCTGTCAAAGCACCCATGGCATCCAACATAACATCTTGAAAAAGAGGGGTCCTTCCGCCTGTGATCATTTGATGAAATTCATCTAAACCTGCATAGCCAGTAGCAGCTAGCCAGGAAACAACAGCTGTTAAAAACAGACCTTTGATTCTTGGCACTAATCCAATAAACCAACTACCACCTAATAGAAAATACGTACCAAAATGGGCTCCCTTACGAATAAAAAATTCAACAAATTTACTATAACCACTAGCTTGAATGCTCACTTCACTACCAGCATATTGAAAAGAAATATTTTTTAATTGTTCTTCAAAAGGATGACTGCTCAGAAGTTTATCTAAAAGACCAACTTGTGATTGCTGTTCATACGTCTGTGATGAACTGAAAAATAAAATGGCCATAATTACAAACGCAATGACTAAATATAAATTACTATCTTTCAAATAATTTTTCATATAATCCTCTTTTCTTGGTTTCAAGTTGCCCCGTGCCTGCCACGGAAAATTCTTTTTTATTATAGTCGGTTTCGAGGGAAAAAGAAACAACTTCTCTTAGGTCTTATGATATACTGAAAAGAAAAAAATGAAAGAAGGATTGGATATGACCTATTCTATTACATGGGATTTAGACAGTATTTTCCCCAATGGGAGCGAGTCCAAAGAACTTAGCCAACGAATGACTCAATTAACCGAACAAACAAAAGAGTACCATCAATTAATCACAGAATGGACACCAGAAAGTGCCCAAGGCAAAGAACAATTTGCTGAAATCTTAACGTTACAAGGGAAAATCTCAAATGGCTTTTCACAATGTAATAGTTTTTTAACTGCTTTAATTTCTGCTAATACTAATGATACCAAGGCCAAAATTTTATCAGGCGATTTATACAATCTATTGCCAGCGATTCAATTAGCTGAAACCATTTTTACTAAAAAAATCACCGAGATTTCAGCAGAACATTGGCAAGCCCTGTTAGCCGAAGAACCGTTTAAAACAATGGCTTTTCGCTTAAATGAATTACGACGTGATGGAAAAAAACTGCTTTCCGAACAAGAAGAAAATATCATCAATACGCTTTCTCTAGATGGGTTAAATGCTTGGAGTACACATTACGATACGATTGTTGCTTCCATTGTGATTCCTTTTGAAGAAAAAGATGGCTCTGTGACAGAACTATCTGCAGGCCAAGCCTTTAACCGCATGATGGGAGATCCTGACAAAGAGGTTCGTCAACGTTTGTTTACAGCCTGGGAGAAAGCTTGGAGTGGCAAAGCTTCAATTTTAGCAGACACCCTAAATCACTTGGATGGGTTCCGTTTATCTGATTACAAATTGCATGGCACTACAGATTATTTAGAAAATCCCTTAAACTATAATCGAATGAGTCAAGAAACATTAACGGTTATGTGGGAAACCATCCAAAAAAATAAACAACCATTCGTCGACTTTCTAACGCGCAAAGCGCAATTATTCGGTAAAGAAAAAATGGATTGGCAAGACCAAGATGCACCAATTATTTTAGGTGATTTAGAAGAAAAAACGTATTCCTTTGATCAAGCCGCTGCCTTTATTTTAGAAAATTTCCGTAAATTCAGTCCGAAAATGGCCGATTTTGCCCAAATGGCTTTTGAAAAAAGTTGGATTGAAGCTGAAGATCGTCCAGGCAAACGTCCTGGGGGTTATTGTACAGAATTACCTGAAACACAAGAGTCGCGTATTTTCATGACCTTTGGCAATTCAATCAACGAAGTAGCTACTTTAGCCCATGAATTAGGTCACGCTTTCCATAGTAGCGTGATGTGGGATTTACCTTCATTGAATCGAGAGTATGCCATGAACGTAGCAGAAACGGCTAGTACCTTTGCAGAATTGATTGTTGCTGACGCCACCTTAAAAGAGGCCAAATCAGACGTTGAAAAGATTAACCTTTTAGACACAAAAATGCAAAATGCCATTGCTATGTTTATGAACATTCATGCGCGTTTTATCTTTGAAAATAATTTTTATCAAGCGCGCCAAAAAGGTTTAGTAGCGGAAGAAGATATTACTGAATTAATGTTAGCGGCGCAAAAAGAAAGCTACAAAGATAGTCTTGGCAGTTATCATCCTCATTTCTGGGCGAGCAAATTGCACTTCTTTATTGATGATGTGCCTTTCTATAATTTCCCATATACTTTTGGCTATCTATTCAGCATGGGTATCTATGCGTATGCCAATCAACAAGGCAGCTCTTTTGAAGACCAATACATTGCGTTATTAAGAGACACTGCTTCGATGACAAGCGAAGAATTAGCGAAAAAACATTTAAATGTTGACTTAACAAAACCTGATTTCTGGCAAGCCGGCATTGATCAAGTCCTAAAAGATGTGGAACAATTCATGACTTTAACTGAAAACTATGTAAACTAAGCAAAAAAGAAGCAGTAACCAACATCAGGTTACTGCTTCTCTTTTTTTCAAATAGTTTCGATACGCAAGGTAGCCCACAAGCATTAGTCCAAACGTAACAAATTCAACTACTGGCATGGCTAACCAAACACCGGTTAATCCTAGTAATTTCACCAAAATAAATAAAACTGGCACAATTAAAAAGAACCCACGCAAAGAGGAAATCATTAGTGCCATTTTCGGTTTACGAACTGCCGAAAAGTAATAAATCCCCATAAAATTCAATCCTGTAAACAAGAAGGAAATCGCATATAAGCGGATGGCTGTCCTAGCAATTTGCGCCAACTGGTCGTTCCCTTCGCTATTAAAGACCTCAATAATTTGTCCCGTAAACACTTGACTGATTAAAAAGAACAGGAAGCCGGCGACCAAGTACGTAATAAAGCTAAGTTTAACAAATTTACGCAACACCTTCGTTTCCCCTAAACCATAGTATCGGCTGAGTAATGGTTGCGCCCCTTGCCCAATCCCTGTAAAAATAGCAATCACAATAATATTGAGATTGGCAACAATCGCATAAGCTGAAATCGCCACATGACCAACTAAGTTTAACAAAACAATATTAAATAAAAACATGACAAAGGCCGAAGAAAATTCATTTAAAAAGGAGGAAAAACCAATCGACATAATTTCTCGAACATCCTGAAATTTCACTTTAAACTTTTCAAAACGTAAAACTCGTTGCGGCGACCACTTATGCAACGTAATCAGGATTAAGCTTGTTAAAGGTGACATCACCGTTGCAATGGCCGCGCCTGCCATGCCCCACCCAAATTGATAAATAAAGACATAATCCAAAATAATATTGACAATTCCCCCACTGACAAAAGCAATCGTTGCCAAACGAGGATTATGGTCATTTCTTAAAAAAGTAATCAGGCAATTGTTTAAAATAAATAATAATGAACAGCTAAGGTAAATCATATAATATTCCTTTGCCAAACCAAACAAGACACCGGTCCCCTGAAGTCCCCGAATAATTTGATCGGAAAAAATCAAACTCGCTAAAGTAAAGAGACTTCCTATAACGAAAACTAACCCAATCGTTAAACTAAAATACTGATTAGCTTTTTTGATTTCTTTTTGCGCAACCGTGGTCGAAAACAACGTAGCGCCGCCAACCCCAAACATCCAACCTAATCCATTAATAATATTAATGAGTGGTAAGACAATGTTAAGCCCCGCCAACGCCTCGGTGCCGATCCCATTTGCAATGAAAAATGTGTCCGCCAAAATAAAAATTGATTGCGCCGCCATACTTAAAATTCCTAACAGAACATTTTTATAAAACAACGCAGTAAAATGGTTTTGCTGTGTTTGCTCCATACCCAAATCTCCTTCTAACAAAAAAAGGACTCATTCTTTTTGCTTCAAGGCTTACGCAAAAATCAGAATCCTTCAATTATTCAACCCAGCGATTAAATAATCTGTCTATTTATTGATACTTCTAGGTTAGCATTCTCTCTTCGAAAAAACAACCATCCTTTTATTTTTCTCATTTTAAACTTTCTTAAGCAGTTGCAGTTGTTTTTGAACCACTTGCCAATCTTCTTTCACGACTTCTTTTAAACGATAATTATAAAAGACAGCCGCTGGATGGAAGAGTGGAATGATTTGATAGGTTTTCTGCGTCCAATGATAGTTTTGTGATTGCTCATCAAATGTTTGAATGGGCGACTGAATGACCGTTCCGTGCACTGCAGTGATTGTTGGCTTTGGTCCTAAAAGTCGTTGCAACCCAATATTCCCCAGTGTCAAAATTAGTTCAGGTTGGCAAACAGCGATTTCCCAATCAAGCAAAGGCGCAAAAATTTTGATTTCTTCTTTGGTTGGCGTTCGATTAGGAAATTTGGTTACTCTTTCTCCCGTTTTTGCAATCTGCTTCGTTTTTACAGAAAAAGGCCGACTCCTAACCGCACTGGTGATATACACCGTTTCACGACTTAAGCCAACTTGTTGTAATTGTTCCATCAACAATTGACCTGAACGCCCTATAAATGGTACGTTTTCTTTAATTTCTTCTTTTCCAGGGGCTTCCCCAATCAGCATCACTTTTGGCTGTTGCGGGCCTTGCCCTTCCACAAAACCTTCTAATGGTAAGTCTTTCGCTTTAGCTAAAACTGCTTGTTTCAGATGTTCAGGATAATGCATTTACCATCACGCCTCTCTTCTGGTGTTCTTCCTTCGCTATATTGATTATAAATAAGGCCCAAAAGAAACTCAAAAAAGGAGCCTACTCATTTAGGAGCTGGTTTTTCTACACACAAAGCTTTGTCTTTAGCTAAATAAAAAGGCCGTAAGTAACCAACTAAATTAGACATTGGTAAAACCTCCGTTGGTAAGTCAATCTTCAATGTCTCTTTTAAATAGGCTCTGCGTGTCGCAATCCGTTGCCACATGTCTGGATAAGTTTGCTGAATCTCTTTTTGCAATGTTTCATCAGCCAAAGCCACACATTCTTCTGCACTCACCCCTGTATAACCAGGTACAGAAGGAATAATATCCACTTGAAAGAGCATGCCACTTTCCAAGCGAATGGCTGAATCTGGATAAATAGGCGACGACATCCATTCATCATCCGAAACTAAATGCCCAGGATTCAAATGCCAGTGATAGATTTCTTTTGGTAACTGTTCTTCAATCGCTTGGTACATTTCTCGCCCTAACAGTCCGATTCGAATGGTTTCAAGCCAGTGAACGACAGCTTGAAAATAGGGTTTTGCTACGCGCTCTAAATAATCACGTTGCGCTTCTGGCAATTGCTGCTCGTTTTCAATAACAAAACCTGTTCGGCTAGACAAGCCGCCTTTGTAGCCTGTAGTTAATGATAAGGCATCACCTAACTGAATTTTTTTGGCAGTCGGATACATGTTTGCATATTCAAAACGTTGACCAGTTGCCGCAATGGTTACTACCGTCGGCGTTTGACCTTCATCATTTAACAAAGCCCCAATGTCCGTTTCACGCTGTCCTACTTCAATTGCATTTAAGGCCTTTAACATACTGCGAGAAGCCAAATTCGCCCCATATTCATAGTGCGCCAATTCGTTGGCATTATTTGTTGTGCGGGCCCCCTTTGCTCCAATCAATAAGTGGGTCCCATTTAGTAAACGAGCTTCTTTCGGCAGCGCTTTTTTCAGTGCTTCGACAATAAAATGTGGCACATCAAACATAGTAGCAGGTTCTTGCTGTTGTGTCGTAAACATTTTCCACCCAACGATACCTATTTTTTGAGCAGTTTCATCGAGAAGCGTTTCAAAAATCTGCGCCAACTTTTGTTCTCCAGCCATTGGTTGATTCGGTAGCGAAAAAGCTGGATAATGAATTAAATCGGCTGAGATGCGGGCATGTTGGCACAGTTTTAAATTTTCATTGCCTAAAATAAGTGTCGCCGCACCATCCTTATTTAACACAAGGAGTCCTTCTTCAAACCTCGGAATAAAGCCAGTTAAGTATTCAAAATTACTGCCATGCTCTTTGTCTGCATAGAAGACCAATTGATCGAATTTTTCTGTTTTCATTCGTTGTAATACTTTCTGCTTACGCGCCATCATCGTTTCATTCGTCAAATACGTTGGAAAAACATTCTCAAAAACAGTAGGTTCAGCAATATGTGTATAATTAATTTTTCGCTTCATTATTATCCTCCATTATTCATCTGCAACAATCAACGTTACGCCTGCTTTCGCTAACTGCTCGCAAAATTTTTCATCAGGTCGTGTATCTGTCACTAAACAATCAATTTCTGTTAATTCGCAAATTTTAAATAAACCCGTTTTGTTTAATTTCGTTTGGTCTGCTAAGGCAATGACTTGTTTGCCTTGTTGAATCATTCGCCGTTTGACTTGACCTTCTTCTTCTGTGTGAATAAATAATCCTTGTTCAGATAACGCAAACACACCTAATAATGTATAGTCAGGGGCAAATTCCCCAACCTTAGCGACTGTTTCTGCCCCAAACAAAAAGAGTTGTTGTTTATGCAGTTGCCCAGGTAATACTGTAATTTTGGTTTGATCCATTTGCGCTAGAAGTAGCGCATGACTGAGAGAGTTCGTGATCGCGTGAACCGGACTATTTTCCATCGCTCGAATAGCTTCTTCCACCGTGGTTGATGAATCAAAAAAAATGGACGCTTGTTTGGGAATGGTTGCCCAAACTTTTTGGGCAATCGCTTGTTTTTTCTCTGGATGCTTCACTATTCGTTGAGCATAATCGTAAATAGTTGCTTCAGACTGCACTGAGATAGCACCACCGTGCGTTCTCTTTAAATGTCCTTCCTTTTCTAAACGAATTAAATCTCGCCGAATAGTATCTTTTGAAACGGAGACTTGCTCCGCTAACGCTTCCATGGAAATACTTTTTTGTTCATTCACTATTTTTTGAATCTTGGCTAAACGTTCTTCAATCAACATGCTTCCTCACCTCTTCTAAGTAAAGATAGCATCTTTTGCATTATTTTGCAAACAAATGCAAAATAATGCAAAAAAGACAAAAAAACTAGTCCTTCATTTTCTAACGAAGGGCTAGTTTGAGAGTGGTTTTAATAGGTAAATTGAATAATCATGCCGCTAGGATCTTCTAACGCAAGTAAATGATCTTTGGCAATAAAATGTAACTTTGCTTCTTCCGCATTGGCTTGGACGATCTCTAAATCTGCCGCAGTTGGTAAACGGAAGGTGTAATTTTCTAAGCCAAATTGATTTTCTTGAATCGTTGGCAGCTGTTTGCCGCTCCATGTATTTGTCCCAATATGATGATGATACTGACCCGCTGCAAAAAACTTCGCTTGTTGACCAAAGTTAGACTTTAAGCCAAACCCTAAGTTTTTATAGAACGTTTCAGTGGTATCTAAATCGGCCACTTTCAAATGAATGTGCCCAATTTTAGAACCTTCGGAAATTCCTAGCCAGTGACCGTCAGCTTCTGCAGCTAAACTATCACCGTCTAATTCTTCTGTCACACCGATAATTTCACCATTTGGACGAATATCCCAGACTTCTTCTGGTTTATCCCAATAAATTTCGATGCCATTATTTTCTGGATCACTTAAGTAAAGGGCTTCACTATAGCCATGATCTGCTGCGCCAATTTGCACATTTTCCTGCAAAAGCCACAGCAACATATTGCCTAAATCTTTGCGGGTTGGTAGCAGGAAAGCAATATGGTACAAGCCAGTGGTACCCTGATTTTCTTCCCCAGCTGTTAATTCTTTTAAGACAAGAATTGCATCGTTGGTGCCTTGTGGCGCTAGCCAAGCACGTCCCTCTCCTTGTTTTAAAAGTTTTAAGCCAATTGTTTTCGTATAAAAGTTTACCATTTTATCTAAATCAGCCACTTTCAAAGTGACTTGTTGAATCCCAATATTACTTGGTAATGCTTGAACCATTTGCTTTCACTCCTTTCCTCTTTGTTTTACTAAAGCAATGATTTAGTTGAATTCTTTAAAACGAGCACTATCTTCCATGTATTCTTTTTCGCCAGCTGGCGCTTCAATGGAACCAATAACCATTTGTGCACGTAAATTCCAGTTTGCAGGAATTGACCATTCTGCAGCAACCGCTTCGTCAATGACTGGGTTGTAGTGTTGTAAGTTTGCGCCAATATTTTCTTGCGCTAAGGCAGTCCAAACGTTCGCTTGTGTTAAACCAGTTGCTTGTTCAGACCAAACAGGGAAGTTATCCGCATATAATGGGAAGCTATCTTGTAAGTTTTTCACGATATCTGTATCTTCAAAGAATAAAATTGTGCCCGCACCAGCTGCAAAACCTTGTAATTTAGCTTGTGTGTTTGGAAATGCTTCTGCTGGAGTTAATGGTTTTAAGGCATCTTCAGTCATTGCCCATAATTTTTTGTGAGCATCGCCGAATAAGAACACAACACGTTGTGTTTGAGAGTTAAAAGCTGTTGGACTTTCTCTAACAACTTCTTTTACTAAAGCAGTTACTTCTTCTTTTGAAATTGGTAAGTTTTCTCCTAAAGCATAGATTGAACGACGGTTTTTCATCATTTCAGTAAATTTTGACATAATATGTTCATCCTTTCGAATTTCCTCAGTAAATTCATTTAATTTTGTTTACATGCTTACTATACTACCTTACTAAAAGTAAGTAAAGCTTTTTGTCTTACTTTTTGTAAGTTTTTTTATTTTTTAGCGAAAAACCTTATTCTACCAAAGAAAAAACAACCAGCTTTTTTCTAAGAAAAAGAAAAATCTGGTTGTCGATTAATAAATGTAGAAGTCAATTGAATCGTTTTCGGCCGTTTTTCTTGAAATAAATGTGTGGCTTTTTCCCCTAATTCCATTAATGGATGACAGATTGTTGAAAAATTTAAAATTTCACTTAATAAAGTTTGTTCCTGTCCCACTAAAAAGAGTGGTCTTTCAATAATGGCTTGAATCCCTGCGGCAATTTCATCACCGTTGGTCACAACCGCCTGGAGCGTTGGATCTTGCCCACAGTGTCGTCCTACTTCACACCCATCTTCATAGGTTAAACAGTCCTTAAATAACCGATTTTCAGGAATCACTCCATAAATTTCCTGATATGCGTCAACTAAATAACGTGCGCTTGTACTTTTTTCTGGTGCACGGTTAATCGTAATTGCCACTTCTCTACATCCTTGTTGTTTCAACGCTTGGAAAACCCGCCGATAAACGGTTAAACGATCGATATAGATACTAGCATAACTAGGGTCTTCTATTTTTTCACAAAAAACAACTTGCTCTTTATACGGAGCAAACACACTTAAAGGATTTGCCTTTGACAAAACAATCATGCCATCAAACGCACCCGTAGCCATTTTTTCCAAGTAACTTTTTTCAACTTCTTTATCATAATCCGTTGGTAATAAACTGACCATCATCCCTTGCTGAAATGCTTGGTGGATAATGCCACTTAAAATAGCATCAAAATAAGGTTGATTCGTATAAGGAACCATGACACCTAATGTGTTACTTTTCCCAAAGCTAAGATTTCTCGCTAATATATTGGGCTTATAGCCCAACTCATCGATAATTGCTTGGATTTTCAGTCGTTTTTCTTCAGAAACATAAGGATGATGATTAATCACACGCGAAACAGTCGTAACTGAAGATCCTGAAAGGCGCGCAATTTCTCGAATTGTTGTCATACTTTCACCTCATTACTTTACAAAATTGAGTTAAATAAGGCACAATCCCTGTCCCGTAATCAACAAAACGATAAAAGGTCTCCTGCCAAGCAAAAGAAATTTCCTGAATATCCTCCTGCTGTGTCAAGTGCCACTCCGTTATCTGATGGTACGGAATTTCTTGATGCCAAATCTTATAGTATTTTTTGGGACTATTTAACTGCAGACTTTTGGCCGTCGTAGTCACCGAGACAAAATAGTAATCCATACCAAGTCTATCGCTTATCTCCACTATAACATTCATTTTCATGCCCTCCAATATTTTGATACACCTAGCTTACCTTATGAAACGCGTACCAGAGCAAGAGGAAAAATAAAAAAAAGTGAGACCATGTTATACTAGATGTATCATATAAAAGCAAAGGATGAGTGCAATGGAAACTGTTACGGTAGCAACAAAAAGCGACTTACTAACGAATTTGAATAAGCAAACGGATGAAATCATTATCTCGGGGGCACTTGCACAAGAAATTTACCACTTAAAAAAACAACAATTAACCGAAACGGAAGAAATGGGCTTTTTAGTGGGCAGCCAAGGTACTGGCTCATTTTTAACCTATTTAATCGAGAAGTTATCCTATATAAATTCGGAGCTATCGCCAGAAGAACAAAAAATTGAACATGCGATTTTGCGTTTGTATGTTATTAAAAAATTGACTCCAGAAACTACTTTATTACGTCTAAAACAGTTAGATTATTAAAATTTTATTTAATCAAGATAGACCAATTCCCCGCGTACAACGAGTCCCTTTCATTAATCACTTGATATAATTACCTTTATTCAAGTTCCCACCATTGTCATTATCGATTAACCAATGGTATATTAGAAGTAACAGATAAGTCATTTTATTTGAAAAAGTGTTTGGGAAATGTTTGGGGAGGAATGTTTATGTGTCAACCGCAGGAAAAAAAGAAAGAAATTTCTGTTGCTAAGTTACGTTATCGTTTTGAATTACCAATGATTATCATTGGTTTTGTTTTATTGTTTTTAGCATTGGGGTTAGTTGCTTTATTGATATTGAGTGATTTGCCGATTCCTGACTGGTTATTAATTGTCTTAATTGCACCAATTGCGCCAGTCATTGCTTTTTTTACCATTCGTTATATGTACATGGATACTGCTTCTAACGGAGTGGAAATTACAGAAAATCAGTTACCAGAAATTTATTCTTTGTATATTGATTTGGCAAAAGAAATGGGCTTTGGCACTAAAAAATTAAGGATGCCACGTCTTTATTTAATCAACGGGAATGGTGTCTTAAACGCTTTTGCGGCAAAATGCTCTTTACACAGACGCTATGTTGTCATTCACAGTGATTTGTTGGATATCGCGTACAATACAGGCGATTTTTCGCTGATTCGCTTTATTTTGGCACACGAGCTAGGACACCATAAATGTGGACACACTAATTTATGACGGCTAATGTTATCCATTATTTTGAAACCAGTTGCGTTAGATAAAAGTTTTACAAGAACGCAAGAATATACCGCTGATCGCGCAGGTTTATACTACGCCGAAGAAGGTGCTTTAAGTATGATTTATTTATTTTCAGGAAAATACATGGGCAGTCGTGTGGATTTAGAAGAATACTTTCACAGTATTGATTTACATGATAATACCATCTGGCTTAAATTGAGTAACTTCTTATCCGATCATCCTGTTGGCTTCCGTCGAATGCAAACATTGAAAAAAGCCAAAGATACTGGCAATTGGGACGTTCATGGGAAATTTTTCTAGCAAGAGCCAACCATCATTAAATAAACGTGCTGGGACAAAAGATTCTTTAACTTTTGTCCCAGCACGTTTATTAATCCACCAATAAATGAACAAATTCTTCTTTGGTGATATTTACAAAGTAGTCTTCAAAGTTAAACGCTGCTAATGCTTGCCAAATTGATGAATACTGATAGTCCACACCTAATAAAGCTGTAACGATTTCCGTTGTTTCTTTTTTGGCAAAATAATCACCATAAATCGTTAACTCAATTATTTTACCTTTTTCAACAGTCAAACGTGCATCCACAATGCCGCCTTTAAACTTTTCTTCTTTTTTGATCGTAAATTTAGGCGCTTCACCAAAAATCCAAGCTTCATTGCCATACACTTCAGCGACCAATTTTCTAATTTCCTGTTGATCTGCTTTGGTTAGGACATATTCTTTCTCCGCAATTTCAGTTAGAGATTCGACATCAAAGAGCTCCATCAGTAAACGATTGCGAAATTCCTCAATGGTTAATTGTTGATATTTTTCGTCTAAGTACGGCCGTAAATTGGTTACGCGTCCCCGAACAGATTTTGTCCCTTTTGATTCAATTTTTTTCTTAGAAACAGTTAAAACACGTTGAACTTCTGCCAAATCAACATCATACATCAAGGTACCATGAGTATACATCTTCCCCTTTTTTGTATACATGGCATTGCCAGAAAATTTTTTCCCTTCAATTAATAAATCATTGCGACCGCTAATCTCGGCCCCCGTTGCGCCCATTTTATGTAATGCTTCAATAATTGGTTTAGTGAACGCTTTAAAATCCCCAAAAGCTTGATGTCCTTCCTGAACAACAAAACTAAAGCTGACATTCCCGAGATCATCATAAACAGCACCACCGCCCGATAAACGGCGAGTAATAACGATTCCCTTCTCTCTAGCATAAGCTAAGTCAATTTCTTCATAAGCATTTTGATTTCGGCCTAAAATAACACAGGGTTCCTGAATATAGAACAACACTAAGGGCTCTTCAAAAGAGAGAGTGTTTAATAGATAATCTTCCGTTGCTAAATTTTCACGAATATCTCGTGACTGCATTATGACATAACGCATAAGGTCGCCCCACTTCTTTTTCTTCTAGTGTATCACTTTCTTTCAAAATTGGTTCACTAAACGTCTTCTCTGGCCATTCTCAAAAGCGGATGATCAACAAAAAAACGAACGTGGGACAACAATCACTTTGGATGTTTGTTCCACGCTCAAAATCTAATAAACAGCAATTACAGAACTGTTTAGCTTTTTAGTCTAACCAAGTTACTACTTCTGAAACATCTCGTCGGACTGTTTCAAAGCCGGGTGTTTGAGCTTTGCCAATCGGAATAATCAGTCCGTTCACTAAATGATCCTCAATATTAAATAACTTGCGAACCGCTTCTGTTTCAAAACCAGACATCGCCACAGTATCATAGCCTCGATCTTTTGCAGAAAGCATCAGCTGCATTGCAACTAAGCCTTGGTCTAACATTAGCCACTCTCTTTTTTGTTCTTCACTAACATCATAGTACCAAGAAACATTTTCATTAATTCCTTGACGAATTTCTTCCGTCATCGTTCCTTGTGCGACAGCTTTAGCACTGATTTCATCTGCATTGGCCACTGTATAAGCAGTCAAATCACCTAATAAAATAATCACCGCCGCTGCCCCTTTAACTGCTGGTTGTTGCATCGAAACTTCGTAAAGGATCTCTTTTTGTTCTTTTTCTGTGACAATTAAAAAACGCCATGAATTTAAATTGGTACTATTTGGCGCGAACATTGCTTCCTCAATTATGGCCATTAATTCCTCTTTAGGAATCTCAACATCTGGCATAAAATCCCGAACTGAGCGGCGGCTGCGAACAACATCTTGATACATCATATTTCTTCTTCCTTCCTCTTGCCTTACTTGACATAGTTATTATTACTCACTATGATGGAGAAAAAAAGTACGCACTTTTTATTCACCTAGGAAGAAAAAAGTAACCATTACGTGTCACAAGGAGAAACTATGACAACTGATAAACAAACCAGTATCAACTTAGCTCTTTCCACCATTAACGGCAAATGGAAATTATCATTAATGGATGAATTATTCCAAGGAACCAAGCGCAACGGTGAATTGATGCGTGCGCTCGACGGAATCACTCAACGCGTCCTGACAGATCGCTTGAGAGAAATGGAAAAAGATGGCCTAGTCCATCGAGAATCCTTTAACGAACTGCCCCCGCGTGTGGAATATACGCTCACTCCGGAGGGATATGCTCTTTACGATGCCCTCTCTTCACTTTGCCATTGGGGCGAAACATTTGCACAAAAAAAGGCGAGACTTAACAAATAAGTCTCGTCTTTTTTTATCTATTTTGGGTATTATGGGTAAACTTAAAATATTTTTGAAGTCCTTCTCGAATTGAATAAACGGGCGAAAAACCTAAGCCTTTCAAAGCAGAACTATCTGAAAGAGAATATTTTATATCGCCATCTCGTTCCTTTTGATAAGAAACTGGCAAAGAAAGTCCCACTAATTGGTTCATTTCTTCAATTAATTGATTAAGGGAAATGGCAACTTCGGTACCCACATTATAAACATGTCCCAACGCTTCACTTTTGGTTGCTACTAAATTTAATGCAGTTAGGACATCCTCAATGTAGATAAAGTCACGTGTTTGCTGACCATCTCCAAATATTTGAAATTGGCTCGCTTGCCCTTGTTCTAACTGGATATAACGATCCATCAAAATGGACAGGACACCAGAATAGGGTGAAGCAGGATTTTGATTGGGACCATAGACGTTAAAGAAGCGAACTGCGCTCGTGGGTACCCCGTGTAAATGGTATTCATTGAGAACATAACGTTCAGCAGCAAACTTATCAATAGCATAGGGACTCAAAGGGCAAATCACCGAAGTTTCTCTTTTAGGCAACGTTGGCTCTGCACCGTAAACGGCTGCCGACGAAGCAAAAACAAAACGTTTGAGCTCTTTTTGATATTTTTTTATTGATTCCAATATTTTCAATACACTTAAAAAATTGACCTCATGTGTCTCTAGAGGCTGTGCCACAGAACTTGCCACGCTTGCCACGCTTGCCACGGCCGCAAGATGAAAGATATACTCAAACGAATGCTTTGAAAGTACTTCGTCCAATAATTGCTGATCCGTCACACTTCCTTTAATAAAAACCAACTGCTCAGTTTGTTGCAAATTTGACACTCGCCCCATGGACAAATCATCAATCACAAAAACTTGATACTGTTGACTATAAAAATTAGCCAAATTAGAACCAATAAAGCTAGCTCCTCCAGTAATTAATAGTTTCTTCACCTCTTTGCTTCCTCTCTTTTTTTAATTTAATTCCACTTTTTTCGTGTTATTTTCTCTTTGGAATAAAAAAATGCAATATCGAATGAACACATAACTTACAATAGCCACAGCTAATAAGAGTTCAAAAGTAGACAAAATATTTAACAGACTCGTTAGGCCTACCTTTTCTGCAAATAAAGGTTTAACTTTGACTAATGCTGTCGCAGAAATTACTAATGGGAATGTAAAGGCAGCATAACTTGGATAGAATGTCACTTGCATAATTTTATATAGATTCACTACTACAATCCCATAAATACATTGAGACAAAATTAGCAAGAAAACAACTAATGGCATATACAAATGACCACCCATTGAAATATAGCCAGCTAAACATAACGAACCTGGCGCTGTCATAATCGTCAATAAAGGAATGGTCGATTCAGGCATTTCTTTCGACTTCGTAATTCTCTTGATTAAAATTGGTAACAAGAGTAAATAAAAGAACAACGCTACCCAAAAAACAATTTTTCCCAACTCATTGATAAACAATTGAGAAGTATTAGGAATAACGCCAATGCCGACAAACGTAATAAACCAGCTTGGATAAATATGTTCCAGTTCGATTTTTGTTGGAAAAATATGCACCGCTACAAAATAAATCATTAAAATAAAATGTAAAATCACTGCGCCAATCCACAACACGTTAATCCAAGCAGCATTGGTAAATATCCGATCTAAGAAAACACAGATAACCATTAAAGCCATTGTAAATGTTGGTGATACCGAAGCAATAATTGGATCATCTAAGGTGCTTAATGCATGTTTCATTGTAAAAATAATTTTTAAAATAACTAAAATCATTAAGAGACTGCCAAGTACACAATAAATGGTCCCAATTGTTGCATATCCCAAGGAATAAAGTAAATTCCCCAAAGAAACCATCCCTAAAATTAGTCCGCAAATGGGAATCGGGACTTTCCGCAAGAATTTTTTCGCACTTTCTACCATTATGTAGTCACACTCCGTCTTTATTTATTATTATTGATATTAATCAAAAGTATGTTATTATACTAAATGAAATATTTATATTTGTAAAATAAATATTTGCAATAACAACTATTAAGATAGTAAATAGAAAGAGGCGATTTTATGTTCGAATGGATCAAAACATTTATTGCTGTGTATGAAACCAAAAATTTTAGTGCGGCGGCCAAACAATTGTATATTTCTCAGCCAACTGTTTCTTTGCAAATCAAGAAATTAGAGCAACACTTTTCGATCAAGCTGTTCTATCGTAATGGAAAACAATCGGTTATTCCTACCAAAGAAGCTGATTTTTTATATCCAAAAATGCTCTCGATTATTGAAAGCTTAACTACTTCTTTTGCGCAAGCTGCAGAAAAAGAGAATTTTAAAGAAGACTGCATTATAGCCTCTTCAAATACAGTTGCTATTTATTTATTGCCAGATATTATGGAGAGTTTGGTTACCGCTTTTCCACTCATCAACTTTTCGATTCAACTGATGAATTCAAACGAAGTCGTGGATATGGTTCAAAATAATCATGCCCACATTGGACTAATTGAAAAACCCATTGAAACCAAAAATCTACACAAAGAAATTGTTTATGAAGACCAACTAGTTCTAGCAGGTGATGCCGCTTCAAAATTTTGGCTCTTAAGAGAAAAGAACTCTGGCTTACGTTTTTTCAATGAGCTTTATCTCAACGAACACAGCATCAACTTACCAATTATCGAATTAAACAACAACGAAGTCCTGTTGCAATTACTAAAAAATAACATTGGGCAATCAATTGTTTCTCGATTATCTATTTCCGATGAGATCCCTTGGCAACCAATTGATCAGTCCTTTGCTTCTCGAAAAATTTTCATTGTCCAGACCGATCACCATGCCAACACTTCCTTCTCTGAAGTTTATAACCGAATCGTTGAAAAAATTCGTGAACGACAAGCCTAAAAAACAGGAAAACGACTTAGCTTTCGCTAAATCGTTTTCCTGTTTTTTATTTATCAGTTTCCTCTACCAATTCAAATTCAAAAGGTTCTAACTCAAATAGTTGGTGTAAAATTTGCTGGGTTTCTTGGAACACTTGTTGTGGCTCTTTAGACAAAAGAGTGCTTTGAATGGTCTGTTTTTTTGATTGAAAAAGAATTCTCGTTTCCTCTTCCTTAAATACAACTTGATGAGTTTCCCTTTCAAACATCGTATATTCTTCGAACATTTCCATAACTAATTTTTGACGAAACCCTTCTTTGAGTGCTAATAAAGTTACTAAATCTGCAACGGTTAGCGTTTCTAACGCAATTGTTTCATCTTCTACATGAACAAGATAATTCGTACACTTCACATTCGGACAGGCATTGCAGCCGCCATTAATCAAGTCTGAGGTAGTTGTTATTTTCACCTGTTTCATCTTAATCCTTCTTTCCTACTTTTCGAGAAAAACACAAGGGGTCTCCTCAAAAATATTCAATAAAATATGATTGACTTCTTGAAAGACTTCTTCGTGATTCCGGCATTGTTTTTCCATTACTAAACGCAGATCATTCACAACAAAAGTCAACGTCGTCGCTTGTTGGGAAACATGTATACAACGGTTGCCTTTAACAAAACATTCTGTTTGTTCTTCAATGAATGGTTCTTTTTGATAGCCATATGCTAAAGCGACACATTCCAGGATTTCGTAGATTTCTATTTTTGGAAGTTCATAGCTACAGCTACCGATAACTAGTTGAAAACGGTTCGGCTGTTTTTCATTATTGCTTGCATAATACACTGTTGTCGTTGTCATTTTGCCTCCTTATCTTCTCTATTTTCCTACTCTTATCATAACAAAAAAAGCACGCTTCCCTTATTTAAATTGTTAATAAAGACTATTACAGATTGGTATAACCACACCTAAAAAGTTCGTGATATAATTCACTAAGAAAGAAATATTACAGAAAGAAGAGATGAACGATGAAAGTATTTAACAAAAAAGTCGCAATTATTGGTACTGGTTTTGTTGGCACAAGTATTGCCTATTCCATGATCAACCAAGGGATTGCAAATGAATTAATCTTAGTTGATATTGACAAAGCCAAATCTGAAGGCGAAGCAATTGACTTATTAGATGGTGTGTCTTGGGGTCAAGAAAATGTAAACGTCTGGGCTGGCGACTATCAAGACTGCCAAGATGCCGATATCGTCGTGATTACAGCTGGCGCTAATCAAAAACCTGGGCAAAGTCGTCTAGATTTGGTTTCAATCAATGCAGAAATTATGAAAACAATTGTTAACAATATCATGAAATCTGGTTTTGATGGAATTTTAGTGATTGCCTCAAATCCTGTCGATGTACTGACTTATGTGGCTTGGCAAGCTTCTGGTTTACCTGTTTCAAGAGTAATTGGAACTGGTACAACTTTGGACACAACTCGTTTCCGCAAAGAACTGTCTCAACGTTTAGCGATTGATCCACGCAATGTTCACGGCTATATTATTGGCGAACACGGGGATTCTGAAGTGGCTGTCTGGTCTCATACCATGATTGGTACCAAACCTATTTTAGAAATTGTGGATACGACAGAACGCTTAACTAGTGACGATTTACCAATCATTTCTGATAAAGTGAAAAATACAGCTTATGAAATTATCGATCGCAAACAAGCGACCTATTATGGGATTGGTATGAGTACTGCACGCATTGTTAAAGCCATTTTAAATAATGAACAAGCTATTTTACCTGTCTCAGCTTACTTAGATGGGCAATATGGGCAACAAGATGTATTTACAGGGATTCCTGCAGTCGTTGGCAATCAAGGTGTGACTGACATTATTGAATTGAATCTGAATGCCGCTGAAAAAGAACTCTTCCAAAAATCAGTGACACAATTAAAACAAGTGATGGCATCGTTACAACCGAACGCTTAGTAATTTTTAACTAAAAATAACACTTCAACTAAATTATTCTCTACCAAAATAGATTCTAATTCCCCTTTATCGTTCTTTTTGGTACCATGAAAGAAGAACTTCAACTAAAGCAGAAATTAGGAGGACAAAAAATGGTAATCCAAGGAGATACGTTAGAAAATAGCGCACGTCGTTTATTGCAAGAACGTGGCGTAACAATGAATGATTTAGCTGAACTTGTGTTATTTTTACAAAAAGATTATATTGATAATTTAACATTAGATACTTGTTTAGAAAGTATTGATGCCGTGTTAACAAAGCGTGAAGTACACAACGCGATTATTACAGGTGTCCAACTGGATATTCTGGCAGAAGAAAACAAGCTACTCTCACCGTTACAAGAAATTTTAACGGAAGATGAAGGGCTTTATGGCATTGATGAAATTATGGCGCTCTCCATTGTAAATGTTTATGGATCTATCGGCTTTACGAACTATGGGTATATCGACAAGGTAAAACCAGGCATTTTAAAAGAGTTAAATGCGCATGATGGCGAACATGTCCACACATTCTTGGATGATATCGTGGGCGCAATTGCGGCTGCGGCTGCCAGTCGGTTGGCTCACTCACAACCAGATTTAAGTGATATTACTAAATAAAAAAACTTGCCTCTTCTCATAAAAATGAAGAGGCAAGTTTTTTTATTTAGTTTTATTTGCTGGACTTCTCACAAGCTTTCTACTTAACAGTAATTATTTGCCATGTTATGTTACAGTCAAGAATAAACAGCTAAAGGAGGTTATCTAGAAATGAAAAAATTTTTACGCGTATTTTTAATTTTTATTGGGGTATTTTTTCTTGCAAGTTGCGGTTCAAAAATAGAGACAAAAACCTTTGTAGGTTCGCCACAAGATGGGATTGATTCCACCTTAACCTATACGTACCAAGGAGATAAAGTCTTAACGCAAACGGCTAAAAACATTGTTTCTTATGACAAATTGGGGATTACAAAAGAAGAGGCAAAAACAGCGTTGGAACCCGTTTCTAAACAATATGAGGACATCAAAGGGCTTAATTACAAACTGACCTATGAGGACAAACAAGCCATCGAAAAATTGACGATTAATTATGAAAAACTTGATTATGATAAAGCCAAAAAAGTAGATGGTATCCAGATTGATGGAGATTCTTCTAAGGGAATTAGCATGAAGAAAAGCCAAGAATTGGTGGAGTCACAAGGTTATACAGAACAAAAATAATAAAAAGAAAGCGTGCGACAATGGGCATTGTCGCATGCTTTCTTTTTATTAATTACATTGATGTTGCCATCTTCACTGCTTGAATTGGGTCAAAATGATGGACAGAGTAAACGACTGTACCGGCTTGCCAAACTACTGAGTTTCGATTATAGTCAGTGGTTCCTGCCACGTTCAGTGTGATTTGACCAACGGTATTCGGTGCTGGCAACGTTTCTTGTTCCAAAATGTTGACAACATTTTTCGCTAAATCATCAGGCGATTCACCATTGATATTTGAGGCCCGTACGACTAAACTCCAATTGCCTTCTTGCCAAGATAAGTAACTAGAACCTGCCGCCCCTTGTTTATACCCAGTAATATTGTAACCTAAATCTACTGGTTGACCGCCATTGTCAATGATTTGGTTCACTGCATTTTTTGCTTCGGCATCAGAGCCATATGTTTTTTTCTCAAAAGAACTAATTGGCGTTAACTGATTGACACGTGCATCATTCACTGGAATCGCTTCTTTTTCTGCATAATATAAAACACGGAAATTGTTTTGATCCGCTTGTGAAGTTGTCGCTGCAGTTAAAAAGTTATTCGTTTGACTCGTTAAAATTGCCTGCGGTAAGCCTTGACCAGGAAACATGTTTGCTAGCTGGTTAAGCACTTGCTTGGCTTGGTCATCTGGATTCGCATTTTTCGCTGGTGATTGTTTTTCTGCTAAGCCATTATTTGCCGCTTCCTTCGTAGAAGAAGCTGTTGCTTTCGAATCAGCTGTCGTTGTTCCTGACGGTTTCGCATCACTAGATTTCGTTGCTGCTTTGCTACTTGATTCTTTTGTAGCAGATGCTTTTGTACTCTCGACTGTGGTACTTTCCGCAGCACTGGAACGACTATCCGTATTTTCTGTACTTTTTCCGCCGCCGCATGCTGCTAAAGCAAGGGTTAAAAGAAAAGCACTAGAAATAAGCCCTATCTTTTTCATAAGAATTCCTCCTTGTTTTCCCTACCCCTATTGTACCTTAATCATGTGTATCCGTCACTTGTTTGTGTTTCGTTCTAGTTGGTTTAAATAACAGAAAGTGGACGGTAGGATTCGAACCTACACCTCAACATTGAGCAAGAATAAACTACTGTTAGTCTCTATGAGTTTAACACCACGTTCATCCACCTATTTGATTGATCCTTTGTATCATAACTTAGAATAATTAAATTGCCTTTAAGGAGCTTCAAAGATTATATGAAGAATTGTAAAAAATCTGTGACGAAAAAACGATTGAACCAATCAGCAGAGACACTGAGGTTCAATCGTAACCAATTATTTAATTATCTGAAAAAACTCACAATTCAACGTTAGTCCCTGGTGCTTTTTTGTTTTCCCCTTGTTGTTTTTTTAAGAATATCCCCAGAATGACGGTAATAATAGGGCAAAGCAATGGGAAAAAGGCATACGGTAAGTATTCTAGTGCACCAACTTTTAACGTTCCCATAATGAAGGTACCACTAACTCCCCAAGGAATTAACGAGTTGACTGCCGCCCCAGCATCTGCCAAAGTACGAGTTAAATATTTTTTATCAATACCTAAACGAGTAAATGAGGATTTAAATGTTTCCCCTGGTAAAATAATTGACAAATATTGTTCGCCAACTAGTAAGTTAATTCCCACAGAACTTAAAGCAGTTAAAGCGATTAATTTGGCTGGATTATTCACATAGCCTTTAATTTTATCAATTAAAGTAGCCACGATGTTAAACTTAATCAACAAGCCGCCCAAACCTAATGCCAAAATAATCAACGCAGCAGAACCTAACATGCTTTCAATCCCACCACGAGATAAAAGTGTATCAATACTTTGATCCCCTGTATCTGCCACATAACCACTCATTAAGATAGTAGAAACTTTCGCTAAACTTAGGTGATGATCATTTATAAAAGCTAAGATGACCGCCACTGTAGAGCCGACTAGTAACGTTGGAATAGCCGGTACCTTTTTCCAGGCGAATAAGAATAAAACCGCTACTGGCAACAATGTAATCGGTGAAATCCAGAATCCTTGATGTAACGTTTGGACCATTGCATCAACCGATTGTAAATCCGCTGAACCAGATTGATGCCCCAAAAAGATATAGCCGACAATCGAAATAATAAACGCCGGAATAACAGTGTACATCATGTTTAGTATATGTTCAAAAAGGTTCACGCCACCAATTCCAGCAGCTAAGTTTGTTGTATCAGATAACGGTGAAATGTTGTTCCCTAAAAAGGCACCTGAAACAACTGCGCCAGCTGTCATCGCATTGTCGAATCCAAGAATATGTCCAATACCTAGAAAGGCAATCCCCATAGTTGAAACAGTCGTAAAGGAGCTCCCTACCGTCACACCAACTAGTGCACAGACCACAAAAACGGTTGGTAAGAAGAACTTCACTGAGATAATTTTAAAACCATAGACCATAATTGTTGGAATCGTCCCAGATAAGATCCAAGTAGCAACTAAGACACCTATCAGCAAGAAAATAATAATCGGAATGATCCCTGGTTTAATCCCTTCCACAATGCCCTCGTGGATCTCATCCCAAGAAAATCCTTTCCATTTGCCATAAAGCAACAACAACATGAATACAAAAAGAATCGGTATGTGAGGGGTTAATTTTTGACCAATAATTAAGTACCCGAGAATCGCTAATAAGGCAATCAAAATGCCTAAACTTTCAGCGAACGAAACAGTGGGTTTCGTTGATTTCATATGAAAACCTCCTTTTATGGAAAGCGAAAACTGAAGCAATAATCGAACTTGCTTCAGTTTCCAAACGACAATTTACTATAGTCATCAGGTGAAGAGGCACTCAGCAAAATAATTGCTAGCCTTTTTATTCACCTAAATCTTCTTTTACTTCCGTTGCCCAACTTGCTTTTTTAAAGCGATTAATGATTAACGGAATCACAAACATAACAATAGTGATTAATGCAACTAAGACTGCATCAGTCACGGTTGTTGTACCTAATGTGGCGAAAATAACAATGATAACACTAAAAATTAACATTGCTGCCACTAAATAAGCTAAGCCATTACCTTTTTTACCAATTCGGTAAGGACGTAGTGTATCTGGTTGAGATTTACGTAATTTAATTAGGGAAATCGCAATCAATACATACACAATACTATAAATAATTGTTGTTGCATTTGTTAAAGTTAAGAATACAGCGTTGACATCATCCATTACCCCATAAAGTAAAGCGAATAATGAGATAACCACAGATTGTGTTAACACAACGTTACGAGAAACGCCATATTTATTTTCGCGATGGAAACCAAATTTTGGTGGCAATAAGCCATCACGAGCAACTTGAATAATTGTTTTTGATGGTCCAGTAACCCAAGCAGATAATTGTAATAACACACCTAAGAAGACCATGAAACTAAAGATATTACCAATAATTGTTGGTAAACCTAAAACGTCACAATAAAGCAAAATTGGTTGTGTAATGTTAGACAATTCCATTTTGCCATTTGGAACAATATTAGCAACAAACATTGCATTAATAACGTTTAATAAAACTAAACCAATTAATGAAATGAAAACGCCTTTTGTATAATTTTTTGTTGCATCTTTCAAACGAGGAATATAAACAGAAGACATTTCAATCCCAACAAAGATAAACGCAATCCCTGCTAGATATTTAAATGTGTCCATATTTTCTAAGTTTGGTAAAACTTTTGACCAAGAGAAGGCACCTAAATAGCCGCCAGGTGTTAAGCCTACTTTAATCATTGAAAGAAGACCTAAAACAAACATAACTAATACTGGGATGTAAACACCTAGCCAAACACCAATATTTCCGCCAACTTTCGCCATATCAAATTTCAAGTTCAAGATTGTAATAATCCAGTAAATCACTAAGATACAACCTAATACGAACCAATGATTTTCACCTAAATGAACATTACCAAATGTATTACCTAGCAAAGGGCCTAATGTAGAAGCAACCATTACCATTCCTGGGAACATTTGCACCCATAGTAACCAAGCGACAACAAAACCCCATTTGCTACCTAAGGCAGTTTTAACCCAAAGTTGAGGGCCACCTTCTTGAGGAAGCATCGTAGATAATTCACCAGATATCAATGCGATTGGACCAGCAAAGAATAAGACCGCGAAAATTGTGTAAGAAATTAATGTCCAACCAACAGCAGCAAGTGTTGGGATACTACGTACAGTTGCACACAATGCCATTGTTAAACCGATAAAAGTACCTAATTCAATTTTTTTAACTTGTTGTTTATCCAATTTTGTACACTCCTTATAAGATTTTGGATAAGGAGCATGAATGACTGTTATACGCTGAGTAAAACAGTCATTCGACTGCCTCTTACCCAGACAAAGAATTGGTTAAGAGGTTAGCCGTCTGATTGATTTATCTCTTAAATAAATCAATCAGACGAACGTTCCCTCATTCGGTTACCATTTCTTTTTTCCGTTTAAGATTCAATTATTTTACGTCGTAAATTTGTTCTAATTTTTCTTGTAAAGCAGCTTGAATCTTAGGAGCGTAAACATCAAATTCTTCTTTATCGTTCATGTATGGAGTCATTACAGCAGCACGTAACACAGTTACTTTACCTGCACGGTTCCATTCTTCGTCACTAAATCCTAAGCTGTTTACAAATTTTAATGGGCTGTTGCCATAATCTGGAATAGCAAAGTCAGTATGTGAAGTAATGAATTCGTTGTTGTAAATATTTCCTTTAACGTATGATGCATAGTCATATACATCATGGTTTAATTTGTTCATTGCTACTAAATCATCGTTGCCTTTTTCTTTAAACACATAGTCAACCATGTTGAAGTCTGGATGAGTCAATGTGTGGACTTCGATTTCTTTGTCGCCAACTTTGAATGTTAAATCATTCAAGAAGTTATAGAAGTGATGTGATCCTTCAATTGAAGCACCAATTAATTTACCATAACCTGCAACGTTTAAAGGTAAAACGTGATGTGCAGCCCATACAGAAGCAGCTGTTGCACCAGCTTTTGAACCTTCAAGGATATAAGCACCTAGTAACGCAGGAATATCGGCACCTTTTTCAAATACGTAAGTTGCGAAGTAAGAAATAACGTCGCGCATACGGATATCTTGGATAACGATACCACCAGCTGAATAAGGGATATAACCCATTTTATGAGGGTCAATTGTTACTGATTCTGCTAATTCGATTGCTTTATATGCATCGTACACTTCTCTTGAAATGTGTTCTTTTTTCTCTTTGAAGACACCGTATTCTTCGTGAACATCTTGTAAATCTTCGTAAGGGATGAAGTTGTTGTCTTCGTCTAAGAAGATGGCACGTCCATAACCACCATAAGCAGCATCAACGTGTACATAATAGTAAATACCGTCTTTCATTAATTCATCGCGTAAAGCAATAATTTTATCGATTGAGTCAACGGCACCTTCTTCAGTAGAACCAACTACACCGACAACACCTAGCACTGGAATTTGTTCTTCTGCTAAGCCACGAACGATTTTTTCTAATTCGTTGATATCCATACGGTAGTTATGGTCAACTGGTACTGGGATAACTTGATCTAAACCGATACCGATAATATCAGCAGCTTTTAACCAAGAATAGTGTTTAGTTTGTGGGACTAACCATTTACCGATTGCTTGTAAATGTTTACCTGAACGAGCTGAATGAGCTTTGATTTCATCAATTTCATCTTCAGCTGATTCTAATAAGTCCATAATTTCTTTTGTTGGCATGTTCAATAGTTCCCAATCTGATTTGCCAGCAACTAATTCTGGTTTTACTTCTTTCATAGCAAATGGTAATGATTTAATGTTACGGGCATACCATAAGCCTTCTAAGTTAGCTAAAGAACCATCAGCAACGATGTGTCCCCAACCATTTTTGTAGCTCATTAAGTGAGCAAATTCATGTCCTACTTCTTCTTCCATTTGAGAAGTTGCTGGAGAAGATTCATAGGCAACGTTGTTCCCGTTCCATAGCATTGCAAAGTTGTAAGCTAATAGAGAAGGCATTAATGTTTCTGAGTTCATATGTCCCCAATATCTACCTGCTGTATGCCATGGAACTGAATGTGTACGCATGCGAGAAGAGATTTCATTCAATACATCTTTCATATGGTTGACAGTTTTTTCGTAGCTTTCAGATGTGCGTTCTTGAGAAGAGATAACTGGCATGTCTTGTGGCATGTAGTTTTGACGCCATCCTAAATGTTCATCTACTAAGTCGATCAACAAGTCTTTATATAATTGTCCGTTTTCGGCTTTGTCCCCAATGAATAGTGCATTAAGGTTCATTTCGCCTTTTGCTAATTTTTCGTTTTTCATACGAAAATTCCTCCTTACAAATTTTAATGAATTAGATTTTGCATTCACAACTTACACCCAAACGGCTAAAGTGTAAAGAAGAAAAATAACAATGGTTATCATAGCTCTTTAATTTTATAATTTTTTCACAAGGTGTCTTGTCAGAACCATTATATAAAAAAATAAGAGTGGGATTGTGTGTACAATCCCACTCTTATTAGGTGTATTAACGGTTTCACCACTACCTGTAAGGAGAAATAGAATTTTAACTTTGATCAAATAATCACACGTCTTCTCTTCGTGAAATTATTATCAATTTCTAATCCATTACTTTTGCTAAAAAGTAATTTTTCTTCCCTTTCCGTACAACAACGAATTTTCCATCGAAATGTTGTGTTGGATCGACTGCAAAATCTAAATCGGTAACTCGGTCACCGTTAATACTTATAGCTCCTCCGCTCACATCTTCGCGAGCTTGACGTTTTGATGGTTCGATTTCTGTGTCAACTAACCAATCTACGATGTTTTTAGCATCTTTGGTAATTTCAACAGTTGGCACATGTTCTAACCCTTGCTCGATTTCCTCAATCGTTAAGTCTTTAATATTGCCTGAGAAAAGAGCTTCTGAAATTTTTTGCGCTTCTTCTAATGCTGCATCATCGTGAACAAATCGTGTCACTTCTTCAGCTAAGCGTCTTTGTGCTTCACGTTTACCTGGTTCTTTTTCAACTTTTTCAGCTAACGCATCGATTTCTTCTTTATCTAAGAAAGTAAAGAATTTCAAGTATTTGATGACATCACGATCATCTTGGTTTAACCAGAATTGGTAGAATTCAAATGGTGAGGTTTTCTTAGGATCTAACCAGATAGCGCCACCCGCTGTTTTCCCAAATTTTGTACCATCTGCTTTTAGCATTAAAGGAATAGTTAACCCGAATACTTTGGCTTCTGGTCCTTCTTTTTTACGAATCAAATCTAATCCTGCAGTGATATTGCCCCATTGATCAGCGCCACCAATTTGCAATTGAATATTATGTTTTTTATGCAATGTGTAAAAGTCAATTGATTGAAGAATTTGGTATGTGAATTCTGTAAAGGAAATGCCACTTTCTAAACGACTAGCGACAATGTCTTTTGCCAACATCGTGTTGACATTAAAGTTTTTCCCGTAATCTCTTAAAAAATCTAATAAAGATAGTTCTGATAACCAATCGTAGTTGTTCACCATTGTTACCTCAGCATCTTTACCAAATAATTTTTTCATTTGATTTGAAAGACTGTCCACATTATGTTGCACAGCTTCCATCGTTTGTAAGACACGTTCAGTTGTTCGTCCACTTGGATCACCAATTGTTCCAGTTCCGCCACCAATTAAAATGTATGGGTGATGACCTGCTAATTGGAATCGTTTCATCATCATAAAAGGAATTAAATGTCCAATATGCATGCTATCTCCAGTTGGATCGACACCGCAATATAGCGAAATGCTCGTATTTTCTGTAAGTTCTCTTAGTCCTTCTTCGTTTGTTTGTTGATTGATTGCATCACGCCATGCTAGCTCGTCAATGATATTCATGTTATCACCCTCCATATTTATAATTATCTCTTTATAGGAAATCGTTCATTTAAAGAAATAAACGATTAACACACTTGTTTTTACACGATATTCCGTGTTTATTTCTATGTATACACGGGTTCACGAAATTTTCTTTGGTCTGCCACGTATTCAAAAAAAGAATACAAAAAATCCCTAAGCCGTCGAAACGACTTAGGGACGAATTTCTCGTGGTACCACCCAAATTTATACATAGTTTAGTTTATTTAAAATACTATATACCTCTTAACAAATAACGCTGTTACCCGTGCCCTGTAGGCAGAAGCTCAAGAATGTAATTCGATAAATAACGTGTACTAGTTTCCAGCGCCACTAGCTTTCTGTAACAGTGGTTATTTCTCTACTGCTTTTCTGTCATTGCTTTGTATTTAACTTGTACATGTAGCATATTCCTTTTCGTTTTTTTTGTCAACACTCTTTGCTTAATTTTTTTTACTTTTAGAAAAGATGTCCCTTTTTCACAAAAATAAAATAACGAATTCACAATAAAATTTATTTGTTTTAACAGCAACTACAGATAAAAAAATAACGAATAAAATTAAAAAATATTCTTTAAAATTTTTTTGACTTTTTTTGTGATTTTCTATACTTTTATAAAATTCCCGAAGAAAAATGACGAACTTCGGATCAGAAGTTCGTCATTTTGTGAAAAACAGTTTTAAAGAATTGGTGAGAATAATCGTGAAATTTGTTGTTTAAAAATCAACCATTTTGACATGTCGCGAACAACTTCTGGAGTCATTGTTGTACATTTTTTTCGATCTTCTAAGAAAATTGCTTCTAATTGATCAATGATTTTTTTATCATATAACACAGCATTTGCTTCAAAGTTTAATTTGTAACTTCGGATATCTTGATTGGCTGAACCAACTGTGCAGACTTCATCATCCATAATCATTGTTTTCGCATGTAAGAAACCACCGTTATAAATTAAAATTTCAATATTTTCTTTCATCAACAAGCGCCCGTAATACTGTGTTGCTCGATAAATAAACGGATGGTCGGGCTTATCTGGAATCATAATTTTAACATCTACTCCTGAAGCCGCAGCAACCTTTAAAGCCGCCAAGACACTATCATCAGGAACTAAATACGGTGTTTGAATCCAGACTCTTTTCTTGGCAGAAGTAATCAATTTAATAAAGGCCAATTTAATTTGTTCACGGTCACTATTAGGACCACTGGCAATCATCTGAATGGATGTATTTGCCTCTGGAACCAATGCTTCAAGTTTAAAGAAATAATCCAATTGATACGCCACACGATTTTTCTCGGGGGAAGAGACGTTCCAATCCATTAAAAAACGCATTTGCAGTAATGAGGCTGCTGGCCCTTGAATCCGTAAATGTGTATCCCGCCAATAGCCAAACTTTTTAGTCGTTCCAGCATATTGATCGGCAACATTAAAGCCGCCAATGTAGCCTACTTTCCCATCAATAACAACAATTTTCCGGTGATCATGATAATTCAAACGAAACTTCAAAAGTGCTTTTTGAGAAGTAATAAACGTTTGGACAAAACCGCCGTTTTTTTTCAATTCATTCAAATGATGAACCTTGGTGCCCTTTGAGCCAAAGGCATCGTAAAGCAACCGCACTTCAACCCCTTCAGCCGCCTTTTCTTCTAATAAGTTCAAAATTTTGGTACCGATATGATCCGTTACAAAGGCATAATATTCAATATGAATGGAGTGCTGAGCTTTTTTTATGTCCGCCATCAACGCATTGAATTTTTCCGTACCATCCGTAAAAATTTCAACATCATTTTTCTTAGTCAGAGGCATCCTATTTAACGAGGAAAAAAAGTCTGTAAACTGTTGTTGCTCCTCCGTCGGCATCTTTTGACTATAAAGTTCAAAACTTTCTTCTTGGAAGTTCTGAAAATTCTCTAATTCCCGTAAATCACTTTGTTGCAAATAAAATTTCTTTTTGTCGGTTAAACCGCGCCCAAAGAATAAATATAAGAAAAAACCAAAAACGGGTAGAGCAATCAGTACGAGTAGCCATGCCCAAATTGCTGCTACATCTCGAGGTTTTAACAAAATGGTAATTCCCGCAATAATTGCATTAATAAAATAAATAACTGTTAAGACGCTAAGAATCAATTGTCTTCCTCCTTTATTTGTTACGTTTTAGTATACCATCAATTACGGATTTGGAATATCTTTTCTTTAGCTGCTTCTGTCTAAAAAAATAAAAAGAACCCCTCATTCTAGTTACTGGTACTAGAATGAGGGGTTCTTTTTGATGTTTGTTTGAAAGTCTTTTAACTTAATTTCGTGTAAATGGACCTTTAGGAGCAATCAATTCTAAATTTGTACCATCTGGATCGGTAAAGTAAGCGACACCTGTACCAAAACCGCTCTTCAAGCCATCTTCTTCTTGGAATGTAATCGGTTCTCCATCAGGTTCTACGCCAATCGCTCTTAAACGTGCAACAGCTGCATCAATATCTTCCACTTCGAAACACAGATGCATTGCACTAATTTGTTCGTTGGAATAAGAAGCTTTTTCTGATTTTGGTTTAACATATTCTAATAAATCAATATTGATGTTTTCTAGATGCACATTGGCATACTTGATTAATGTATCATCTAACCCTTGTGTTTGGGCCATCCGTTTTCCACCAATTTCATCACGATTTGCGATTTTTGTTCCTGTTAATGCTTCATAAAACTTTACTGATTCATCCAAATTACTGACTGTAATCCCCACGTGGTTGACTACTGAAAAACCTTTAACTGCTTCACTCATTGTATCTTCTCCTAGTTAATTTTTAGAAATCAAACGTGTCTGGATCTGGTCCCACACGTAACGATTCATTCAATTGGTTAATTTGCGCCATTTCTTCTGCACTTAGTTCAAAATCAAAGACCGCTGCATTGCTAATCATCCGTTCTTTGTGGACAGATTTCACGGCTAATAAGATATCTTGTTGAATATCCCAACGTAAAATCACTTGCGCTGCTGATTTATTATGGTTCTCAGCAATCGCCAAAATAGTTTCATTCGATAATAATTGACCTTGCATCAATGGTGACCAAGCTTGGACTTTGATATCATGTTTTTCACAGAAATCACGTACTTCTTTTTGATCCAATTTTGGATGTAGTTCCACTTGGTTAATTACCGGAACAACTTTTGCATAAGAAAGTAAATCTTCTAAATGATGAACTTGGAAGTTGCTGACACCAATCGCTTTCACTTTTCCTTCAGCATATAAAGTTTCTAAAGCTTGCCATGATTCTTTGTAAGAATTATTTCCTGGCCAATGAATTAAATACAAATCTAAATAATCTAAACCTAAACGTTCCAAACTATCATTGAAAGCTTGAATTGTTTCATCATAGGAAATATGCGCGTTCCAAACTTTCGAGGTAACAAATAAGTCCTCACGGTTCAAACCAGTTGCCGCTAAGCCTGCTTTAATTCCCGCTCCTGTGCCAGATTCATTGCCATAGATTTGCGCTGTATCGATTAAACGATAACCATTGGTAATCCCTTCTTCGACTACTTTTGCTGTCTCTTCATCTGGTATTTGGAATACTCCGAGACCCATTCCTGGAATTTTAGTGCCGTTGTTTAATGTTACTGTATCTGCTAGTGATGTAATCATTTGATTCGCTCCTTTAACGTTTTCTGATATCATCATATACCGTGCCGTACATGCTGCATAGTACGTACTTTTTCGTTTCATAGGAACCAAAAAGTGCGCTTTTTGTTAAATTCGCTTTTTTAGCCTGAAAAAATTTTAACTTTTTTATATAACGTACTTTCTCGCTCTTCTAAGCGTAGCATTCTTTAAATGATTTAACTAGTGTATCTCTCACGACACTCGACATTTTATGCAAAAAAAGAGAACGCGTACTCCGTCTTCGAAACGTCCTAAGACGCCGACAGAATACCGTTCTCGTGGGTTTGGCACCCAATGGGGGCATAGGGATTCGAACCCTAGACCCTCTGATTAAGAGTCAGATGCTCTAACCAACTGAGCTATGCCCCCGTTGTATAAAATGGCTTTTCAGCTACCTCAATATTGTAGCACTCCGCTATTATTTATACAAGAGGGAATTTTTTTCAGTTGTTATTCTTGTGAAGATTGTTCTTTTTTTACAGGACAAGCTGTTTGACAATCTTCACAACTTCGCCCTTTTTTGATTCGTCGATAGGTGATGATTCCTGCTGTTCCAAAAATTAAAATGGATAAAATAATTGTTGCCATCCGTTATTACCCTCTTTCTAAAGAAGTGATTGCTTGGACACTTTCTTTGCCTGGCTTTGGTTTTCTTATAAGGAAGTAAAATCCAGCTAAAACAACGCCCATCGCTAAAAAAGTCCCCAGAGTTAGTGTGCCTTTTTCGACTAACACATGGCCTAATTGATAAATCACAAAACTAACCATATAAGCCAAACCGCATTGATAACCAATGGCTCCTAATGTCCATTTGAGGTCTCCCATTTCACGACGAATTGCGCCAATTGCAGCAAAACAAGGTGCACATAATAAGTTAAAAGTTAAGAACGAATAGGCCGCGACTGGCGTAAAGGTGTGTTGCAATGCGCCCCAGACTTCTACCCCGTTTTCAGAAACATCTTTCACATTGCCAAATAAAATGCCTAAGGTACCAATAATATTTTCTTTCGCTATCAATCCTGTAATTGTGGCAACTGCCCCTTGCCAATTACCCCAGCCTAATGGGATAAATAGCACCGCCAATCCTTTACCTAGAAATGCTAGAATACTTTGACTTTCTGGAACGGGTTGAAACGTCACAGAATAATGTGACATGAACCAAATGAGAATACTGGAAACAAAAATAATCGTTCCTGCTTTTTTTACAAATGAGCGACATCGTTCATAGGCATGTCGAACCACACTTCTAAGCTGTGGCAAATGATAGGCGGGAAGTTCCATAATAAATGGTGCTGGATCTCCCGAAAAATGCTTGGTCTTTTTTAAAGCAATCCCTGATAACACAATGGAAGCAACCCCTAAGAAATAAGCAGAGGGCGAGACCCAACTTTGGTTAGGAAAAAATGCACCTGCAATCAGAGCGATAATTGGCAACTTCGCCGAACACGGCATAAAAGTCGTGACCATAATAGTCATTCGCCGATCACGTTCGTTTTCAATCGTTCGACTAGCCATCACGCCTGGGACCCCACAACCTGTCGCAATTAACATTGGAATAAACGACTTACCAGATAGGCCGAATTTCCGAAACAAGCGATCCATGACAAAGGCAATCCGTGCCATATAGCCACAATCTTCTAAAAAACCTAAACATAAAAACAGGACGGCCAGTTGTGGTAAAAAGCCTAACACAGCCCCAACACCTGCAATGATCCCATCTAAAATTAAACTTTGCATCCATGGCGCTACTTGCCATTGCGCCAACCAATTTCCTACAAATTGAGGAACCCATTCCCCAAAAAAGACATCATTTAACCAGTCTGTCCCCATTGTACCAACCGTTTGAATAGACAAGTAATAGACCAACCACATCACAAACGCAAAGATTGGCAACGCCAACCACCGATTGGTTACCACTCGGTCAATCTTATCACTGTGAGTAAATGTCATTTCTGTTTTTTTCGTCGCACACAAAGCAATTAATCGAGCAATAAAGGCATAGCGTTCATTGATGATAATCGCTTCACTTTCATCTTGAAAGATTTTTTCAGTAATTTGAATGACTTCTTCAATTTCTTTTTCTTGAAAAGAACTCAATAATAATTGCTCTTTGGTTCGAACATCTCGTTCAAAAAGTTTTAAACTATACCAACGCTGTTGCGTTTCAGGAACAGTATTCCCTAAAATATCAACAATTTCAGCAAGTGCTGCTTCTAAGCGATTATCATAAGAAGGATAAATAACTTCTGTCTCTATGGCATTCGCTCGCTGCTTACTTTGTTTTAAAGCATGATCCAACCCACGATTCTTCAAAGCACTAATCTCAACGACAGGCACGCCTAAGCCATAACTTAACTTTTCACTATTCAATGTTTGGCCGTTTTTTTCCAACAAATCCATCATATTTAACGCACAAACAACCGGTAATCCGGTTTCAATTAATTGTGTTGTTAAATAAAGATTCCGTTCCAAATTGGTCACATCGAGAATATTCAAAATCACTGAAGGTTGGTCCTCCAAAAGATAATCTCGTGCCACAATTTCTTCAGGCGTATAAGGAGAAAGAGAGTAAATCCCTGGCAAATCTTGAATAATGAGTGTCTTATCTTTCTTTGCCACCCCCTCTTTGCGTTCCACAGTCACCCCTGGCCAGTTTCCAACATATTGGTTGGCTCCTGTTAACATATTGAACGTTGTCGTTTTACCGCTATTAGGGTTACCAGCTAGTGCAATTTGCTGAGTCATTCGCTTTCCTCCTTCTCAACCAAGATTAGTTCCGCTTCACTTTTTCGTAACGTTAGTTCGTAGCCACGTACATTGATTTCAATTGGATCAGCTAAAGGAGCTACTTTGCGAATAAAAATTACTGTTCCTTTTGTTAAGCCCATGTCCATCAACCGACGTTTCACCGCTCCTTGTCCGTGGATCCCTACTATTGTAGCGCGTTCTCCAACTTTCAAGGTATCCAAGGAGACCCAAACTTTCTCATTCGCCGAGCGCTCCTCCACATGAATCGCTTGTAAAATCGTATCTGTCAGCGCAATTCGACTATTATGTAATAAAACAATACCATTTTGATTCTGATAATTGACAAGGACAACTGCTTGGCCTGCAACGACACCTAAATTGTTCAGATGTTTCTTTGTCTGAACATCTGCTTGGACGCTTTCGACTGTATAGACTTTCCCAACTTCTGCCTGCGCTAACGTAATCATTTACTTTCCTCCATGTGAAAAAGTTTCAAACGAAAATGAGAATCGTTCTCAATTAAAAGAATACGCTTGCTTACACGGAAAGTCAATAAATTTCTGGATGTATCTCCTGTTTTCTTCTATTTTCCTTCTATATAGAGACACTTTTTTCAGGTTACCATTTTTGAAAAAAGTCAGCACTTGTTTTTTATGTTACTAGCTACTGTAAAATTCCACTCATTCAATAACAAATCCGCTTATTTTTTCTTCTTGTGCCTAACTCAAATGTCAACACAATATTTAGTGTTTTTTCACTAAATGTTCTCTTTCAAAATTTTAATTTTTTTGTTTGTCAAACACTGACCAATGTGTTTTTTCTTCCAAAAACGAGGATTCACGTGTTTTCATTTTTCTTTCAAAAACACAAAAACTAGTATTATGAGAAAAACGCACCACAATATATAGTGTTAAAGTGTTGACTTTTTTCTACATAGATTTATACTAGTCTATGTAGAAAAAAAGAGGAGGAACTTTCAATGAACGTAAAAATCTTTTCAAAAAATAACTGTATCCAATGTAAAATGGCGAAACGTTTCCTAAGTGAAAATAACATTGCTTTTGAAGAAATCAATATCGACGCACAACCAGATGCTATCGACTGGTTAAAAGAACAAGGGTTCCAAAGCGTACCGGTAATCACATCTGAAGCAACAACCGTTGTTGGCTTCCGTCCAGACCAATTAAAACAATTGGCTAGCTAAGATGAAACTTGTTTATTTTTCAGTCACCGGTCAAACAAGGCGCTTTATTAAAAAATTGGATTTGCCTGCTTATGAACTTGAGCCAGCGAATCCTTTTTTTGAAATAAATGAGCCTTTTATTCTTGTCATTCCTACCTATGATGCAGAAATTACAGAGGTAGTGAATGACTTTATTGATTATAAAAGTAACCAAGAACTGTTAGTTGGTGTAGCTGGTGGGGGCAACCGTAATTTTGCTGAATTATTTGTCTATACCGCCAAAGATATTGCCCGCGATTATCACGTTCCGCTTCTATACTCCTTTGAGTTTAGCGGAACAGACGAAGACGTGGAGACCTTTAAGAAAGTAGTGGAAGAAATTGAGTCTAAAAGAAATTAAAGATGTCAGCTATTTCAAACTGAATAACGAGATTAACCGTCCTGTTGATGGTCAAATCCCTTTAAATAAAGATAAAGAAGCACTCGCAGCCTTCTTTAAAGAAAATGTAGAACCGAATACACGTAAATTCAGCTCTGCTGAAGAAAAAATCAACTTTTTAATGAAAGAAGATTTTATTGAAACTGAATTCATCGAAAAATATTCAATGGACTTTATTGAAAAATTATATGCTTTCTTAGATGAACAACATTTCCAATTCAAGTCTTTCATGGCGGCTTATAAATTTTATTCTCAATACGCTTTAAAGAACAACGCCGGAACAGAGTATTTAGAAACATATGAAGATCGGGTTGCCTTTAATGCCTTGTATTTTGCGGATGGCGATGAAGAGTTGGCTTTAACATTGGCGGATGAAATGATCCATCAACGGTATCAACCAGCCACACCTTCTTTCTTAAACGCTGGGCGTAAACGTCGAGGTGAATTGGTTTCTTGTTTCTTAGTTCAAGTAACAGATGATATGAACAGCATTGGGCGTTCAATTAATTCTGCCCTTCAATTATCACGAATCGGCGGCGGCGTAGGAATTACTCTTTCAAACTTACGTGAAGCGGGCGCACCAATCAAAGGTTATGATGGCGCAGCAAGTGGTGTTGTCCCTGTTATGAAATTATTTGAAGATAGCTTTAGCTACTCTAACCAACTAGGTCAACGTCAAGGTGCTGGTGTGGTTTATCTAAACGTCTTCCATCCAGATATTGAAATGTTCTTATCTGCTAAAAAAGAAAACGCTGATGAAAAAATCCGTGTAAAAACGTTGTCTCTTGGTGTTATTGTTCCAGATAAATTTTACGAATTAACACGTAACAACGAAGATATGTATTTATTTAGTCCTTATAGTGTGGAACGTGAATATGGTGTACCTTATTCCTATGTAGATATTACCAAAGAATATGATAACCTAGTGGCCAATCCAAACATACGTAAACGTAAAATTAAAGCCCGTGACTTAGAAAATGAAATTTCTAAATTACAACAAGAATCTGGCTATCCTTATATCATCAATATTGATACAGCTAACAAAAACAATCCGATTGATGGCAAGATTATCATGAGTAACTTATGTTCTGAAATTCTTCAAGTTCAAACGCCTTCTGTTATTAATGGTAAACAAGAATATGAAGTTTTAGGAACAGATATTAGTTGTAACTTAGGTTCAACTAACATTGTTAATTTAATGGAAAGTCCTGACTTTGGAAAATCTGTCCGCGCTATGACGCGTGCGTTAACTTTTGTAACAGACGCTTCTGAAATTGATGTCGTACCAACTATCCAAAATGGAAATCGTTTAAGCCATACAATCGGGCTAGGCGCAATGGGCTTACACACCTTCTTCGCTAAAAATCATATGGAATACGGCTCTGAAGAATCACTAGACTTTACAGATATTTATTTCATGTTATTAAATTACTGGACTTTAATGGAAAGTAACCAAATTGCGAAAGAACGTAACCAAGTCTTCCACAATTTTGAAAAATCAGATTATGCTTCTGGTGCTTACTTCGATAAATATATTGAAGGCAACTTTACACCAAAATTTGATAAAGTGAAAGAAATCTTCAAAGACATTCAGATTCCAACAGCTGAAGATTGGGCTGCATTACGCGATGCTGTGAAAAAAGATGGTCTTTATCATCAAAATCGTTTAGCCGTAGCGCCAAATGGTTCAATTTCATATATTAATGATACTAGTGCCAGCATTCATCCAATTACTCGCATGATTGAAGAACGTCAAGAGAAGAAAATTGGTAAGATTTACTATCCAGCGCCTTATTTAGCTAATGATACAATCCCTTACTATACTTCTGCTTACGACATGGATATGCGCAAAGTGATTGATGTCTACGCAACAGCGCAACAACACGTTGATCAAGGAATGAGTTTAACCTTGTTTATGCGCTCAGAAATCCCTGAAGGCTTGTATGAATGGAAAGAAACACCAAAACAAACAACCCGTGACTTGAACATTTTACGTCATTATGCGTTCAACAAAGGGATTAAATCAATTTACTATATTCGTACATTTACAGATGATGCTGAAGAAATTGGCAGCAATCAATGTGAGTCTTGCGTGATTTAATGAAAAGCACTTAAATAAGGCGTTCTGCTTGAGCGTCTTATTTTTTAGGAATGTTCTCTTTTTAAACAGGACATTTTCAGATATACTGGACAAAGAAGAACGGCTGCACGCTCCTATTTGGACTCTGTAGAACGTTTTAAGCGAAGAAACGAGACAACTAGTCAAACAGACTGCTGTCCCAGCATACAGGAGGAATAACCATGGCAACGTATTATGAAGCAATTAACTGGAACGCCATTGAAGACGTCATTGATAAATCCACTTGGGAAAAATTAACCGAACAATTTTGGTTAGATACACGGATTCCGTTATCCAATGACTTAGATGATTGGCGGTCTCTTTCCGATTTAGAAAAAACTACTGTCGGCTACGTTTTTGGCGGTTTAACTTTATTAGATACCGTTCAATCAGAAAGCGGCATGGATCAACTGAGAAATGATGTGCGGACGCCCCATGAAGAAGCCGTCTTAAATAACATCCAATTCATGGAATCTGTCCATGCCAAAAGTTATTCTTCTATCTTCAGTACATTAAATACAAAAAAAGAGATTGATGATATTTTTGAGTGGACAAATACCAACAAACATCTGCAATATAAAGCAGAACGGATTAACGAAATTTATAAAAACGGCACTCCGTTAGAGAAAAAAATTGCTAGTGTATTTTTAGAAACGTTTTTATTCTATTCTGGGTTCTACACTCCCCTTTACTATTTAGGAAACAATAAACTAGCGAACGTCGCTGAAATTATTAAATTGATTATCCGTGATGAATCAGTGCACGGCACGTATATTGGCTATAAATTCCAATTAGGATTTAATGAATTACCAGAAGATGAGCAAGATAAACTAAAAGACTGGATGTATAATTTACTTTACGAATTGTACGAAAACGAAGAACGTTATACAGAAGAATTATATGATGACTTAGGTTGGACCGAAGAAGTAAAAACCTTTTTACGCTACAACGCCAACAAAGCTTTAATGAACTTAGGTATGGATCCCTTATTTGCGGATACAGCCAATGATGTGAACCCGATTGTAATGAATGGTATTTCGACAGGAACTAGCAACCATGACTTCTTCTCTCAAGTAGGAAATGGCTATTTACTAGGAACAGTTGAAGCCATGAAAGATGATGACTATCTTTACGGTTTAGATAAATAGCAAAAAGCTAGAAACGATTAACGTTTCTAGCTTTTTATTTTACCAACTTCCTGAGGCACCGCCACCGCCGAATGAGCCGCCACCGAATGAACCACCACTGCTGCTACCAGAACTACTATGATTAGACGGATTGTATTGTGAGTTTAAATAAGCATACGTCAAAACACTACCATCATAACTATATAAAGTATCTCCTACTAATAAACGCCCAAAAGATTGTTTTTTTGCATTTGGATATATACTTAGTAAAGAACCACGCTTAGTGGCACGTCTTATTTTCCCTTTTGTGGCAAATAACGTTGCTCCATTAAGATATAAACAATAAAAAGAAGTCTTTTTCATCTTATTTAATACTTTCTTTGTCTGTTCTGAGTTATTTAGGACAGCCTTTGTTGGTAAACAATTCAAATAATCTTGATACATTTTTTTAACAAGTTTTCTTGTTCTTAAAATTTGTAAAGTATAAACAGCACAAATGAGCATCCCAGCAATACTTGCCATTAAAAGAACATTTCTTTTCGTTGTGTTAGTGTTTAACTCTGTTTGTATATTTGTTAATTCATTATCCACTTGTGCGGTTTTTGAATTGATTGCAGCCGATACTTGATCAATAATTTTATTGAGACCTGTATTATAATCCTCGTCTCTAAAAGCCTCTTTTACTTCTTCATTATTAATAATATCATCCGCATAGCTATCCGTTAAAATACTCTCTAAGCCATATCCAACTTCCAAGCGAGACTCGCGATCCTCAATTGCCATTAGAAAAACCACACCATTATTTTTTTCACGATCCCCTACACCTAATTGATTAGCAATCTTATTGCTGTAAGATTCAACAGATTCCCCACTAGGTAACGCAGGAACGGTAATAAGCATAAATTGTGCGCCATTCGCATTTTCCAACAATTGTTGATTCAATTGAAACATTTTCTGTTTAAGTTGATTTGAGACAATACCTGCATTATCTGAAACATAGATATTAGCATCATTAATGTTCAACTGCCCATTCGTTCCAGTAATTGTCACTAATTCATTTTCACCAGTTATTTCTTGTTTAGAAAAGTTATTTATTGTTGTCTGGGTTGACGCTTCAGTCATTTTCCCTGCTAAGATATCGTCTCTCTTTTTTTGTAAGGCATGTTGCTTCTCTCTCAGTGCAGTTTGTTTTGCTTCATAAGAGATTCCCTTTCCTTCATACCAAGCAGCCATTCCTAATATTAAAATCATACTTAAACTAATTACCACAACAATCGTTGTATTCCGCTGATGCTTTTTATAAAACAAACGAACTTTTTCTTGAATTTTTTCGACTTTTTTATCCAACCTTCCTCACTTCTTTCTTTTTAACCCAAATTTTCTACAAATTTTTTATTTAAATTCCACTTGCGGCACTTCTTTTCCCTGCTCTGTCGCAACATAGTTAGTTTTCTTCTCAAATCCTAAAAGTTTTGCAATTATTTTATCAGGGAATTTTGAAATCTGTTGGTTATATGTTTCAACAGCTTGTATATAGTTACGGCGTTCAACAGAAATTCGATTTTCAGATCCTTCTAATTGAGTCATTAAGGTTTTGACATTTTCAGAAGAAGCTAACTTTGGGTAATCTTCATTCAATACTGTAACAAAATTACCTAATCCTTTTTCAATTTGCTCATTTGCTTGCCCTTTTTCAGAAGAAGATTTTGCTCCTGCGTATGCTTTACGTGCTTCCGTTATTTCTTTTAAAACTTCTTTTTCTTGAGTCATACTGCCTTGAACACTACTGACAAGATTAGGAATTAAATCAGCACGTCTTTGCATTACATTCTCTACTTGTGACCATTCTGCTTCGACTTTATTATCTAAAGTAATCAATTGATTATAAGCTTTCATCACAAATGCACCAATAATCACAACGACAACAACAATAATACTAAGAAATTTATTTTTTTTATTCATCTTACTTATCACCTTTCTTTCTAACTCGTAATACAATCATAACTCTTTTGTAATCTTTTTGAAATATTAAACTTAAAAAATCAGTCCTAGGTCCTAGAAGAAAACCGCCATAAGCATTTTAACTTATAGCGGTTGTCATTAATTATAAATAGATGTTTCTACACATTAATCAATCGTAATTTTGTTACATTATTTGAAACAGATAGATCTTCGATAACATCGGCATACGTTAGGCCTTTAGGTAAATCAATAGTATAGATATTCGTATAGATTTTTGTATCATCCACCCAAGAAACATTGAAATTCACATCATAAATTTCAATATGTTTTTCTTCAAAATACTGATTAATAAATTCTTTGGTTTCTTGTTTATGTTGATAGCGAATTTCTAATTTTTTGATTGTTGGTACGTGAATAATTCGTTTGACAATGGTTAAGGCAAATAATACACCGATAAAACTTGTTAAGGCAATCGTATAGTAGCCCATGCCCACCGCGATCCCTAAACCAGCAACGGTCCATAGTGACGCTGCTGTCGTCAATCCGGTGACACTTTGTTTCGTTACAATGATGGTTCCAGCACCTAAAAAGCCGATTCCACTTACAACTTGTGCAATCAACCTTGCTTGATCTGAACGAATGACCCCCGTCAAAGCCGGATTAGCTAACGCATCTTTCAATGCATTGATTGCAATTTGCGACTGAATTAACGCAATAATAGCCGCGCCCATACAAACTAAAATGTGAGTGCGCATCCCTGCTGGGCGATTCTTATATTGTCTTTCAAAACCAATTGCGCCACCCATCACCATCGCTAGGACTAACCGTAAAATAATTTCTGGAATTGTTAGCTGTAACATCCTTTTCACCTCTTCTTCTATTACTTCCAGTATAACAAAAAAAGAACTTGAAACATAAGGAAATCCTTATGTTTCAAGTTCTTTTTCATCAACGATTATAATTTACTTGCAGCTGCATCATCAATGATTACAACAACATCTTGATGGTTTTGTAATGCACTTGCTGGCATGTCTGTTGTTACTGGTCCGTCAATCATTCCTTTAATGGCCTCTGCTTTTGCTTCGCCATAAGCCATTAAAATCATTTTTTTACCTTTCATGATTGAGCCAATCCCCATAGAAACAGCACGTGTTGGGACATCTTCTACTTTGTCAAAATAACGTTTGTTTGCGTTGATTGTTGATTCAGTCAACTCAACGACATGTGTTAAGCTATCTAGAGGTGTGCCTGGTTCGTTGAAACCAATGTGTCCATTTTGACCAATACCTAAGATTTGGATATCTACTGGATGTGCATCGATAATTTTTTCATATTCTGCGGAAGCAGCATCTAAATCTTCTGCTTTACCATTTGGTACAAATGTTTCTTTAAATGGTTTTTTGTCGAATAAGTGTTTGTTCATGAAATAACGGTAACTTTGCTCATCTTCGCCACCTAAACCAACATATTCATCTAAGTTTACAGAAGTCATTTCTGTAAAGTCGATATCACTTGCTGTCATTTCTTTATATAATGTTTCTGGTGTACTACCTGTTGCTAAGCCTAAAACTTTCGCACCATTGTTCATACCTTCTTTAATTAATTCAAACGCTTTTTTGCCGCCTTCTTCTGCATTTGCTACACGGATAATTTGCATTTTGACACGCTCCTTACGGTTTATTTTGGTATAGTCCAATTATAACACTTTCTGAAAAAAATTTCTAGAATAAAAGAAAAAAACTTCTATTTCCATCAGAAATAGAAGTTTTCGAGCTTGTTTAACAGATTAATATTGTGGTGCGTTGGGATCCACATACGTATTTGGATCAGCATAAGCGTTTGGATCTGTGTACGTATTTGGGTCAACGTACGTATTCGGATCGTAGGCTCCTTCTGCTGCTTGTTGCGTATTGCCGTTGTATTCTGTTTGACCGGCTGTGGTGTCCGCTGTGCTACTCGAACTAGTAGAGCTATTGGCACTTGAATCACCAGATTCACCAATCAGTGCAGTATCTGTAACAGCATAGCTAAACTGATTATAAAAGGCTAAATCTTTTTCACGTTCAGAAGCATGTTCTTTTAAACCAAGTTGTTTTCTAAGTGTTGTTTGTGTTTTGTATAAACTATTTGGATCTAGGACTTGATAATAAATATCATCAATAGTTGCACTGTATCCTTGTAATTGTTCAGAGTCAATTGTTTTAAAGGCAGACAAATATTTTGATTGGATGTCCATCATGTCATCCCAAGTTAAGTCTGTTTTTACATTGGCTTCAACAGCATCAAGAATTTTTCGATATTTTGAAACACCGTCAAAACTCATGACTTTGCGCACAATTTTCTCAACAACTTCTCGTTGGCGGCGTTGACGACCCACATCTCCTTCAGGATCTTCGTGACGCATCCGCGCATAAGCCAAACCTGTCGTGCCATCTAACTTGATTTTACCTGCTGGAACAGTAATACCGTCCAACGTAAATTCACCAATCGTATTATCTACTTCAATACCGCCTACCGCATCAATCAGGTCTTTTAACCCTTTCATATTGATGGATACATAGTGATGGATGGGAATATCCAGTAATTCTTGGACTGTATTAATCGCCATTTCGGCGCCACCAAATGCATAGGCATGGTTCAATTTGTCTTGTGTGTCATTTCCAACAATATCTGTTAGAATATCTCTATCCAAACTGATCATTGTGGACTTGTTTTCTTTCGGGTTGATGGTTACAACCATTGTAGTATCTGAACGACCTTGCTCTGTTCGGCCTAAATCGCCTGTGTCAATCCCCATTAAAAGAACAGAGAATGGTTCTTGCGCATCAATATTGGCCGTGGCTCCTTTATTGGACTTACGGTTAACTGATTGATAGATCCCATTAATTGTTGAATTGGCATCTGAATACATCTTAATCCCGTAAGCACATACCCCAGCTACTACCACTAGCAAGACGCTCAAGAAGCCCAGTACTACTTTTTTCCATAGTTTCATAAGACACTTCCTCGTTTATCTAAGAATAATTCTTAATTCATGCCCTTTATTTTCTCATAGTTTGCTTATTCAAGCAATATTTTTTATTTTTTGGAACAAGAACTTAACACAATTGTAAAATAAAAGAGCGCTTTATCAAGGAACAATTGTTATTTTTGAGAAAGTGTTTGCAGAAATTCTTGATAATGTTTTTGTTCATTCGTTTCAGTGATAGTTATTTTCTCAAATGCACCATTTAGTAAATCAGTCAGTGATCCTTCAATCAAATGCGTAATCGTGGCATTCCCAATTAATTCCATCCAATAACTGCCATCAGACGTTTCGTGGACGACTGTTTTCACCATACCTCCAGCATTTTTGACGGTTATTTCTTCATAAAAAACACCATCTTTCAATAACGTATAAAGTAAACTACTTGCGCACATAGCTGTCCCACAAGCACTTGTAAAACCTACACCACGTTCATACGTTCGAACAAATAGTTGATTTTTGCCAAGAATTTCAACAAAACTCACATTTATCCCTTCTGGAAAATATGGATTTTCATTATTTACATAGGAAGCGATTCGTTCAAATTCTGGACCATTTAAGGTTTCGTGATCCACAAATGCTACAAGGTGCGGATTAGGCACTGCTACCGCTGTAAAGCGAATGGTTTTAGATAAGGCTGGTACAATTTCATCAATTAATGTTTGGACCCCTAAATGCATTGGGATAGTGACTGCTTCAAAACTTACTGGTGAAATTTCCACTTGGTAAGTCGCCACTTCTTCAGCTAAATTGGGGGCTTGACGTACTTTCAAATCTGCAAACATTGTTTCAACTGTAAATGATTTTTCTTGGTTTTTTTCAGCTAAATAACGGGCAACCGTACGCAAGCCGTTCCCGCACATGCTTGCTTCACTACCATCGCTGTTAATCACTCGCATTCTAGCATTGGACGTGCCGTGAGTCCCTTCTCCTACCAAAAGTAACCCATCTGCTCCCGCCAATAATCCTGTTTCCCGCGAACATAACTGGATGCGCAATTGCTCAATTTCCTCAGCGGTTAAAGAGCGCTCAAACTGTGTTTCATCCAATAAAAAGAAATCATTTTCTGACCCGTGTACTTTTTGCATCATAACATTCATTTTTTTAGCTCCTTCTTTATGTATCCGTTATCTTTCCCTACTTACTTTAGTATGCCATAAACGAACAACTATTTCGACCCTGGATTTGTAAAAGGAAAGAGTCAAATGACAGCCGTCATTTGACTCTTTCCTTCACAATTGGCAAACTTATTTTTCTGCAGCAAAAAGTTCGTTTACTTTATCCCAGTTAACAACGTTCCAGAATGCTTCAATGTAATCTGGACGAACGTTTTTATATTTTAAGTAGTACGCATGTTCCCAAACGTCAAGACCTAAAACAGGTGTTTGGCCATCCATTAATGGTGAATCTTGGTTTGGTGTTGAAGTGATTTCTAATTTACCGTTATTCACAACTAACCAAGCCCAACCTGAACCAAAGCGGCCAGTTGCAGCTGTTTTGAAAGCAGCTTTCATTTCATCAAAGCTACCAAATGTTTCATCGATTGCTTCTTTAATAGCGCCAGTTGGTTGTCCACCAGCATTTGGTGCCATAATTTCCCAGAAGAATGTATGGTTTGCGTGACCGCCACCATTGTTACGAACGGCTGTGCGGATATCTTCAGGAATAGCATTCATATCTGAAATTAAGTCTTCTACAGATTTTTCGCCTAATTCTGGATGTTTTTCAATCGCTGCGTTTAAGTTAGTCACATAAGTGTTGTGGTGTTTATCATGGTGTAAGTGCATTGTTTCCACGTCAATGTAAGGTTCTAATGCATCATAAGCATATGGTAATTCTGGTAATGTGTAAGTCATTTTTTAAATCCCCCTATTTTTTAGTATGTAACATACGTCTTTCATACAACTATTATGATAACAGAGTGAACCGCTTTCTACAAAATAGTTTGCTTGCCAAAAGAAAAGTTTTACAAAAGAGGGAGATTACCTTGTGTTTCCCTCATAAATTCGCTAGAATGACCTGTAGAAGAATGATGTGAGGAGTAAATAAATGAATACATTGCAATTATTTAAGCAGGCCTTTTTTTCAGTTTCAGAATTACGGCATGCGAAAAAAATGGCGTTTTGGAAAGTAATTCTCTATGCTGTTTTTTTAAGTGCTATTTTAGCACTACCTATTACCAAACAAGTCTTTTCTGTGCTACAAGAGGTGCAACAAGATGGCCAAAAAATTGCAGAAAAGTTGCCTGACTTTTCTATTGAAAATGGCACGTTGCAAACAAAGGCCAAAGAATCTGGTTTTATTTATCAAACCGACTCGATTATTTTTACGTTTGATCCAGATGGAAAGCGTACAGTCGCTGATGTCCAAAAGGATTTAATTGGTAATGCGTTTGGTTTGGCTTTTTTACAAGATGAATTTGTAGTCGCCTTACCAAATTCAGGCGCAACTGAATCAATTCTAGGCACCGACCAATTTATCTTCCCCTATAGTAAAGGAACCTTAGATGGAGTTAACGCTCAGAGTATCAAGACTGCGCTAAGCGAAGCAGCAATCCCTTGGTGGACAAAACTCATTGTCTTTTTAGTGGCTATCTACCCTGTTCTAATCGGTTTAGTTTTAGACTTACTGATTGCCGCTATCGGTGCATCTCTCTATTCAAAATTACGTTTTTATTCTTTACGTTTGATTGATTGTTTAAAAATTATTACGTATTGTGCTACCGTGCCAGTTATCTTAAGTGCTATTTTAAACTTCGTAAATCCGATGTTTAACGATGGCATCCTAGTTATTTTATTGAGTCTATTCTTTTTCTTTGTCACAACCAAAAACGAACCGCGGAATATCCCTGGTTCTTAAGTAAATATCCACCCGCATAGCGGGTGGCTTTTTAATAGCCCTAGAAGGGCTCGCTACCTGCTGCTCCCTTTAAGGGAGCTTTTTTTAGAGACTGCCAACCGCTACCATTCTATTCTTATCTAGTTGTTACTTCCTAAATGGATCTTTATACTCTCTTTTGTTTATACTATCCCTTATTCGATCTTCTGCTTCTTGTTCTCGTATATACTTAGCTATCGTTTTTTGGTTCAATCCTACAGTGCTCACATAATAGCCTTTTGACCAAAAGGATCGATTTCCATAATTGTATTTTAAATTCGCATGACGTTCATGAATGATTACTGCACTTCTTCCTTTTAAGAAACCCATAAAACCTGATACACTCAACTTCGGCGGAATTCTTACCAACATATGGATATGGTCGGGCATTGCATGCGCTTCAATGATTTCGACTTCTTTCATCTCACACAATTTCCTTAGTATTTTCCCTATATCTCGCCTCAATTGACCATAGATTACTTTTCTTCTATATTTTGGTGTAAACACAAGATGATACTTACAATTCCAACGAGTATGTGCTAAACTTTTATCGTCGTTCGACATTCAAAAACTCCTTTCGATTTGATAACGGTTGGTAGCCTTTATCTATTATATCGAAAGGAGTTTTTATCGCTAAAGCTCTGGCCTCCACGCGCAGTACGCGTGGTTTTTTTGTCGAAATCTCTTTAGAGATTTCGACTGACTAAAGTCATTAAAAAAGAGCCTGGGACAAAAATCACTTTGGATTTTTGTTCCAGGCTCAAAACCTGATAAACGGCGGGAACAGAATCAACTCCTTCGGAAATAAGCCGAAATTCTCCAAAAATTAAAAAGCAATTTTCGGAAATTCCTTCTTATTTCTCGGAGCTAAACGGTTCCGTCCCGACCTCTTTCCTATTCTTCAAATTCTTCTTCATCTGTTAATTCAGGTAAGTCAATCGTGGTCACCGCAGATTGGCCAATTTGCGTTAAATATGCAGCTAATTCATCCACATTTTCCACAGGTGACACGGCTGCTTCAATTGCCATTGCTAAATTAAGTCCGGCGACCACTCGCAATTGCGGATAAGTGCCCATGGCCATCATAGCCACATTACAAGGTGTTCCTCCTTTTAAATCAGCTAATACAAGCGTCGGGACATTGCCAGCTTCTTTTAAGATTGCTGCCAGTTTTGCTTGCGTGCCGCTCAAGCCATCTTCTGCGGTCATTGACACAATCGCAGCATCTGCTAATTCCCCGACAATCATTTGAGTAGAAGCTAAGGTTTCTTCTGCCATCCGTCCATGGCTCATTAAAATTAATTTTGGTTTCATCATATCCTCCTAAAAATACTGCTGATAAATTTTTGTTCGTGCTTTCAGAAAGCCACGTTCTTCACGAGTGGGATGAATCCGATTCGTCAACAAAATTAGGGCTTCTTTGGTCTCTTTTTTCATACCAATCGCCGTTCCAGTAAAGCCAGTATGATACAAATAGTCTGCCCCTGCTTGCGTCTTTTTCACTTCCCAACCAAATGTACGTCCCCCTTGATTCATAGACCAGAGAGCAGTGAACATTTTTTCAGAAAATAATGGTTTGCCAGACGGGTAGCGATTGTTCATAAAACACTGAACAAAAGTGAGTAAATCTGGTAAAGTTGTAAATAAACCTGCACTGCCGATTGGCGCTTTCAGTTGATAGGCTTTCGAATCGTGGACCACCCCCTGAATAACGCCGCGTTGTTTTGTAATCTCTGTGGGCACTGCCTGGGCAAAATCGCTGACCGTAAAACTTGTATGCTGTAGGTTCATTGGTTGAAATACATATGTTTGAAAGCTCTCTTCTAATGAGCAGCGATCCAATACTTGAATAATTTCTCCCAATAAGTAATACCCTAAATCAGAATAAATGGTTTTCCCTCGTTCAGATAACGAATGCGTCAAAATAATTTCTTGCAAGCTTTTTTTTGTGACATTTTTCTTATCGACAACATCAGCTGGCAGTCCGCTCTGATGCAGTAGAAGCTCCCCAATCGAACAAGATAGTCCTTGATAATCAGGTAGGATTTCCCCCACAGTGGTTGAAAAAGCAAGCTGATTTGTATCGATTAATTGTAACATTCGACTTGTTGTCCCAATAACTTTCGTTAAGGACGCTAAATCATACAGGCTAGCTGATGAAACCTTTTGTCTTGCAAATGGACCAGTATTACCTAAAAAGCCCGTATACTGTTCTGATAAGCTATCTTCTGTGATCGTCCCCCAAGCGACACCCGGAACGACTTGCTGATTAATCAGTCTCTGAATTGTTTCTTGAATTGCGATTTGATTCATTGTTCACCACTTCTATGCTAAAACTTCTGAAATCCGTCCGTCATGATCTGCTAATAGTTGTTTGGCTTTTTGAAAATCAACGTGGGCTTTCGCCATTACAATGGCTGGTGCCACTTCTAGCTGTGCTGCCTCCAAGTATTCTTTGGCTTGCGATTCCTCGATTTCTGCTGCTTCTTTAATGATATTCGTGGCACGTTGAATTAATTTTTCGTTCGTTGGTTGTACGTTGACCATCAAATTTTGATAGATATTCCCTACTTTAACCATAATCCCTGTTGAAAACATATTTAACACCATTTTCTGTGCTGAACCCGCTTTCATTCTAGTTGACCCTGTAATGACTTCCGGTCCTACAATTGGCGCAATCCCAATTTCCGCCAATTGATTCATCGGACTTTGATTATTACAGGTAACTGAGATGGTTAGAGCGCCCACTTTTTTTCCGTATTCAATTGCGGAAACAGCATATGGTGTCCGACCACTAGCAGCAATCGCAATTACGACATCTCGGGCGGTCAATTGATGTTGCGTTAAATCTTCGATAGCTAATTCTTTCGAGTCTTCAGCGCCTTCAATTGCTTGATACATTGCTTTTTCACCACCAGCTAAAATACCAAATGCGCGTTCTGGCGACACACTATATGTGGGCGTTAATTCAATCGCATCCAAAGCCCCTAAACGTCCAGACGTTCCTGCACCACAATAGATTAAACGGCCCCCTTTTTTAAATCGTTCTGCCGCTGCATCAATTGCTGCAGCAATCTGCGGAAGCACCTTTTCAATTGCTTGTGCTACCTTTTGGTCTTCTTGATTTATTAAAGTCACCATCTCTAATGTTGACACTTGGTCAATCTTTTTAGTCGCTTCATTTCTGGCTTCTGTCGTTAATCCTTCTAAGTTCATTTGCTTGCACACCCCTACTTCTCTTTTAGACGGCTGACAAGTTGACTCGTTTCAATCATATTTCGTTCGATTTCTGTGTCTAAATCATCTTGAATTGAACCTAAATACAGAACATCGCCAATTGCCATTGACGAAGCAATCGATGAAATAGCCCCCACTCGAATGAGGTGCTCATTATTGGGGACTAAAAGAACTTCATCGCTCAATGATCGCACGTTTTCTCCATCGTTACTGGTAATAAAAATAACCGTTGCGCCTCTATTTTTGGCAATTTCACAGGCGATTAAGGCTTCTTTTGTCAAACCACTATAGGAGACCGTGATCAAAATGTCTTGTGCCGTTGCATAATTTAAAAACTCCAACATCATGTGACTATCATAATTAAAAATTGCTTGGCGACCAGCGCGGTTAAACTTGTGATAAAGATTATAAGTCGTTAAAGAAGAGGCACCAATTCCAACCAAATGAATTTTTTCCGCTTTTTTAACATGCGCGATTGCTCGTTCCAAGGCTTGTTTATCCACTGTATAAAATAAATCCTCAATCGTAGCATTTAATAAAGATTCCACTTTCATACAAATAGTATCCACCGAATCATCCGCCGCTACAATTGGATCAATATCTTTTTTACCGTTACTGGCAGCTTGTACCGCTGCAATGGATAGTTTTAACTCTTCCCAGCTGTCAAACCCTAATTGTTTAGAAAAACGGGTAACTGACGCCGGAGAAGTTTCGCTATTGCTAGCAATTTCGTTTGCTGTTAATGAGAGAAGACGGGTCGGATCCTTCAGTATATAGTCTGCGATTCTCTTATTTACTTTGGAAAAGTCCTTATATTTTTGTCTGATTGAACGGATTGGCTCCATCTTCTCATCTCCATTTCTATTTTATGAAAGTTAAAATTGCTTCGTTTGGTTCAGAGGGGATCATCTGTGCGGTAATAGTCACCCCATTATCTGTTAAACGACGAACGGTTTGAATATCTTCATCGGTTAATGCAACAGATTTTTTAATTGCTCGACTGCCTTCTTTTTGAGAAATATTGCCGACATTGAAGCTCTGCAACGGAACACCGCCATCAATTAAAGCCGCCATATCTGCAATGTCTTTCGTAATTAAAAAGACTGTTTCTTCATCATAATTGCCTGCTAAAATTTTTTCAATCGCTTTACGTTTTGATAAAATGGATAATTTAACTCCTGCAGGCTTAGCCATTTTTAAGGCACCAATTTGTAATTGATCTTTGACAGCGGCATCATTTACTACCATGATTCTTTGTGCGCCAACCGTATTCGTCCAAACGGTTGCAACTTGTCCGTGAATTAAACGCTCATCTACTCTTGCATGTACAATTGTCATAATAAATCTCTCCTATTATATACTATTTTTTTAAAATAAACCGCCAACCCAAGCCAACATTGGTTGTAAATTGCCTAAAACCATGCCAATTAAAATTAAAACAAAGATTAGCCGTGTTGAATTCATTTTCTTTTTCCCTAGTAACCAATAGGATAAAAGAACAATCCCTAAAGGAATTAATGCGGGTAAAATTTTATCCAACATTTCTTGAACAGATAATGTTACATCTCCCATTTTATAAGTTAAATCTAATTTGTAAGTAATTACCGAAGGAATCAAACCGCCGACCACTGTTAACCCTAAAATGGCTGCACCTTGCGTAAACAATTTCATTTTATCCGCAAATTCTGTCGCAATTTTTTTCCCTTGATGGTAACCAATCCAAGTAAATTTATAGCGAACCCATAGGACCACTGCTCCGGCAATTAACGGGATCAGTAACCCAATAACCTGGCCCCCTTGCGCCATGTAAGCTGCAATCGAAAAAACAATCGCACGATAAATCGCGATAAAAATGGTATCACCAACACCAGCAAACGGACCCATTAGACCTGTTTTCAAGCCAGTAATGGCCGTTTCATCTTCAATGCCGACTTCTTCTTCCAAAGCCATATCAGCTCCGACAATTAAATGCGACATGGCTGGCGTTGTATTCATAAAGCCAAGATGTGTCTTCAAGGCTTTCTTCATAGCTACTGGATCTTCACTGTATAGTCGCTTTAATGCAGGCATCATCACCCAAGCGTAACCAAGTCCTTGCATTTTTTCATAGTTCCAGCCCCACTGATAGCCAAAAAGATTACGGACGTAAACTTTATTAATATCCTTTTTTGTTAATTTGTTAGTCATCAATCTCAACCTCCTCATCATCTTCGTAAATAACCGTGCCACTTGTTGTAGCTGCGCCGCCTTTGTTATGATTCATCACATAAATCGCTGCTAAAGCCAAGCCAACCAGTGCGACACCTAAAACTGAGAAGAATTGGGCCCCATAAGCAAGTAACACGAGCCCAATAATAAAATAAGGCCAGTATGTTTTAATTGGCAAGTACCGCATTAAAATAGCAATCCCCATCGCTGGTAAAATAGCACCTGCTGCTTTTAACCCATTCATCACCCAAATAGGAATCCAATTATTGATAGCGTTTACAACTTGTTCACCAAAAGCTAGGCCAATAAAAACTGGGATGACACGAGAAATCGTCCAAGGAAAAATTCCTAAAACATTGCAGCGCTCGACCCCTTTATAATTGCCTTCTTCCGCATAGCGATCTGCTTTGTGTTGGAAAAACGTATTAGCCATTCTGCCTAAAATATCTAGTTGTGTTAATAATAACCCAATCGGAACCGCAACTCCGATACCATACTCTGCCCCTTTCCCTGAAATGATTGCATAAGCCGTTCCCATAATGGCCCCCGAAAGAAAGTCTGGGACTGTTGCTCCTCCATAAGTCGCTACGCCTAATGTCATCAATTGAAGCGTTGCCCCAATCATCAAACCTGTTTGAACATCTCCTAAGACTAGGCCAGTAAACGTTGCAGCAAACAATGGTGTATATGGACCAATCTGAATAGAAATTTGGTCAAGTACACCAACAACTGTGTAAAGACATAAAATCAAAATAATACCAATCGATACTGTCATGCTTTCTCATCCTCCTTGAATGCGTTTTCTTTTTTGTATTTGTAGAATACCATTAAAGAAATATCATTTCAAGTTCTTTTTAAAAATATTTTTAAATGAAATTTCATTTCTTATATAATTTTTGTGCTATACTAAAAGAAAACGGTTTAGGAGTGATTATGTGCGGGTTTTGCTGATTTATTTCATAACTATTTTTCTATCCAATACAGTTGGGGCGCTCTCTGGGATGGGTGGAGGCGTCATTATTAAGCCTGTTTTGGATTTTCTTGGGTTCCATTCGTTAAATAGTATTGCGTTCTATTCAAGTGTCGCTGTTTTTGTCATGTCCATTTCTTCGACTTATAAACAGTATCAAAATGGTGTCCAAATTGAATGGAAAAAAGCCGCGAGTATTTCGTTTGGTTCCTTAGTCGGCGGTATGTTGGGTGATTTACTTCTTAATCAGGCGATTGCACTAGCGCCAAATGAAGAAAAAGTACAACTAATCCAATATATCATCATGTTGGTGACCTTGGTTTTGGTTCTTCTCTACAATCAATTTTCCAACTGGCACTTACACCTCAACGGATTGAGCATTTTTCTGATTGTCGGATTAGGCTTAGGGATTCTGTCAACCTTTTTAGGCATCGGTGGCGGTCCCATTAATGTAGCTTGCCTTATTCTCTTTTTTGGAATGGATATCAAATCAGCAACTGTCTATTCCATCATTACTATTTTTTTCTCCCAACTCGCCAAACTTGGCAATATCGGCTTGACCACAGGGTTTGCGGTTTTTGATTTGACAATGCTTTGGGCTATTATTCCTGCCGCTTTATTCGGTGGTTATGTTGGCGGTCTTTTCAGTAAAAAATTATCTCAACAACGGGTCGCCCAAATTTATAGTTTAGTTGTTTTTTTAGTTATTTTGTTAAATATGTATAATTTGTGGACTGTTATCTAAAAAAGAAGCGCTTTGTCGTATAGACAAAGCGCTTCTTTTTTAATTAAATCACTGTTAATTTAACATCTATATTATTTCTTGTTGCTTTAGAATATGGGCAAATTTCGTGGGCTTTTTTAACAAGTTCTTCTGCTTTAGCTTGATCTACCCCATCAATATGAACTTCTAATTCAGCACCAACGCTAAACCCATCTTCTCCTTGGAATAAGGATACACGTGCAGTTACTGTACTTTTACCTTCGACTTTTTCTTGATCCATCACTAATTCTAATGCACCGTTAAAGCAAGCACTGTAAGCCGCTGCGAATAATTGTTCTGGATTTGTTGTATTTTCTTTCTTGACACCTGGCGAAGCAACCGCATAAGAAAATGATTTATCCGGTGAGTGAACTTCTCCTGCACGTCCACCCGTATTAATGATAGTTGTTTCATAGATTTTTTTCATGTAAATTCCTCTCCTTTGTAAAGTTTTACACTTCTGAGAACTTTTTACTTACATAATTATTGTAGGAAACTTTGCCAGATACAGCAAACGTTGTGCTTGTGAATAATAAAAAATAACATTTAACGTTGTATTTTTGACGTAGAAAAAGAACCCATTCTATGATAGGATAAAGTGAACTTGTACATTTGTACACAAACTATTTTACAAAGGAGACTTTCCCTTGACACACTTACTTGATTATCAACCATTAAACCTCTACACAAACTATCAAGAAGCCGCAGAAAAAACACCAACTGTTCCAATTATTTTTGATGAATCTTTGCCTGCTTTTCCTGCACTTGGCTTAGAAACAACTTATGGTGAAAGCCATCAAGAAATTTTGAAACGGGCATATCAATTAGCCGCTTTAGGTGTAAAAAAAGGCGACAAAATTATTATTTATAAAAGTCCTAAATTCGACACGTATTTACTAGCTGTTGCAGCCTCATATCTAGCCGCCGTTCCTGTAATGGTTTCATATCATTTACCTTTTGAAACAATTGAAGTATTCGTTGATCGTTTAGAAGATCCTTATATTTTATTTGATGATGTGACTGCTGAAAAAGTTGAAGCTGTTCGTAACAGCTCTGCCAATAAAAAACTTTCGGTTGCTTCTCTTTTAGAAGCTGATGCCACGGAAGTTCCTCAAGACGAACTGACTAAAGACGAAATTGCCTACATGACCCACACCTCTGGAACAACAGGTATTCCTAAACTTATCTGTCATTCCAATCACTCTATGGGTTGGCGTACAAAATGGCAAAAAACCATTTTTACAAAAATTGCTGAAAAGAAATTAGTTGGCTTTCATATTTCGCCAGTTCATTCTCGTTTTAACATTGGCGTGTCTTCTTTAATGGCCATGGGCTTCCCTATGATGCCTTTAGCAAATGCTTCGAGCGAAAAAGTCGCTGAAATGTTCAGCACCTATCAACCAATCGCTGTAGAAACACACCCCAATAACTTCGTTCAATGGGTTCGTTTGACCAAAGAAAAACCTGAAGCTTTCGCTAGTGTCCATTATTATCATTCTACTTTTGATGCAATTAACAACGCTACAATGGTGGCTTTCTTAAAAGCATCTGCTGCCAATGAACCAATTTTCCTACAAGTTTATGGACAAAGTGAATGCGGGCCAATGATCTTACGAGCGCATACTTTAGACTCCCTAAAAGATTCAGATGCTCGTGACATGGGTGTTGGTTTAGAGGATTTAACACAAGCTCGAATTACTGATGAAAAAGGACAAGTTTTACCTGCGATGACGGACGGCCATATCCAATTCTTATCAAAAGGACGGGCCTTAACATATTACAAAGAAGATGCCCGCTTTGCAGAAAATGTCTACGGCGAATGGTGGGACAGCGGCGATTACGGAATGTTAGATGAACGCGGCCACTTATTCTTGAAAGATCGCCAAGTAGATCTAATTGAAAACATCGACAGTAATTTAGCTATTGAAGATCATTTATTGGATGCATTAGATTTCTTAGAAGAAGTGATTATTGTCCGTGGCAAAGAAAATGAACCTCAGCCAATTTTAGCGGTTGTCCCTGGGGAAGAAATGGATTGGGACGCTTGGTGGACACAGGTAGCCGATTTACCACATTTAAACGAACCTATCATTATGGCTTTTGACGAAATCCCTCACACAGCTACTATGAAAGTGCAACGTTTACAACTAGAAAAATGGTTAAAAGAACAATAAAATAAAATTCTTTGTTAAACAGTGTTGGTCAAAAGAACGTTTAGACCAGCGTTGGAGCAAGTGGAGCAGAAAGCTAAAAAGTTAACTCGTTGTAGGTTATCTTAAGTTTTAAAAAGAGGAGCAGCCATCGTTTTGACGGCTGCTCCTCTTTCTTTTGCCTACCGTTAATTAAATCCTTTTTGTGAAGAGCTTGACATGGGATGGTTCCCACAAATTATACTTAGCTTATTCAAAGAATGGAGTGAGCAAGTATGAAAATTTTAATTAAACAAGATTTCGACACGATGAGCGAATGGGCAAAAATGTTACTTCTAAGCACGATGAGCCAAGATAAACGAGTGAATTTATCAATTACCGCTGGTAAAACGCCAGCACTTGTTTACCAAAAATTAGCCTCGATTGTGAAAAATTCATCTGACTTTGATAATGTTCATTATTATAACTTTGATGAAATCCCCGTTCCTCATCAAAAGGAAGGCATTACTCTGACAGATTTGCGGACGCTGTATTTGACACCTGCGGAAATATCCGAGCAAAACATCCATCCATTAACTGTTGAAAACTTTCAACAACAAGAACAACGGATTGCTGACGCAGGCGGCTTAGATTTGATGTTAATTGGCTTAGGAGCAGATGGTCATTTTTGTGGGAACATGCCCACTACCACTCATTTTAAAAACGAAACCTATCAAGTGACCGTCACTGGTTCAGAGCCTTGGTTTGTTCCTGAAATGATGCAGCCAGGCATGACCTTTGTTACGATGGGGCCAGCCAGCATCATGAAAGTTAAGCATCTTGTCCTAATTGTAAATGGTGAACAAAAAGCTCAGATGGTCAAACAAGTGCTCCAAGGACCTGTCACAGAAACGTATCCTGCCTCTATTCTTCAACTCCATCCAAATTTAACGGTTCTCTTGGATGAAGCCGCAGCGAGTCAATTAGAAAAATAAAAAATTGCGCCTAGATTATGCTTCTCTGCATAGTCATAGGCGCAATTTTGTTATCATTACATGATTTTTTGATACTGACTGTATTTTAGCAAATTCGTCTGGGAAAGTGTAACACCAATACCAAGTCCCTGAGGCACGGTCATTGTCCCTTGCTCTAAAATAAAAGGTTCCGTGATGATATCTTCATAAAAATAGCGTTCCGTTGCTGAAATATCACCTGGAAAGGAAAAGGTAGGCTGTGACGCAAATTGCAAATTCAATGCGCGACCAACACCAGACTCAAACATACCACCTAACCAAACCAATAAATCATTTTCTTGGCAAAATGTGGCAATCTTCAACGCCTCGTGAATCCCACCTACACGAGGAATCTTCAAATTGATACTACGGCAACTGCCCAATGCTAACGCCACTTGGCAGTCTTTGAGACTACGAATATTTTCATCCAAACAAATTCTTGTCTTCAGTTCTCTTTGTAATTGTGCGTGATCTAAAAAATCATCTGCAGCAAAAGGCTGTTCAATCATCGCTAATTGATAGTGATCTAAACGTTGCAATTGAGGCAAATCTGCCAATGTATACGCTGAATTTGCATCGACCATTAAAGGCAAGTTAGGAAAATGCTGACGAATCAAAGCAACGGGTTCCACATCATAACCGGGACGAATTTTCAGCTTCACTCGTTGATACCCTTTTTCTACAGCTAACTGAACTTGTTTAAGTAATTGAGGTAAGTCTTCTTGAATCCCTAAACTAATCCCTACAGGAATTTTCCTCCGCGTTGGTCCAAAAAATTCAGTTAAACTCTTCTGTTGCCGTTTGGCATATAAATCCCAGATGGCAGTTTCTAACGCAGCTTTTCCCATCCAATGTCCTTTAACTTCTTCAAAAATTGTTGAAACCTCTTGCGGCTGTTCAATCGCTTCTGTTAAAAGTAACGGAATTAAATGCTGTTGGATGATGAAGCGTTCGGTTACCAACGTTTCTTGCACATAATCAGGTTGCTCAAAAGCCACTAATTCGCCAAACCCTTGATTTCCTTGCTCATCTGTTATTACAAATAGATCAAACGCTTTTTCTTCCAGGCGACCATAGCTCGTGACAAACGGCGTTTTTAAAGGCAAACGAACCTGATAGGTTTCAATTGATTGAATGTTCATTCAGATAGCTCCTTCCAATAACGCTGTCACCTTTTCATAGAAAATCGTTGGTTGTTCTAAATGGATACAATGTCCTGCTTCAGGAAAAATTGTCAGCCTCAACAACGGTTGACGTACCTGCATTTTTTTCGCAATCCCAATAAATTTTTGATCTTCGCCGCCTACCAATAAATCGGTAGGAATCGGCTGCAATTCTGCTAGACGTTCCCAGTAACTCTCTTGCGCTCCTGTCCCCATATACCACAAACTACTAGCCAATCCAAAGGCCGATTGGCTCAAACGTTCCTGCCGAATGGCCATTTGCTGTGCCACAGACAAGGCTTTTTGCGTTTGAAATAACGGTAATTCTTGCCAGAAATCAATAAAATCCACAAGCGGTTCCTCTAAGAGACGTTCCGCCAAACGATGATCTTGACAGATACGAGCCTGACGTTCTGCGGCGGTGGCCAAACCTGGTGATCCACTTTCCAATAAAAGATGCTGTACCTTTTGTGGATAATGTAATGCAAAACCTAAAGCTGTTCGAGCGCCCATTGAATAGCCTAATAAACAAAAGCAAGGCAAATTTAGCGATTCGGTTAGTTCAGCAAGATCATGGCAAACCTGTTTCATGGTATAACGCTCTGGTGCTACCAAACTAGCAGTCGCGCCATGCCCAGGTAAGTCAATTCCTAAAACGTTATAAGGTGTTTGACTGGGAAAAACGGCTGCAAACGTGGCTAACGTTCCTGTGAAACCGTGTAAACAGACTACTGTCGTTCGCTTTGCATCAAAAGGTGTTAACCATTGATAATGGTACTGCATCCCCCGAATTAACCGTTCCATGAAATCCCCTGTCTTTCTACTCGTCTACCAATTTCAGCTAAAATTGATTCGTACAAATGAACATTCTCTTGGCGATTTCCTTTGACTTCTATCACTTGAAATTGTGGTTCTTCAGCCGCTGCTTGTAAAATTTGCTTGAGCTCCGCGATTGTTTTGACTTCTTGGTACGAAGCACCGTAAAGTTCAGCAACTAACGAAAAATCTAAATCAAGCGGTGTTCCAAATAAAGGCTCGAAATCGTCCTCACGTAAAGTTCGTTGAGATAGAAAAGAGAAAATCCCGCCACCATTGTTATTTAATAAAACAATTGTTAACGGCAACTGATAACGTTTAGCCAAAAATAAACCATTCATATCATGATATAGCGCTAAATCACCAATCAGTAGAACGTTTTGCTGTGTCGGTGCTACGGCACTCATTCCTAAAGCAGTTGAAACAATCCCATCAATCCCGTTGATGCCGCGATTTCCAAACATCCGATAAGGGCGACTATCCATAAATCGATCTAAGTAGCGGATAGCCATACTATTAGATACAAATAACTGACCGTTCTCTTTCATTGTTTGGTGAACAGCTAAGCTGGCTGTTGTTTCATTTAATTCTGTCGCGTTCAGCGTTTCTAGAAGAACTTCAGAGACCGTTTTTTCCAGCAGGAGCCATTGTGCTAACCAAGTCGCTTCTGTTGGTTTGACAACCGTTAGCAATTGTTCTACAAACGTAGTTTCCTTTGCCTGAATAACTGTTTGTGATTTTTTCAATTGCTCTTGCCATTGCCCATTTTCGTCCACAAAATAAAAAGCAGTCTCTGTCGTTGCTAAGCGTTTCAACCATAACATGATGTTTTTAGAAATTGGCAGCGAACCAAAACGCACTACCACTTCTGGTTCTTGTGGCAAGGTCGCCACATTTAGAAACAGATCACTGTGTGCAATAACAACTTCACTATTTTGACCATGTGTCACAATGTTTGCTAAAGGATCCGCTAGTAAAGGCCATTTCAAAGCTTCGGCTAATTGAATAAATAACGCCGCTTCTTCCTCTGTATGACTGCCACCGACAACCAAGACGCCGTTTTTCTGGTACCATTGATCCGCTAACTGTTGCACTTGTTCTGTAGAAAGGATTGATTGACCAGCGAATAAAGCCGTTTGTTGAGAACTCTTTGTTTTTCTCTCTAAGTCAGGTAATAATGGTTCCCGCAAAGGAAAATTCAAATGAACAGGTGCTGCAGGCGTTTGTTGCGCGAAAGCTGTTCCTTTAGCGCCTTGCCAATAGGCGTAATTCAACATCTCTTCTGTTGCTTCTGGCAAAGCCATTTCAACAAATAATTTCACATGATTTTGATACATTTGTAATTGGTCCATGGCTTGAGGAGCGCCAACTTGACGTAACTCATGCGGCCGATCCGTTGTTAAAACGACTAAGGGTACATGGCTAATATTGGCTTCACAAATTGCTGGATAATAGTTTGCAGCTGCTGTTCCAGAGGTACAAAGTAAGACCACTGGTTTTTGACTCGCTTTACTTAATCCTAAAGCAAAAAAAGCAGCGGAACGTTCATCGACATCGACAAAAGTTTGGATTGCGGTTTCCCGATGAAGTAATAAAGCCAGTGGTGTGGAACGGGACCCTGGACTAATGACTGCTTGTTCAACCCCACTATTTTTTAAGCCTTCAATAAAGGCTATTAAATAATCGGTCATTGTTTCTTGATGATTCATTAAACCTGCCCTCCAATTCCTCGTAACATCGGTTGAAATTTTATTTTCGTTTCTTCTCTTTCTAGCTCTGCTTTGGAATCCGCAACAATACCACAACCTGCATAAAGAACGCCTTGCTGACCAGCAAAGACACCTGAACGCAAGGCCACAGCAAACTCGCCACTATCATCATTCCCTGAAATCCAACCGATTGGCGCACCATATAACCCACGACTCCCTGGCTCATATTGTCGAATCCATTCGACTGCCAACTCTTTGGGCTCACCGCCTAAAGCTGGCGTTGGGTGTAGTTGCATCACACTTTCCAAGAACGAAATTCCCGGCTTACGTTGACCCGAGATTGGCACATAAAGATGTTGTACATCTCGATTTTCCAAAATAATGGGTGCTTGAATACTGTTTTCAGAAGTCGTCATCTTCGCCAACTCTTTCGCTAAACGTTCCACCACAATTTGGTGTTCTCCGGTATTTTTGCGGTCTTGTAAAAGTTGTGCTCCTAAAGTTTTCGTTTCTTCTGGTGTTTGACCCGTTTTAATGGTTCCTGCAATACAAGCGGTCGCAAACGTTTCTTTAGTACCCAACAGAAGTCGTTCTGGTGTTGCACCAATGAAACTTGTGTCTTTGGCTTCTAAAGCAAACAAATACGTATTTTGTTGTTGTGCCATTAAATTAACGAGCACTTGGTTACTTCGAATTTTTTCAGGACTGCTCACAGCAAGTTGTCGAGCCAAAACCACTTTTTTTAAAGGGCCATCTTCTCTTAAGACTGCTACGGTTTCGTTGACAGCTTGTAGCCATTCAGTCACGGCAACTTCTTCCTTGTCAATCTTTGTTTCCGCTACAGCTGGCAACTCCTCACAGGTAGCTAACAAGCGATCAAACTGAGCCACCAAAGTCGACCAACGTTCCTCGACTTCTTGTTCACTAGAACCTGAAAAGTTCAGCGTTCCATAAATACGTGAACCTGAAAAAGTAAATAGAATACTTGGTAGATAAAACCAACCTTCCCCTAACTCTCCCCAGGCCTCAGTAGGCGTTTGTTCTGTATCAAAAGGCAAACCGCCAAACAGAAGAGCCCCCGTACCAGAAATAGACATATTTTGAAAACGAGTTGCCGCCTCTTTTTTTAAAAAGTTGTTCAATTGATGCGTTTCTGTTTCTGCGCCTTTTAAGATAGTTTCATATCCGAAGCCAACCAAAGCAAAATCTTTTTTCGGCGTTTGCCAAAAAAAACGTTCTCCTTGGTATGCCTTTTCACCAGCGGCAAAAATTGCCAAGGCTGTTTGTTCTGTTTCTAATGGAAAAACCCAACTGAACTGACGGGCATTCTTCTGATAGGCTTGTCGTAATTCATCAGGCAATTTCATCTGATTAAAAACGCCTCTCTTTCTTCTGTCATGAAACGATGTTTGGCAATCTTTCCACTCGCTGTTTGCGGGAAAGAATGACAAAAATAAATGCGTTTCGGTCGTTTATATTTTGCCAGTTTTCGTGAACACTGGTCTTGAATTTGCGCTAAGGTGATTTCTTGGTCACTAATCACATATGCAACTGGGACGGCTCCCCATTGCGCATCTGGTTCTCCTACAACTGCCGCTGCTTTAATTCCTGTTATCGCCTGTAACACCTGTTCAACCTCAGTGGGGTAAATATTTTCACCACCAGAGATAATGAGTTCACTTAAACGACTAACCAAATACAGGTAACCTTGTGCATCTAAATAGCCCATGTCGCCTGTTTTAAACCAACCATCTGCTGTCCATTTTTCAGGTTGACGATGGTTAAGGTAACCTGAAACAACGTTTGGTCCCTTAAGTAAAATTTCCCCGACTTGCTTTTCTGGCTGTTCTTGTCCTAGTTCATCAACAATTTTGATCTGCATATCTTTTAACGGTTGCCCAGCAGAGCCGATTTTCAGTGCCGCATCTTCAAATTTCAAGGCAACAACTTGCGAACACGTTTCCGTCATCCCATAAGATTGAATGACTGGAATCCCTTTTTCCTCACACTGCGCTAATTTATCCGGTGCAATCGGTCCGCCGCCCAATAACATTCCTTTAAAGCTGACGCTGTAGCCAGCTTCAGGATAGACAGACAATAATTGTTGTAACATTGTCGCAACCACTGAAATGACGGTTCCACGGCCTTCTTGTAAATCTTGTGTCACTTGCTGTTCATCAAATTTATCGTAAAGGCGAATACTACAACCTAAGACGAGTTGTCGAACAACAATCGACAATCCGCTAATATGAAATAATGGGACTGCACACAACCAACAATCTTCAGCAGTAATCCCCATATTTTCTTGAGTGCCTCTAGCACTGGCCAGATGATTTTTAAACCTTTGCAAGACCCCTTTAGGCTGTCCTGTAGTTCCCGATGTATACATAATAGAAGCCACCGACTCTAAGTCACTTGGCTGTTGAAACTCCTGATGTGAAAGACTATGCTGTTTTTTAATCATTGGCTGAACGTCGACAAAAGAAATTTCTTCTAACAAAGCCTGCGTTTCAGGCGCACCAATAATCGTTTTAACTTGCGCATCTTTTAACTGAAAAGTCAGTTCAGCAAGTGTCAAATGCGTATTTAAAAATAATAACTCTTTCCCCAATTCCCATAAGGCTAGAATTGAAAAATACAACTCTTTGCTGTTCTTACTGAATAAAGCCACACGTTTTTCTTCTGGTGCAAGCACCTGTTGATATGTGGCTACCCAATGGCTGACTTCTTGTTGCACTTCTAAAAACGTCCAAGATTCATCCTGAAAATAAAAAGCAGGATGATCGGGACGTTTTTGTACTTGTTTATTTAACCAAGTCATTGGTTTATGGGAATTTAGGGAATTGATCGAAATCTGGTGTCCGTTTTTCTTTAAATGCATCTCGGCCTTCTTGTGCTTCAGCCATTGTATAGTAAAGAAGTGTCGCATCACCAGCTAATTGTTGCACACCAGCCAAGCCATCTGTATCGGCATTTAAAGAGGCTTTAATCATCCGTAAAGCAATCGGGCTTTTGGTTAACATTTCTTCTGCCCACTCCATTGTCACATCTTCTACTTGATCCAATGGAACAACGGTATTAATCCAGCCCATATCTAAAGCTTCTTGAGCAGAATACTGTTTACACATAAACCAAACTTCTTTCGCTTTTTTATGGCCGATAACGCGCGCCAAGTAACCTGAGCCGTATCCACCATCAAAGCTACCGACATTTGGTCCTGTTTGCCCAAACTTAGCATTTTCAGCCGCAATTGTTAAATCACAAACTAATTGTAAAACATTGCCGCCACCAATGGACCAGCCTTTCACCATTGCGATGACTGGTTTGGGAATGACACGGATTAACCGTTGTAAATCTAACACATTTAAACGTGGAATGTTGTCTTCGCCAACGTAACCACCATTACCTCGAACTTTTTGATCGCCACCAGAACAGAATGCTTGGTCACCTGCGCCTGTTAAAATAATAACCCCGACATCTTCTTTATCACGACTAATGTTGAATGCATCAATCATTTCCATGACTGTTTTTGGTGTGAATGCGTTGTGAACATGCGGGCGGTTGATAGTAATTTTTGCTACTTTGCCTTCTTGCTCAAATAAAATTTCATCATATTCTTTAATTGTTGTCCAGTTTCTCATTAGGAAACCTCCTTCATTAATCTCATCTTTTCTATTATACACAAGAATCGGCACTTTAGAGAAAAAGTCGCTTGAATTTTAAGAAAAAACATGGCTATTTCAAATTTTCTTCATTCCTGTATAATAAATAAAAAACCTTTTATTCTCTCTTTTATTAGAAAGGACTGATTACTATTCATCTTTTAGAGTATTTAGGTATCACGATTCAACACGTTTCTGCTGAGAAATGTCAGCTTACTTTAGCGGTAAAAGACGTGCATAAACAACCCTATGGCCTTGTCCACGGGGGCTTAAACGGCGTCTTAATTGAAACTGCCTGTAGTTTAGGTGCGAACGAAAACGTTCCTGAAAACATTTTTGCTGTCGGCATAGACTTACAAGTAAATCATCTTCGTAGTGTCCATGATGGTAGCCTTACCGTGATTGCGACGCCCGATCACTCGGGAAAGACCCTTCAAGTTTGGGAAGCAAAAATATATAACGCAGACCACCAATTGACGAGCGTGGGGCGTTGTACCTTAACAAATCGACAAAAAAAACAGTAATCTTTACAGGTTACTGTTTTTTTGTTTATGGTTTTTAATAAGTAATTAGATTACTTCGTTTATTTAATTTTAGTACCAACCATTTGCTAACCAGAATGATTTAGCTGCATCCCATGAACCATAGCGACCTGCTACGTACTGATCTGCCACGCGTTCTTGGTTGGCAGGTGAATAGTCACCATTTAAATAAGAGGCAGATAATTGGTAACGACCGATATACTGGCCGTTTGTTGCATCGTAAGAACCACTAGATTCACGTTGTGCGATCCACTCTTTTGCATCACTGCTTGCGGCAGGTGCTGCTGGTTGCGCTACTTCTTGAGCAACAGGTTGTTGTACTTCTTGTTGTACTGGTTGTGCAACAGGTTGTTCAACTACTTGTTGCACTGGTGCAACTTCTACAGCTGGTGCTGGAGTATTAGCAACTTCTTTTTCTGAACGAATAACTAATTGTTCTCCTTCAAAAATTAAATCAAGGTTTGGCAATTTGTTATCAGAAGCAATTTTTTGAATTAAGCTATTGTCTCCTGCAAATTGATGAGAAATTGTTGATAAAGTATCTCCTGCTTTAACTGTATATAAGCTTTCTGCGTTTGCGTCTGTTCCTAAGAATAATCCTAAACCTGCGGCCAAAGTTGTTCCAAGTAAAATCGTTTTGATTGATTTCATGTATGTTTCTCCTTTGTAATTAAAAATATTTGATTGTTGCTCTTAGCACTCGGCAACAACCACGTCTGCTTCGCTTTATCGAAACGACTTCACATACTTTATCATCGAATGGCCGGCCGTAGGTGAATATCTCGTGACAATTTATTACTAGAATGTCGGTTTTGTTACATTTTGTAATAAAAAGCTGCCGGAAGCTTGATATTATCCTGTTTATATTTTGCGAAAAAAAGTTAAAAAAACAGGATTTTATTTTTGAGAAACCGTTTTCTAACCCTTGATTAGCCCTTAAATGTCGGTTTTTTTACATTCGTTTCAGTCAAAAAGTAACAAAATGTTAAATATACTAGACATGAGAATGTTTTTTTCAAAAACTCACGCCTAAAAAGAACAGGTGTTTTCTTTGAATTTTTTTTATCATTCACTATTTTTATTTTTCCTTCTATTATATAGATAAATTTTTTGTCGTATTCATTTTTCGATTCTGAAAAAACACTAAGCACTTCCTATTGAAACAAAAAGAGTTAAACAAAAAAATCTTATATTTTGCTTGTTATTTATTCATTTTAATCTTATTCAAAAAAAGAACAGCTAAAACGACTGTGAAAACAAATTATTGAAAATAAAGCAGAATAAATATTCATTTTTATCATAATTCACGAATAAAAAACAAACAATCGCTCGAACGCTTGTTATTTAAAAACATAATCAGTTTTTTCTCTTTCTATTTTCCAATCTATGAGTAATAAAATATATGAATCTACATTTAAGTCATTTTATTATCAAATATTCTGAATATTATAAGAATTGGAGTTTTATCTATGAGTGACAAAGAACAACTTGAGAAATTAGACAAATCCTTTCTGGGACAACCGAAAGGACTAGCAACACTGTTCTTCACAGAAATGTGGGAACGTTTCAGTTACTACGGCATGCGTGCTATTCTAATGTATTACATTTACGATACCGTAGCCAATGGCGGTTTAGGTCTCCCCAAAGCAACTGCCTTAGCCATCATGTCCATTTATGGATCAATGGTTTTCATGTCCAGTATCATTGGCGGTTGGGTCTCTGACCGTGTCTTAGGTTCAAGGAAAACTGTTTTTATTGGTGGTTTGTTAATCATTGCTGGACATATTGTTCTCGCTACCCCATTTGGTGTCCCCGCCTTATTCGTTTCTATTATGTTAATTGTATTTGGGACTGGGATGTTAAAACCAAACGTTTCAGGGATGGTTGGCCATCTTTATTCAAAAACTGACTTACGTAGAGATGCAGGCTTCTCCATTTTTTACATGGGGATTAATATCGGAGCCTTAATCGCTCCCCTTGTTGTCGGAACTTTAGGACAAGAATATAATTATCATTTAGGCTTTTCCGTTGCCGCAGTAGGAATGTTCTTCGGGCTACTACAATATTATTTCCAAGGACGTAAATCTCTGGCTGGAATTGGTCAGGCCCCAACTAATCCAATGTCTAAAGAAGAGCAAAAGAAATTTGCTAAAGCATTTATGTTGGCAATTGTCGTTGCTTTACTTATTTTTGGTGGCGCCTATGTCACAGGACATTTAACAATTGATTTCTTTATTAATACCATCAGCGTGTTAGGAATCCTGTTACCAGTTTATTATTTCAGCAAAATGTTAACGTCTAAAGATGTCACTGCTGAAGAAAAACCAAAAGTTCTGGCTTACTTGCCATTATTCTTAGCAGCAATTGTTTTCTGGTCATTGGAAGAACAAGGTTCGTCTATTCTTGCTCTATTTGCAAATGAACGGACGCAAACGAGTTTGTTTGGCTTCCCGATTGCCGCTAGCTGGTTCCAATCATTAAATCCTGTATTCGTAGTTATTTTGACCCCTATTTTTGTTACATTATGGACAAAACTAGGTAAACGTCAACCATCAACAGTTGTGAAGTTTTCACTAGGGCTAGTCTTTGCTGGTCTTTCCTTCGTCTTATTAATGTTGCCAGGTCTACTTTATGGTACCGAAGGACGGGTGAGTCCACTTTGGTTATTCTTTAGTTTCTTCATTATGATTGTCGGAGAAATGTGTTTATCTCCCGTTGGCTTATCGATTACTACAAAATTAGCACCGAAAGCTTTCGAAGCTCAAACCGTTGCTATTTGGTTATTAGCAGATGCCGCTTCACAAGCCATTAACGCTCAAATTGCTCGTTTCTATACACCTGGAACAGAGTCAGCATATTTTGGGATTGTCGGACTTGTAGCTGTCGTTGCTGGGATTCTCTTATTCATTGTGAAAAAACCAATCCAAAACTTAATGGGTGACGTCCGTTAAACCGTCAAAAAAGTTGCCTTTCTCTTTTTTGAAAGGCAACTTTTTTATACAGCGTTTTGATAACGTTTTCATCAAGTGGTATACTAAATAGAAGGAGGACGAGGACATGCGTTACTTAATTGGCGGTATTTTTTTATTGATTAGTATCTGGCAATTCATTGTTACTGGACGGACATTTTCCTACTTAAAGAAAGAGGGCGGCAAAAGAACCTCACCATTTATTCTGTTAGGACTATGGAGTAGCTTAGTGTTTGCTATTATTTCATTTGCTGTGGCGATTGCTTCTTTCTTTTATGTGAGTTTTTAGTAGAAGGCTAGCCATAAGTAAAGGAGCGAGATTGCTAATCTCGCTCCTTTACTTATTTATTATGGTTGTTTTCCAATATAAGCTAAAATTCCACCATCGACATATAAGATATGTCCGTTAACAAAGTCAGAAGCGTTAGATGCTAAGAAAACTGCTGGGCCAGCTAAGTCTGCTGGTGTGCCCCAACGATTAGCAGGTGTTCGTCCCAAGATGAATTCGTTAAATGGATGCCCTGGTTCTCTTAATGGCGCCGTCTGTGGCGTTTCAATGTAGCCAGGTCCAATCCCATTACATTGAATATTATATTGTCCATATTCAGAAGCAATATTTTTCGTTAACATTTTTAGTCCGCCTTTTGCTGCCGCGTACGCACTAACTGTTTCACGACCTAGTTCACTCATCATTGAACAGATATTGATAATTTTGCCATGGCCCTTTTCAATCATATCTGGAATAACCGCTTTTGCCATAATAAATGGCGCATTCAAGTCAACATCAATCACTTGACGGAACTCTTCTGCTGACATATCCACCATTGGAATTCGTTTAATAATTCCCGCATTATTGACTAAAATATCAATAGAGCCGACTTCTTCTTTAATCTGAGCAACCATCGCTTGAACTTGCTCTTCATCAGTGACATCACACACATAACCACGTGCTTCAATCCCTGCAGCCCGATAATTTTCCAAGCCTTGTTCAACTGATTCAGGAGATAAGTTATTAAAAACAATTGTTGCTCCTGCTTCAGCTAAGGATTTCGCAATCTCAAAGCCAATCCCATAAACAGCACCTGTAATTAACGCTACTTTTCCATCTAATTGAAAATCATTCATTTTAAATTCCATGTTTTCTCCTCTTTCTTTGGTTTATTTTAATTGATCCATTGCAACCATATCCATGTCTGTGTACGTAATATTTTCTCCGCACATGGCCCAAATAAAGGAATAATTACTTGTACCAACCCCAGAATGAATTGACCAGCTTGGTGAAATGGCTGCTTGTTCATTACTCATTACTAAATGTTTCGTTTCGTCTGGTTTACCCATCATGTGGAAAATCCGCGTATCTTCTTCCATATCAAAATAAACATACGCTTCCATACGACGTTCATGTGTATGACAAGGCATTGTATTCCAAGCGCTACCTGGTTCTAAAATGGTGTAGCCCATTTGTAACTGGCAACTTTCACAAACGTTCGGATGAATGTATTGGTAAATTTTACGTTGGTTCAATGTTAATGGATCACCCGTTTCCATTGGGGTAATTTCATCAATACTAATTTTTACGTTCGGATATTTATGATGTGCTGGCACACAACTAATGTAAAATTTCGCTGGATTATCAGGGTTTTCTGAAGAAAAACGAACATGTTTTGTTTCTTTCCCAATATAATAGCCATCTTGTTTTTTCATTGTTTCTTTGGCGCCATCAATTTCAATAAAGCCGGGTCCCCCAATATTAATAACTCCTAGTTCACGACGTTCTAAGAAATAATCAACTCCTAATTCCTTGTCCAAAATAATTTCTAATTCTTCTGTGGTCGGTGTCACACCACCAAAAATCATCCGATCATTATGTGTGTAGGTTAAGCTGATTGCACCTGGAATAAAAACTTTCTCTACTAAAAATTCATCTCTCAATTGTTCTGTTGAATAGTGACGGATATCCGCCGGACTATGTGTATAACGTGTTTCCATATTTTGCATAACTAAAATCTCCTATCTATTTATTTTTCCTGAGCCCGTTGCCAAAAAAGCAAGGACTTCTTTTTGACTAAATTGATTACAATCACCATGGATAGTATGTTTTAACGCACTAGCCGCTGTCGCAAAATCAATACAGGTTTGTGGATCATAGGCAGCTAATAAACCATGTAAAACCCCACCAGCAAACGCATCACCGGCACCGACACGGTCAACAATCGGTTGTAATCGATGACATTTAGACGTATAATACGCACCTTTGTACCATAGCGTTCCGATTAATTCATTATCTGTCGCTGAATGAACTTGACGTTTGGTTGAATAAAATACTTGAATGTTGGGATAACGTTCTTGCATTTTTCGGTAGTACCACGTTAATGCGTCTTCAAGTTCTTCCTCTGGTTCTGGAATCTCCAGTAAATAACGAGCATCTAATACCCCAGCTGAACAAATATCAACAAATGGAAGAATGGCCTTCAATGCCACGCTCGCTTCTTTCTGGGACCAAAGTTTTCCTCGATAATTAATGTCAAAACTTACTTGGCACCCTGCTTGCTTCGCTGCTTTAACTAGCGCAACCGTCATACTTTGCCAATTTTTTGATAACGCCGCTGTAATCCCTGAAATATGAAAGATCTCTACTCCTGAAAACAGCTCATGTAAGTCCCATTCCATTTCTTCGATTTGAGCAAAGCTTGAATAGGCGCGATCATAGACAACACTGGCTGCTCGTTCTCCTGTACCAGTTTCCAAGTAATACGTTCCTAGGCGTGTTCCGCCAGTTCGTACAAATTCCGTTGAAACCCCATAACGACTTAAATGCTTTTTGGCGGCTTCTCCTAATGAATTATCGGGCACTTTACTAGCAAAAGTCACTTGGTGGCCATAGTTCGCTAACGAAATCGCTACATTCGCTTCACCACCGCCGTAATGTACAGCGAAATTTTCTGTTTGTGCTACGCGTATTCCGACAGGCGTGGACAAACGCAACATGATTTCTCCCAATGTTACGACTTTCCCCATGTGCCTACACCCCTTTGATTGCTTGGAATTTTTCCATATAGGCTTGGGCAACCTCACGAACTTTTTCAAAATCCCCAGTTGCTGCTGGCGCTAACAGATTGCCACCAACACCGACAGCCGTCACACCTGCAGCAAACCACTCGGCCATATTTTCCAAACTGACACCACCCGTTGGCATAATATTTAACTGAGGCAATGGCGCTTTAAATGCCGAAATAACACTCGGTCCATAAACACTTCCCGGAAATAGTTTAATAATATCTGCTCCGCTTTTCAGTGCTTCTTTCATTTCTGTGATGGTCATACAGCCTGGCAAGTAGGGAACTTGATATAAATTGCAAATTTTAGCGGTTTCTTCATCGAAGCTTGGACTCACAATATATTCAGCCCCTGCTACAATAGCTAAACGAGCAGTCGTAGCATCCAAAACTGTCCCCGCACCAATGACTACGTCAGGATTCTCTTGGTATAACGCAACTAATTCCTGAATCACTTCTGTTGCTTGAGGAACAGTAAAGGTTAACTCAATCCCCCGCATACCGCCTGCTACAATGGCTTGACTAGCTTTTAGCGCTTCCTCTTTTGTCTTTCCGCGAACCACAGCAATCACGCCAGCATTTTCTAATTTTTGTAAAATTGATACTCGCTTCAACAGACTCCCTCATTTCTTATTTAGAAATATATATTTATTATAAAGAAATTCACAACTTCATTATACAGATAAAAAAAGAAAATGCAAACGTTTTTACAAAAATAAAAAAAGAAAGACAAACAAAAATCCCAATCGACTTTTGTTTGTCTTTCTTTTTCTACTATAATTTCGCTTCAATCGCTGCTTTTGTTGCTAAAAGGGCTTGATTAATCGTCGTTTTATTTTCCTCTGTCAAACGATATTTCGGCATGCTTACACTAAAAGCACCCGCAATTTCGCCATCTTTCATTAAAGATACTCCGCTACAGAAAATATCTTGTTCAATTTCTTCATCATCGTAAGCAACCCCCGTTTGTTGCACTTGTTTTAATTCTTTTTTCAAACGCAAGGGATTGGTAATCGTATTTTCGGTATAGGGAATTAATGTCTGCGTGTCTAAATATTGTTGCACTTGTTCTTCCGAAAATTCTGCTAAAACGGCTTTACCCATGGCCGAATTATACAAAGGTCGAGTAATTCCCACTTTCGAGGACATGCGAATCGTTTGATTTTTCGGTTCTAATTTATTGATATACAGAATTTCATTATTATTTAAAATCCCTAAATGAATGGTTTCATCGACCGTATTTTGAAGGTTTTCTAAATAAGGTACCGCAATTTCAGCTAAATCGATTTGCTCCACACTTTGATTCGCATAGCGAATCAATTTTGTTCCTAAGCGGTACGTCTTGTTCGTGTCTTTTTGAACATAGCCAATTAATGTTAAGGTTTCTAAAATTTTGATTGCCGTTGATGCCGTCATTTCGGTATTCTTTGCAATTTCCTGTAAGGTTTGATCGGGTTGTAAACTTAGACAGTCCATGATTTTAGCCGCTTTTAACAAGACTGTTCCGTAAGGTTTTGTTTCTTTCATCGAAACCCTCCTTTTCCATATAAGAAATTATATAGAAAAATAAAGAAATTGCAAGAAAAAAAGAACTCGAAGATTCATTCAGTAACGTTTTACTTTCACTTCAGGTCTTTCTCCCAGTCCTATTTCATTCTTATTTTCTTTTCTTTAACTCATCAGAAACATCTGCATCCTTAGGAATTAAAAGATACTCACTGACTTCTGTGGTTTCATTAAATACGACATATAATTTTTGTTCTTCATCGAAATCGCCTAAATCAATCGCTACGTAATTAGGACAAACTTCTGAGATACCATGAAACATTTGACTAAAGATTTTTTTCGTCATCCCCACATTACGATGCTGCTCTTCTGCTTTTTCCACCGCACTTTGTAACGTATATCCTTCATCTAAAAAACGCTTGATCCAATGCACTTTGACGACTGTATGTAACCGATATTTCCGTGGACCGTTTGCATCTTTCGCAATGGAAGAAATATACCCTTTTTCTTCCCAATAACGAAGTTGACGTGGCGAAACTTCAGCAATTTCACTTAGTTCACTAATTCCTATCAACAAATTTTCTTCATTTAACAAACGCTGAATCATTTTTGACCACATTAGTTTAACTTCCTTTCCCTTATCCTTTCCTTAATTGTAGTTTTTTTTACGCCTTTGTCAAGTAAGTTGACAAAGATTCTAATTAGTTGTAAAGTAGTTAATGCAATTTAATTTGAAACTTACAGAAAAAGGAGCGATATATGTGACTTCACAACAACCTGTGGATATTCACGGAAAACCTTATAACCGGTCGTTACTAGTCGGCGTTTTACTAATCGGAACATTTTGTACGATTTTAAACCAAACACTTTTAACGACGGCCTTACCTACATTAATGAAAGAATTTGATATCTCAGCTTCAAGTGTACAGTGGCTAACCACTGGATTCCTACTTGTGAACGGCATTATGATTCCCATCAGTGCTTGGTTGATTAACAAATTTAGTTCAAAAAAATTATACATAACAGCGATGTCAACGTTCTTAATCGGAACCATCATCTGTTTTGTAGCGCAAGACTTCGGCATGTTATTGACTGGACGTCTTGTTCAAGCCGCAGGGGTCGGCGTATCTATGCCTCTTTTACAAACAATTATGCTTTCAATTTTCCCGCCTGAAAAACGTGGCGCTGCCATGGGCACAACGGGAATTGTTATCGGATTAGCACCCGCTTTAGGTCCAACATTATCTGGTTGGATTATTGATTCTTATACATGGCGTGACCTTTTTGGGATGGTCATTCCAATTGTCGTTTTAGTCCTAATTTTAGCTTCATTTTTAATGAAAAATGTCATTCAATTATCTAATCCAAGTATCGATGTCTTATCGGTCATTCTTTCTACTCTCGGCTTTGGTAGCTTACTTTACGGCTTCTCAAGCGTTGGTGATAAAGGTTGGGGTAGCCCACAAGTCTATGGATTCTTAATTGTTGGTGCGATTGTTTTATGTCTTTTTACATATCGACAATTGCATTTAGAACAACCTTTCTTAGAACTACGCGTTTTTAAATCAAAAGTCTTTACTGTTGCAGCCATTTTATCTGGCGTAACCAACATGGCAATGATTGGCGCCGAAATGGTTTTACCTTTGTATATCCAAAATATTCGTGGTGAATCTGCCTTCCATTCAGGGTTAATGCTTTTACCAGGAGCGTTAGTCATGGGACTTATGATGCCAGTAACGGGTCGCATTTTTGATAAAATTGGTGCCCGTCGTCTTGCGATTACTGGGATGTTTATTTTAACAGCTGCAACGTTACCGTTTGCTTTCTTAACAAAAGCAACACCTATTATTTATATCATTGTCCTATATGCGATTCGGATGTTTGGTATTTCGATGGTCATGATGCCTGTGACAACTTCTGGCATGAATGCTTTACCAATGAATTTATTAAGTCACGGAACTGCTGTAAACAACACCTTCCGACAAGTAGCCAGCTCAATTGGAACAGCTGTTTTGATTAGTGTTTTAACAAATGTTACCAAAGACGGCTTACCTGAATCAGACTTATTAAAAACAGCCCCACTCGCTTATCGCGACCAAGCAACAAACGCAACATTAAACGGTTATCACGCAGCCTTCTTCGTGGCAACAATCTTTGGCGTTCTCGGCTTGGCGATTACTTTCTTCTTAAATAAAAAAGAAGAGATGCCTGTTAAGGAAGTAGGTGCAATGAAATAATGATTATTTTCCTTTTAATCCTTTGCGTGTTAGGCTTTGCCTATACGAATGTATTCGGCCGAAAAGTTTGGCATAAATTCTGTATGGTTATTTTTGGTTTAGGCTTCTTAGCTTCGTTAAGTCTTATCGTTTTAAACGATAAAGATCATTTTGGTATGACCGAAGTTATTCAGGACAAAACGTTTGAACTAAAAAGCAGTAGCGCAAGCAAAGATGGCCCCAACATGTTATTGTACCAGCCGTTGGGCGATGGTTCCGAAAAAGTTTATTTATATAACACACCAGATAAAAAGAAACTACAAAAAACAGGAACGGAAAACGTCACAAACACGGTTCAAAAAGATGCTCAAAAAGCCACATTAGTCCAAAAAACGACGAAATGGTCCTATCAAGAGTCTTGGGCCAAAACACTATTTGGCCTTGCTGACAACGATAACCAATTTACAAAACAAGAAAACACCTTCAACGTTGCTAGTGACTGGCTAGTTTTAAGTGCTGATCAAGCCAAAAAATTAGGCGAATATATGGAACAACATGCCGCTGATATCAAAAAAGAAGGGACTGAAACAGTTGGCAAAAAAATGATGGCTGCTATGATGGCGAATCCATCAATGTCCCAAGAAGAACAAGCGAAACTCACCGAACAATATACCAAAGAGTTTCAACAAGAATTGATTCAGAAAATTCTTAGTGACATGAAATAAAAAGAAGGACTGCCTGAGAAACTTATCAGGCGGTCCTTCTTTTTTAATGATTAACCCAAATATAAATACCTTGTTCTTCTTTTTCAAGAACTTTTGTTTCCGAAAGCAAATTTCCTGTCACCAAATCATATCTGAGAAGCGTCTGACCAGCTAAAACCAACAACTGATTATCTTTCGTTGTATTTACACTATAGATCATAGATTCTTCTAATTCTTCCGTCTTTAACTGTCCATTAATATTTAAAAAATAACTTTCTTCCGTAGCAAGATTAACAATTGACAGCCCCACTTTCCCTAATGCATTTGGCTCGTGATCAATAATCAAATATTCGGACGTTCTACTTTTGTAAATTAGGTTAGGAAAATTCTCTGTCAATTGAATAAAACGTTGATTTTTAGCATCTAAACCCATTTGCATAATTCGATTATCTGGCACATTTTCATAACTTACTCGGTTTCTATGAGCCGTTATCGGCAAGTAAATTTGATTATTTACAATCACAGAAGAAGTAAAACCATAAACATACTCTGGGTTTGTATCTAAAAATATTTCGTCTGTTAATGTCAAATTTTCCCCTTCTTTAAAAATGAACAACGTATTCTCATAAAGTTGTTTTTCTTTGGCTTCCTGACTAGCGACGACATATAGCTTATTTTGTGTTCCTGAAAATTGCGTAACTGGTGTTGTAGATTCATTAAACATGTATGAACTAACTGGATTCCCTTCAGTATCAAAAGAATAAAAACGCTCTGCTTGAACAGTATAAAAATAGTTGGAGCTATAACCAGTACCAGTATAAGGATATTTTTCTGTCTTTCTTTTCAAAAGTTCTCCTTTTAAAAAATCAACACTCACTATAAATTCATCCTTAGTGCTGCTCAAAAGATCACCCGTTGAAAATAGTAAATAGTGGGATTGTAATCTTCCTTTTGAAAACCCTGTTGGGACAATCTCTGGTAGATTCACACGACTTCGCTTATGTTTTTTGATGTCATTTTCAGAAAACATGAATGAATAAATCGCTTGGGTTGATAATACATAAAAATCTGTTTCTTCTTGCACAACAAAAGATTGCTTTTTTTCTTCTATCAATTTGTCTTTTACAACAAATAACATTATTCCAATACTAATCAAACTAAGAAATCCTGCTACTATTTTTTTCATATTTTCGTTGTATTTCTATATGTAATTGGCGCCTGAACTTTTTTAAACAATTGTCTTATACTCACTATATTATTCCCTAGACAGCTTTGATACCTTTCTTCTACAGTCCATTCTACATAACCAACCAACAACAGTCTAACCGTTTTTTTCATTTTCTCTCCTCCTATTAAAACAATATGCTTCCATTGTGACCATGCACAACAAAAGCATATCATTCAATCTTTTAACAAACAATCTCATTTCAGATTATTTGAACTGTTTAGAAAAAACCAAAAATATATCTTTTTAATTATAAATCGCTTTAATCGGATCCATCCTCGAGGCGCCAATTGCTGGAATAATCCCGAAAAAGATACCTGTGAAGACAGAAACCAATGTTGAAATGGCAAAGATGGACGGCGTAATAATTGGCGTAATCGAAATATACCCACCGACCACAGTTGCCAATAAATAGCCGCAGCCGACACCAATCAAACCACCAATCAATGTGATAAACGCTGCTTCCATTAAAAATTGGAATAAAATGACTCGTGGTTTAGCACCAATGGCCCGACGAATCCCGATTTCTCGTTTCCGTTCCGTGACAGACACATACATGATGTTCATGACGCCAATTCCCCCGACTAATAGGGAGATTGCAGTAATTGCCATCAGAAACATCGTCATACCCGTGACCATTTCTTCCATTTGTTGTTGGAGTTGTTGGTCTTGGTCATTTTCTTTAAACGTTCCTTTCACTTCAGGATGATTTTCACTTAAAATAGCGATTGCCTGTCCTAAAATTGCTTCCCGGTCCGCTCCCTCACGAACCTTAATATTGATGCCACTAATTGCTTTTGTTTTCGCTAATTTATTATATGATTCTCGAGAAACAAAACTACTCATAGCAGTTGCCCAATCATCGTTCATACCCAAACTATCTAAATCTTTTGGTGCTAAAATACCAATCACCTTGTACATATAACCACCAATTGAAACAGCTTTTCCAATGAGTTGGCTAGGATCATCAAGCCGAATTTGCGCTTCAAAGATATCATGATTTAAGACAATCGCATCTGTATTTGCATCGCTCGGTTGAAAATCACGACCATATAAAATATCATTCTGCCCTTTAGTCGACGTAATGGATAAATTCGCTTGCGCCCCAAAATAATCCATTGGTACAAACAAATTGTCTCCGCCCCCCATCATTGATTCACCATATTGAGGATAAATACTTTCAATTCCTTGAATGTCTTGTAATTTTTTCAAGTCCACTCGGCTAAACGTATAATCTGGCTCTTCGTAGGACATAAAATTGTCACTGCTACCATCTGACATTGTATAATGAATCTTCAAAACATCCGCGTTCACTGCACTGGATGCCTTCACAACTTGACGTTTCATCCCTTCACCTAGCGCAGAAATCGTTACGACTGATGTAATCCCAATAATAATCCCGACCATCGTTAAAAATACCCGCAACTTATGTGCCTTTAAGCTTAAAAAAGTACTAACAAATAAATTAGCAATCATCTAATCACCTCTTCTTCCAAAAAGCGACCATCTTTCATATGAATCACTCGTGAGGCATATTTTTTCATATCTTCATCATGTGTCACCATGACAATTGTTTTGCCCTGTTCATTCAATTCTTTCAATAATTCCATAATTTCTGTACCCGTTTCACTATCCAATGCCCCAGTCGGTTCATCAGCCATAATCAATAATGGATCATTCACCAAGGAACGAGCAATGGCTACTCTTTGTTGCTGTCCTCCAGAAAGTTCAGTAACTTTTGATTTGGCTTTTGTTTCCAAACCGACAATTTTTAGGTACTTCTCAGCAATCGCTTTTTTCTCAGCGCGGCTTTTTTTCCCTTCATAAACACAGGGCAATTGAACATTTTGACTAACATTTAAGGAATTAATCAAGAAAAATTGTTGAAAAATAAACCCTAGGTATTCATTGCGAAAGGCTGATTTTTTATTTTCAGACAATTTTGAAACATCTGTTCCTGAGAAATGATAGCTTCCGTCTGTTAAGCGATCCAAGAAACCGATAATGTTCATCAGCGTTGTCTTACCGCTGCCGGACTTCCCCATGATTAAAATGAACTCTCCTTGATGGATGGTCAAGTTCAATTCTTTTAAAACATGTAGTTTTTCCTTACCTACTGGATAGAACTTGTTAATGTCCCGCAATTCAATGAGGGGTTGATTTGTATTGTTTGCTTCCACCATCAAACCCTCCTATTTCGACGCATCTGTCATTGATTCGTTGGTTGCTGATTCATCAGAAGCAATCGCTGCATCTGATTCAACAATATCACCGACTTTTACTGGTTTTTTTGAAGAAATAACCACTCGGTCGGCTGATTCTAAGCCAGATTCAATCGCCATTTTGTCGCCATTTTCTTGCCCGACTTGGACATCACGACGAATGATGGTTCCAAAATCATTCACTAAAACGTAGGCCTGTTCACCCTCTTTTTGAATCGCTTTTTTCGGTAACTCAATCGCCCCTAAATCGCCTAAATCAATGGTTGCTTGCATATGATAGCCATTTTTGACTTTGTCTAAATTGGCCAACGCAATTTTGACGCTATAACTAGACATCGTCGTGCCGCCCTCTGGATTGCCACTCGCGGCATCGCTGTTGCCTTCAGGAGGATTATCATCGATGTAAGAAATTGAGCCATCCACAACCACATTGTTGGAAACAGAAGTTAGTTTAGCTTTTTGCCCAACACTAATTTTAGTCAAATCCTTTTCATTCACTTTCCCAGCTAAATAGAGATCTTCTGAAGTTAACCGTAAAATCGGTGAATTGGCGTCTTTTACTTCTGGAATTGATACGCGACCTTTGAAATTAGCTTTTGTGGAAATATATTGCTTCGCTCCTAAATCCGCTAAGGTTTCATTGGTGAAGGTGATCTCTTCATCTACCGCATCGACTTCTGTTTGATATTGTTCATTTAAATCATCCCCAGACATCGTGCGGTCTTCTTCTTTAGTTTTATTAAATTTATCAATGGCCCGATTCCACTTATTATAGATATTCGCCCGCTTCGTTTCTAATTTGGCTAAGCTATTTTGTTGTGCCTCAATTTCTTTTGTGACCGCCTCATCTTCATAAGTAAATAATTCTGTGCCTGCATCTACGACATCGCCGTTTTTCACCTTAATCTCTGGATCCTTTGTTATTTTTTGATCACGCGCAAAGGCTTCCATTTGTTCCGGTTGGATGACACCGTTAATATAAATTTGTTGCAAGTCGGGAACGTCAAAATAGTCAATTCCCCAGTCATCTTTAGGCGCTTGCTTGACAGCTACTTGTTGTGCATTTTTATTTAACGCATTCACAGTTACGATGCCCCCAACCGCAATTACCGCAACTGCCCCCAATATAATGATCGTTTTCTTCTTCATTTTCTTCGTTTCATCTCCTCATTCTATCTATTTTCCCTAACAAACTAAATTGCTCGGTCGTTCACTTATAACTATTTAACCATGCTTGAATTCAAGAAACAAGGGCCTTTCTCTAGGCCTTTAGTCTGATTTATTTCATCTTTGTTCATTTTTTTGTTTATTTCACGACAATCAACAACTATTATTGAGTCTTTGTGTTCCAACAATCTAAAAAGGTTATTTTTATGTTATTTATAATTAAACTATACGCAATCGAGATTTTTTGCTTCTTTTTTTATTTAAGGTACACTAGAAGAAACAATTGAAAGTGAGGGCTTGCCATGAAAGTCATTATTTTTGGCGGTAGCGGTTTTTTAGGTCAACAAATCGCGAAAATTTTAGTCCAACGCCAACATCAAGTCATCAGTGTTTCACGTCATGGAAAGCCTGCCACGCTCTCCGCATCTTGGAGCCACCAAGTGCAGTGGGTATGCTCCGATGTTACTCGTGACACGAATTGGCAAGAACAAGTCCAGCGTGCTGACTGGGTCATTGATACAGTAGGTATTTTATTTGAAAATCCACGAAAAAAGAAAACCTATCAACGGCTAATTCTGACGCCAGTGAAAAAAATCAGCTCTTTTTTAGCACAACAAAAAAAGCCAGCTAAGTTTTTATTTATTTCAGCCAATACTGTTCCTTTCCCTTTGAGAAAATATATGGATGCCAAATTGGCAGCGGAGGAACTAATCCACCAAGAAGTCGCCGAAGCAGTGATTTTTTATCCTAGTTTACTTGTAGGTCAAGAACGTACCGGCACCATACTTTTTAGTAAATGTATTTATTTTTTTAAGAAAATCCCCTTTTTAAAGAACTTATTTATTGGCTATGATCCTGTGCCTGTGGCAGAAATGGCACAAGAAATTGTTCACGTTTTAGAAGGCGGCAATTCTATTTACACACACAGAAGGACCCGTTAACAAGTTATCTCCCAATCGTCTCTGTCTAGAGGCGGTTTTTTTGTGTTACAATACAACTGTTCGAAGGAGAGAAGAAGCATGAAAAAAATTGCCATTATTGGCGGCGGCATTATCGGAATGACGTTAGCTAATTATTTAGATCCACAAAAATTTGACATTACCGTTTATGATGAAGGGCTCGGCCAAGCGACTAAAGCGAGCGCTGGGATTATTTCCCCTTGGCTATCCAAACGTCGGAATAAGAAATGGTACCAATTAGCGCGAGAGGGCGCTGCCCTATTTCCAAAGCTAGTCAAAGATTTTCAGCTGACGGAGGATATTTATCGTCAATCAGGGACAGTCATTTTGCGCCCGGCAGCCGCTTTGGCAGACTTAGCCCATTTGGCAGAAGAGCGTAAGCAAACTGCACCTGAAATTGGAGAAATCACGATGTTGTCAGCGGTTCAAACAGCGAAGTTCTTACCGCTACTTAAGGAAACTCCCTCACTTTTTATTTCTGGTGGCGGTCGCCTAGATGGACCAGCTTATCTAAACCATCTTCAGAAACGCGCCGAAGCTAAAGGGGTCACTTTTTGTTCACAACGGGCGCACTTTCGACAACTGAATCAAGGGTGGGAAATTGTCACAAATTCAGAAAAAAAGAGCGTTGATTTTCTCGCTTTAACACCTGGTCCTCATTTAAAGGAATTACTAGCTACTTTAAATTTATCTGTGGACATTCGTCCCCAAAAAGGACAATTATTAGTTTTCGAGACCCCTTTTACAAACAGTCAGCAATGGCCTGTTGCTATGTTAGATGGTGAAGCCGATTTAATTCCTTTTAATCAAGGAAAAATTTTATTAGGTGCCACCCACGAAAATGATCAAGCCTGGGATTTAGAAGAGACTGTTAGCGCTTTTCAACAACTAACTTCTGGGACTGCACCATTTCTAAAAGAAGCAGAGCAGCTTTTTAAGCAACCCATGCATTACCGCGTCGGTACACGTGCTTATACATCTGATTTCGCTCCGTTTTTTGGCCCTTTGCCAGAAATGCCCCACCTTGTGGTTGCTAGCGGACTTGGTTCATCAGGACTCACTACTGGCCCATTCATTGGTTACCAATTAGCTGAATACTTCAATACAGGTGCCTTCAAAGGAGAGCTTTATCAAAAACCACTTAGTCAATATGTAAAAAACAACCCCTCACTTTAATCAGTGAGCGGTTGTTTTTTCCCTTTAATTAAGAAATGTGAAGTATCTTGATAGAAGGATTTTGTTATTATGCTACTTGTGGTCGCGCATAGCGTTCTACGTTTTGTTTAATATTTTTAACCGTTTCTGGATCTTCAATGCCCGTTACTTCAGCGATCACTGTATCAACGCTTTCTTGGTCAAGCATTTCCTGTAATTGACGGCTTTGTTCATCTTCTGGATCATGATAATTAAAGACAATACCAATCATTGCTAATAAATGCGGCGACACTAGATTGCGTTCCTGTAATTCACGGATTGGTCGAATAAACCGTTCTTGCGCACCTAATTTTCTGATTGGTGTCCGTGCTACACGTGTAATAGCATCTGAAATATATTTATTTTGGAAACGTTGAATAATTTTTTCAATATAGGCTGCATGTTCTTGTTCATCAAAATTCCATTTAGCCACTAAAAGTTTACCAGTTTCCTGCAAAACTGATTTGAGTTGTGCTACCACTAAGGCGTCCTGCATCGCTTCGTCAATGGTTTGATAGCCTAACAACGCCCCTGTATAGGCAACTGTAGCATGGCCAGTGTTTACACTAAATAATTTTCGTTCAATATACGGCTCTAAATCAGCAACGTAATGAACGCCTTCTAACTGAATCTCTTTGGCTTTTCGGTTGGTATCATCAATGACCCATTCACAAAAAGGCTCAACTTGAACAAAAAGTGGATCTTCATGTTTTTGTAATGGAACAATCCGATCAACTGCCGCATCAGGAAAACCAATCCATTGTTCAGCATAAGCTGGGTTTTTCAAATATTTGGCCACTTCTTCTGCTAAAAAGGTTGAACCACCAATCATATTTTCACAAGCGATAATATCCAGCGGCTTTTGACAATTTGCTTCGGCACGTGCATCAATTCCTTGGGCAATTAATTCAGCAATTCTTGGTAAAATATTGGGACCAATCGCCGTCGTGACTAAATCGGCTTCCGCAATTGCTTCTACTACTTTTTCTGGTTCTGTCATGTTATTTAATCCGGTCACATTTTCAACGTTAATTTGTTGATGTGAGGCATCGGCCAATTCAATTGTATAACTTTTACGTTCTTTTAACGCTTGAATGATGGTTTCATTAACATCCACAAACGTAATATGAAACCCGTTTTTAGCTAAAATTTCGCCGATAAAGCCGCGTCCAATATTTCCTGCTCCAAAATGTACTGCGTTCATTCTTATTCTCTCCTTTAAGCAATGGCTAAATTTTCTGTTATTTCTTCTTTACTTAATGCATCGGCAAGTTGCACTACGTTATCCATATCACTACAATAAAGTGCAATTTGTTGGACTAATTGCAAATGTTCTTCACCGACTCCGGCAATCCCAAATAATACGGTAGCAATTTTTTCATCTTCTTCGGTGCCAAAATTAACGCCCTCTGGGACTTGCACTACACAGATTCCTGATTTTTTCACTAATTTTTTGGCTTCTTCTGTTCCATGAGGAATGGCAATAAAATTCCCCATATAAACAGATAGCAATTGGTCTCTTTCAATCATTGCTTCGATATAAGCGGGCTCAACACAGCCTGCCTCGACTAGTTTTTCGCCGCAAAAGCGAATAGCTTCTTCTTTTGTATTAAACTGTTGATTTAATTCAATTGAAATATTCGTAAGATTTTCCATTGTTTTCTTCCTCTCTAGGCACTTTCTTTTAAGAGCGAAACCACTGTTTCATATTTTTGGGGATTAACCATACTTTTTACTGATAAGTGTGTCGCTTTCGGTGCTTTTTTACGGGCTTGTTCCGTTAGTTCAGCTTTTGTGACAATTAAAGCCTGTGTTTGTTGAGTTAATTCATTAATATTAATTTTTCGAATCGGCATTGAAATTTTCTCTTTATCTAAAATTTCTTCTAAGACTTTCATTCCCATCGTTGCTGACCCGACACGGTCATCGTGAACCAAAAGAATCTCATTGACATTTGCTAAATCTCCCTCAATTTCAGAAGCAGGTGTTGCTTTGGAGGCTGTTGGTTGTGAGTCGTTTTTTTCTTTGGTACCTGATAGTTCAGCCACAATTTCATCATAACGTGGTGAGTTCAAGAAATTTTCAACTGCTACAAAGGTTGCATTAGGTGCTTTCTGTTTGGCCCGTTCTTGCAATTCCGCTTGTGTGACAATCAATGTATTTCCCTCATCGGTCAAATTATTAATAGCCCGATTCGTCACAGTTTGTACTAAACCAGCCTCTTGGACCTTTTTCCGTAAGATAGACGCACCCATTGCACTAGAGCCCATCCCAGCATCACAAGCAAAAATAATTTGTTGAATCCCTGACAATGAAGCACTACCATTTGTGACAGTTAATCCTTTTGATGCTGCTTTAGCAGCTTGGGTTTCTTTCACTTTTTGGGCAAATTCATCACTTTCTTCTTTCGCATCTGCTTTTAAAATGACTGCGGATACTGCAAAGGAAACAGCAGTTGCTGCCAAAACACCTAAAATAACTGGTAAGTAAGAACCCATTGGTGTCATCGCTAAAATAGCTATAATGGAGCCTGGTGAAGCGGGCGCACGTAAACCAGCATCCAACGTTTGGAAAACTAAACTACCTGTCGCGCCACCTGCAATAACCGATAAGAATAATAACGGTTTCATCATTACATATGGGAAGTAAATTTCGTGGATACCACCAAGGAAATGAATAATTATTGCTCCCGGCGCAGAAGATTTTGCCGCACCTTTTCCAAAAAACATAAATGCTAATAAGACACCTAACCCAGGGCCAGGGTTTGCTTCTAATAGGAAAAGAATTGATTTGCCAGCCGATAAGACTTGTTCTGTCCCTAAGGGTGTTAAAATGCCATGATTAATCGCATTGTTTAAAAAGAGCACTTTTGCCGGTTCAATAAAAATACTCGTTAATGGAATCAAATGAGCATTTAAAATGATTTCCACACCACGTGCCATTGCAGCAGTCAGCGCATCGACAATTGGGCCAATCGCTGAAAAACCAAGTAAAGCTAATGCAAAACCAATCAATCCAGCTGAAAAATTGTTTACTAACATTTCAAAACCAGCTTTAATCCGATGTTGGAAATACTGATCAAATTTCTTAATTGTAAAGCCACCAAGTGGACCCATAATCATGGCACCTAGCATCATCGGAATATCGGTTCCCACAATCACGCCCATTGTCGCAATTGCGCCAACTACGGCACCGCGATCACCTGCAATTACTTTCCCACCAGTGTAGCCAATTAATAATGGAATTAAATAGGTCAACATTGGGCCAACCATCGTGGCAAAGGCTTTATTTGGCAGATATCCATCTGGGATAAATAGCGCTGTCAAAACGCCCCACGCAATCAACGCCCCGATATTGGGCATCACCATGCTAGATAAGGTACTGCCAAGTCTTTGGACTTTTGCTTTAATTGATACTTTATTTTTTTCTGGTACTTGTTCCATTTTTATTCCCCTTCTCTCAAGTAACTTTTCTTGTTGACTAAATTGTATCCGCTTTCCGAATCTGGAAAAAGTCGTACTTTGGCACAAACCATTGTGCCAAAAGTTGAAAGAAAAAAGCACGTGTTCTCTAGTTACGAAAACCAGAAAACACGTGCTTATTCCATTTCTAATAATTTCAATAATAAATTAACAACTTTTTATGCTATACTCAAATTGGCGACTTGCCTCGAAAGGAGGTGCATCACATGTACGAGATTGTCACAAAAATTCTTGTGCCGATTTTTGTCGGGATTGTCCTGAAACTTGTAACCATTTGGTTGGAAAAACAGAACGAGGAATAAACAAGTTGCTTCCAACCGCTGCTGTCTAAACAGCAAAAAAAGACACCCTACCGCAATAGGGTGTCTTTTTAGTGCATCCATGCACGACTTTGTCACAAGTTACTTTAAATTTATCATAGGTCCTATTTTTTGTCAAGGAATCTTCTTATCTTTTTTGTTTAACCTCTTAAATTAAAATATTTTATTTTTTAATATAGAATTATTTCAATAATTTTTGAACATTTCAGATTGAATTGCTTTTTTTCAGACGTAACTTTAGGCTTGAGCCAGAATTTTTTGCGCTTCATCTATTGTTTGACAATCACTGAGCCGCTGAATGTTTTCGAGATCTGAACAGAAAAAAGCTAATTCTTGAAGCATGCTTAATTGCTGTTGACTTTTTAGATCAACAACAAATAACAAGGTGGCTATTTTTCGATCTGCTTCCGTACCAAAGTTGACCCCATCAGGCACTTGAATAAAGCAAATCCCTTCTTTTAAAACTTGTTCATCTTGTCCTTCCGCATGAGGCAATGCCACGAAGTTACCGATATACACGCTGACTTTTTGTTGACGTTGATACATTGCTTTGACATAGTCAGGCGTGACCAACTGATTTTTTAGCAGTAATTCACCAGAAGCTGCAAGTGCTTCCTCCCAACTAGCATACGATTGATTCAACATTATTTGCTCCGCTGTAATTTCAAACATCTCTCAACACCTAGCCTTTCATTTCTTCAATTAATAATGACGAAAGCAACTGATAAACAATGGCTTCATTTCCTGAATGAAAAATTTCTGTATTTAAATCATTCATAATAATCGCACCACTGATTTTTCCTAAAATTTTCCCGATTGTTTCATCAATCGGCATCGGCGCTAGCATGAGTAACATACGTTGTAACTGCATCGGCTTTTTATCCATACCTTCAATCATAAGTGGCTGGGCCAGATTAAAAATACAAAAAACAGGCTGTGTCACTGCTGTACTTGAGGTATGGAATAAGGCCATTTCCGTCTGAGGAATCCCAATAGGCGCTTGCTCGTAACGTTTCATCAATTGCTGACAAACGATTGCACTATCGGTGATTAAATCTGCGGAAAGTTGCGCGAGGGCTTGTTGAACGGTTTCTGCCAAATCCGCTTGATTATTTAAATCTGCTATGAAAAATGTTTCTAATAGTTTACTAATTTCTTCCATGAAAGCGACCACTGTTTCGTAGCTTTCTTCGCCACCTGTTTTTTTCACAGGTGCTTTCCTAAGCGAGCGTTTTTCGTGACTAATCCGCTTAAACTCTTCTTTCAATTGGCGGATTTCATCGTCTAAAAGTAACGGTGAGATCAATTTATATTTGCCATTGTATCCTGGTAATAACGAAGTGGAAATCACTAAGTCATAGTTTTCCTCAACATTCACCTTACCTAAATCCGCAATCCGAAAAAAATGAATCTGGTTGATAAAAGGAAAGTAGCGCCGTAATCGCATTTCCAACATACTTGTCGAAGCCAAACCGCTAGGAGAAAAACCAGCAATATCAACTTCCATAATTTTGGGACTCCGTTCTAAAGAATTAGCAAAATGAAGTACCATGTAGGCAATTTCCTCTTCCGATAGATTCTTTTGCGGAAAAATTTGCGGCAACGCTTGGCGTAAAGCCGCAGCTATTTCTTGATATTGATTCATGATCCGTTCTAAAATGGGATTCGTTAAATCTTCTTCTTGTAAAACCGCCCGAGAAAAAACACCTGATAAATGCGTCAACAACATTTTATACAAATTGGTATCTTCGAAAAAATTAACTTCCGTTTCTTGACTTACTGCTTCAATCAGTTGTTTCACTGCATAAGCCAGCTGAGTGTCAAAATGTTCATCAAAAAAATCTTCATCAAAAGAATTAGAAAAATCACTTAATAAGCTAGCAAAAAAAACAATCTCACTGACAGCGTATAGTTGTTTCGTTTCAGCAGCGACTTTTGAAAAAAGTCGTTTAGAACAATTTAGAAAAGCCTTATTCATCTGCCAAGTATAGGTCTCATCAGCTAAATAAAAACCTGCAGTGACTCGATCCATCGCAATTGTTAACATTAAAATCAAATGTTGTAATTTGCGATCACTTAATGCTGGAAATAAAGTTTCTACTTCTGGCTGAACAATTTTTTGTGCAAATGCTAAATGTTCTGCATGAATAAACTGAAAGAAAAAATGGTCGCTTGTTGTTAATTCGGTAAAATGAAAAAATTGGTACTCATTAATTTCCATACTTAGAATATTCGCCATTAGAAGACGGCGATATTTTTCAGAACCAGTCACTTCATAACCTTGATTCCGAGAAATCGTCAACGGAATCCGAGCAATCCGTGTTTCTAATTGTTTAATATCGGCATAAAAAGTCGTATTACTAATACAATACGTTTCCAGAAAATAATGCATAGAGACTGGCTCTTTTGTTTGCAGTAATGTCAATAAAATCGCATGTTGCCGCGCCAAAGTAGAAAGTTCCTGTGTCTCTTCTCCTAAAATAGCAGCCTGAATTTCCGTCATCGCTGCTTCATCTGCTTGAATCGAAAAGCGCCCACGAGCTACTTTTTCCAACGTTGCGCCCATCGATGCTAGCGAGGTTTCTAAATTTTCTAATTCACGATATACCGTCCGACGGCTAACCTTTAACAAATTCATCATGCGGTTTACTGAAACAGGGGTGGGACTATTCACTAATTCCGTTAATAGAACAGTTTCTCTTGTCGTTAAAAACATCTATCAGCTCCTCCTTCCAGCCATTCTTGATACTCTTTCTTATTCAAAAAACTAGTAACTACGTATAAATTTTGTTGCGTTAGATCTAAATGATAGGCTTGCGCCAGTTCACGAGTCACTACGTAGGTTGTCTCCTTGGTAAAAAAGACTGTTTCCAGTGGCTCTTTAGATACTTCAATCGCGACTCCTTGTTTCGCCGCTTGTTGCCGCAATAATTCCATTCCCATTGTTTGCGATCCTCGAACATTCTCGGCATATAAAAAAACAAGCTTCTGTATTTGTTTGGTCGGGTTCGTTTCAGTAGACTCTGAACCAAGTGAAGATTGCTCTTGAGAAGAAGCAGTCAGTTTGGCTAAAACTTGCGGGTAATAGGATTTAATTTCTAAAAAATTTTGAACACTCACCATATCCTTTTCTGGGACGTACTTTTGTGCTAACTGTTTCAATTCTGCTTGAATGACCACTAATGTCTTAGGCTGCCACTTCATCTGATGAACGGACTGGTAAGTCACAGGCATCTCCAAGTTCACCGCTTTTAATTGTCGGCTTAGCAAACTAGCCCCCATGGCACTTGAGCCCATTCCTGCATCACAAACAAATAAAATTTGCTGATAGTTAGGTGTGACTGTTTCCACTTGGTCTTCCTCCTTCATCTTTATCATTGAAACTGGTTCAATTCCTCGTTGACGTTTTAATAACAAGCTTGCTATTGCAAAAGAGCACAGAAAGCTAACAAAAATTCCACTAAAAACCGCCAGCCTTGCCTCAGTCGGGGCATTGGCTAAAATCGCAACCAATGAACCTGGCGAAGCTGGAGCACTTAGCCCCCCATTAAATATTTGAAAAACAAGCGTACCACTCATTCCTCCAGCAATTACTGCTAAAAATAAGCGCGGATCCATCAAAACAAACGGAAAATAAATTTCATGAATGCCCCCAATCAATTGAATCATGGTGGCGCCTCCTGCTGTTTTTCGTTGTCCTACAGGCCCAAACAGCAGAAAAGCAACCAAAACGCCCACGCCTGGTCCAGGGTTTGTTTCCAATAGAAATAAAATGGACTGACCTGTTTGACTAGCACCTTCTAAACCTAGAGGCGTTAATAAGCCATGGTTAATCGCATTATTAAAAAATAACACTTTTAAGGGTTCTAAGAAAACGTGAACCAATGGTAAAAGATTGGCTTCAATTAACCAAGAAGAAAATTGATACAGCCAAAAACTAGCGCTTTCAACAGCCGGAGCTACAACCAGAATACCAAAACAGCACAGCAGTCCTCCCACAATTCCTGCTAAAAAGTTTTTAGTCAGCATCTCATAGCCTTCTTTAACTTTCGGTAAGAGAATTTGTTCAATTTTGGCGAAAGTATATCCTGCTAAAGGACCAATAAACATAGCACCAAACAACTGTGGAACATCTGTGGAAACAATCACGCCCACTGTCGCGATAGCCGCAACGACGCCGCCACGTTGTTCCTCGAACATTTTTCCGCCTGTAAAACCAATTAAAATCGGTAAAACAACTCGAATCATTATCGTTTCGACTTCAGAAAGAGCTAGCCGTAGATTTCCAGTCGTATAGCCAGCCACCAAAGACAATAAGCTCCACGCAATAAAAATACTCAAATTTGGCATAATCATCCCACTCAAACGATGACCAAAACGACGTAAATAGGGAGTTACTTTCACAAACTTATGTTTAAAAAAGAGCGAATGCATTTCTTTTTCCTTCATATTCCTTGTCCCTCGCTCTCTATGTAGATAATTAGAATACTTCTATTATATGAAATTTCACAAAAAAATAGTATAGATTTTTGTAAAATAATTCTTTTATGCACCTCACAAGAGAATCCGTTTACATTAATAGAAAAAACTTTTATACTAAAAGAAAGAAACTCTTCGGATTGGAGGCCAATTATGGCAATCAAAGCAATTGTAATGGATATTGATGGCACCTTGTTAACTTCAGAAAAAAAGATTTCACCAAAAACGCGACAAGCACTAGTAGCTGCACAAAAACAAGGCCTCTCACTGATTTTGGCTTCTGGCCGCCCGACTAACGGTATGCGGCCCTTAGCAGATGAATTGGAGATGGCTCATTATAATGGACACTTACTTTCCTATAACGGCGCTTGTGTCACCCATCATGGCAGTCAGCAACAACTATTTAATCAGACAATTTCAAAGTCATTGAGTCAACAAATTTTAGAGCATTTGAAACAATTTGACGTAATTCCAATGATTAATGATGAAACATTTATGTATGTCAATGATGTTTTTCATAACACCTTACATTTAGAGACTGGTGATTTTAATATTATTGAATATGAATCACGGGGCGGCAACTTTCAATTATGTGAGTGGCATGATTTAGCCGCCAGACTAAACTTTCCCTTGAACAAAATTTTAATTGCTGGTGAACCCGCCTATTTACAAAAATATCATGAGGCCATCTACGCGCCTTTCAAAGAAACCGTCACCGCTGCTTTTTCCGCTCCTTTCTATTTTGAATTTACCGCCAAAAATATTGATAAAGCGCGTTCTTTAGAAAAACTAACCCTACAGTTAGGCATAACTGCTGAAGAAGTAATTGCTTTTGGTGATGGTCACAACGACTATACAATGTTGGAATGGGCTGGCACGGGGATTGCTATGGAAAACGCCGTTGACGAGCTTAAAAGCATCGCAACGGAAGTCACTTTATCCAACGACAATGACGGCATCGCTGTTGCATTAGCCAACTTTCTTTAAGAATGTTGGTTGATGCAAGCCTATGCCGTCATTTTTTATTGTCTATTCAAATGTCGTGATTTTTTCTGGTGCTAAACGAACAGATTCATAGCCAGTTTCCATGCCCTTACCCACAGATAAAATCATTACTGGGACATAGCGCTCTTGATCTAAACCAAATGTTTCGGCTAATTTTTCCGCTTCAAAACCACCGATTGGATTCGTTTCATATCCGTGAGCTCGGGCCACTAACATAAATTGCATAGCTGCTAAACTCGCATCAATTTTTACGATGTCATTCATTTGTCCTCTACTTAAACTTTCATAATGGGGAATAATCGCCGCTAATTGTTGGTCCCGCACTTCTTTAGGCATTTTACCACTAGCATAGGCTTGATTGTAAATTTCCTCTCCTCGTTCATGGCAGTTTAGATCACCAAAAATTAAGAGCATTGCAGAAGATGTTTCATTTTGACGCGTATTAAAGCGAATTAAGGGGTTTAATTTTTCTTTGCCTGCTTCACTTTCCACTACGACAAAACGCCAGGGCTGCATGTTAACAGAAGAAGGGGCAGTGGTCGCTTCTTGAATCATTGTTAACATTTCTTCATGAGAAATTTTATGGGTTTCATCGTACACCCGAACCGATTTGCGGCCAAAAACAATCTCTGAAAAATCATTCGTTGTATATGTTGTCATTCTATCATACCTCTTTCGTTGTAATGCTTTGATCTAGTTTTGTCAAAAGTTCTTTTAACTGGCGACAGTCGTCCTTTGTAAATGTACTGGGAATAATTTCTGTTACCGTTTGTTGCTTGGCTGTACATTGCTGTAGTTCTTGTTGTGCTTTTTCTGTTAAATGCACTAGCACTTCCCGATTATTTTCTGGATTTCGCTGTCGTGTCACATACTGTTTCTCTTCTAAAATTTTCAAATGGCGAGTGACCGCACCACTATCGATTTTTAAGTGTTCTTGAATCTCCGTTTGAAGACACGGCTGACGTTCTTTTAAAATCATCAGCAACTCATAACGAGTCAAACTCAAGCCAACTTGCTCTTCAAAAACTTTGGTAATTTTTTGATCTAATACCTTTAACTGACATAATAATTGGCTGACTTCCCGTAATGATAACGACATAGTTTCCTCCTTAAAAAGATGACTCGTCAACAATTGACTAGTCAACTATAGCTTTTTCTTTCTAAAAATGCAACCTTTTTTACAAGAAAAATAGAACAATTGACAGGGAGAAACTACAGTATTCCCCATCAACTGTTCTATTTTAATCAATCTATTTTTCGGTAACAGGTTCTGCTGATAACCGCTTAATCCCTAAACCAGTAAATGCACTGACCATTGAGAAGACAGGCGATAATAAGCTAAAGAAAACAAATGGTAAGTAAGTCAACGTTGGTACGCCAAAGGTCCCCGCTACGAAGCTACCTGCAATCCCCCAAGGAATGAGGTAGTTAATAACCGTCCCGCCATCCTCCAAGGTTCTGCCTAAAACAGTCGGATCCAAGCCTTCTTTTTTGTAAACTTCTTTAAAGGCATTTCCTGGTAAAATAACCGATAGGAATTGTTCACCAATAAAAATATTTACGCCAATTCCTGTTAATAACGTTGATAAAATCAATTTCGGTGTACTGCTCATTTTCTGCGAAACAACTTCCATGACCGCAGAAATCAATCCTAATTCCATTAATAAGCCACCTAGAGACAACGTTAGAATAATAAGTGCCACAGTCGGCATCATACTCATAATTCCGCCACGACTTAGTAATTGATCAATTTGTGCGTTCCCCGTTTGAGAAACAAACCCATTTTCCAACGTGTTTCCTAATGCCTGCAACGATACTTTCGGATTTTGAATAATAATCATAATTACTGCCACAATAATGTTTAACAAAATCGTGATAATCGCTGGAATTTTGCGCCAGGCACAGATTAACATTAAGGCTAATGGTAACAATGACCAAATGGAAATGGTAAAGTGGTCTTCCAATACTTGAATAACTTGAACTACTTCTGTCAGACTTGTATTCGCGTACGTTTGCCCTAAAATCATAAACAAGATTAAAGAGACGATAAATGCTGGTACAGTCGACCACATCAAGTTTTTTATATGTTTAAACAAATCCGCTTCAACAATCGCTGCGGCTAAGTTTGTTGATTCTGATAAAGGCGACATTTTATCACCAAAGACTGAGCCAGAAACAATCGCACCCACAACTAAAGCAGGGTTTAATCCTAAGGTACTGCCAATACCGAAAAAGGCAATTCCAATTGTTGACATCACTGTAAAAGCACTACCTACTGCACTGCCGACAATCGCACAGACAATAAAAACTGACGGCACAAACCATTTAACACTAATCATTTTAAAACCAAAAACCATAATCGTTGGAATAATTCCTGCTTGAATCCAAACGGCAATCAATGCACCCACTAAAATAAAAATAAAAATTGGAATAATTCCTGGCTTCAAGCCATCAACAATCCCTTTATGCATTTGTTCAAATGGTACTTTACGAAACATTGCGTAGCCTAAAATCAATGCAATCACAAACAAAATAGTAATATTTGGCGATATCTTTAAGCCAATTACTCCTGTTGCAATAGCTGCCACAATAATTAATAACACGATACTTGCTTCTCGAACACTCACGGTCTTCTTTTTCTGTTTTTCTTTCATTTCGTTACTCTCCTCTAATCTTTTTTCTGAATACTCTGACATTAAAGGATCTTATGATAACGAATAACCCCTCCACAACTCATTGAAAACGCCTCCTAAAGCTACATAAAAAGAGAGATTCATCCTTAAAGAATAAGGACGAATCTCTCCGCGGTACCACCTTAATTAGAAGCTTACTTGCTTCTCGCTTATGTATTATGTAATTGTTACTACTTATTAGTGTAATTCACAAATAGACTTGATCGATTCGCAGCAACCATCGACTTTCTGAACAAAACATCTATTTCCTACTGGGCTAATAATTTATGAATCTCAATATACCAAGAAGAAACCGACTTGTCAACGAAAATAGTATAAAAAATTTTTTCACACGCCAACAAAAATTACTTTTTCTTTTTGTAAAAATAGAAAAGCGCCTCCGTTCTCACGAAAGCGCCTGTTAATTAGTGGGTTGTGCCACCTTGTAGTTGAATATCTTCTTGCGTTTTTACCGCTGCTTCAATCATATAGAACAAAGAATCTGTAATTGCTTCTAATGACATAGAAGCAAACGTTGGTTTATCAATTGTTTGTTCTGGTAGGAACGGAACATGAATAAATCCGCCACGAATAGTTGGATATTTAGTGTTAATTAAGTGTAGTAAGTGATACATAATATCATTACATACAAAGGTTCCTGCTGTATAAGAAATCGCTGCAGGTAATTGATGGTCATGACAATTTTTTACCATCGCTTTAATCGGTAAATTTGTAAAATAGGCTGTTGCTCCATCTTCAACCAACGGCACATCGCTTGGTTGTTGACCTGCATTATCCGGGATACGCGCTTCCGCTAAATTAATCGCTACTTTTTCAACAGTGACTGTTTGACGGCCGCCTGCTTGTCCAACACAAATCACCATATCTGGTTGATGGGTTTCAATTGCTTCAGCCACTTTTTCACCACTAGTGCCAAAAACAGTTGGCACCTCCACTTTAATAATTCCAGCTCCTGCAATTTCAGCAGGTAATTTTTTGACTGCTTCAAAGGCAGGATTGATTGCTTCTCCTCCAAATGGATCAAAGCCAGTAACGACAACTTTCATTTCGATCATCCTTTCTTATTTGAATAGAATCATATAAACAATTTGGAAAATTAACATGAAAAGTGCAATCGGCAATTGATTTTTAATGACGCCGTACTTATCTTTCATTTCCAACATGGCTACAGGTACGATATTAAAGTTCGCAGCCATCGGTGTTAACAGTGTACCACAAAAACCACATGTTAAGGCAACCATCCCAACTAATGCGGGATCTGCACCTAAAGAAAAGACAAACGGCACACCAATTCCGACTGTCATCACGGTTATTGCTGCAAAGGCATTGCCCATGATAGCCGTAAAAATAACCATTCCCACAGCATAAATAATAATCCCTACATTGACATTTCCTGCTGGTACTACGGCACTAACTCCTTTTGAAATAATCTCACCAACACCAGCGCTAGTAAAAACAGCACCTAAACAAGCTAATAGCATTGGCAACGTACTAAGCGGACCGACTGTCTCTAACATTTCCGCCGCATCATCAAAAAATACTTTCGGCGTATTATTTTTAGAAAAGAACATCATGATGAAAATCGCTACAAAGACACCAACACCGACACCGACTAAAGCCCCTAAAGTAGTCAATGTGGCAAAAAGAATTGCAAAAACCCCGATACTTAGTGCGGGAATAAAAATCTTCATTCCTAATTTTTGAGACATTTTTTCCATGTATTCTTTCGAAGGTAAGCGACTTTCTCCTTTTGTCACTTTTTGAAGAATTGCCGGAATTGTCATCACAAAAATAAGTACGCCACAGGCAACTGGTGGAATAAACCGACCAAAACCGATTAAGATCCCTAAAATCCCCCAGAATAAACTAGTCCCATACGCATGTTGATTGGTTTTATCACGAAAACTACGAAAACTTGTATATAACAAGATAATACCCATAAAAATATAAAGGACTTCCAATAACTTTGCACTCAAATCAATACTTGGATCTGTGAAAAAACTCATTTCAGTCCCTCCTGTCCATAATATTTTTTACGTAATCTTTTTTCTTTTAAAGTAAAGTAAATACTTGCCGAAATTAAGGCAACTAAGGCGACTGGTACTTCCACTAAAGCCAATTTACCTAATGTCACTTCATAGCCTAAATCTTTCAATGTTGATTGAACAAGCAATGCCCCAGCCCCACCAACAAACAGAACTTGACCAAAGAACCAACAGATATTTTCCATGGCTGAAGCCATCCCTTTTAGTTCTTCTTCATACTCTGGCACCATTGGTAAATTTTTTGATTCAATTGTTCCTAACGCCATTGGCAAAATAATCGGACGCACAAAACCTGCTACCCCACCGAAACTTACGTTAAAAGCGGCGAAGATAATCCGAAAGACACCATAAATGTCAATAATCACACCAGCAGATACCTTTTTGAATCGTTTAATCAACGTAGCCGCTGACTCTTTCAAGCCATTTCTCTCTAACGTTCCTGTTGCTAACATAATAATAATAAAGATAGCCATGCCTCGATTATTCACAAAGGTTGTTCCTAGTGTTTCTAGCATTGATGTCAAACCAAGCCCGCCAGTAAAAGCCGTCACTATTAAAGCAACCATCACAATCAAGATAGCATCAAATTTCAATGCGAAGCCGACAATGACGATCAATACGCCTAATAAAGGTAATAAATCCATCAAATCTCTCCTTCTTAAAATAAAATTTCACTTTCCATTATATGCCAATTTTCGCTCATTTGTAAGACTTTTTTAATTTTTAATGTTATTTTTTCTAAAGACACAGTTTCCAACACTTTTTAGAGCTACCACTCGCACTTTTTTCTTTTTTCCGCTAGAATAAAAGAAACAATAACATTGAGGAGGATTTTTATGTTCCAAACTTTTAGAGAAAATTTTCGGCGCCATACCCTATTGCGCGACGCCGTCTTTATCGTTATCGGAAGTGCCATTGTCTTTAATCCCGGTGCTTTCTTCCAGTTCGTCGGTTATTTAATTGCTGGTTATTTGATGCTTTTAGGGTTAATTAATATTTATGATGACTACAAAATAAAAAAACAAACGGGTAGCTGGGGACTTGGTTTCGTAACAGGTTTAATCTTTGTCGTCTTAGCAGTAGCCTTTTTATTTTTTGCACCAGTGATCGTTTCGATTCTGCCGTTTTTATTAGGGATTAGCATTGTTATAAACGGCCTCGTTCAATTGACTTTTGCTTTAAATACTCGTCAAACAGGCGCGCTTATCTACAGTATTCTGGTTTTAATCGCTGGAGCTGTTTTAGTTTTCAACCCCTTCAAAAGTCTCTTAGTTTTGATGCAAGTCTTTGGATTTATCCTGATTTTCATGGGTGTCATTGAAATTATTGGTCATTTTAGAAATAAAGCTTAACGAAAGGAGCAACTTATGGATAAAGAAAGTACCAAGTGGATCCGCTTTTTAGGTGGGAAAAATTTACTTTACACATTAACTATCCTTTGTCTAATTGCTGTAACTATCTTTTTATTCAACACTGTTTCATTTATCTTTAAACCAATTTTTGTTATTTTTAGTGCCGTCTTAGGCCCGGTACTTTTTGGTATTATTCTATTTTATTTGCTTAATCCAATGGTGAAACGCCTTGAGAAAAAAATTCCCCGTGTTTGGGCGATTGCGATTCTCTATGTCTTAATTATTGCATTACTAGTGTTAGCTGGACTGCAACTTTTCCCAATTATCCAAGACCAAACGGAAGAATTAATCAAACAATTCCCAAGTTTTTGGAAAAGCACGCTCCAAACAGTACAAGAATTTATGGCTAAAACACCTTTTGCAAAAGATTTAGAATCTGCTAATGAGTCGATTAATCAGCTCTGGGGCAAACTTGCAAACTCCTTTAAAGACTTTGCAGGGGATTACCTACAAACAGGCGCACAAGGTCTGGGAAGCGTCTTTTCTGCAGTCTCTTCTACTTTCCTAACCTTGTTTACAGGACCTATCATCGCTTTTTTCCTTTTAAAAGACAAAGAAAAGTTTTATCGCTTTGTAAAAGGCATCATTCCCCCAGCTTTTCGTCCTGATTTTGACGAATATAGCCAAATTGCCAACATTCAAATTGGCGATTATCTAAAAGGTCAAGTCATTGCTTCCTTGGTTTTAGGGATTATGTATTGGCCAACTTTTCTATTAATTGGTTTACAATTTGGTAGCATTTTAGCTTTAGCTGCGGGTATTTTATGTATTATTCCTTATATCGGGCCATTTATTGCCTTTATTCCTGGATTGATTATTGCCTTTCAGGATTCCACATTTATGGTAGTTAAATTTGTTATCGTCTGGTTTGCCATCCAATTGATTCATGGTGATTTTGTTATTCCTCGTGTGATGGGCGATAAATTAAAAGTCCATCCGATTACTATTTTACTTGTCTTGTTAGTTATGGGTGAACTGTTTGGTTTAATGGGCGTTATTTTTGGGATTCCAATGTATTGCCTAGTTAAAGTGACAGTCATTTATTTATTCCGCAAATTCAAACAACGCTATAACCGCTTTTATGGTGACAACGGCGAGTATGAACACACGAATTTTACTAAAGATCAATATTTAAAATAATACAATGAAAAAACTGGGACATAAGCCGTTTAGACTTATGTCCCAGTTTTTTACCATACTTCTCTAGCAATTTCTTGAAGTAATTGAACTTTGCGCCATTGTTCTTTCTCCGTCAAACGATTTCCTTCTTCCGTTGAAGCAAAACCACATTGCGGACTAATACTTAAGTTTTCTAAAGGAACAAACTGTTGGGCTTCTTCAATTCGTGCTTTCACTTGTTCAGTCTCTTCTAATTCAGGAAACTTAGAAGTAACTAAACCTAAAACGACTTTGCTGCCATTATTTTGCCAATGTCTTAATGGTGAAAAGTCCCCTGCACGATCTGAGTCATATTCCAAGAAGAAACCATCATAATTCGTAGCAAATAATTCTTTTGCTATCGGTTCATAACCACCTGAAAATAACCAAGACGAAGCATGGTTCCCACGGCAAATGTGTGTGGTTACAGTTAAATCTTCTGGCTTGCCAGCTAAGGCTTCATTAATAATCGTGGTACACACTTGTGTAATTTCTTCTGGCTGTATTCCTTTTGCTCGTAATTCTTCTTGTTTTGTCTGATCCGCTAGAAACGCCCAATTTGTATCATCAAATTGTAAATAGCGGCAACCTCTCTCGTAAAAGGCCGCAATTGCGGCTTTATATGTTTGTGCTAAATCCTTATAAAAAGCACCAATCTCTGGATAAATTGTTTGAATGCGCGAGGTGCCGTCGTTGGATAAAATTTCTTGACGTAAAATCATGGTCGGACTAGGGATCGTTGCTTTGGCTACCGTGCCATCACCAACTTCCACCACCTCTTTTAAAAATGAAAAGTCCTCTAAAAATGGATGTTGCGCAGGAAAAGATATTTTATCCACTACGCGGATATTATAGGCCGGAGCTGCTTTTCCATGAAAGGTTTGGTTATACCCCGTTTCTGGGATATAGCCTGTCACGCCATTTAATCCTTCTAAGAAATCAATATGCCAAAAACCGCGACGAAATTCACCATCTGTGATTCCCCGTAAGCCGCCAGCTTTTTGTTTTGCTACTAATGCTTTGATTTCTTCATCTTCAATAAGACGTAGCTCTGCTTGAGATAAAGCACCTGCTTGGACCTTTTTCCGTGCTTTCTTAATTGTTTCTGGACGTAAAAAACTTCCCACATGATCAACTGTAAAAGGAATCTGACTACTCATTTGCCTCACTCTTTCCTATTTTTATTTATAAAAAAACGCCCTTTTACTAGCCGTAACTAGTAAAAGGGCGATTATTATCGCGGTACCACCTTTTTTCGGAAAGATGACTCTTTCCCTTCAACTGACAATCATAATCAGCGGTCTTGTTAACGAAAGACATTACGTTTTTGCCTACGTTTCGACAAAAATTCCTCCTAGGCCATTTTTCGATACAGACATCTAACTTTTTTCACCAACCAAAGTCTCTCTACCAGCTGTCTTGCATTTACTTTCCTATTCAACGGAAATTATTAGATTATAATTAGAATACCACGTTTAGCAAATTTGTCAACGGAGATGGATGAAATAGTAACGAAAAAAGCAGCTTCTTTCCAGAAGCTGCTTACGTCTATTTTTATCATTGCTGATTAGGCAGAGTGTCCTACAATTGTGCTACCTGAGTAACCAAAACCGACACGTGTAATACCTGGGTTAATTTCCCAATCACGGTGACCGCTACCTGAAGCTGTTACCATGTTTGTTTCATTGTACCACGCCATGATTACTGAGTTACCTGGAGCCCACATAATTGCGATAACTTCATCTCCGCGAGACCAGTGATCATTTGGGATACCACCTGCTTCAACTTGTGCTGCACGAGCAGTTGCAGAAGCTGCTAAACCTGCATCCCATACTACTGGACGTAAACCTAATGATTGACGTAGAACGTTCAATGCATTGATTGTTGGATCAGCAGAAGGTGTTGGTGTTGGTGGTGTTGGTTTCTCTGGTTCTGGTGTAGGTGTTGGTGTTGGTGTAACTGTTCCACCACCAGTTTGGCCACCATTATTTCCATTATCACTTGGTGTTGTAGGTTGTACTGGTTGTTCTGATGAAGAAGAGCCAGTATTTTCTGTTGCACTATTATCTGTACTTGGTGTAGTTGTTTCAGTTGTTTGTTGCGTGCTTGATTCAGTTGCTGAGCTTGAGCTTGCTGGTGCTTGTGCTTCTGTTGTTGATGAAGAGGCAACTGGTGCTTCTGCTTTCACTTCAGCTTTAGCTGGTTTTGCAGCAGCTTGTTTGGCTTTTTCAGCTGCAGCTTTTTGTTCAGCAGCTAAACGTGCTTGCTCTGCTTCAGCAGCTGCTTTTTGTTTTTCTAAGCCAGCTTTAGAACTTTCAGCAGATGATTGTTCTAATGCTAATGAAGCTTTCATTACGTTTAATTCAGATTGTTTAGAAAGTAAATCTTGACGTTTTGTTTCTAATTCAGCTTCTGTTGCTTCAAGTTGTTTCACTTTTTTCTCGTTTTCAGCTTTTTTATCAACAACAGCTTGTTTGTCTTCTTTTTGTTGTTGCATTAAGTCGTTGTTGGCATTTACGATTGTTGAAACAGCTTGAACACGGCTGATTGCGTCTGCAACTGAGTCCGCATCTAAAACTGCATCTAGCATTGTTGTGCTTTGTCCATTAACTTGAACATCGCGTGCTTGATTTTTGATTGCTTCGTTACGTTTTTCAATACGTTGATTCAAGTTTGTAATTTCTTGTTGTAATTGTTCTGATTTTGCTTTTAGGGTTTGCTTTTGTTCACGTAAAGCCATGCTTTCATCAAATACTGAAGATACTTCTGCTTCTAAAGAAGATACTTGTGAAGCTAAATCCCCTTGTTTTGCTTTTAATGATGAAATTTCTTGATTTTTTTCTTCAATTTTTTTATCAACATTGTCCGCCAAAGCGATGCTTGGGGTAGCAATTGCTGATAGCGTTAATGAACATAGTAATACTGATGCAAATAGACGTTTCTTCACTTGTCATTCCTCCGAATTAATTTCTAAAGTTTATTTAAAATATCTTAATCTTTTCTTACGACAAAAACATTCTACCACACCCATATTTCAATTAAGCAATAGAAATGTTACAAAAACATTTCAGATCATTCCTTCTTTCTTCATAATAGGTAAACTTACCTTTTGTAAGGTTTTTACACCTTGTCATGACTGGTTTTCACGTGTTTTCAATTGTTAAACAATTCTTCGATTTTTTTTCATATTTTTTCTTTTTTTATTCAAATTTTGCTTCTTTTTTGTCGATATATGCTTTTTTTCGTAAAATTAATCATTTTTCCTTCTTTTTATCAAACGTTTTTGTTACAAAATTCGTTATATTTTGGTAATGAATCAAGAAAAAGGCCGCTTCGTTGAGCCGCCTTTTATTGCTTTATTTAAAGAATTATTTTAGTTTCTCTGCTTAAGTAAATAGAATCCAGATAAACCTACCAATAAACCACCTAATAGTAAGAATACTCTTTGAAATTTCTGGGTTTCGTTTGTTTTTGGTAAATGTGTGTCATTGGGTGTAGCCTTCGTTATTTTTTTTGCTGTTGTGTTCGTCTCTGCTAAGAAATTATTATCCTTGAGTTCTGAGGTTGCTGTGGTAGTTTCTACAACAATTGGTTTTTCAGCACTCGAATTTGTCGTAGCAGTCTCAGAACTTAAAGACTCATTCGTACTTGTATCTGTTGTGCTGGAAACAACTTCTTTACGACGATTGGTAAGGATAAATTCATCCTTTGTCTTTGTCATTATACTGTCAAATTCAGATGGCACGTTCACTTCTTCTATCTGATATATAAAGTCTTCACCCCTGTTATTAAACTTTGGTAATACTACTTCTGCGCCATTAACCGTTACTTGATTAATCAGCTTTTGATAGCCTTCTTTTTTGGTTAGTTGCATGACTTCTGAAGTAGACCAAGCAGCTTCTTCTGTTGTCGCTTTTCGAGTTACTTGATATTGAATTGCTTCTGGAATTTCTTTTTCTGCAATATTTTCCCAGTTCTTAATCAATTTTAATTGTACAGTAGGTGCTTTAATTGCTGGAATCGGAAAATCAACTGCTTCTTCTTCTGGAGTTGGCTGTAACCTAGTACGATCATTACATAAAAACCATGTATCTCCTTTAAAATCATTTGTTTCTGTGTTCAATCTAATCTGATAAGTTAATGTTAAACGTTCGTTCTTTCCTAATGAAATAGTAGAAATATGGAGCACTTGATTTTCTTCTGTAACTACGACATCAGTCAATAAGTCACTAGCCTCTAACCATTCACCCGTTGGTATTTTTCGCCAACCTTTTAGTTGGTAGTTATCTTCTGTGAAATTCCCAGCACCTTGTAAAAGAATATTTTCTCCCATCGGATCGATAATGAGCCCCTCATGGATAGTATTATTGATACTCCCAGCTAATTCTTTCAGCGCAGTGCCCAAGCCAGATAAATTTTCATCAATAATCAAATAATTTTTAGGATCAGAAGCTATATTCCTACTAATATACTCTCCTCTTAACGAAGGATTAGCTGCAATTGAATAATAAGTATCTCCTGATTTTTTTAGAGAAACAATGGTTCCTAACGTATTATCTGTCACTGTTGTACTGTTTGTTTGGATAGCGTTAGCATCAGTAGAAGCACTGTTACTTGTATAGTACTGATTGGATTCTGTTTGAAACTCTTCCATGTAGGACGATGTATGGTAACCGTTGTAATCGATAATTTCACCATTATTGGGATAGATTTGAGCATTTTCTCTAGGTAAAAAACTAGCATTTGCACTCCCATCACCAATATGAACCAACATCTTTTTTGCATTTGGACGACTTTTTTCAGCCAATAAACGTTGCCCTTCTAGCAAGCCTTTTTGCATAAATGTACCTGAATGTGGTTCGGCTGTATTTCTTAAAAAGTCTTCTAAGTCATTCATGTCTGTAGAAAAATCCGCGGTGGAGTAAGTTAGTCGATTATAGGCAACAATACCAATTCGAACATGACCATCTGTTAATGAATCTGAAAGTTCTTCGCCGAATTGTTGCAAACCTTTCAAAGCGTTGTTTAATTTTTCACCTTTCATTGACGAAGAATAGTCAATCACTAGCACTAGATCAATAGGGCTTTCTGTTTGATTTCCTTTTACATCTAAAGTCACATTAAAAAGCCCTTGCTGGCCTGTTACAGCCGCCACACTTTTCTTCAAATAAGCTTCATCTCCATAATTCACATATTTTTCTTCGTCAAATGTCGCTTCAGGGGCATGACCATAATCATAATTGTTTGTGTCTCCCTCACTAATTCCGTTCGTTAAATAATGACCTTGTTCGTCATTTTTATAGTTAAAATTGTATGTTTCTGCGGAAACGTCTATACTAAAAATAGTCATTAGGAAAAAGAACATAAATAAAAATAAGGTTGTTTTTTTCAATTTTTTTAACTCCTTTGTGGTAAGTAATTTCTCATTCAAATGAAATTTGAGCGATATATGTAACTTACTACAGAAATAACTTTTAAGGAGACAAAAAAATGTACTTGTTAAGTACATTTTTTTAAACAATCGAATAAAAAACAAGTTATACTTATTTTAACAAAAAGAATCGAACCAATTGGAGAAGAATAATGGAAATATTAGACACTTTTTTCGGCTCAGAAGTTAAAAAGGAATTGGATTTACTGCGTTTGTTGTACCATAAAAAAAACTTTATTCGTATTGAAACACTTAGTCAATTGTTACAAATGGATCGACGTTCAATTAATAAATACTACGAATCCTTAATTAGTAAACCTTATGTATTGGCTAATAATTGTTCACATATTTTCTCTGCCGAGCGAGGTAAAGGCTATTGTTTCATGGGATCAAAAAAAGAATATAAAATTTTGACGAAGCAAATTTTGCAAAGTAGTCCGTATTTTACATTGCTCGAAAAACTATTCTTTGAAAGCAATGTTCATTTAACAAAATTTAGTATGGACCAATTCTTATCCGAATCAACTGTTCGGCATAAGGTTGCTGAGTTAGATACCATTTTAAAAACCTTTGATTTTTCGATCCAGAGAACCAAAGGCGAGATTCGTTTAGTTGGTGCTGAACCACGCATTCGTTTTTTCATGATTGCTTTCTATTGGCGCGTTTTTTCTGGTCTCGATTGGCCATTTGCTGACGTTTCGCAAACAAAATGTGAAACCCTTGCGAAAGAACTGATTGCTTTAGGCTATTTTCCAGCTAATCAATTGAATATGAAACTTATTTGTTATATTTTAGCGGTAAATATTATTCGTTATCGAAAGGGATTCCAGACAAATTTCCTATTTTCTGAATCTATTTCTTCTTTATCTGATGAAGATCAAGAAGTACTGCTTCAATTTGTTGATACTCATCATCTACTAAAAGAACATTTAGAAAATCAATTAACGAACGCCTTTCTGTTACCCAAGAGTGAAAGCCAGCTGATTTTTTTATTTCTATTAACAAATACAACAGTACAACTCTCGAACAAACATTTTATAGATTTAATCGAACCTAACCAACCATTTTCAGAGACGAATTCTTTTATTAAAAAGATTCTTCACTCCCTTGAAACAGAAAACCCTCATGCCTTTGAAACGACAAAAAACAGGGGCTTATTCACAAAACAATTAGTGGCTGGTCTTCTTTTCGTAGAGTTATTTGAACAAATGGATTTTACACTTACTGGCTACAATATTAAGAAGTATTTATTACAAAATTTTGCTCATTTATTTGAGCATGCACAAAAGATAGTCGCCGAGCAAGACATCTATGTTTCGAACCCAGCTAAACAAACTGGCTTAGGCCTTCAATTATCGATGGCCTACACGTTAATTACTGCTCCAACAGCTTTCAATCAAACAATTCACATAAAAATAGAAACAGACTTACCTACACCGATTGAAGCGATTATCATTCAACGAATTCGTGAAACGTTTGCAAGTTTCTATCACCTTGCAATTAATCAATTGTCTGAAGAAGATAGGTACGACCTTTATTTAAGCACTACGCCTTTGCTGCAAGTAAAACAAGCTGCACCATTTTTATTAATTAATGCGCAAGTTTCTTTACCTGACTTACTAGCGATTCAAGAACAATTAGATCGGTTGGTAGCAAAGAAATGATTTAATTCTGTTATAAATAGAACTCGAGGAACAAAAAAATAACTAAAACAGGATCAATCAAACACATCTTTACCTTTATCAAAAAAAGCTCAAAATGTTAGTTTTGACAACTAACATTTTGAGCTTTTTATTTTTTTTCTTAACGAATGATTTCGACTTTTTTGTCTGTCTTGACTGTAACACGGCCGTTTTTAATAACATATAACCGTTCTGGAATATCAATAATCGCATGTTCAACCACTTTTGTGTCTAATAAGACTAAATCTGCTTTATTCCCAACTGCGACACCGTATCCTTCTAGTCCCATCGCACGAGCAGGACTTGTTGTTACCATTGGTAGCACTGTTTTTAAGTCATCCGCTCCACCTAGGTGCCCAACAGGAATGGATAGCATCGCTGTTTGAACAATATCCCCTGTGCCATATGGTGTAAAAGCATTGCGAATATTATTTGTAGCAATACAGACATTCACGCCACCATCGCGTAATTTACGGATTGGCGTAACCGCACGTCGAACATTGTACTGATCACCACGAGCCCCTAAATGTAAATCCGTTGCTGGTAAAGCCATTACGCTAATATTCGCTTCCGCCATTTTTGCAATAATAGGCGCCAATTCTGCTTCAGGTAAGGCGTGCAATGCCGTTAAGTGGCCCACTGAAACACGGCCTTGGTAGCCTTCAGCGATAGTTTTTTCACATAAATATTCAATACTCATATCATCAGCTTCATCGGCAAAATCTTGATGTAAATCTACATCTTTATCATATTTTTTAGCAATTTCAAACACTAAATCAATATGTTCTTTCGCTGGTGCATCATTATAAGGAATACCGCCGACAACGTCTGCGCCCATATCCATTGCTTCATACATCATTTGTTCTGTTCCAGGGGCTTTAAAAATTCCTTCTTGCGGAAATGCGACTACTTGCATGTCAATTAACTCTTTGTATTCTTCTTTCAAACGCATAATTGTTTTGAAGCCAGTAAAACCTTGCGCTGGGTCAAATTCTGCATGCGTTCTTAACGCCGTGGTCCCATGAACGATTAACATTTCTAAAGCACGTTTAGCACGGTCGTAAATGTCTTCTTCGGTAAATGTTGGTTTTAATTCTGCGGTTACTTCAATCGCTTCTTTCAACGTACCTGATTTATTTGGTTTACGATCAGCGATTAATGCCTTGTCCAAATGTAAGTGGCTTTCTACAAAACCTGGGATTAAAACACGACCATCTGCTTCGATGACTTCTTTGGCATCGCCAGTAATAACTGGGGCGATTTCAATGATTTTTCCTTCTTTAATAGCTACATCTTGTAATGCTTCACCGTCTTGAAGACGAACTTGTTTAATTAATAAATCCATGTTTTCCACTCCCTAAATTGTTTTTTATCCAAAGATTAAACCGATAACTAATAATAGTACAGAGGCAATACTTAACCATTTCACGTTTCCTTTAACAACATCCAAAATTGGAATTTGGAAGCCTGAAGATAAAGCTTGCATGGTAATATTCACGAAACTCATTTGACTACCTAAACCAACACCCATTGCTACAAAACCTAATGCTAACGGTGGGAAGTTCAACGATACAGCAACTGGTAGCACTAAAGTTAAAACAGAACCTACGTAGGCCCCAGCTGGAATCCCAATTAAAATCCCTGTTAAAATGGCAACTGGCACGACAATAAAGGCTGGTGCATTTTCAGCAACACCTGCGATTACAGCAAACGTTCCTGTTTGTGCAATAACATTAATAAAGGCTAAGAAAATCCCTACTTGGAATAAACGAGTCAAAATATATGTAGACCCATCTACCATCGCTTCGACAGATTTGTTCATTGAGAAATCTGTACATAAGAAAATTAAAACTAATGTTAAAATCATGTATACAAGTGGCGTAAAGAAGGCAAAACCAATTAAATCATTCACAATTGGTCCAAAAATTACAGCAAACAATAAGAAAATGGCTGGCAAGGTAATTTTAAATAATTCACCATTGCTCTTTTTATCAAATTCATCATCTGCCGACTCTTTAAAGCCAATCTTTCTATGTTTCGTTCCCCAAAAGGCTAAAACAATCGCTAATGCTACGAAGAATAACCAGTAAGGTCGCATGGTTGAAACATATGAACCGACACTGATATCGCCTAATTTTGAAACAATACTTGATTCTAATGAAGCGGGTGAGGTTGTAAATGATACCGCAGCAGCTAAAGACATTGCTGCAATTAATTCAGGAACAACGCCAACTGCAGCAAAGGCCAATGGCGCAATAACCATCGCACTTCCGCCACCAATTCCTGACATATATGTGGCTGCGGCTAATAAGATAACAATAAAAGCTGAAACATACTCGACTTTTCCTTTTGTGCCTCGTTTAGCTAAAGTTAATGCAGCTGAATAACTACCTGCTTTAAAGACCGCCATCGCAACAGCTGAATTAATGATGGGAACGGTAATTCCTAACATCATCGGGATAGCTTCCAACATCTGTTTATTCGCTTCTTCTAGTCCAATGCCGCCAATCAGCATCGCTAAGACGCCACCAATTAAACCAGCAATAATCATATCGACTTTCATAAACAATAGAACCAAAACAACAATCAATGGAATAATCACAACTAATGCCATGATTCCTGTCGGGGCAACTACATCCCCAATCTCATCAGCAAAGGCCGCAACTGGCACAAAAATACTAACTAAAAATGCAAAAATAAGTGCTACTTTTGACGATTTTTTCATTTTACTTTCCTCCAATAGAAAGAAGGCGAGAGCAACGCAGCAGCGAATACCCTCTGCGCTCCTCATTATTTGGCAAAGGCACCTTGCCCGCCATATTTATCGTAATGTACAATCTCACTAACTAAATAATCATAAATACTTTGTGGAATTTCAATGCCTTCTGACATGGCTTTTTGATAGTTTAGCTGACCAATTTCTCCTGGATAGTAAACTTGTTGAAACCCTTCTGCTGTAGGCACACTATGAAGTTCTTCCACCATTTGATTAATATTTTCTTTAAATCGTTCAGAATCTGTAAAGCGGCTTGGATCAATGATTAAAAACATCTGTCCCAGATTCCGTTTCTCCGTTAAATCCGCATACATGGAGCTGACATGTTTGCCAAAAGGTAAGCCTAACAACGAACCAGCTAAGACATCGACCATCATCATTAGTCCATATCCTTTTGGTCCTGAAATCGGCAATAAACCTCGTACTTCATAAGGATCAGTCGTTGGCTGGCCTTTTTCGTCTACTGCCCACGTGTCGGGAATTTCAACATCTCTTGAACGTGCATCTAAAATTTTCCCCCACGCCTGTACTGTCGTAGCCATATCAAACACGACTGGTTCATGACCTGCTCTAGGTGCTGCAAAAGCGATTGGATTTGTTCCAAAATAATTGCTTGTACCACCAAACGGTACCACCATTGGATCAGATTGACACATCGAAAGAGCAACCATGCCTTGTTCCGCTGCTTTTTTAACATAATACGATAACGTCCCGCTATGACTCGTTTGAGAAACGCCAACATATGCTAACCCTGAATCTTTGGCTAGGTCAACTGCAGCAGCTAATGCTTCGTTACAAACAAATTGACCCACGCCATTATCGCCATGAAAAATGGCAGTGGACGGTCCAGTTTTTTCAAATGATAATTCGGGGTCAATCGTGATCCCGCCTTTTGCAATCCGTTCCGCATAATAATCCATACGAACCGCCCCGTGTGAATGAATACCGCTAGCATCTGCAAAAGTTAAATGTCGAGCAACTTCTTCGGCATGTTCAGAATGTAAACCAGCAGCTTCTAATTTTTGCTTCATCAGCTTTTCTAATTTTTCCGGTGTAACGACAACCATTTCTTCCATTGCGCTTGCTCCTTTATCATTAATCTTAAAAAAAGGAAAGAAAACAAGTGATTTTCTTCTTCGTCCTTGCATTTCCTCCCCTTTTTTCACTACTTATTGCTACTGTTAAAGACAGTATAGTCAATTTCATCCACTGATTTTGCAACTAGAATAGCAGAGTAAACATCTGAATTGACATTTAAAATTGTTCGTAACATGCCAACAAACCATTCGACGCCTGCAAAAATTGCAATACTCTCAATGGGTAAACCCATTTGCGGAACAATCACTGCCAGTGAGACTAAGCCCGCACCGGGAACAACTGCGTTTGCTAGTGAGACAAACGTTGCTGTAATTGCTAAGTAAATCATTTTCGTAATATCAAACTCTAGCTGATACATCTGAGCGATAGTCATTACAGTAAAAGCCATATGCATCGCTGAACCGTTACTGTTTAACGACATACCTAACGGCAACACTAAGTTAGTAATTCGCTTACTTAAACCTAATTTTGTTTCTGTTTCTTCCAAAGCTACTGGTAAAGTAATTGCTGAAGAAGTTGTCGCCAAGGCCATCACAGACATATTTTTCATGTTTGTAATTAAACGTAGTGGACTTACTTTACAGTACAATGTGATAACCAAAATCCAGATGCCCAAAAATAAAATAGTTCCTAATCCATAGACCAATAGATACTTCACTAACGGTAAAATAATTTGAAGGCCTAAGTGACTAATTGTTGAAGCAATTAAAGCAAAAATCCCCAGAGGTGCTAGATACATGACGTATCGAATGACTGTAATGATAACTTCATTAAAGTCCACAATTATTTGGAAGAGTTGTGTCTCTGGATGGCTTTGTAAGTATTTATTCAGTGCTAAACCAAAAAATAATGCAAAGACAATAATTTGAATAATCGATCCTTGAGTCAGTGAATCAAAAATATTTTTCGGAACGAAATTTAAAATCGTATCAGTGATTGAGATTTCTTGCGCTTTAATAGAAGCATCTTGGAAGCCAGTCATTTTAACACCGTATCCTGGATTAAAAATGACTGCCATTAGGACGCCCCATAAAGCGGCAGCTAAGGAGGAAATCCCGAAAACAGCGATTGTTCTACCCCCAAGGCTCGTTAATTCTTTTGGATTAATACTGCCAACTGCTTGGACAATTTGCCCTAAGATCAAGATAGGAATAGCCATTTGCATCAGTCGCAAAAAGACATCTCCAACTATTTTCAAGTAATTGCCGCTAGCAGGAATCAAGAGTCCTACGAGGATTCCTACGACAACAGCAATTGCAATTTGGGTGATCATGGACGGTTTTTTCATGGTAAACTACCCCTTTTGACTGATCACAGTTCCTGCTTCTTTATCGATGTTTTCTAAGTTTTCGATAGAAGTAATGATTGCTTTCCGTTTGTCATCACCTTTTACGAAGTCTAAGGCAGCTTCGATTTTTGGTAGCATACTACCAGCAGCAAAGTGACCTTCTTTAATGTATTCTTCTGCTTCGGCTACACTGATTTGTTCTAATGCTTTTTGATCTGGTTGATTGTAATTAATGTAGATGTTATCAACGCCTGTCAAAATAATCAAACGGTCTGCATCAACGTTTTCAGCTAAAACACGTGCAGAGAAATCTTTGTCGTTAACCGCTTCCACACCTACGTATTGTCCGTCTTCTGCTACGACCGGAATGCCCCCGCCACCAGAACAGATAGTTAAAACGTCCGCCTCTACTAAAGCACGAACCGCCTCTTTTTCAACAATTTCTTTAGGCATTGGTGATGGAACAACTTTTCGGTAGCCACGGCCAGCATCTTCCACATACGTAGAGCCATCTTTGGCTGCTTCCGCGTCAGCTTCTTCTTTTGTATAGAATGGACCAATTGGTTTTGATGGTTTTTTAAACGAAGGATCTTCTTTGTCCACACGCACTTGTGTAACTACAGAGATAACTGGTTTAGCAATGTTACGTTTTTCAAACTCATTAGTTAAAGCATTTTGTAACCAGTAACCGATGCTTCCTTGTGTCATCGCAACACAAGTATCCAATTTCAACGCTGGATTTTTTTCACTTTCGCCTGCTTTTTGTTGTAAAAGCAAATTCCCTACTTGTGGTCCGTTTCCGTGACAGACAATGACTTGTTCCCCTTTAGCAACAAATTCTGCAATATATTTGGCCGCGTGATTAACGACGGCTTTTTGGCCTTCATCTGTTGGATCCGTATCTAAAATAGCATTACCACCTAGGGCAATTACGTTTAAACTCATTGATTGATTCGCTCCTTTTTAGTAAAGCAAAGACAAAATCTTTTCAGTATCGACGGATAAGAAATAATTTGTTTACGAAATGAAAGATTTTGTCTTGCTCATTTTGATTGTTTCAGTCATTATCGAAGGGATAATTAACCTAATTTCGGTTTACTCTCATCTTTAGCTAAGAAAGCAAAAGCTAGTAAACCAATAACTAATAGTACACAAGAAAGATAGAAGCCAACTTGCATTGAGCCTGCTGTATCTGCTAAATATCCTGTGACATACGGTGCTAGGATTGACCCTGACATCCCGATAAAATTATAGGCACTTAACGTTGTTCCTAAGGCCGCTTTTGGTGCATGTTTGGTAACAAAAGTCACCATAATTGGATCTAACGCTAATTTCCCTGTTAACCCATAAAGAATTAAAACAGAAATTAACAATGTCCGATTTGTTACAAAAGCAATCGCAAAGACAGATAGGATTGCTAAAGGTACTAATGTAAAGACTAATTTTTTCGTCGCACCTGTTTTATCATTCAAACGAGCGAAGATTAAGGCTCCTGGAATAGAGGCCCATGGTACAAGTGATGAAATGAAACCAACGCTCGCTCCTGTAAAGCCACGTTCAGCAATTAAAAATTGTGGCAACCAAGTAATAATGACAAAGTTTGCATAAATACTTGTGAAACATAAAATAAATGCGGCTAATAAATTACGATTTGAGAAAATTTCTTTTAATGAGATCTTTTCTTGTGGTCCTTCTTCAGCAGCTGCTCGTGCAGCTTCTTCACCAGGACGAATCACTTTTTCTTTCAAAATTGTATAGAAAAGAATTCCTACGATAAACGTTGGAATCGCCATGATAAAGAATGGTTTGCTCCAATGTTCACCATTTTCTAAAACCAACTTACTTGAAAGTAAGTACCCACCTGATGTACCGAAGGCCATCCCACTATTGATGATGGCATTACCGATGGTCCGTTTACTTGCTGGAATCGCTTCTGTCGATAGCGCATATTGTGGGCCATAGTAAGCTCCTTGACCAATACCAGCAATTGCACGAATGACTAAAAACATAACAAAGGTTGTCGCCAATCCACTAAAATAAGTAGAAATAGCAAGAACGATAAACCCAACAGCAATGACTAATTTCCGCCCAATTTTATCGCCAATCATCCCAAAAGGAATCTGTGCAACAGCATAGGTTAGAAAGAAGATACTATTGGCTAAACCAAGTTGTGTGTTACTTAGACCAAATTGTTCTCCAATGACCCCCATCACTGGATTAAAAATAGTTCGTGTTGCGTACATTAAAATCCAGCCTACGAAGAAAATGGCTACGACTTTAATCCAGTAACTATTGCTCACTTGCACTGCTTGATTTTTTTTACTATTCTCCATGTCTTCTCCTCACTTCTCATCTAACTCTACAGATTGTAAAGCTAGCAACATTCCAAATGACATATCTTTACCAGAGGAATGTCCGATTTGTATAATTCTGTCAATATTTTCGTCAACTCTATTATCCCGATGGTTCTCCAAATCCAAGAGTAACTGATACAACAATGAATTTACATATCCTTTAGCCGAGCTTGCAATATAGCCTTTACTAACATCTGTTGTGGATAAATTTGCTGCCGAAAGAGTAGCGGCTAACGCCGCAGCTCTTTCATCAGCAAGTATGAACAGAATTGTTTGATACGCCACTAAAATGTCATCACCACTCGGGGTTAACCCTTTGCCCCGACCAATCAGATAATTCGTTACTTCTTGCCATTCCGATAGTGTCCAAACTTTTTGTTTTTGTCTCATTTTTTTGAAAATATGCTTCGCTCGTTCGTCTAAAGGCAGGCCAATTCTACGTTCTAAGTTTCTCGCTAATAAGCGGTCTCGCAACAAGCGTAATTGGTCTTTTTCTAACTTGAAATGAGTAATGTTTAAAGAAACGACCTCGGCAGGTGTGAGTTGGATCGTTTTCACGCCGACTGTACTGTAAAAGGTCAACTGATTTTCTGTGACTTTGACTTTATTACCTTGTTGTACATACGGAAAGATTTCTTGAAACAATTGATCTGGCAAAAACATACCAAAGCTTGATAAATAATTATGGAAGTTTGCAACATTGATTAATTGATCCTGGACTTTCAGATTAAATGAACGTTCAAAAACACTGTGAATGGTTCCCATCTTGCCATATTGGTGGATAGGAAAAATGTAGTCACTAATGACTAGTTGGTTATTCAACCGTAATGCCTAGTTTCTCAGCATACGCTTCTAGGGCTTTTTCAAAACAGCCTAGAGGTGCTCTAACTGTCCCTGCACCAATTTGACCAACACCGGCATTTTTATGTGCAATCCCTGTATTGATGATTGGTGTAATTCCTAATTCCACCACTTTACGGATATCAATTCCTAAACAAGTTCCTTGGAAATCCCAAGTTGGAATTGAGAATGTTGGGTTGTGTCCTTCACAGATTTTTGCCATTTCATTTGAGGTTGCTAACGCATCTTCAAAGCCACCTGCACCAACAAACCGTGTTACGCCAGGTGCAGCTACCATAGCCATTGCTCCAACGCCTACTGTTTCAGTAATTGCACTATCCCCGACATCAGGATTTCCGTCTTCTTCGCTGAAACCAGTGAAGTAAAGACCTTTTGGTGTATTTACTGGTGCGGTATGCCATTGATCGCCTGTTTCTGCAATCCGGACCCCAAAGTTCACGCCGTTACGAGTCATCGTTGTGACAATCGTTCCGTTGGTATCTTTACGGGCACCATCAACAATTGCTTTTCCAGTTGCCATCATGACATTTAAGAAGAATTGATCTGTGTCAGCTAAGAATTTGATTACTTCGTATTTTTGATCTTCTGGAATATCTGTTTTGATAATTAATGGAGACAATTCTTTTAAGAAGTTCAACGATGCGGCAATATTTCTTTGGTGGAACTCGTCACCCATTGTAATAGAGCGCGCAATCAATACGTTTAAGTTCAAGCCTTCTTCAGAAAGTTTCAAGGCTTTCGCAATCGTTGGTCCTAAAACATCTTTAATCCAATCTAAACGATCAACTACTTCTTGTGAATAAGCACCAAAACGCAATACTTTACCGATACCTTCATTCAAGATACAGTATGCTTCGTTACCTTCTAAACGATTTTCTACAACAAAGACTGGCATATTACCAGAAGTAATACCGCCCATTGGTCCTACTGCTTTTACATGGTGACAAGGAATGAAACGTACTTCGCCAGCTTCAAAAATCTTCAAAGCATCTTCTTCATTGTCTGCCCAACGTTCGAATAATGCAGCTCCGATACAAGCACCTTTCATTGGTCCAGTCATTTCAGACCATTGGATTGGTGGTCCAGCATGAAGTAATGTTTTTTGTGCATCATCATTTAATTCTGGAATCACTGATTTCGCAGGTACCACATCTACTAAGAATGGTTGTGCATTTTTAATTTTATCTGTTACTTTGTGATTTTCAGCTTCGATTTGTTCACTGTAATCTTCCAAAGCATCCAAAATTTTAATCATTTTCTTATTGCCGTTGGCACGCGGACGCCAGTTAAATTGAACAGTTTCGCCACCGTAATCAACGATTGATTCTGTAAAGCTTTGCAACCCAACGTTAATAATTCTTGGTTTGGTTGTTAATAGTTCCATTACTTTTTCGCCTGGTTTTGGTACATCGACAGTTGGTCCGTTGTAAGCAACCACTTCTTTATCGTCTTCTGAAATTTCGATTCCTTTTAGTAATAAAGCTAATTGAACAGCTTTAGCATTGCTTTCTGCAACTAAAACGCCGCCTTCTTTCAAACGATCAACCGACGATTGGTAATTTTGCGGATCTTTCGTCGTCCCACAAACAGTTGCAACAAAGTAAAGATCACGTCCTGCTTCTTTGGCTGTGGCACGCGCTTCTTCAATTGCTGGTAACAATGCACCAACCATGTCTTCATGAGCACCATAGCCTAACACCACATCGAATAAGATAATCCCCGTTTTTTCATCTTGTGCGTATTCACGAATTTTTTCGATACGAACATCTGGGTCAATCATTGGGTGCGGACGACCTTGTGTATACATATCATCGCCTAAGTCAATGACTTCATAACCGTGAGATTTCAAGACATAACCTTCTGCTTTCACTAAACCGCCAAGGTCTAAAGCTTCAGAAATTAACATACCCGCTTCAGAAGCTAATGTACCACCTGAATATAAGCCTTTTACAACTTTATCTTCTGGTAATGTTGGTACAGCTGGTTTTGCTAATGCTTCAAAGTAATTTTTCTTCACGGCCACATCATTTGCTAAATCAACAGCAATTTTAGCTGTTTCTTCTAATGTATGAGCTAGATAAACTTTGCCTTCGTGACTTGTTGGTTTTTCTCCTAAGAAAATCGCAACGACTGGTTTTGAAATGCTTTGTAATAATTCAACCACTTCATCACGAACTTCTTTTGCAGGTGGTTTAGAAATAACTGTAATCACATCGGTTGGTTCGTGATTTTCTAAAGCCACAATAGCATCTTTCACTGTGATAGCGCCTACTTTGTCGCTTAGGTCACGACCACCAGTACCAATGGCGTGAACAACTCCGCCACCTAAGCGGTCAATAATCGTTGTAACTTCTTGAATCCCTGTTCCTGAAGCACCAACAACGCCAATGTTTCCTGGAGAAACAACATTTGTAAAGGCGATTGGAATACTTGAGATAATACCAGTTCCACAGTCAGGGCCCATCATTAGTAAGCCTTTTTCATGCGCTAATTTTTTCAAACGTACTTCATCTTCAATTGACACATTATCCGTGAAAGAGAACACGTGTAAATCATTTTTTAAGGCACGTTCCATTTCTGGCGCACCATATTCACCAGGAATACTGAATAGCGCTACATTCGCCTCTGGTAAAAGATCAAACGCTTCTGACCAAGAAGTCGCTGCTTGTGCTTCTTCACTAGTTCCCTTTGCTGATAAATCATCTAAGAATTCATCAATCGCTGGCATAACTTCTTCCATGATGTTTTCTTTTTCACTGTCAACCACAATCATCATGTCGTTTGCAGATGCACTATTGGCCTCATCCGTTAACAAGTTCGTGTTGTTAAGGATGTCTTTGTTGGCATCTGTTCCCATCATGATTTGACTCATGGTTACACCATCTAATGCATTGATTTTATTGGTCAATAACATTAAGTTGATGGAGTCTTGGTAATTGTTTTTCAAAATTACTGTGTGTAACATTGTTCATCCTCCTATCTATTCCTTACAATGCTATTGTATCGAAACGAGAAAGTGTTTTCATCGGACATAATTCTAAAAAAATGGTATAATTTTTATCCATAAGAGGAAAAAAGGAGAAAACGATGAAATTAAGAGAGTTATTATCGATAGGTGACTTAAAAAAAGGTAAAATTTTGACGAAAGAGATTGGTTTAGACAATGAAGTTGACTCGGCAATGGTCTTAGAAGCGATTGACATTGAGAACTGGAGTAGAAAGAATCAGTTAATTTTGACTTCTTTCTACGCATTGCATGATCTACCCGAAAAAGAGTTGGAAAATTTTTTCGTAAAGATGCGCCGAATTGGCATCAGCGGCTTAATTTTGAAAACAGATCGATTCATTAAAATGATTCCAGAATGGTTTATCGAATTATGTTTCAATTATGAAATTCCTTTAATTAAAATCACACAAGACATTAGCTATGAAAAAATTCTGTTTACGATTTACGAGCCTTTGTTGAATTATCAGTCGCATGTCTTACGTACGTATTACGATGTACGCCAACGTTTCACCAAATTAGAGCGCCACTACCCAACGGTTGAGACGATTATGCAAGAATTTTATGACATCATTAAATTACCCTTCGCTTTAAAAATGTTGGATAAACATCTGGAAATTAGCGATGGCGACTTACCCCATGATGCGATTGTGCTCTCAAGAGAAAAACTAAAAAACAGTGAGTTCACTAAAAATGATTACTCTCTTTTAACACTTTATTCTCATGCCAACCCCAAAAAACAGTTGGCACTAGAAGTTTCTATTTTCAATAGTTATTCCACTAATTGTTTACTTCTGGTTTATTTACAAGATGAAAAGGTTAAAGAAACGGATTTAGTGATTATAGAAAATGCGATTGATGTCTTACAAGAAAAATTCAATACCGAAAATTTGTTAAAAAAAGAACGGTATACTCGTTTGAACAACTTAGCGGATGCTATTTTACAAAATACACCGCAAAATCCTGACGAGCTAAACAGTTTGCTTCGTGAAGTGCAAATGCAAGAGCTAGATTCTTACCAAGCGATTGCTTTTTCTACCAAAGACACCAATACACAACTCATGAAAGAACGAATTATTGCCTTACTTCGTACCCTGCGTGTGAAATCCATCTTCTTCGATCAGCTAAATTATTCGGCGGTCCTTTTTAACTTCAATGAAAGTGATGGAAAAATTACAAAGCTGCAATTAAGTCGTTTATTAGCTGAACTTTTAGAAGAAAACGACACGCTTACCGTTGCCGTCAGCAGTTTAAAATCACGAGAAGGGATTAAAGAGCTACTGATTGAATGTCTGGACATTCTGCGCTTTAATGAAACTTTTTATAACGGACCAATTGTCACCTTAGCCGATATCGGGGTATTTAAAAATTTTATCCGCGAAGACCAATTGGAAAATTTAGACGAATTAATTCCTCGCGCACTTTATCAATTAGCCGAAAACAACTACGATTTATTTGAAACTTTGTACAGTTTTTTCCAAAATAACCGCAACTATAAACAGACCTCTGAAGCGATGTTCCTCCATTCAAAAACGATTCGTTATCGTTTAAATAAAGTGGAACAACTTCTTGATATTGACTTAGCCAATCCCTTGCAATTGTTAAATTATGAAATTGCCACATACATTATAAAGATGAGGAGACGTGCACTTGAAAAACAATCAAACACTCGCTAATGGCGCAACAGTTACTATCTACCCCACTACGACTGAACCAACGAACTATGTCGTCTATTTACACGGTGGCGGGATGATTTATGGAACCAAAAGTGATTTACCAGAAGAACTGAAGGAGCTGTTTACAAGCAATGGCTATACCGTTTTAGCGCTGGACTATTTGTTGGCTCCAAATACAAAAATCGATCACATCTTAGGGACACTAACAGAAACCTTCCAATTGTTAAACGAAGAGATTATTCAAAACCAGCCATTTGGTTTGTGCGGGCGTTCCGCTGGCGGTTATTTAATGTTACAGTTAACCAAACAATTACAAACACTAAATTTGATGCCACAATTTTTAGTCAATTTTTACGGCTATACAGATTTAGAATTTATTAAAGAGCCACGGAAATTATTAAAGCAAGCCATTTCCGCTAAAGAAATAGCTGCTATCGACCAAACGAAGCCTGTTTGGGATGATCCTTTTCTTTCTCGCTATCTGCTGTATCATTACAGTATTCAGCAAGCGCTATTGCCGCACTTTTACGGATTACCAGAAAATGGGGACTGGTCTGCTTACGCACTGTCAGACGAAACATTAAAAACTTTTCCACCTTGTTTCAGTACAGCTAGCAGTTCAGACGAAGAAGTGCCGTTCCGCTATAGCAAAAAAATCGGACGGACCATTCCTGAGAGTACCTTTAAAGCGGTTTACTATTTAGAACATGATTTTTTAAAACAAACCAAAGATCCTTCGGTCATCACTTTATTTGAGCAATTGGATAGCTGGCTGAAGGAACGATAAGCAATCAAGAAATTTTATTAAAGTATTAGACTTGTGATAGAAACTTTTTTATGATCCATGATATACTGTATATACAATATATACGAAAGGTGGGTTACTAGTGGAAATCAAAGAAAGAAAACTTAGAAAAGTTGGGAATTCTGTTGTTATGACATTGTCAAAAGAGTTTCTAGAAAGCATTGGTGCGACTGCGACAGACATCGTTTATGTAGACGAAGAAAAATTAAAAGATATTATTGTTAAAAAAAATATGTCAGAACATCAAAAAAAATTACAACAAATGATGGAGAACTCAAAACAAAAACATAATGAGCTGTACAAAGAATTGGTTACTAAATGAAAAGTATTTATTATTTATCAGCGGATGATCTATTTCAAATGAATACTTTCTTGATTCAAACGTATTCTCCCGCAGAACAAATTGGCATCAAAGATCGTAATGCATTAGAAATGGCTAGCAACCAACCAGCACAATTCGTCTTTGACGTTGACCTGTACCCAACAATTGAAGAAAAAGCAGCTATTTTAATGATTAACATTGCAACAAAGCATTGTTTTTACAATGCAAATAAACGGACAGCTGTAATGGCAACCGACTTATTTTTACAATTAAACGGTTATGATTTCCAATTAGATACGCAAGAAGGCGTTGATTTATTGGTTTTTATTGCTACTTATAGATCAGATTTTGATCAGTTGAAAAACGATGTATCAAAAGTAATCAGAGCTAAATTAAATCATACTTCTTCTCACTAATTTCATCAATGAAATATAAGATGGATGTCGTTTTCAATTGTAAAATTAAGCGTCTAATCCAAATAAATTTAATAACAAAAAAAGAAGCGAGAAATCTCGCTTCTTTTTGTTATTTTTGATAAAGTGTGGTTCCTTTTACCACACTGATTTCCACCGGTGTCTGACGAGCGACAAAAGCCGCCGCACATTCTGCTTCAGTGAGTAAGTAAGTTGCTTCAGCACCAACTTGCGGCCAATTTGCTTGCCCTTGTTCGTCTAAAGTTGTGACACCATCTGTCACTAAGCCCAATAATTGGGTTAAAGCATCTTGATCTTTCACATTAAAAAGTTCACCTAAACGAGCCAATTTTTCTTGTAATGAACCATCACCATAGGGAGACCAGCAATCGTAGATATTGTCACAACCAAGATGAACATTGACTCCATGACTTAACAATTCCATAATTGGCGGAATCGTATTAGGTGTGATTGGCATGCTGGAATTAATATGAATTTTTTCTGCTGCTAAAGCGTCATAAACTTCGGCACGTTCTTCACCAATGAAATCATTTAACCCGAAGGCATGACTGATAAATACTTTGTCTTGTAGACCATATTCTTTCGTTAAACGAATAATTTCTTTAATCGTTGTTGTCCCAGCTTCATGACGGTCATGTAAATGAATATCCACACCGACACCATGTTTATCTGCTAAGCGGAATGTTTCAGCCAATGATTTTTTGTAATCACCATCCAATGAATAAGGATCCACGCCACCAATAAAATCGGCACCTTTTGCCAATGCTTGATCAACTAATTCAACGGAATCTGAACGTAGTAAGCCGTGCTGTGGAAAGACGACAATTTCTACCGCAAATGGTTTCGTTTGGGCCAATGCTTGGACTTCATCAAAATAACGTAAGTCTGTCATCGGTTCCACGTCAACATGTGTTCTGAAGGCTGTCGCGCCATGTGGTAATTCTAAGTCAATTAAATGATTGGCGCGTTCAGTTAAAGAAAGTTCTAAACTATCTAAATAAGGAATTTCTGCTTCGACACGTTCCACAATTGACTTCGCTGGCGTCACCGGATACCACGGAACACCTAGTTTACTTTTATCAAAGTGACAATGTTTTTCAATCAAACCTGGTAAAATCAATTGATGGTGACCATCAATAATTGTCAACCCAGGTTGTTCTACCAATTCTTCATTGGGAATGATTTTCGTAAATACTCCATCTGTTACTTCAATTGCCACTTCTTTGGTTACTGTCCCAGATAACCAGTCACCTTCTTTTTGATACCCTGTTTCAATTCGAACATTTTTTAACCAATAATTCATGCTTTCCTTCACTCCTACCTGTATTTATTCCTTCCCGAAAGGACACAATACTTAGTTGTACTGTGCTAAAATTTTACTAATTTCCGTATAACCTTTTTGATTGGCATAGTCCATTGCTGTTCGACCAGAATTGTCTTTAATGGATTGATCCGCACCATTTTCCATTAACAATTTTACAATATCTTGGTATAGTTGGTTCCCTTCACGTAACCCCACTGCCTCAATCAACGCTGTATAGCCAAAGTCATTTTGGAAATCTATGTCTTCTCGTCCATCTTCTAACAAGAGCTTCACATTGTCAATATGTCCTTTTTCAGCTGCCGGAATTAACGCATTGCCACCGTAACGGTTATGCTTATTTAAATCTGGTGTCGCATTTTTTAACATATACGCTAAAATCTCCGTACGTCCTTGCGCTCCCGCATAAAGATAGGGACTATCACTAATGCTGTTTTGCAGATTAATATCGGCACCCCGATCAATCAACGCTTTTGCAATTTCAATGTCATTATTGTGCACAGCGATATTGAGCGGTGTATTGCCTTCTGTGTCGACTTCATCCACTTGATAAGTAGTATCTTGTAAAATTTCCTTGACCTTCTTCGTATCTCGTTGATTGGCTGCTTCTAAAAGCGCACCCACTTCATAGGTCTTCATCGGTTCTTTCACTTCCTCTTTTGATGTTGTTTGAGCCACCGAACGGGTTGTACTGGTGCTTTCAGTTTTTGCACTACTTTGAGTAGTCACCGTTTGACTATTTTTTGACGCTGCGGAGGGTGTTTCTCCTCCTTGACACGCAGCAAGTAATGGAATGGTCACGACACTTAATAGCCCCATTAAAATTTTTTTTGTTCATTGTGCTCAACTTCCTTTCCTCGAGAGAAATATGAGATTTTTCTCCAGTGGTTCTAATCTAACGAATCTTTTTTTATTTGTCGATTAAAACGCTTTCTCTGTTTTTCTATTTTAAAAAGAGAGAAACCAAAAGAAGTCGAAACTTTTTTTGGTTTCCATTCGTATGTTTTGTTCTTAAAAGGTAAATTCAGGATTAAAAGTTCCTTGGTATGGTTCATGTTCCACATAGACTTGGATATCGTTTCCTTCGTTATCTTTACCCATTCGTGTGTACGTAAAACGATTATCATTCAATTCTGTTAACTCTAAGACAGCGCCATAGCGATTGGTTCCAATGGACACATGGGCACGGAATTTATTTTGATTCCCTACTTTAAAGTAGCCATAGTCGCCACGAGTTTCACCAGTTTGTAAATTGAAAAATTCATATTTGCTGCTATCTTGGTCAAATTTCGCTAAGCTGATAAAGTTTTGGTTGGCCGAAGTTACGTCATTGCCATCTTTATCCACTACTTTTGTGCCATTCCAAAGAAGTTGCGGTGTCCCATCAAAGGAAGTTTTACCAATAATTTCATCCCCTTGTCGATTTACATCAATCTGGCCTGTTTGTTCTGTCATGGCACGGCGTCCATTCGTGAATTCTAGTGTTCTGGGACGATTATTGGGGTATGGCTGCGGACGACCATAAACTGGTCCTGAGGTTGCTTTGTTTTCTACGAAAACTTCAATATCATTTCCGTTTTTATCTTTCCCCATCTGTCTATACGTAAAAGTATCTTGGTATAAAGTTCTAAGTGGGTATACACCTTGATAATTTTTGGTTTCAGAAATAATTACAAGACGGGAAACATCTGTAATACCCGCGGTCATAAAGAAGGTTCCTTCATCTCCTGTGGATTCTCCAGTCTCTTTATCAAAAAATTCATAGAAACTAGTGGTTGCATCAAACTTGATTGCATGCAATAAATCCTGATTTTCAGCGGTTAAGTCGGTCCCATTTTTATCATAGACACGTTGACCTGCCCAATCTTTTTCCGATAACATTTCATCTTGCCGAATACCAACCGAGCGTAAATACTCAGGTAAATCTCCTAAATTATTGGGATTAGCCATTGCTACAGGCGCATATGCCTGTGCTGTGACAGAACTCCCTACTCCACCAACTAACATTGCACTTAGGGCCAATAATGTAATTGTCCCCACCATTTTTTTCTTCATAAGCTACTACTCCCTTTCCTTTTGATAATTTAAGGATAGCAAGTAGTTATTAACTCCACCTGTCCATAATATGAACAAATTATTAAATAATAATCATTATAATTATCTTAATAATAATGTTTAATTGTAACTAATAACAATTTATTTATAGAAGAAGAGAAAACAAAAGAACGTTGGGGGACGTTCTTTTGTTAAATGAGAGAGAAGACAAGAGGAGACTAGAAAGTAAAGGCTGGCTGATATGTGCCTTGGTAAGGTTCATGTTCCACGAACACTTGAATATCATTACCAGCGTTATCTTTACCCATTCGAGTATACGTAAATCGATCATTGTTTAGTTCCGTTAATTCTAGCGCCGCACCGTAACGATTCGTACCAATAGATACATGGGCCCGAATCTTGTTATTGTCCACCACTTGGAAGTACCCAAAATCGCCGCGGGTTTCACCTGTTTGTAAATTGAAAAATTCATATTTACTTGTGTTTGGATCAAATTTCGCTAAACTAATGAAATTTTGATTGGCCGCTGTCACATCATTACCGTTTTTATCTACGACTTTTGTGCCATTCCACAAGGTTGTTCCTAAAATTTTATCCCCTGATTTATTTGTCACAATTTTGCCAGTTTGATTGGTTAATGCTTCACGTCCATTTGTAAAAGCTAATTTTTTCCCGTGATAAGGGATGTGTTCCACGTAAACTTCAACATCATTCCCCAGTTTATCTTTCCCTAAACGCTTGTAAGTAAATTTGTCTTTACTCACTTCGGTTAAATCCACTACGGCTTGATAATTTTGTGTCCGCGAAATTAAAATTCGTTTTGTGCCATCACCTGTCACAAAAAATGTTCCTTCGTCACCACGGGTTTCCCCAGTATTTTTGTCGAAAAACTCGTAAAAACCGGTTTCACCATCATATTTTGCTAAACCAATAAAATTAGCATTTTCTGCCGTTAAATCATTACCAGCAGCATCATAAACACGGGTTCCTTGCCAGTCCGTGCCAGATAAAATCTTAGTCGCCTTGTCGCCTCTTGTTTGGCCATTGTTTTGATGTTTGCCTAAATTTGCTGTAGCACTATTTGGATTGGCTGCATGACCTGCAAATGCTGGACTTGCATAACCTGCTATAAGTAACGTACTTAATGTTACTAAAGTAATCGAACTTAATACTTTCTTTTTCATAAAGCATCGCTCCTTTTCTTTGATAAACCTATCTTAACAAACGATTCTAAACTACCACTGTCAGAAAAATGAACAATTTATAAACGATTAAAAACAACTATAAACTATTTTTTTGTTAAAAATGAAGCGGTCAAAAGAATCCTTTACTTCCTTTTGACCGCTTCATCCACTCGTGATTGACTAATTAGAACGTGAAGTCTGGCGTAAAGTCTCCTTCATATGGTTCATGTTCTACAAAGACTTTAATTTCTTTGCCATTGTTGTCTTTACCCATTCGTGTATACGTAAAACGTTTATCATTTAATTCTGTTAATTCTAATGCAGCTCCATATTTATTGTCACCAATTGAAACGTGAGCACGGATTTTGTTATTATCAATTACTTGGAAGTAACCAAAATCTCCACGTGTTTTACCCGTTTCTAAATCAAAGAATTCATATTTACTTGTTTTATTATCAAATTTCGCTAAACTAATAAACATTTTATTTGCTTCAGTAACATCGTTACCGTCTTCATCTAAAACTTTCGTGCCATTCCATAATGTAGCCCCTAAAATGTCATCCCCAGGTTCACTGGTAACAATCTTGCCAGTTTCTGTTTCTAAATCTTTACGGCCATTCGTAAAGGTTAATTTCTCGTCAGAATAAGGGATATGTTCTACAAAGACTTCTACATCTTTCCCGTCTTTATCTTTACCCATTCGCTTATAGGTAAATTTATCTTTCGTCACTTCCGTTAAATCGACCACCGCTTGATAGTTTTGTGTATCCGAAATTAAGATACGCTTTTCGCCATCGTCTGTCACAAAGAATGTGCCTTCATCGCCACGGGTTTCACCTGTTTCTTTGTCGAAAAATTCATAAAAACCTGTTTCACCATCATATTTTGCTAAACCAATAAAATTAGCATTTTCTGCTGTTAAATCATTATTATTTTTGTCGTAAACTTTTGTGCCTTGCCAATCAGTACTGGATAAAATTTCTGTTAATTCTTGTCCTTTTGATTGCTCTTTAGCTGCTTCTTCTGAACTAGAGACTGCAGTGCTTGAGCTAGCTGCACTTGATTTATCTGTTGCAGAGTTGGCTCCGCCAGCACAGCCTGCAATCAACAACGTACTAAAGGTTAATAAGGTAAGCGCACTAAAAATTTTTTTCTTTTTCATGGTTGGTAATCCCCTTTTTCTTTTTGATATATTTAGAATAGCAAAGCCTTATAAACTCCTACTTGCCGAAAAATGAACAAATTATAAACAAATGAAAAAAAGTTAATAACAATACTAGCTTTTTTTTGTTCACTTGTAATACACTATAAGTAAGAAATAGATTAAAACCACTAGGAGGGACGCTTTTGACCATTAAACGCCGCTTTTTTATTTCTTATATTAGTGCCATCATTATTACTTTAGCCTCTGTTTTAGCTGTTTTATCCTTAGCTTCTTACATCACGTTAGGAACTGTTCCCAGCTTGCCCCAAGCTTACCGAATGATGAATAAGCAACGACCATTGACCGCTAACGAAGAAGAAAGTTATTTGGCCTTAGATCAATTGTTAAAAAAGTCACCGAAATTACTAGATACGCCTTTAAGTAAAGAATTAAAGGAAACGATTCAAACAATTGAGGCAAAAGGATTAAGTGTGATTATTCGAAAGAATGCACGGTTTCCTTATTATTCGGATAATTTAGTAGAAAAATCTTTGTCTGTACATATTCCAAACTACGAAATGAATAATATTATGCCAACTGGCACACTGGATAATGCAGGGCGTCTATATCATTATGTCAAATCCGATTTTCATTATTTAGATGGTTCTAACGGGAGCTTTATTGTCTTGAAACGCGAAAGCAGCCTTTTTGAATTCTTCACACGCTGGATTATCTGGATGATTTTGTTAATTATCCTTATAGCAATTGCGGCAGCTTGGCTCATCAATAAGCGCTTAACCAAAACCACTATCGAGCCATTAGAAGCATTAGAAAAAGCGACTAAAACATTGGGTAAGGATGCCCAAAAAGAAAATCCATTTACACCAACTAGCCACCAAACCGTCTCAACAGAAGTCAAACAGCTCCAACTTAGTTTTGAACAAATGTGGCAAGATTTAGAAGAAGCCAATGCGGAACGCGAAAAATATGAAGCTAATCGGAAAGAATTAATTGCAAATATTTCTCATGACTTAAAAACACCAATTACTTCTATTATTGGTTACGTTGAAGGTTTGATGGATGGCGTTGCCAATACTGAAGAAAAAAAACAGCGCTATTTAACGGTCATTCATGAAAAAAGTTTAGGCCTCAATGATTTAATTGAAGAATTATTTTTGTATTCTAAATTAGACCTAGACCGTGCTGTCTTTACAATGGAAAAGACCAATTTCACTCGTTTTATTGCACATATTCTTGAAGAATACCGTTTGGAACAAGAACTCGTGATCACTTCTGTACTTCCCACCGAAGCTTTATACGTTCAAATGGATCCCACGCAGATGAATCGCGTGATTACCAATCTAATTCAAAATAGCATTAAATTTGCGGATCCCACTAAAGAACAACTAGCCTTTACGATTTCTTTAACGCATAATCAAACAGACTTAGTTTTAACCATTACAGATAACGGCATTGGTATCGATAAAAAAGAATTACCTTATTTATTCGAACGCTTCTATCGTGTAGACAAATCTCGAACCCCAACAGTTAAAGGAAGCGGCTTGGGATTAAGTATTGTCAAACAAATTATTGACTATCATCAGGGAACAATCACTGTCACAAGTAAAAAAGGAGACGGCACCAACGTGATAATTACGCTGCCGTTGTTGGAGGATGAAAAATGAAACCACATGTATTAATTATTGAAGATGATCCAAGCATTGCTGATTTGCAAAAAGATTATTTAGAAATTAACGATATGACTGTCACAATTGAACATGATGGAAAAAAAGGATTGGAAGCAGCTTTAAATGAGCCCTTTGATTTAATTATTTTAGATGTGATGCTGCCAACTATGGATGGTTTTGAAATCTGTCGTGCAATTCGGAAAAAAAAGCAAACGCCGATCATGATTGTTTCGGCTAAAAAAGAAGATATTGATAAAATTCGTGGGCTTGGCTTAGGTGCGGATGATTATATAATCAAGCCGTTTAGTCCCAATGAATTAGTCGCTCGAGCAAAAGCCCATATGAACCGTTATCAATTGTTAAGCAAAGCAGAACAACCACCACAATTACTAAAAATCAATGAAATCGCTGTCGACACTGCCGCCCACAAAGTGTTTGTTTTAGAAAATGAAGTTATTTTTACTAGTAAAGAATACAAATTGCTGGTTTTCTTGATGGAACATCCTAACCGTGTGTGGAATAAAGAAGAACTTTTTGAAAGTGTCTGGGGGTTTGATGCCTTAGATACTGAGGTTTCGACTGTCGTTGTTCACATTAAACGGATTCGGGAAAAATTAAAAAAAGCCAATCTTTCTGACTCTCCAATTGAAACACTCTGGGGAAGTGGCTACCGCTTCAATCGATAAAGAGAGCAAAAATAAGTCGGAGCCTATTTCTAGGCTCCGACTTATTTTTTTATTAATTTACACGAGAAAATTTTTGATAAAGTTGGTTGAAAACAATCATAAATTGTTCAATCTCTGCCATTGTATTGCTTTCATCTAAACTAATGCGCACAGCGGAAGTCGCTAATTCCCCTGGCACATGCATGGCATATAAGGTGCTGCTAGCCATTTTTTTCCGACTAGAACAAGCACTCGTAGTAGAAATATAAATCTGTTTTTCTTCCAATGCATGGACTAGCACTTCGCCGCGAATCCCTTTCAAAGCAAAACATAAAATGTGTGGCGCAAAATGTTCATTATCTTGTGAAAAAACAGTCACATTTTGAAATTCTTCTAGCGCCTTTAATAAATAACTCCGTAATGTCGCCACATGTTGCGGCCGTTGTTGTTCGTTCTCTAAATGCAAACGCAACGCTTTGGCCATTGCCACAATTGCTGGTACGTTTTCTGTCCCACTGCGTTGGTTGTTTTCTTGCCCGCCTCCTGTTAAAAGCGGCGCTAAACGTTTTCCTTGTTTCCAATACATAAAACCAATGCCTCGTGGTCCATGAAATTTATGTGCAGAAAATGTTGCAAAATCCACCCGATCCGTTAACCACTCTGAGTCATTGACTTTCCCAATTGCTTGAACCGCGTCTACATGAAAATGAATTTTAGGAAACTCCGCTAAAACCTCGCTGATTTCTTTAATTGGTTGAATCGTTCCCACTTCATTGTTGACTGCCATAACAGAAACCAAAATCGTTTCTTTTCTAATTAATTTCTGTAATTCCTCGACTTTCACACGACCTTCTTTATCCACTGGCGCATAAGAAAGTTCAAAACCTAGTTCGACTAATTGTTCCGCTGTTTCTGTAACTGCTGGATGTTCCACTGCAGAAATAATAATATGATTACCAAATTCTCGTTTTTCGATTGCCGTTCCTTTTAAAACCCAGTTATCTCCTTCAGTTCCGCCACTTGTAAAATAGATTTCATTTGCTGAAACATTGATTAGCTCCGCAATCTGCTTCCGTGCTTGTTGTAAGAGCCGATTCGCTTGGCTGCCTAAGTCATGCAGACTAGACGGATTGCCAATAATCCGCTGACTGGTTTTTACATATGTATCTAAAGCCTGGGGGTAAATCGGTGTAGTTGCACTATTATCAAAATAAATCATTTGTCACCCTTCTTTTTTAAAATTCTTTCCCATTATATACTTTCTAAAGTATCACTTCAAGTCACCACCACGCCATAAAAACAGAGGCTTGTCTGTCGACAAACCTCTGTTTAGTGATTGTTTAATTAAATTGCTGTTAAATTAGGGTTATTGATATTTTTAAAATAAAAATCTTCGATTCGTTTGAACGCCCCTGGCTCAACAGCTTCCAATGCTGTTCCAATTTCATCTAATGCATCTTGATAACGGAATTCTGTCGAGAATAAATACATGCTTTTATCTAAAGCCGTTCGGATGTTCTCGTGAGTATGACGATAGCGGTTTGCATATTGCATCATTTGTTCTGTCAGAGCTGCTGCATTGACTAAATCTTTTGTTTTCTTATCTAATAACTCTAAATCATCTTCGCATAAGTCACACAAACGATTGATTTCATCCATGTTAATGCGCATTTTATTTAAGGCTCGGCTTAAATCTTCAATTCGATCCGTTGCCACATAGAAAAATTCTAAGTAATCAGCAGACAAACCTGGTAATCGTTGCTTTTCAACATACCGTTTGATACTCCGTAAACGGAATTCGTATTCGTCGACTTTTTCTTGGGCGACTTTTTCGCCTTTTCTTAGTTCTTTCAATGAAGCATCAATTTCTAATTGTTGATTTTCAATATCATCTAAAATCTTATAGCATTCTTTATAGAACGCTTGAATTTCAGAGTAAGGAACGGTATGTTCTTTCATTCGAGGTTCCAAGTCTTTTTGACGGCGGATAATTTCTTCAATTTCCGTTTGGAAGCCACGACTACGTCCTAGCTCGTTGTTGTTTAAGGTATAGCTTTGTGATACATGGTCCAATTCAATCATTAATTGACGGTTATTTTTTAAGGAATGAGAAATATAATCGTCAATAATTTTTTGATTGGTTACGACATATTTCTTCGCTTCAATCTCACGTTCCATCACTTCATATAATGCATCAATCGCCGTTGCTGTGTCGCGGTTCGCAACCTCTACTGCGGCAATCTCTGTTTTTTCTAAATCAGCCATTGAATTCTCGACACGTTTTTTCGCATGTTGAATTTCTTCAGCAAAGTTTTGTTCAGGGAACACGTAATCGTCAGCTAATAATTGGTTATAGCCTTCTTCGATTTCTTTTAATTGATCTGGGAAAGTTTCATTTAATTCTTCATACATTGGTGGAATCCGTTTCATTAAGTCTTCCAATTCATACGTATGACGTTCCGCATCTTCTAGGACTTCTCGAGCCTCGATTGGGTCCCCCGATGTATTTAGTGTGACAAATTGTGTGAATTCAATTTCGACGTTTCTTAATTGTTTTTGGATTTCGGAGTAAGCTGGACCAAAGCTAGCTTTATCATCTTTTAGTGATTTACTTAATTCTTCATAGACATCCAAAGCTTTTTGAACTTCTAATGAATTGCGCTCTTCACTTTCACGTAATTCTTTCAAGCCATTACGAATGACTTCCACTTCGGCTTCCATTTCGGTCATCGTTTCATTCGCTTCCACGACTGCTTTCTTCGCTTTCATGAAACGGAAAATTTCATTTTGATTTTCGACTTCATAAATTTGACTCTCTAGTTCGGCGAAAGAACGCGTTGATAGTTCTACCCAGCGTTGATTCCATTCACGGAAACTATTTTGACTCTGTCCAACTAGATGCATTTTTTTAATGTCATCGATTTCTTCAAAGACTGGCAAGTCAAACAGGGCTTCTTTACGAACTTCTAATTCATCTAATTGTTCTTGATTTTTTTTGCGCATAAAATAACCAATTAAGTATAGCACCGCAGCAATAATAACGATTACTAGTACTAAAATGATAATCCAATTATTCTTCATTTTGGCTCCTCCGATAATTTTTCTATAATAAAAGAAAGGTTGTTTGTTCTCTTCACACGGTTATCTATTGTTCCTGACCCTTGAAAAAGGGCATTCTTGCAGAAATACCTATAGAAAATTATAGCACAAACTGTATATTCATTCACTAGTTATAACAAACTTTTTTAAGAAAACCCGCGATCTTCTTACGAAGGGGTTGATTCACTGCCTTCATCGATCCGATTTTCACTAATTTTTTTACAAATATCACTTAGTTGTGTTAAGAAGGCATCCGCTTGACTTTGATCCATCCCAAAGTGTTCATCGCGCATAGCCCAAACTTCTAGCCCAGCTTCTTTGGCAGAGGCAATGCCTTTTTCTGAATCTTCAATGGCTATACATTCCTGTGGCGCAACAGCTAATTCTTGTAACGTGTGCAGATAAATATCCGGCGCCGGTTTACTTTCTTCGAAATCTTCCCCACTCACGACCGCATCAAAATAACTACTTAATTGCCCCACTGTCAAAACCTCTTCAATTGCGTCTTTTGTGGAAGAAGAAGCTAATCCGATTTTATAGCCTTGTCTTTTTAAAAATTGTAAAACACGTTTCGCATTTTCATCAAGCACAGCTAAATAATCTATCGGATGCGCTTTTTTATAGGCTATGTATTGTTCATTTAAAAAAGCAATATCTAGCTCTTTTTTGTTGACTTGTTCAATCTTTTGCCATAATGAACGCATATCCGCACCGACTAATTCTGGCAAGGTTAGGTCCTCAATGGTCAAATCAAATTCCGCTAAAAATGCTTTACGTCGCTCATAATAATAAGCTTCGCTATCTACTAGGACACCGTCCATATCAAAAATAATGGCAGTTTTGGATTCTGTCATACTATTTAACTCCTTCGTTACGACTCATATCTTTACAGTTTAACAAAATTTTAAGGAAAAATGAAGAACAAATATTTTCATGATTTCCTAACTTTCTGAAAATAAGTGGTTGCTTTTCTAAATGTTTTTCGGTATCCTTTTACTAATCTACAAATGAGAAAATAATTAAAAACAGGAGTGATAAACGTGAACGTAGTTAAATTCGGCGGTAGCTCGCTAGCATCAGCACCACAGTTACAGAAAGTCTTACAAATCGTCAAGGAAGAGCCGCGCCGAACGTTTGTCGTTGTATCCGCTCCTGGAAAGCGAACCCCGCAAGATATTAAAGTGACTGATTTATTGATTCAATACTATCAGCGCTACTTAAATAATGAGGAAATTGAATCGACAATCTCTGCCATCATTCGTCGTTATGAAGATCTTTTTGATGAATTACACTTGGATAAAGCAGTTTTAGCTGATATTGCTATTTCGATTCGCCAATTAGCCACTTTACCAAAAGAAAACAATGCTTTTTTATTTGACTATTTTTTAGCTAGCGGTGAGGACAATAATGCAAAAGTTGTTGCCAGTTTTTTCAAGCAAAATGGCTTAGATGCTCGCTACATTAGTCCAAAAGAATTAGGTCTCCTAGTGACACCTGAGCCAGGCAATGCCCGCATTTTACCAAAAGCTTTAGAGAAAATTAGTGTCTATCGTGAGACTCAACAAATCTTGGTTATTCCAGGTTTCTTTGGTTATACAGAAGCCGGCGAAATTTGTACTTTTTCTCGTGGCGGTTCCGATATCACAGGGTCCATTGTTGCCGCAGGTGTTCAAGCAGATTTGTATGAAAACTTTACCGATGTGGACGGAATTTATGTCGCCCATCCTGGAATTATTGAACAGCCTCAAACGATTCAAGAATTGACCTACAGAGAAATGCGGGAGTTAGCTTATGCAGGCTTTGCCGTCCTCCACGACGAAGCCTTAATGCCTGCCTATCGCGCAAATATTCCAGTCGTTATCAAAAATACCAACAACCCACATCATCCTGGCACCCTAATTACCACCTCTCGCAAAGTGAAGCATGCTCCTGTTGTAGGAATTGCTAGTGATCAAGGGTTCGCAAGTATTTACATTAGTAAGTATTTAATGAATAGAGAATTAGGTTTTGGGCGACGGCTCTTAGAAGTACTAGAAAAATTAGCCTTGAGCTATGAGCATATGCCCTCAGGAATTGATGACATCACGATTGTTTTAAGAGAAGACCAGTTAACAACTGAAATTGAAAATCGACTGATGGCTCAACTCCAAGAAGTTTTAGCGCCTGATGAGTTACGCATCACGCATCATCTTTCTATGATTATGATTGTCGGGGAAGGCATGCGCCAACGAATTGGGGTTACTGCTGAAAGTACAATGGCGTTAGCCAAAGAAAAAATCAACTTAGAAATGATTAACCAAGGATCTTCGGAAGTAAGTATTATGTTTGGTATCAAAAAAGAACAAGAGGAAAAAGCCATCAAAGCCTTATATCGGACGTTCTTCCATGATTAATGAAAAAGACGAATGAGTTTTCTCATTCGTCTTTTTCATTGGTTTCAGTAATTTTCAATTGGCGTTGAATTTCCGCTTTAATTTTAGCTTCTGGCGCAAAATCTTGTTCCCAATTTTCAGGTTTCAATACTTTATTTGTTTCTGGATCATAATGTGGCTGCCCATCTGGAAATAATTTCCCCATATTGGCTTGATGAACGATTTCAATAATTTTTGTTGGATTGACGCCCATTAAGCAAAACGAACCATAAGTAAAATACAATAAATCAACTAGTGCATCCACTTCCTCCACTAAAGGATCAGATACTGGTTTGCCTTTCGCCAAGACTTTCTGCTCTGCTTTATCGACAGATTTTTTTAATCCGTTGACCAATTGTTGAAAAAGCACTTGGTCATTATCAGCAGCACTATATAAAAATTCTACAAGTTCTTCGACTTTAAACTCTGCTCGTCGACTGGCTAGCTCTGGCGAAAAAGCAGTTGGTTGCTCTGGTTGTTGTGGATTAAAAACCTCGTGGAAGGCACAAGCCATTTCATAAGGGGATTGCTTTTCAGACATTCAGCTACCTTCTTTCTCAAAATAAATCTAATTGTTTTGGATTCAAATCATCGTAACTCAAATTCAAGACTTTTTGCATCTGTAGAGCGTTTTCTGCGGCATCGCCGCCAGAATTATTATTAAAAATTACGCCCACTTCTTTAGCTTCTTGCGACATTTTTAAAACAGCTTCGCTTAAATCAGCGATTTCCTGCGTATTATAATGATAAAGGGTTCTTTTTTTTCGCCACTCTGCATCATTGGCTAACCAGCCAGCCGCATTACGTCCGTGAAACCGGAAGAGCACGAGATTAGGATTCGTTACATAAGGATAAAAGGGCACTGGATTCGTAGGAATCTGCGGTTCATCTACAATCACAAGTGAAAATTGATTTTCTTTCATAAATTGCAACATTTGTTTTACAAAGTTTGGTTGATACCATGAATTATTTCGTAATTCAATGGCGATGGGTAGGTCTTTAAACCAGTGACGAATTTTTTGCAAGTAAGCGACATTTTCTTTCGTACAACCAAATGTTCCTGAAAATTGTACCAGAAAGGCAAATAATTTTTTACTTTCAATTAATGGGGCCATACTTTCTAAAAAGGCGGTGATCATTTCTTCTTCACTTGCATAATAAGTCTGCCACTCACCTTGACAACTGATTCCACTATAAACTTTCATGACAAAGCGAAAGCTTTCAGGAACTGCTTTGACCCATTCAGCTACTCGTTCTTTGGGAGGAATCCCGTAATACGCCGTGTCCATTTCAACTAGCGGTAAATGACTGGCATATTCATAAAGCGTGGCCCGTTTTTTTCCAGTTAAATAGTCGTGTTCACTAAAAGATGTTAATCCTAAGCGAATCATGTCCTTCCTCCTCTGCGTAACTTTTTATTTTTTAAATCGTCATCTTAACTTAGTTGGTCCAATCGATATTCGCTTCACAATAGGTTTGACCATCAATCCGAATCTCATGGCGCGTTTTCAACTGATTTTCTTGTTCGACAATTTCGTAATGACTTTCGACTTCTTGGCCGTATTCTACTTCTTTATCAAATTTCACAAGAATTTTTTTCGGTTGATGCGTTGTTAAAAAGTCATACCCTAACACATCCAATAACCAATTAAAGTAAATCGCATTATTAACATGTTGATTGCCATCAATATCAAAAAAACGCACACGATAAGGTAAAAAGTTCCCCTCTGTGACTTTTTCAATTTTTTCATGGCGATAAATTTTAGTGATTTTTTCAGAATCAAAAGGTGCAATAATTTCTGGTAACACACTACTGATTTTCCGATTTTTTTGATCCATTAAGACAAAGGTTGATTTCACAAAGACACATTCATTGCCTTTTTCATCATGAACCCAAAAGTTACGATAACAAAAATATTTGTTATAACTCATAGCTTGCGTTGTAATTGCTACTTTTTCACCAACTTTTGGTAAGCGGTGAATCTCTATTTCATAATTGGTGATGACCCAGCCTAGGCCAAATTGAGCGACATAAGCCGCATCTCTTCCTAGTAATTCTGTTTGTTCTTCTGATACTTTAATGACAACCGCTAACAAAGCCGGTATCTTCATTGCACCAGTAAAATCGCCGTCATAGTAGGCAACTTCATAAGAGGATGTATGTTTTTTTCCCACGAAATAATCTCCTTTTTCCAATGGCTACTTTCGTGTCATTGTTTCTTCTTAAAAGTATACCACGTGATTTCTTCAATTGCGATTCCGAATGAAAAATTAACAAAACTTTGAAAAACACTATTATTTATATTATTTAAAAACGTTCTTAATATTACTTAAAAAATATTGTTTTATTTTTAAAAATAACATTTCTTATTATTTGTATCCGAAAGATTATTATGTTATATCCCTATCTGTAAGAGCATACAAAATAATTTTTTAGGAGGTTTTTTCATGAAAAAGAGTTTATTAACAATCGTCCGGGCTTTTAGTTTTGTTTTAGGTGGCGCTGCATTGGCCCCTACTGTTTCAGAGGCTCATGGTTACGTAGCAAGTCCTGGAAGTCGTGCTTTCTTTGGTAGTTCTGCTGGTGGTAACTTAAATACAAATGTTGGTCGTGCACAATGGGAACCTCAAAGTATCGAAGCGCCCAAAAATACGTTTATTACTGGTAAATTAGCCAGTGCAGGTGTCTCAGGTTTTGAACCTTTGGATGAACAAACAGCTACTCGTTGGCACAAAACAAACATTACAACAGGTCCCCTTGACATCACTTGGAACTTAACTGCCCAACATAGAACTGCTTCTTGGGATTACTATATTACTAAAAATGGCTGGAATCCAAATCAACCATTAGACATTAAAAACTTCGACAAAATTGCTTCAATTGACGGCAAACAAGAAGTTCCTAATAAAGTTGTTAAACAAACAATTAATATTCCGACAGACCGCAAAGGTTATCATGTCATTTACGCTGTCTGGGGCATTGGTGATACGGTGAACGCCTTTTACCAAGCGATTGATGTGAACATTCAGTAAAAATACTCACATCTTAAACTAAATTAAAGGAGTTCTCAAAAAATGAAGCTAAAAAAAATAATCCCTGCTTTTCTGCTTCTTTCAACCGTAGCAGTTGGCTTGTGGTTAACGCCTACTCAAGCTTCTGCAGATGCTGCGGATACGATGGTAGATATCTCTGGCAAAAAAGTGTTGGTTGGATATTGGCATAACTGGGCCTCAAAAGGACGCGATGGTTACAAACAAGGAACATCAGCATCACTGAACCTTTCAGAAGTAAATCAAGCCTACAATGTCGTACCGGTTTCCTTCATGAAAAGCGATGGTACGACACGGATTCCTACGTTCAAGCCTTATAACCAAACGGACACTGCCTTCCGACAAGAAGTCGCACAATTAAATAGTCAAGGTCGCGCAGTTTTATTGGCACTTGGTGGAGCAGATGCACATATCCAATTAGTCAAAGGCGATGAACAAGCCTTTGCGAATGAAATCATTCGTCAAGTGGAAACATACGGCTTTGATGGTTTAGACATCGACTTAGAGCAATTGGCGATTACTGCTGGCGACAACCAAACCGTCATCCCTGCTGCGTTGAAAATAGTCAAAGACCATTATCGAGCACAAGGAAAAAATTTCATCATTACGATGGCGCCAGAATTCCCTTATTTAAAACCTGGTGCCGCTTATGAAACATACATTACTTCCCTAAATGGTTATTATGATTACATTGCTCCACAATTATATAACCAAGGCGGCGACGGTGTCTGGGTTGATGAAATTATGACTTGGGTTGCTCAAAGCAACGATGCTCTAAAATACGAGTTCCTCTATTATATGTCTGATTCATTAATCCATGGCACGCGCGGCTATCTACAGATACCAAACGATAAATTAGTCCTTGGTTTACCAGCAAATCGGGATGCTGCTGGTAGCGGCTATGTCGTTGAGGTTACCCCTGTAGCCAAAACTTTTGATCAGTTAGCAAAAGACGGTAATCCTATCCGTGGCTTAATGACCTGGTCTGCAAATTGGGACGTTGGTCAAGATGTCAACGGCAAGTCCTACAACAATGAATTTGCGACACGTTATAGTAACCTCGTAAAATAAAAGCTATTTTGAGACAGAACACCGCATTTGGTTCTGTCTCTTTTTAAATTTTACTCACCGATCTTTCAATAATCCAAACAATGTTCTCTCGCTTTCTAACCAATTAATTTTAAACCAATCACAGAAACAATGATTAAAAAAATAAAAAATATCCGGCGTGGGTCTTTTGATTCACCTAAGAGCATTCCTAAAATAGCGCCTCCTGCTGTACCAATTCCTGTCCAAACTGCATAAGAAACGCCCATCGGCAGTTGTCTCATCCCTAAATATAAAAATAAAAAACTACCACTAAACGCTAGAATTAAAATTAACAATGAACGTAAGTCTTTTTTTGTTGTAAATAATTTAATTGAACCTACGCCAAAGATTTCAAAACAGCCTGCAATAACTAAGTATAACCAACTCATCTTGTTTCCTCCTCTTTATTTCCAGTTACCATTTTTAAGCCAATTACACCTATTAATAACAGCAACAGAAAAAGAACTTTTCCTATGCCCAATGGTGTGTGGAATAAAAAATGATCTGTCACAATAGTTCCAGCGCTACCTAAGCCGACAAATACAGCATAGGCTGTGCCGACTGGCAATTCCTCTCCTGCTTTAATCAACGCATAGAAACTGATAAAGATTGCGATTACTGTCCCTAAAATCTCCCACCATGTTGTGCTATGCTTCATGCCAATGACCCAAATCACTTCACAAAAAGCGCCAAAAATAACTTTTAACCAAGCTTTACTCATCTTGTTTCCCTTCCCTTCCAAACAAAAAAAGTGCCAACAAACAGTTCAGCTATGGCCTAAGAACTGTTCATTAACACTTTAGTCGCAAGCATCCGGCGATGTTTACGAAAGTTTATGTATTAAAATATCTCAGGCTATTATATTCTTATTTTAAAAAAAAATCAACTAAAAAATAATAGTTCGAATTCGAGACATTTCTTTTGCATTTTTAGGACTAATCATTTAAACTTACTTTTAGTAAGTTAGTTAATTAAAAAATTATTTTTCTTTTAGGAGGATTTTTATTATGAATACACAAATTTTAGGTTTACACCACGTCACTGCCATGACTTCAAGTGCTGAAAAAATTTATCACTTTTTCACCGATATTTTAGGTCTACGTTTAATTAAGAAGACTGTCAACCAAGACGATATTGAAACATATCATTTATTTTTTGCTGATGATGCCGGCTCTCCCGGAACAGATATGACTTTCTTTGACTTCCCAGGCTTACCTAAAGGAACCAAAGGAACCAATACAATTTCTCGTACTTCCTTCCGTGTAAAAGATGATGCTGCTTTGGATTACTGGGTATCACGCTTTAATAAATATGAAATTGATCATGGAGAAATTCAAGAACGTTTTGGTAAAAAGTATTTAGAATTTGAAGATTTTGACAATCAACGTTACCAACTTATTTCTGATGAAAAGAACCAAGGTGTCGAAGCCGGCACGCCTTGGAAAAAATCTAACGTTCCTAGTGAACATGCTTTAATCGGCTTAGGACCAGCCTTTGTAACTGTCGAAAATTACGAACATCTGCAACTAGTTTTAACTGAAGTTTTAGGGTTCAAATTGATTGATGCTGAAGGTAGTTTCCATTTATTTGAAGTTGGCGAAGGTGGGAATGGTGCCAGCATTATCGTAGAGCATCGGGAAGATTTGCCAGCGGCTCAAGAAGGCTACGGCAATGTCCATCACTTAGCCTTGCGTGTTGCCGATGAGGAAGCACTACGTTTCTGGATTGAAAAAATTAATCGTTTGGAATTTCCTAATTCTGGCTTTGTGGAACGTTTTTACTTTAAATCTGAATATTTCTTGGCAGCAACACATGTTTTATTTGAACTGGCAACCGATGGTCCTGGATTTTTAGAGGATGAAACCTATGAACACGCTGGCGAAAAATTATCATTACCGCCATTTTTAGAACCAAAACGGGCAGGGATTGAAGAATTTGTGCGTCCTTTCGATACTTCAGATGCGAATATTCAACGAAATTAGTATTTTTTCTAGGAGGCTCCTATGATTCATTACAATAGTAACGAGTTATCTGCAAAAACAGCGTATAAATTTTTATCAGGAAGCATTATTCCTCGACCAATCGCTTGGGTTACGACACAAGATACAGCCACAGGTGTCGTCAACGCTGCTCCCTTTAGTTTCTTTAATGCGGCGGCAGCTGAAATTCCTTTAGCAACGTTGTCCATTTTACGACCAGACAAAGAGCCTAAAGATACGGCACGAAATATCTTGGCTACTAAAGAACTTGTCATCCATTTCGTTAACGAAGACGTTCTTACTCAAATGAATCAGACTTCGGCGTCTTTAGCAGCAGAGATCAGTGAAATTGACACATTCGGTATTGAAACCATTGCTAGCCAGACTGTTGCTGTTCCAGCAATCAAAGCCGCGCCGATTCGGATGGAAGCTCGCTTACATCAATATGTACCTATTGCTAACCATGAAGGTCAAATTATTACGGATTTATTCATTGTAGAAATTACCGATTTCTATTTTGATTCAGCCGTTTTTGATGAAGAACATCAGTACATTTTACCTGAAAAACTCCAACCGATTGCTCGTTTAGCAGGCAATGATTATACAACATTGGGCGAAATCCGTGAAGTTCGCCGCCCAACGTAAAAAGAAGGCCCCGCCATGACGGCGGGGGCCTTCTTTTTCTGTTTTATGCTAATGCTCCCATTGGATCCCAAGGTGCCAAAACAGTTGGCGCTTGTTCCCAAGCTTTTTTCTGTTCGTCAGTTAATAAATCTTTGTGCACAACGATTTGATAAGTGTATTCGTCCATCCACGCATCGCTCATAACGAAGAAGCCATTTTCACCGACTTTTTCGCCCCAGCTATTTTCCACTTTCCATTTTGTTGTTTGGCCATCCACGATATCAACACCTGTTAAAACCATGGCGTGTGTCATTAAGCTTTCACCAAAGTCTAAACGTTCTGCTTTAGTCATCGTAAAATCAATATCAAAAAGATCGTTCATATCGTAAACGTCTAATGCCATAATTCCTGTGTCACGTGTTGAAGATTGTCCGACATCACAACCAAACCAAACAGATTCGCCTTGTTCCAATTGTGCAGCAGCTAATTTTTTGAAAGCAGCCATTTCTACATTTAAATATTTAACTTCTTTGCCGCCGACAACATTCCCTAACATTTCAACAGTGTATGTTTTGTTGAAGGGTTTATCTTCTGTAGGAGCATTAATAATACTTACATAATCATGTAAATTAACGCCAACGTATTTTTCAAAGAATGTTTGCGGTGTTAGATTTTGATCCAAATGATAATTTTTTTCTTCGTCACGGTATTCAAAATCAAAGGTTTCTGGCGGCGTTCCTAAAGAGATTGCTAAGAAATTATAAATTTCTTGTAACATTGCTTCTTTGTTTTTTTGGACTTCTTCAGCAGAAGCGCCTTTTTCAATTAAACTACGTAAAATTGTTGCATCTTTGCGTAATTTTTTATTTAAATAGTTGTTTAAATCACGTGAATTGGAACTGTTGCTGCTTTCAGGCATTGCCGTTTTAGGCACTACGCCATATTTATCAAAAATTGAAACGATCATATCCCATTGCCCACCATCTTGTTGTGGTGTAGCTAATAAAAAGGCCACTTTACGACTAGTCAACGGTTGATCGGCTGTTGCAATAATATTTTCATAGAAATAATTTGATTTTTCATATTTATCCCAGAAAAATGTATAGTTTTGTGATAATTCAAAATCTTTTAATTGAAACGCATTTAACATTCTATGTCTAAATGTATTTAATGCCGCAAACATCCAGCAGCGACCGCTTTGTTTTTGATTGGCCACTTTTCCAGTAGCTAAGTCGACTGAAAAGACGGGTACGTTATTCACGGCTCCTTGTACAGATTCACCAGAAGCGCTGATACCATTTTTTACTACACTACGTTGTAAGGCATTTTGTTTATTATTGTTCAAGAAATCTTGATGGAATTTCTCTGTTAATTTTGGTTCAATTGCTGTCATATTTTCATCGTCCTTTCATTTTACGTTCTTCTTCATTATATGCTTCTCTTTAAACAGAAACAACCATTTACTCTAAATTCCTTGCTTTCCAACTCTTTTTGTATTAGTATATATAATACATATAGCACAAATAAGACAGGAGTGATTCGATGCTTTTAGAAATAGATGAACAAAGCGAACAGCCCATCTATCAGCAACTCATTGATCAAATCATTGTAGGCATTGCCAAAGGTGAACTGGTTCCCAATGAAAGTTTGCCTTCTATCCGACAATTGGCGGACGAAATCGGGGTCAATATGATGACTGTTTCAAAAGCTTATAACAAGTTAAAGCAATCAGGTTATATTGTGACTGACCGTCGTAACGGCACCAAAATTGCCGCAAAGTTACCTGCTACCGCTGTTTGGCAACAGCAATTGCATGAGCGTTTAGAACTTCTGTTGGCTGAAAGTTTTTTACATCAGCAATCCGAAGCAGAAATCCAAGCACTTATTCAGAAAATTTATCAAAATTTTGATTCGAAAGGGCGTGCACTATAATGGCGGTATTCTTTTATTTCATCCTAGTTTCTGTCGCTTTTTTTATGGCATTTACTATGGGGATTTATGCAAATCCTCACAAAAATATTATTTTGGAAAACACTTTACCAGAAGATAAACTACAAGATCCCAGCGTTCAAGCAATCCGAAAACGTTATAAAAAACGCTTGGTTCAACTAGCAGCCGTTTTTAGTGTTCTTAGTTTACCTTTGTTATTTATTCCTTATGATTCGATTTTATTGTTCCTTTTTCTGTTACTTTTATTTAGTTTTATTGGCAGTGGCTACTATCTGCAAATCGTTTATATTCGAAAAATGGCCGCTTTAAAAATGCAAAACGGCTGGTTGCTACCTAAGCGTCCTCTCTTAATCGATACGCAATTAGTTTTAAATAAAAACCAGAAACTTATTTCATTTTGGTGGTTTTTACCTGCAATTATTCTTACTTTTGCTGGGGGCTTTTATTCCTTGCAAACGGCGATTGGTTCCTGGATTCTTTTCTTAATTACTGTTTTGATGTTAAGTTTGTTCATTGGCGGCTATTATTTTATTGCGCGCTTACCTGTCAAACCGCTAACTAGCGACTCAAAAATTAATCAGCAAATCAATGACTTATTTCGGCATCATTGGTCTGTTTTAATGGTTTTATCCGCCTTAGTTTTTGCACCGCTAACCATTTTACCAACTTTCACAATTGTCATTGATTATACGGTTGCGATGGCCCTTACTTTTTGTTATTTTATTCTTTTGTTTGTTTATGTAGGCTTTCTCTTCTACTACCTATTTTCAATGCGCAAAAAACAAGATCAATTCGTTTTACAGGCTGGCGATTATCGCTATGGGGATGATGATCAATATTGGCGGTATGGGATTTATATCAATCCAAAGGACCCCAAAATCATGGTTCCTGATCGCATTGGTATGAATTTATCTATTAACCTAGGACGGCCTGCTGGGAAAATTATTCTAGCCGCTACTGGTATTTTAACGATTGCAGTGCTGTTCTTTGCCACAGTACCAATGTTTATAAATGATTTTTCTAGTCATGCCTTTCAAGCAACTATTGAAAAGAAACAAATTGAGTTATCTGCCCCATTAGCAAAAACAAGGTCAATTCCTTTTAACCAAATCACTGCTGTTTCTTTGATTGATGACTTACCTCAAGAACGCATCCGCACAATGGGTGCTGCGACAGATAGTTACTTAACAGGAGAATTTAAAGTCGCTGGAAAACCTGCTTATTTACTAATTTATACAAAAAGTCATCCGATTCTGAAAATAGAAACGCGGGAGAAAGTTTATTATTATACTGCGCGTGATGGTCAAGAAACGACTAAGATTTATCAGGAAATCAAAGCAAAACTTCCATAACAAAAAAACAGGGCCTACTCATGATGGTAGGCCCTGTTTTTTGTTATTCGCTGACAACCTTGAATTTTGTATCTGCCAACGTGGTATTCAGTTCATCCTGGCTTACTTCACGATCTGCTGTCACAACGGCTGTTTGATCTGCCAAGTGAACCGCAACATTCGTTACGCCGTCAATTCCACTAAATTTTTCAGTGACCGCTTGAACACAGCCATCACATTTCATCCCATCAATTTTTACTGTTTTTTCCATTTCACTTCATCCTTTTCAATTTTATTTTTGACTTCCACTAGTTCTTTTCACCGTCGAAGGTTTAAATCCTTTTAAGCGTAAAGCGTTTAGTAAGACAGAGACTGAACTAAAACTCATAGCTGCTGCTGCAATCATCGGACTTAACAAAGGTCCACCAAATAAGTGTAACACACCCATAGCCACTGGAATACCTAATGTATTATAGGCAAATGCCCAGAAAAGATTTTCTTTGATGTTTTTGATGGTCGCTTTACTTAATTCAACTGCTGTAGGCACATCCATTAAATCACTACGCATTAGCACAATATCGGCCGATTCCATTGCAACATCTGTGCCTGAACCAATAGCAATCCCCACATCCGCTTGGGCAAGTGCTGGTGCATCATTAATACCGTCACCCACCATCGCAACTTTTTTGCCTTCTGCTTGTAGTTTTTTCACTTCTAACGCTTTATCTTCTGGTAAAACTTCACTTAAGACACGATCGATACCTACTTGTTTCGCAATCGCCTCTGCAGTACGCTTGTTGTCTCCCGTAATCATCACGGCTTCGATCCCCATTTTATGCAAACGTGCAATGGCTGTTTGACTGCTATCCTTCACAGTATCTGCTACCGCAATGATACCCGCAAACGAACCATCTTTTGCCACAAACATTGGGGTTTTCCCTTCTTCTGCCAAGCGATCCGCTTGTTGAACAAACGTTGATAGCTCGATGGCCTCTTCTTTCATTAATTTTATATTGCCCAAAAGTAGGACTCGTTCGTTGACTGTCACACGGATGCCGTGACCTGGAATCGCTGAAAAATCGCTTCCTTCTGCTAATGGCAATTGACGTTCTTTAGCCGCCCCCACAATTGCTTCACCTAGAGGATGTTCTGATCCTTGTTCTGCAGAAGCTGCTAATGTTAGTAACTCAGCTTCTGAAAGTGCTGAATCAGCAACTAAAATATCCGTAACCACCGGTTTGCCTTCTGTAATAGTTCCTGTTTTATCAAACACGATTGTTTGAATTTTGTGAGTGGTTTCTAAAGCATCCCCACTTTTAATTAAAACGCCATTTTCAGCGCCCTTACCTGTCCCCACCATAATCGCAGTCGGCGTTGCCAAGCCGAGCGCACAAGGACAAGCAATCACTAACACAGAAATGGTAATTGTCAAAGCGAAAATCCATGACTCTTGTCCTAAAAAGAACCAAGCCAAGCCAGAAAGAACAGCCAAACCAATAACGATTGGGACAAAAACACCCGAAATTTTATCAGCTAATTGTGCAATCGGCGCTTTTGAGCCTTGCGCATCTTCCACTAATTGAATGATTTGGGCAAGGGCCGTCTCTTTTCCCACTTTTGTCGCCTTGAATTGAAAGCTGCCATTTTTATTGATGCTAGCACCAATTACTGCATCACCGACTTTCTTTTCAACAGGCAAACTTTCGCCCGTTAACATGGCTTCATCCACAGAACTACTGCCTGAAACAATCACTCCATCAACAGGGATTTTATCTCCTGGGCGAACAATCACAATGTCATCCAACTGAACAGCATCAACTGGCACTTCAATTTCTGCGCCATCACGTAAAATATGAGCAGTTTTCGGCGCCAAACCCATTAATTTTTTTATCGCATCTGAGGTTTTCCCTTTTGAAACAGCTTCGAAATATTTTCCTAATGTAATTAAAGTTAAAATAACACCCGCTGATTCATAATAAAGAGCCATTGTAAAACTTGTATCTCCTAAGAATATCATGACTGTGCCATATAAACTATACACAAAAGCAGCACTGGTTCCTAAAGCTACCAAAGAAAACATATTCGGATGCCCTTTAAATAATGCTTTAAAACCAACTGTGAAAAATTCTCTGCCGACATATAGAACGGGTAACGTCAAAATCAATTGAACCATTGCAAAGGTCGTCGCATGTGTCATTGGATTCAAAAAATCCGGCAATGGTAAGCCTACCATATGTCCCATCGCAATATAAAGAAGGGGTACTGTAAACACCGCTGAGATCCAAAAACGTTGCCACATCTCAGCAATATGTTTTTGTTTCTTTTCACGATCTTGGTCCGCTGTTGCACCTGCAGCGACTTCTTCTGTCGCTTGATAACCTGCATCCGTAACTGCTTTGATAATTTCAGCACTCGTTACTTGATGGTCGTCATAACTAACCACCAGTTTTTCCGTGGCTAAATTAACAATCGCTTGTTGAACACCAGATAATTGGTTCACAGCTTTTTCAATCGTTTGGGCACAGGAAGCACAACTCATTCCTTCAATCGCAAACGTTCGTTGCTGGGCTGGGCTAATCGCCTTGTAGCCAGCATCTGACACAGCTTCCTTAATTTCTTCTTCTGTGACTTCCGTCTGATCATACGTGACACTTAATTTTTCCGTAGCTAAATTGACACTTGCCTTTGCCATCCCAGGTAACTTCGTCGTAGCCTTTTCAATCGTTTGGGCACAGGAAGCACAGCTCATCCCTTCAATATCAAACGTTTTACTTTCCATTTTTTTCACTCCTTTTTAAATTAAATGACATTGGCATTGACCAGGAATACAGTTGCAAGGGACGGATTCAACCGCCGTCTTGCGCTTCTCTTTCAAGAGTTCCTCTAATCGATCCAAATCGTCATAACTCAACTGACTCTCTGTTAAAATTGTTTCTACCACGGAACCAACTTTACGGCTGCACACCTTAGCTAAAAGTTCGTCTGCCACCGTTTCAACGCTCCGACGTTCTTCTACTAGCGGATAATAAATATATTTATTGCCTGCTTTCTCCGTTCCAACTAACCCTTTATCTGTTAAACGACTTAGTAACGTCTTGACGGTCGTTGATTTCCATTCTTTCTTCTCATTTAAAAGTGTATGCACTTCACGACTCGTGGTCTTGCCTTGGGTCCAAATAACCCGCATGACTTCCCACTCTGCATCTGTAATTGTCGCTAATTTATCTTTTGCCATACTCGTTAAATTCCTCCTTCATCAATAAAAAAGAGTTCAAGGTTATCGACTACAAACGTAGTCGTTTATCTTGAACTCATCATATAGCTATTTTATTTTTTTGTCAACAACTTCTGCTCATCTTTTTTTATTGCAACGCAGATTCTTGTTTTTTAACAAAGTATTTCAATAAGAACGGTGCAACTAAGGTCGTTAAGATAATTACCACAATCATGCTCGTATAATACGCTTCTGAAAGTAATTTAGATTGGTAGCCAATTTGCGCAATGATTAATGCCATTTCCCCACGCGAAACCATCCCAGCACCGACCATTAAAGAACTTGTATTGGAGAAACCAACCATTTTCGCTCCCCAGGCGCCGCCCAGTAATTTCGTTAAAATCGCCATAATCGTCATTACCAAAATAAAAGGTAAATCTTTTCCTAACGTGTTAAATGTCACTGATAAGCCAATGCTGGCAAAGAAGACGGGAATAAACACGGCATAGCCAATAGCTTCAATATTGAAATCAATTTCTGTTTTTGCATCCGTTTGTCCCACAGCAATCCCTGCAAAAAAGGCACCTACGACAGAACTTAAACCAACTAAATCAGCCAAATAAGCCATGCCCAAACAGATAATCAATGACATGATAATAACAGACGACCCAATGTTCATTTTTTGACTTAAACGTAGTAAATAGGGAGCGATAAAGCGGACCAAAAAGAAAATCCCAATAAAGAATAAGCCTTGTTCAATTAACTTAACAATAAAGCTGACTTCTGTATTGCCGCCTGTACTTGCACCAATCATGCCGACAGCGACACTTAAAATAATCACGACCACGATATCGTCAACGACGGAAGCCCCAAGAATCGTTGCACCTTCTTTACTACTTAAAACATTCAACTCTCTTAATACTTCTACTGAAATGCTGACCGACGTTGCTGCTAAAACTAACCCAAGGAAAAAAGCTTCTTTCCAAGAAAAAGCAAACAGCTGACCAATCAACATAGTAAAACCAACCGGTAAAACGATGCCCAAAATAGCGACCATGACACTAGGTTTCGCATATTTTTTCAATAATTCCAATTCACATTCCATTCCAGCAATAAACATCAGCATAATGACACCAATTTCTGAAAAGTCATGCACAAACACATCTTGATGCACAATATTTAACATCGCTGGACCTAACACAATCCCTACTAGCAATTGCCCAATTACTGCAGGAATTCCTACTCTTTTACAAGCAACACCTGCTAAAGTCGTTGTAATTAAAATCAAACATAAAATACCTAAAAATTCCATTCTATTTCCCTCTTTCTCTATTAACCAATCATCACTGATTCTTTTGGATATTGAACTTTCGACTGACTTTCCAAGCCTTTCTTAATTAATGACAATAACACCGTGTACACACCCACACGACCGACGAACATTAGAAAAATAATCACCAGTTTACCAAAAACAGTTAAATCTGGTGTTAACCCCATTGTTAAACCAACCGTTCCAAATGCAGAAATCACTTCAAAAACAATATACTCAATCCCGTTTTTTAAAGGTAATGTTTCTGTAAACGAGAGAATAACCGAAGCAGTTACACATAAAAAAGTTGCCAAGAAGAACAAAGTAAACGCTTGGAGCACTACTCGCTCAGGAATTGTGCGTTCATGGAATTCCACTCGCTGTTTCCCTTTAAAAATTGCACGAAATTGTAAAAATAACACACCAAACGTAGTGGTTTTCAAGCCGCCAGCGGTTGATCCTGAAGTGCCACCAATAAACATCCACAAAATCGTGACAATCAGGCCTGGATTACTCATTTTCAAATAATCAACTGAATAAAAGCCAGCCGTTCTTGGTGTAACCGACAAGAACCAACTGTTGACAAGACGCTGCCAAAAAGACATGTCAGCTGGAAAATGGCGATATTCCGAAATGTAAAAAATAACGGTCCCTAAGACTAAAAAGGTGGCGGTCACCGTTAAAGCAAGGCGTGTATGAATACTAACACGGTGCTTAATTTTATTTTTATAACCTTTAATCATTGCAAAAATATCGCGCCACACAATAAATCCTAAGCCACCAGCTATAATTAAAAAGCTAATGACTAGTAAAAGATAAGGCGAATTTTGATAAGGAACCATACTATCCCCTAGCAAATCAAAGCCAGCATTACAAAATGCCGAAACGGCATGGAAGAGACTAAAAAACATCCCTTTTTTCCACCCAAATGTTGGCACAAATTGAAAGGACAACAAGAAGGCTCCAAGTAATTGAATAATGGCCGCAAACTTCATAATATATTTCATTAAACGAAAAACTCCGGAAACTTCACTAACATTTAAAGCTTCTTGATACAACATCCGTACACTTAGTGACGCTTTTTTCCGCAGCAAACTAAAGAAAATCGTGGCAACGGTTAAAAAGCCTAAGCCGCCTAATTCAATCAAAATCATAATAATAACTTGCCCGATAGGACTCCAATGTTCCGCCGTATTCAAAGGCGAAAGCCCTGTAACACAGACGGCGGAAGTTGCCACGAAAAAAGCATCAATCCATTGCGTTTTTTGTCCAGCTTGTGCAGAAAAAGGCATCATTAATAAGATTGTGCCTACAACAATTAATAGAAAAAAGCCTAAGACAATTGTTTGAACAGGTGAAATATACAACCTTCTTTTGATCTGATGTTTCATTTTTTTCTCCTCTACCATTTCTTTGTCAATCAAAAACAACACAAACGGCTAGACAACTGTTGCTTTGTTCCTCTCGCCCTATGAGAAACTCAAAACCTTGAAAGCAACTTGCCCAACCGAATAATTATTTTTTAATTTTTGTTTTCACGTTGATAAATCGAATAAACCAACTCATTTTTTTGATAAACCTGTTTTAAACGAACTGGGATTGATTGATCCATTGTCTCGTATAGAGCAATGCCCTCACCCAGAAACAGTGGTATTGTCGTCAAAATGAAGGTATCAATTAAATCAGCTGCCAAAAGCGGTTGAACCACTTTCGGGCCTCCAACAATCCAAATTCCCGCGCCGTCTTCTTCTTTGATACGACGAATTAATGTGACGGGATCTTCCTTTGTAAAAGTTCTTGAAGCAGTTGATGGTTCTGGATGAGAGGTAATGATATAAGAATGCTTGTCTTCATAAAAATACACATCTGGGGACAATTCTTGTGTCACTTGATCATAAGTAGTCCGCCCCATTACCACAGTGTCTATTTTTTCATACATTTCATCGTAACTACGATCTTCTTCATCGCCACGAATATTCTCTTCTAACCAAGCAACACCGCCCGCTTTGTCCGCAATGAAACCATCAATACTCGCTGCAATAAATAAAATTACTTCCCGTGCCACATCAACGCCTCCTTTTCTCTTCTTATCTATTTTAGCTTGTTTTCACAAAAAACTCTAGGGGTGCGCATTGTTATTTTTAAAAGAAAAAAGAGAAAAACTAGGATAATTGGGCTACTTTTTGTAAAATAGGAAATAAGAAACTTTTTATTGAGTTATTTTACATTTTTTTCAAGAAAAATAAGAATTGGTTTATTTGATTTACACAAAAAAATAACATATTCAGTTTTTATATAAAGGAGGATTACTTTGTTTGATTTAGAGAAGGTTCAGACCTTGAATGAATTAGAAATGCTCGTTTACCATTATGTATTGGAACACCTGCACCAAATCCCTCAACAGACCATTCGCCAACTGGCTACTTCCTGTCATGTCTCCACCTCAACGATTCTACGATTTTGTAACAAAATGGGTTATGCTGGTTTTTCCGAATTAAAATATGCAGTGAAAGAAGAAGCCAAACAAACACAAACGTTTGAAAATTTTTATGATGCCACAGTTCACGTCGATGCTTTTTTGAAAAAATTAAACCAAGAAACCTATTACGAAATGCTTCGTCCAGCAATTCAAATGATTGTTCAAGCACGTCACGTTGCCTTTACTGGCATTGGTACCAGCGGAATTTTAGGTAGTTATGGCAGTCGTTATTTTGCCAACTTAAATATCAATTCTTACAGTATTGCTGACCCCTTTACGCCTATCCCCAAGCGCGGATTTGAAAATACATTAGCCTTGATTCTGTCTGTATCTGGGGAAACCAATGAAATGATTAAACAAATGACCGACTTTAAAACAGCTGGCGCCAAAGTGCTAAGCATTACCAACAATCAACATTCAACTATTGCCCGCTTGGCTGACTACAACATCTCCTATTATATGCCCGACGAACGTTCTCCATTTGCAGATAAATCAGTTAATACAACCACTCAAATCCCTGTCATTGCTTTAATTGAACTCCTAGCTCATCAAGCAAGTCAACTTTTAAAGGAACTAGATGAAACACCTTTCTAGTTGTTTTTCACAAAAGCTCATGCTGTCTAAAACACCATGAGCTTTTTTGTTTTTTTTCTTGGTACATGTTTCTCATTCAGGCAAAAGTCTATTTTTTCTTCAAATAACCTTATATAGTAAATATGTAAACGGATACATTTGCATTTATATTATTCTTCAAAGGAGAGATTTTTATGAACGAATGGATTAACGAGAAATTATTACCTCCAGTACTAAAATTCGTCAATACCAAAGCAATTACTGCCTTACGGAACGGGATGCTTTACACGATGCCTTTTACCATTGTTGGTTCCGTGTTTCTTCTATTAGCGAATTTCCCAGTTACAGCTATTTCTGAATGGGTTAACGCAAGCGGTCTGGCTGTTTATTTCAATCAAGCATATGGGGCATCTTTTGCGATTATGTCTTTATTTGCGGTCATCGGTATTGCCTACTCGTATGTAAAAAGCGAGGGATTTGAAGGCCTCCCAGCGGGCATGATTGCCATGGTAGTTTTCATTTTGTTTATGTCATCTGAAGTCAAAGATGCGGTTTCTGGCGCAGTAGTTGGCAATGTCATCAACAAAGATTGGACAGCTGGTAAAGGGATGATTACAGCTATTATTGTTGGTTTGTTAGTCGGCGTTGTATATAGTTGGTTTTTACGTCATGATATTCGTATCAAATTACCAGAAGCTGTACCAGAAAATGTGGCCAATTCCTTTACTGCGTTAATTCCTGCCAGCGTCATTGTAACTGGTGCAATGCTAATTTTCATTCTTCTAGATAAAGTCTTCAATACGACATTCTTTGACTTTATTTACGAAGTGCTACAATCACCACTTCAAGGAGTCACAGATTCACTAGGTGGCGCATTACTATTAGGTTTTGTCATTCCCCTCTTTTGGTTTTTCGGTGTTCACGGGTCAACAATCGTTGGCGGCATCATGGGTCCTATTTTACAAGCAAACTCTTTAGAAAACACCGAAATTTTGAAATCTGGAAAAGACTTAACACTGGCTAATGGTGGCCATATTGTTACACAACAATTTTTAGATCAATTTTTAACGGTCACTGGTGCGGGCATGACAATCGGGTTAGTCGTGTTCATGGTTTTCTTTGCCAAATCAGCTCAGTTTAAGCAATTAGGTCGGCTTTCAATTGGGCCAGCTGTTTTCAATATTAACGAGCCAATTGTCTTTGCTACACCTATCGTGATGAACCCAATCATGGCTGTGCCATTCATTATCACACCGATTGTTTCTTCTGTTGTGACATATTTTGCCTTGTACACAGGACTGGTTCCTCTCTTTACTGCGGTACAAGTTCCCTGGACTACTCCTCCAATCATTTCTGGACTTTTAGTTGGTGGTTGGCAAGCCGCGTTGCTTCAAGTAGTAGTACTGACGATGAGTTTCTTTATCTATTTACCGTTTGCTAAAAAAATGGATGCACTTAACTACGCAGAAGAAACCAATCAACCGATTACTGAAGAAACCCTTGAAAAAGTCGAAGCACAAAACGTATAAAAATTTGAACAAAGGACTGAAACGATATGTCAATTTTGAAAAATGATTTTCTTTGGGGCGGCGCTGTCGCTGCTCATCAATTAGAAGGAGGCTGGGACCAAGGCGGTAAAGGGGTGAGCGTGGCGGATGTAATGACTGCCGGTGCACATGGCGTCCCTCGTAAAATTACCGCAGGCGTTTTACCAGATGAACACTATCCTAACCATGAAGCGATTGATTTTTACCATCGCTATCAAGAAGATATTCAACTATTCAAAGAACTTGGTTTAAATTGTTTCCGAACCTCTATTGCTTGGACACGAATTTTTCCTAACGGAGATGAAGAAACGCCCAATGAAGAAGGTCTCCGTTTTTATGATGCACTTTTTGACGAGTGTTTGAAAAATGGTATTGAGCCAGTCGTGACACTGTCTCACTTTGAAATGCCTTATCATTTAGTCACAAAATATGGCGGCTTTCGCAATCGCCAGGTCATTGATTTTTTTGTCAAATTTGCTGAAGTCTGTTTCACTCGTTACCAGAAAAAAGTCAAATATTGGATGACCTTTAACGAAATTAACAACCAAGCCAATTATGAAGAAGATTTTGCACCTTTTACTAACTCTGGTATTGCTTACCAGGAAGGAGAAGACCGCGAAGCAATTATGTATCAGGCTGCTCATTATGAACTAGTCGCTAGCGCACGTGCAGTGAAAATTGGCCACGCTATCAATCCCGACTTCCAAATTGGCTGTATGATTGCGATGGTGCCTATTTATCCTTATTCTTGTAATCCTGAGGATATGATGATGAGTGTTAGCGCAATGCAAAAACGTTATTGGTTTACCGATGTTCATGTCCGCGGTCATTATCCAAGTGCAATTCAATGCTATTTGAAACGAAAAAACATTTCATTAGATGTCACAAAAGAAGATTTAACTGATTTAGCTAATGGCTGTGTTGATTATATTGGCTTTAGCTATTACATGTCGTTTGCTGTAAAAGGTGCAGAAAAGGCCCCTACTTTTGACTACAATGAAGCAAAAGACTTGGTGCGAAATCCTTATGTAGCAACATCTGATTGGGGCTGGCAAATCGATCCTATGGGCTTACGCTATGCAATGAATTGGTTCAATGATCGGTATGAATTACCACTTTTTATTGTCGAAAATGGCTTTGGTGCTATTGATGAGTTAGAACCAGACGGAACGATTAACGACACTTACCGAATCGCTTATTTACGTGAACATATTGAGATGATGAAAGAAGCCGTTGCGTATGACGGCATTGATTTGATGGGCTACACACCTTGGGGATTCATCGATTTAGTGAGCGCTAGTACAGGCGAAATGAAGAAACGGTATGGCTTCATTTATGTAGATAAAGACAACGATGGTCACGGAACGTTGGAGCGGCGAAAGAAAAAATCGTTTGCTTGGTATCAACAAGTGATTGCTACGAATGGAGAAGAATTATAAACAAAAGGCCTTCGTCTAAAGACGAGGGCCTTTTGTTTATGCTTGTAATCCCTTTTCTAAATCAGTCAACAAATCTTCGACTGCTTCAATTCCTACAGATAAACGAATGAGTCCATCTTTAATTCCCACGGCTTCACGATTTTCTTTGGGGATAGATGCGTGAGTCATAATGGCAGGTACTTCAATTAAACTTTCTACGCCACCTAAACTTTCCGCTAAAGTAAAAATTTCCAACGCTTCTACGAAAGGAACGACTTGCTCATCCTTGGCTAATTCAAAAGAAATCATGCCACTAAATCCCGACATCTGTTTTTGCGCAATTTCGTGACCAGGATGACTCGCTAGTCCTGGATAATACACCGTTGCTACCGCTGGATGCGCTTCTAAAAATTCTGCGATTTTTTGAGCATTTTGGGCATGCGCTGCCATCCGGACGCCTAATGTTTTTAAACTACGTTGGACCAACCAACTATCATGTGGTCCTAAAACAGCGCCAATCGCATTTTGTAAAAAGGCAATCTTTTCTGCGCTTTCTGGATGATTCGTTACGACTAAACCAGAAACTACATCACTATGGCCCCCTAAATATTTTGTCCCGCTGTGAACCACAATATCAGCACCTAACGCTAACGGCCGTTGAAAATAAGGCGTTGCAAACGTATTATCGACAATGGTTAACAACTGATGTTTTTTAGCAAGCTTAGCCGCCGCTTCAATATCTGTAATTTTTAACAGTGGATTACTTGGTGTTTCCAAAAACAAGGCTTTTGTATTTGGCTGAATTGCGGCTTCAATTGTTGATAAGTCACTGGCGTTTACAATCGTGTAGCTTAACCCATTTGCTACAAATACTTTGTCCAATAAACGGAAACTGCCCCCATAGACATCGTCACCTAATAAAATATGATCTTCGGGTCCAAACATAGAAATGATTGCATGGATACCAGCTAAGCCTGAGCTAAACGCAAAGCCATGGCTCCCACCTTCTAACTCAGCGATTAAGGTTTCTAACGCGTGACGTGTGGGATTACCTGAACGAGAATATTCATATTCTTTTGGCTGGCCCACGCCATTTTGTTCAAAGGTTGACGTTTGATAAATAGGAACACTCACTGCACCTGTTGTTGTGTCTTTGCTAATGCCGCCATGAATTAATTTGGTATTGAATTTCATAAAAGTTTTCCTCCTAAGAATAAATATTTTTTGATAAATAACGGTCACTACCGTCAGGAAAAATAGTTACAATTGTGCTGCCTGCTGGTAAGCGGCGCGCCTCTCTTAATGCCGCCGCAAATGCTGCGCCGCTGGAGCTTCCCACCAGCAAAGCGCTTTTCTTGGCTAATTGTTTGACCCAGAAAAAACCATCCTCGTCTGAAATGGTATAAAAGCCGTCCACAGGAATCTGTTTAAGAAAAGGCGGCACGAACTCCACGCCAATGCCTTCGATTTCATGTCCGTGTGCAGGTCCGCCATTTAAAATTGAACCTTCTGGCTCCACGCCCCATAATTGCGTCTTACTATTTTGTTCTTTGAGATATCTGCCAACACCTGCAAACGTTCCACCACTGCCTAAACCTGCGACAAAGCTAGTAATCTTTCCGCCTAAGTCTTGAACAATTTCAGGCCCTAATCCTTCGTAGTAAGCAGCAGGATTATCCGGATTTTCAAATTGTAACGGCACGTAACTATTAGGAATTTCCTTGGCTAAGTCTTGGGCACTAGTTATCGCTCCGACAATCCCTTGCTCTGTTGGCGAAGGGACAATTTTAGCACCTAACGCTTGCATCAGCTGTTGTTTTTCCTGACTAAATTTTTCTGGCACAACAAAGATTGTCTTGAGGCCCAGTTGACTGGCAGCTAATGCAAGTCCAATCCCTGTATTCCCAGCTGTCGGTTCAATAATTGTTGTGGCTTGATTTATCTTTCCCGTTTTCATTGCCTCTTTGAGAAGATGCACACCAAGCCGATCTTTGACACTGCCACCTGGATTCAAATATTCTAGTTTCGCATAAATTTTAGTGCCTTCTGGCATAGGATATTGTTCACTTGTAAATTCAAATAATGGTGTTGCTCCGATTGTGTCTAAAATTGACTGAACAATCATAGCGAATTCCTCCTTCTAATACATGTACATAAAACAAAAAGGTGCTGATCGCATCAGCACCTTTTTTGTTTATTTCTGGTTGTCTAGATTCAGAGAGGAATCGTGTTAGGCAATTTTTCAGAAATAACGGAGGTTTTCCCCATCACAAAAGAGTATGCTGCACTATTTTGCACCATACAACAACAGCTTTCCGTTTCTAAAAAAGGGCTAGCTTGTTTTTTCGTCATGGTTGATTTCCTCCTTCGTCATGTGTTGACCAAACTATACCATTTCCCATTTTCTAGTGTCAACGATTCTAACGATTGCTATTTCCTATCACACCAATGGTTTTCTTATAGGTAAAAGAATTAATAGACCAAAAAAAACAGAAGGCTAGCCTTCTGTTTTTCTGCTACTTATTTAGCACGTTTTAAATACGTACCTTCCGCAGTATTGATTTCTAATAATTCGTCTGCTTCAACAAAATCTGGAACGTTAACAACTAATCCTGTTTCCATTGTAGCAGGTTTACCAGAACCAGTTACTGTTGCGCCTTTGATTGAAGGTTGCGTTTCAGCAACACGTAAGATTACCGTTGTTGGTAAAGTTAAACCAATGACTTCTTCACCATAAAATTGAATTTTTACTTCCATATTTTCTAATAAATATTTTAATTCTTCTTCAATTAAAGCAGTTGGTACTTCATATTGTTCATATGTTTCTAAATCCATGAAAATAGCCATATCATCTTGGCTGTATAAATATTGAACCGGTTTTGTATCGATGTGCGCTTTTTTCACTTTTTCATCTGGGCGCATTGTTGTATCTGTTGTTGAACCCGTACGAACATCTTTTAATTTCATACGCATAACTGTGTTACCTTTACCTGGTTTGTGGTGGCTAGCTTCCATTACTTTAATTAATTTGCCGTCTTGCTCAAAAGTCATACCGGCTTTTAAATCGCTTGCTGCAATCATTGTAATTTCTCCTTTTCTCTGGTTAATTCTTCATTATTGTAGCAAATAACCTAGGATTAATCTAGGAAATCACGTATCTTTTTTAGAAGTTTATCACTCCCCAGACATTGAATTGGGAAATAAAACGAGTTTAACTTGCCTTTTTTCTTGAATTGCGTTAGAATTACCAAGCTTTCATCAATTATTTTCACTTTTTACATAGAAAAAATCAATCATTAAAGGGGGTGATGATATGATACGTCAAACGCTATCTTTATCAAAAACACATGAGGTTGTCTGTCACTAAACATACGTTGGTGAGACAAATTGCCTTTCAGCGTATGTACTCGGTCTATTTGAAAGGAATTTAAAATCATGAACCCAACTATTCAACCTTACCAATTTAACATAATTAAAGAACAAGTCGCTGTGTTACTAAACACCTATACGTCTGTTAACGATGCTACGACTGTCAAAACTGTCCAGGCCCTATGTGCCGAAAAAATCAATGGGTTATTTCCAGAAGAACACCCTGCTGTTACGATTTTGTTGGACAAAGTGATGGATCGTCGTTTAACACGCGCACGTGCTGAAAAATATTTAGACGAATTAAAAGAAACCGTGCTGCCCTTTAAGGAACCTTCAACACCACAAGTCACGAAAGTCTTTCGCAAAGTGAAAAAGTTAAAGATTCCTGAGTGGGAAAACATGGATTTACGGAACAATACCTATGTCGGTTGGAACGACGCTGGGACTCAGAAAAAATTTATCTTAGCTTATCGAGAAAATAAATTAATCGGCGTCCACGGCACCCTTTCACCCACCATTGTTAAAGGTGTTTGCTCCATCTGTCAAACAATCACGAATGTGTCTATGTTCCTAGCTACCACCAAATCAGGCGGTGACGGAACCTACACGAAAAAAGGCAATTACATTTGCCATGATAGCGACACCTGTAACCAACAATTAACACAACCTGAATATTTGGAAGCCTTTATGGAAAATGTTAAGGCTGTGAAATAACAAAAAAGAGCGTGGGACAAAAATCACTTTGGATTTTTGCTCCACGCTCAAAAACTGATAAACGGCGGGAACAGAACCAACTCCTTCGGAAATAAGCCGAAATTCTCCAAAAATTAAAGAGCAATTTTCGGAAATTTCTTCTTATTTCTCGGAGCTAAACGGTTCTGTCCCGACCTCTTTTTTGTTACATCTCTTTCAATTTCCCACGAAATTCTTCAATACTTTCATAACCTTTTGCTGCCATGATTTCTTGTAATTCTTTGGCTAGACGCTCAAAAACTTGTGGACCTTCTTGATGCAATTGTGTGCCGACTTGTACTAATGTCGCACCACATAAAAGATGCTCAAAAACATCTTTTCCACATGTAATACCGCCCGTTCCAATAATTTTGATTTCTGGTTTCAAACGTTGCGCAAACGCACGAACATTGGCTAACGCTGTTGGTTTGACATATTCGCCGCCCAGTCCACCGAAGCCTCCTTTTGGTTTAATGACCACTTCTTCCTTGTCACTGTCAATATATAAACCATTACCGATGCTATTAATACTATTCACGTATACTAAAGGGAATTTATTTAAAATTTCAGCCATTGCGTCAAAATGTGCAATATCAAAAAATGGGGGTAATTTTACACCTAATGGTTTAGTAAAAAATTGGAAAACTTCTGTTAAAAGCTTTTCTGTTAATTCAAAATCATAAGCAATTTGCGGTTTACCAGGCAAATTGGGACAAGACAAATTAAATTCTGTCACTCCTGTGTATTCACTTTCTTGCACTTTTTTTAAAATAGCGATATTTTCCTCATAATTCATACCAGATACAGATAAAAAGCGTAACTCCTCAGGAAATTCCTTTTGACGTGCAATCTGATAATCTAAATAATAATCAATCCCTAAATTAGGCAAGCCCATTGAGTTAATACTTCCTAATGGTGTATCAAAATACCGAGGCTCCTCATTGCCCTGACGAGGATTAGGTGTTGCCGTCTTAGCGACAAAAGCACCTGCTTGAGAAGCCGCTAACTCGTCCATTTCCTTAATTGTCATACAATGAATGCCTGATGCGTTCATTAACACATTCGCCAATTTATGTCCCGAAAACTCTACTGAAATATCCAAAAGAAAAACCCTCCTGTAAATTGTTTTACTCATAAGCTTACCACCTTCACGTAAGCTTTTTATGATTATAGCATGTTTTTTTGCGTTAGTGTTATTTATATAAATTTAAAAAGGAATAAGCCATTGTGACTTATTCCTTTTCTTAGGGAAACTAACGTATCCAAAATTGATTGATTCTTATCGTCCCACAATAAACGTCAATTCACATTCGCAGACCTTTTTATCTTCCACATAAGCAGTCGCTTTGCCGATGCCGACAAAGTCACGTAATTTGACGATTTCAAAATGTAATTTCAAGACATCACCAGGGACCACTTTTTGACGGAATTTGGCTTTGTTGATACCGCCAATATAGGCTGTTTCACCTTCAAATTGATCCATTTTTAAGATTAAAATCGAACCTACTTGTGCCAATGCTTCAATAATCAAAACGCCTGGCATTGTTGGATTTCCAGGGAAATGTCCTTGGAAAAATTCTTCGTTAATTGTTACATTTTTTGTTGCAATAATCTTTTCATTTGGAATAATTTCATCCACATAATCAATATAACAAATCGGATAGCGATTAGGAATCATTTCCATAATTTCTGTTGCAGTCATTACTTTTTTCATACTAGTTTTCCTCCCATTTCTTCAAGCAAATTACACCATTATGGCCACCAAAGCCAAACGAATTACTAATTGTATAGTCCGCTGTAATGTCACGTGCACCTTCTGTGACATAATCTAAATCACAATCTGGATCAGCAACTTGGTAGCCTACTGTCGGATGAGCTTTTCCTTCTTGCAATGTTTGCACACAAGCGATCGCTTCGATACCGCCAGCCGCGCCCAATAAATGTCCAGTCATACTCTTTGTACTTGAAATTGGAATTTGCGATGCTCGCTCACCAAAGACACGCTTGATGGCCGTTGTTTCCGCAGCGTCATTCGCTGGGGTTGACGTACCATGAGCATTGATATACCCAATTTGTTCCGGCGTAATCCCTGCTTCCGCAATCGCCATTTCCATCGCAGCCGCCGCGCCACTACCGTCTTTTAAAGGAGCGGTCATGTGGCTAGCATCACAGTTGCTGCCATATCCAACAATTTCGCCGTAGATAGTTGCGCCACGTTTCTGTGCATGCTCGAGTTCTTCTAAAACCAGCATTCCTGCGCCTTCACCCATCACAAAACCTTTTCGTTCTTTATCAAAAGGAATCGAAGCCCGAGTCGCATCTTCTGTTGTATTTAAAGCATTCAATGCTGCAAAACCGGCAATCCCAATTTCACATACTGTGGCTTCTGTGCCACCAGTTACCATCATGTCCGCTAAACCATATTTAATCGTGCGAAAAGCTTCACCAATCGCATTCGTCGCAGAAGCACAAGCAGTCACGATAGTTTGAGAAGGTCCTTTTGCACCTAAACGAATCGAAATATTTCCCGCTGCCATATTAGCAATTACCATGGGCACGAAAAATGGTGTTACGCGTTTTGCGCCTTTTTTATCCATTACCCGTACTTGGTCTTGTAAGGTAGTCATCCCGCCGATCCCACTACCGACAATCACACCTAAACGAGTCGGGTCAATCGTTGCTTCTGTTAAACCACTCATTTCCCATGCTTCTAAAGCAGCGACCAAACCATATTGAGAAAATAAGTCCATTCTTTTTTGCTCTTTGCGTTCTAAAACAGCACTTGGGTCAAACTCTTTCACTTCGCCAGCCAAAGCTACCCCAGTATCTTCAGAATCAAATTTAGTAATTTTGCCAATTCCTAGCTTGCCATCCACTAGATTATGCCAAAATTCTTTTACGGTATTGCCTAATGGTGTTACGGCACCCATGCCGGTTATAACCACTCTTTTCATACTGTACCTCCGAGTTTATTTTGATTATCAAACTATTATTTCATGCGGTTTCCAGCACTTTTTCTTAAAAAATAAGAAAAATAGTTTGACTTTCAAAGTATTTTGGTTAATAATTCAGACATCAGGAAAAATGTCTGTTTTTTTCAAGATTAGAAAATTGAGAAGATTTTGTTATCATTCTCACACAGATAATACCAGTTGAAATTTTATTCGTCAACTCAATAAATGTAACTTTTACATTTTGATGAAGAAAAGCCTATTCTATCAACAAAAATTTTTTATTAAAGGAGATTTTATATGTTTTTACAAAATAAGAATGTCGTCGTAATGGGTGTTGCCAACAAAAAAAGTATTGCTTGGGGCTGTGCAAAAGCATTAAAAGATCAAGGGGCCAATGTTATTTATACGTATCAAAACGAACGCATGAAAAAGCAAGTGGTTAAATTAGCAGATGAAAATGATTTGTTGGTGGAGTGCGATGTTGCTTCTGATGCGTCCATTCAAGCAGCCTTTGAAACAATTAAAAACGAAGTGGGCACAATCGATGGACTAGTCCATGCGATTGCTTTTGCCAAAAAAGAAGAATTGTCTGGAAACGTTAGTGACATCACTCGTGATGGTTTCCTATTAGCACAAGATATTAGTAGCTACTCTCTTTTAGCAGTCACTCATTATGCGAAACCTTTGTTAAATCCTGGTTCAGGAATTGTCACATTGACGTATTTAGGTTCCGAACGTGCGATTCCTAACTACAATATGATGGGGATTGCTAAAGCTTCTTTAGAAACTGCCGTGAAATATCTAGCTTTTGAATTAGCTGCAGATAAAATTCGTGTCAACGGAATCTCCGCAGGAGCGATTAAAACATTGGCTGTGACTGGTGTAAAAGACTACGATCAATTGATTAGTATTTCTAATGAGCGGACACCAGATAAAACAGGTGTAACCATTGAAGAAGTCGGAAACACTTGTGCCTTTTTAGTCAGTGAACTAGCTAGTGGTGTGGTCGGTGACATCATTTATGTCGATAAAGGCGTTCACTTAACTTAATCATTTTTTGTCTTTATTTTCTATTTATACATTAAAAAACAGAGATTGGACAATCTCTTTCACTCATTGATTGTCCAATTTCTGTTCTATTTTTTACTTTATTCTATAATAAAATTGACAGTTTCAATTCCAAAAACAGTTGTTAGGATTTGATTGACTTGTTCAAAAAGTTTTGGTAAATCTTCCAGTTTATTTTTAGATTGGATTTTTTCAGAACCGTTATCGTAGCTTAAATGATTGTACGTTTCTTTAAAGGTTACTGCTGTGTCTTCTTTTCGATAAAGGATATATTCGTCATCTAGCATATCCATTTGCAGCTCCTGTTTAAATCCATTTCTGGCAACAACAGCAGAAACTAGATGAGCAACTGTCAAGCCATCTAACGGAATGTCCACTCCATTCATTGCTAATGTGTAGACGGTATCTTCCACTAAACCACAGGCGTTGCAACCACCACTGGTTAAATCTACTGTACTTGTTATAATTGCCTCTTGCATCGTTTCTTCCCCCATATTGTTTTTTAAAGTTATTCTTTCATTTGTTATTTACGAACGTAATTCACATCATAATCGTCAACTTCAATATAGATATAGATTTTTTTATCAGGCATTTTACTGCGAATGTCTCGTTCAATCGCATTCACAACATCAGGTGCATCTTCTTCCATTGGTTCTACTACATCAATTTTTGCCGCTACTAAAATTTCAGTTGGGCCTAAATGAACGGTTTTTACATCAATTAGTTTTTCAACATCCGCCCGATCAAATGCAGTTTTAATTTTTGCTAAATCTTTAGCGGTCACACTTTCACCAATAATCAAACTATAAAATTCTTTCGCTAAGAAAATGGCTGCACACATTAATAGTAAACCAATCAGTAAACCACTGATAGCATCAAATGCAGCAATCCCAGTTACCATCGTTAAAAGGGTCCCCACCAAAGCTAAACACAAACCAATAACCGCACAAAAGTCTTCCGTAAAAATAATTAAAATTTCACTGTGACGACTTTCTCGCAAAAATTTTAAGAGCGATAACTTCTCTGTATTCAATTCTTTGATTTCTTTCATCGCTACACGCAACGAGCTACCTTCCACAAGCAAACCAAAAATTAAAATACCAATGACAATAGCCACATTTTCTACTTCGTGAGAGGGATGCAGTAACTTCTGAATAGCCTCCATTACGCCTAACGCACCCCCACCAAAAAAGAGCATCGTTGCAACAATTGTACTAAAAAAGTATTTTGCACGGCCTTCTCCAAATTGATGTAACGCACTTTGTCCACGAGAAGCGCGCTTATTCCCAAAAAGTAATAACACCTGATTACTACAGTCCACGACACTGTGGATACTTTCATTCATCATAGCGGTACTACCACTTAAAGCAAAACCAACAAATTTACTAATCGCTACTAAAATATTCGCAATCAGTGCGGCAATAACTGCAAACATGCCACTCGATTTTTTTGTCTCCATAATTACCTCCTATATGTAACGTAAAACTAAGATAAACCACCCGTTTATTCATCCATCATTTTACCACTTCTGAGGTATTTGTAAAAAAGAGTTCTCTTAAAATTCAAAAAGAAATGTACTGACTGTTTTAGTTGGCCCTCATTTATCGGTGTCCGTCCCACTCTTGATAAAATTCCTCCAGATAAAGTTCCATAAATTGATGACGCTTTTCCGCCAATAAGCGACCATAATTTGTATTCATTTGTTCCTTTAACTTTAAAAGTTTCTCATAAAAATGCATAATGGCAGTATCTTCCCCATTCCGGTATTCTTCTTGGGTTAACTGTTCACGAGGTTGTTTGTGAGGATCGTGAATTAGACGGCCTTTATTTCCCGAATAAGCCATCACCCGTGCAATTCCAATCGCGCCGATGGCATCTAATCGATCCGCATCCTGGATCACTTTTCCTTCTAATGTAGTAACTGTTTTCCCAGTATTTCCTCCTTTAAAGGACATATTAGCAATAATAGAAAGGATGTGATTCGTTTGCTCTGTTGATACGTCATTCGCTTCCAGCCATTGTTGCACCTTTAGTAAGCCAGCCTCTTCACTTTCGTTAAATTTTTCATCGCCAATATCATGTAACAATGCTGTTAATATACATAAAAATAAATTTGCTTGTTCTTTCTCTGCAATTGTTTTTGCTAATTGTGTCACCCGATAAATATGCCACCAGTCATGGCCACTTGCTTCGTTGGCTAATTCTTGTTGAACATAACGCTCTGCTGCTTGAATAATTATTTTTTCTTCAAAACTAAGAGATTCATTTTCAAACATCCTAACACTCCTTTATTCTGGATTTAAAATTTCCACTTGGATAATCCCACTAGCTTTCAGAAACATATTGGTGACAATCGGACCTACAAAAGAAAATCCTCTTTTTTTTAAGTCTTTTGCTACGTTATCTGACAAAAGCTGTGTGCGTGGGACTTGGTATGCTTCTTCATAAATAGATAAAACGGGGACGTTTTTTACAAATTGCCATAGATAATTGGCAAAACTGCCAAATTCTTCTTGTACTTTTAAAATTGCTTGCGCATTTTTAATGGTTGCTTCAATTTTGCGCCGATTGCGAATCATATCTGGATCAGCTACTATTCGATCGACTTCGTCAGGCAACAGCGCGGCAACTTTTTCCGGCTTCATTTGGCAAAAATTTTTCATGAATGCTACTTTTTTCCCTGCTGCTGCTTTCCAACTTAAACCAACTTGAAAAACACCCACCGTCAACAATAAAAACAGCAAATCATCCTCTCTTGTAGGTTTTCCCCATTGTTCTGTATACCATTGATAGTTGTTCATCGCCGCCTCCTTTTAAGACTGTTCAAATGTTAATAATGCTTGTTTCATTGCTAAACCACCACGGTAACCGGTTAATTGTCCCTTGCTGCCGATGACTCGATGGCAAGGAATGACCATTAATAAAGGATTTTTCCCAATCGCTGTGCCAACTGCTCGAACCGCACGTGGACGCCCAATTTTTTCTGAAATTTCTTGATAGGTCATTGTCTCACCATAAGGGATTTCTTGCAACGCCTGCCAAACTTCTTTTTGAAAGGGCGTTCCTTCGATGTCTATGGGGCAAGCAAACGTTGTCGAATGTTGGTTAAGATAACTTATTAATGCTTCTTTATAAGGCGCAGTTTTCTTTTCAGAAGCTTCTAATTGTGCTTGAGGGTACCAGTTTTTCAGCTCTTCTATCGATTGATTGGCTGAACCTACAAAAGCTAGTCCAGCGTCTGTCACACCAAGATAATAGTGATCGTTCTGCCATTCTTGTTGCGCATAATAAATCTTTTTTACCATATGTCTACACTTCTTTCTCGTGTTTTCTTATCTTCATTATAATTCTTTTGGCTTTCAAAATCTTGCGCTCCTATCACTTTTTACTTGTTTTTATTAGGGATTCTTTTACAATGAAGAAAACGGGAGGTGTGCTTACAATGAAAACAACGTATCGACTTACTCAGAAACGTTGGGAAGCCATTCAAAATAATAATACGCAATTTGATGGTGATTTTTTTTATGGTGTGACCACAACTAAAATTTTTTGTCGTCCTTCGTGCCCTTCCCGTGTGCCCAACAAGAACCACGTTCTGATTTTCAAAACGGCTCAGGAAGCTTTAACACTTGGTTTTCGTCCATGTAAAAGATGTCAACCAACCGGGCAAGTCGTTCCTAACGAGGAATGGGTTGCTCAAATTAAGCAATTTATTGATCGGCATTCAGCGGAACCTTTAAGTTTAGACTATTTAGCGCAAGCCTGCCACGGTAGTCCCTTTCATTTGCAGCGAACCTTTAAGGAACAGACGAAACAAACCCCATTAGCTTATTTAACAAGTGTCCGAATTAGGCAAGCCCAAGAATTGCTTCTCCATTCACCCCTTACGATTCAACAAATCGCGAAAAAAGTTGGCTTCCAAACCGCAGCATATTTTGCCACCACTTTTAAAAAAGAAACAGGCGTAACCCCCTCTGTTTATCGCAGTAAAAATGAGCCGAAAAAATAACATTTCGGCTCATCGGATTATTTATTGGGGCGTGATTGTAGCCACGCTACAATCAATTGACTGATTTCTGTTTGCTGTTGCTCGTTAGAAATTGTCGCTTTGTTGTCTCCTTTTTGGACACCGTAATTACCAAACCCTGCATGGTTACCACCTTTGATAGATACATACTGCGTATCTTTTGGCAAAAACTGTTTGGCTTTTTGGTAGCTAGTCCAATTTAAAACACCATCGTTTGTGGCTGTTATTGACAGAACCGGCAGTTTTTGCTTGTTTAGTGCACCTTTTTCGTCAGGATAGCTGGCTAAATAAATCATGCCTTTGATTCGTTGCTCATTTTCCGCTACAAAACGACTAGCCATCACACCACCCAGGGAATGCCCAGCCAAAACGAAGTTTTGTTGTGGATGATCCTTTATAATTTGTTCTGCAGCATTTGGTGCAAGAACCGCTAAATTCAAAGGAAAATGAACAACATAGACATCATAACCTTTCGTAGCAACTTCTTGCGCCCATTCACTATAACTAGCTGGCACAACCAATGCACCTGGATAAAAAATCAGTGCTGTATCATTTTTTTGCCCGTTTGTGTAATAATCATAGTTTTTTTCTTGCGTGGCACTTTGACTTATTTTTAAGGCCGAATCGGTCGCTTGATACGTACTATTTTTAATAAAAATAGTCAGGCCGATGACTAAGATTACTAAAAAAAGCCCAAGTCCTAGGACAATTTTTTTCCAGCGTGATTTTGTTCTATTTTTCATCTCATTTCCTCCCAATGAAAAAATTCTTCTTTCTGATTCTACCTTTAATAAAAAAAGAACACAACAATAGGAGTTGGTGGAGCAACCCTTTTCTTGCTCCACCAACTCCTAAATAAACTGTTTCTCGACGCCTTAGATTATTTTGATTCTTTTTTGCCTGCTTCTAAGTAGCTGACATCATTGACTTTATCCAAAGTATACTCGCCATTTTTGTAATGAATCGTTGTAACACTAGCATTCTTCAAACCGCCTTCTGGGACTTTAAAATCATCAAATAAAGTTGCTAACAACGCTGAAATACTCAAGCCATGAGAGACCACTAAAACATTGCCATTTCCGGGATTGGCTGATTCTGTGGCAACAATTTTATCTAAGCCTTTTTTCAAACGTTTGGTAATTGTAGCATAGTCTTCTGCAGGCCAGTTATTCTTGCTTTCCTCGCGCTGTTGATCCAGTTTAGCTACACTGTTGGCAAAGGATTCAGGGGTCATGTTTTTCATAAATTCTTCTAAGGAAACACCTTGATCATCAGCAATATCCTGCCACATTGTCTTGTTTAAATCCCCTTCATAGCTACCAAAATTAAATTCACGTAAATCTGGGTCACGCACGGCTTCAAGGTCTTTGCCTGCTTTATTTTGATCTAAAATAAGTTGAGCAGTTTGCAAGGCGCGGCCACTATCACTACTATATGCATTTTGAAAGGCAACATCTTTCAGGCCAATCCCAGTTGCGGTCACAACTTTTTCACCTTCTGGTGTTAGGACCGCATCTGACCATCCTTGTACGCGGTCCGTCGTATTTAACATGGTTTTTCCGTGGCGCACAATGTAAAGAGTTAGTTCTTCAGGTTTTGTCTCTTTTTCTTTTGTCGTTGCTTGCTGATTTTTACCACAACCAACCATTACTAAAATGGCCAGAAAAAGCATCCCCACAATCGTCAATCGTTTTTTCATTTTTTATTTCCCCTCATTTTCTACTCAGTTGTTAAGTTTTCACCATTACTAGCGATAACTTGTTTGTACCAATTAAATGATTTTTTCTTAGTTCGTTTCAAGGTTCCCTGACCTTCGTCATCCATATCTACATAGATAAAACCGTAACGTTTTTTCATTTCGCCAGTCCCTGCTGAAACTAAATCAATACAACCCCAAGGCGTATAACCAATTAAGTTAACTCCGTCTTCTTCTACTGCGGTTCTCATGGCTTCAATATGTTGTTTAAAATAATCAATGCGGTAATCGTCGACAATCGAGCCATCCTCTTGCAATGTGTCCACCGCACCAAACCCGTTTTCAACCACAAACAATGGCATATTGTAACGATCTGACAGCTGACACAATGAAATTCTTAACCCTAAAGGATCGACAGCCCAGCCCCATTCAGATTCTTGCAAATAAGGATTTTTAACCGCAGGCATTTGGTTGCCTCCGACATATTTTACTTCTTCGGGATAAGCAGTCGAAACAGTCGACATATAATAACTAAACCCGATATAATCAACTGTTCCTTTTTGAATAATCGCTAAATCCTCTGACTCCATTTGAATTGTCATTCCTTCACGCTCAAATTCTTTGAGCTTATGCGCTGGATAATAGCCCTTAGCCTGGACATCCATATAAAATTCTTGCTCTCGGTTAAATTGAACAGCTGCCATCACGTCCTCAGGTTTGCAGGACAAAGGATAACTTGGAATATAAGCCACCATCATACCAATTTGGAAATCTGGATTGATGGAATGTCCTAATTCAACTGCTTTCGCACTTGCTACAAATAGATGATGCGCTGCTTGATATTTACTTTGTTTATCATTATTGTGAATCCCAATTTGCGTCCAACTTCTTAAAAAATTAATTTCATTAAAAGTCATCCAATACTTCACTTTATCCTGATAACGTGTAAAAATGGTTTCGCAAAAGAAAACAAAGAAATCAATCACTTCACGATTTTTCCAACCATCATATTCATCGGCCAAATACATCGGAATATCAAAATGGTTAATCGTCACAACGGGCTCAATTCCATGGCGCAGCAAAGTATCAAAAACTTTATCATAAAAGGCTAAGCCTTCTTCATTAATCTCTTTTGTTCCATTTGGGCAAATCCGGCTCCAGGCGATAGACAGCCGAAAACATTTGAAACCCATTTCTGCAAATAAGGCGATATCTTCTTCGTAATGATGGTAAAAGTCCGTCGCTACATGACTAGGGTAGTATAACTCTTCATCGATATAGCCAATCGCTCCTTCGGGTAATGCTTGATCGCGCGTACACGAAGCCTTTTGGCCCTCTTTAGTTAGATACGTAATCCGTCGCGGTTCTGTTTGACTACCACCAGTAATTGCATCTAATGTACTCAGACCTTTGCCTCCTGAAAGGTAGCCACCTTCATATTGGTTAGCAGCTGTTGCGCCGCCCCATAAAAAATTTTCTGGAAATCCCATAAAATCCCTCTTTCCCTCTGTTTTTAGGCATCACAAAGAAACCATCAAGGGAATTGACGCTAGCAGAAGAGTCCTTGTTTTTTCTGCCAACGTCAAACGCCCTTTAATAGTTGCTAATTTTATTAATTACTTAAATCTTCACCATTTGTTGCGATTACTTTTTTGTACCAATCAAACGATTTCTTCTTGCTTCGTTTTAACGTCCCATTTCCTTCGTTATCGCGATCCACATAGATAAAGCCATAGCGTTTTTTCATTTCACCTGTTCCAGCTGATACTAAATCAATACAGCCCCAAGTCGTATAGCCTAACAAGTCGACACCATCTTGTTCAACGGCATCTTTCATCGCTTGAATATGCGCCGCCAAATAATCGATACGATAATCATCGACTACATAACCATTTTCGTCTGGTGTGTCTACCGCTCCTAAGCCATTTTCAACAATGAATAGTGGTTTTTGATAACGATCATATAAGTCATTCATCGTAATTCTCAAACCAAGTGGATCAATTTGCCAACCCCATTCACTGGCTTTTAGATAAGGATTTTTCACAGAGGCAAAGATGTTACCAGCTGTTTGTTCATTAATTTCTGGATCTGTTGATGTGACACGAGAAGAATAATAAGAGAACGAAATGAAGTCCACCGTATGTTCTTTTAAAAGTTCTTCGTCGCCTTCTTCCATTTCAATTTGAATACCTTTACGGGCCATTTCTTTTAAAGCATACGCAGGGTATTCCCCACGTGATTGGACATCAATAAAGAAATAATTTTCACGATCTGCTTGTCGAGCAGCGAAAACATCTTCTGGTTTACAAGTATAAGCGTAGTTGGAACCAGCCGCTAACATACAACCTACTTGGTTTTCAGGATCTACCTCATGAGCAATTTTTGTCGCAATTGCACTTGCTAGTAGTTCATGATGAGCCGCTTGGTATTTCACTTGTTCTTTGTTTTCGCCTTCTTCAAAGTATAGACCTGCTCCCATAAATGGTGCATGTAAAATCATATTAATTTCGTTAAATGTTAACCAATATTTGACTAATCCTTTATATCGGTTGAAAATTACACGGCAAAGATTTTCATAGAAACCTACTAACTTACGACTACGCCAAGCGCCATATTCTTCCACTAAGTGCATTGGACAGTCAAAGTGTGTAATCGTTACTAGTGGCTCAATCCCATATTTATGACATTCTTTGAATAAGTCTTCATAGAACTTCAAGCCTTCTTCATTCGGCTCTGTTTCATCTCCCATTGGAAAAATTCGACTCCAAGCAATGGATAAACGGTATGTTTTAAAACCCATTTCACCAAACAAGGCGATATCTTCTTTATAGCGATGATACATATCAATCGCCTCTTGTGCAGGATAGAAATGTTCCTCATCAAAGTTAAACATTTTCTTTTCACCAGTGATTACTGGAAAACGATCTGGACCAGTTGGCGCTAAATCGACGTTTGCCAAACCGCGTCCGCCTTCGTTATAGCCACCTTCACATTGATTGGCTGCTGTTGCGCCACCCCATAAAAAGTCTTTTCTAAATGCCATAAATTCTCTTCCTCCACATCTTTTTATATTAAAGCGGTCAGCAAATCATCGCTTGTTGAAACTTCATTACTGCCGACTTCCAAAATATCTAAATAATCCGCTGTATTCGTCACAACGATTGGGATTTGTGTACTAAACCCAGCTTTTTTAATTCCTTCTAAATCAAAGGTTACTAATGTTTGACCTTTTTTCACGCGATCACCTTGTTTTACAAAAGCTTCAAAGCCTTCGCCTTCTAATTGAACTGTATCAATCCCAATATGAATCAATAATTCTGTGCCGTTATCTGAAATCAAACCTAATGCGTGTTTTGTTGGGAATAGTGTGACAATCGTTCCATCAAAGGGTGCAACCACTTTGCCTTCCGTTGGTTCAATCACGACCCCATTTCCTAATGCTCCATTTGCAAAAGCAGGATCCTCTGCATTTTTTAAAGATAACACTCGTCCTTTGACTGGACTTGTAATATTTTCTTTTTTAATCGTTGTTTTATCAATAATCACTTCTTCTTCCTCAACTGTATTGTCTTTCCAGAAGAAGAATGTTAGACCAAAACCAACGACCGCTGCAATGGCAATTGCAATAAAGGACTGAATCATCCCACTTGCATCATCACCATTGATAAAGTTTAGCACACCGAAAATTCCTAAACCACCCATTGTATAAGCTGTCACATTGTTGATCATCAAATATAAACCACCGACAGCGCCACCAATCATTGAATAAATAAATGGCCATTTTTTCGGTAAAGTGATTCCATAAATCGCTGGCTCTGTTACACCAAAAATACCAGAGATAATTGCTGGCGGACACAAAGCTTTTAACTTTTTATCTTTCAATTTGAAGAACATCGCTAAAACAACCGCTGTTTGCGCAAAACTAGCTGCAAATGATCCCGTTAATACTTGGCTTGAGCCTTCTTGTGTCACTTGCATAATAGCTAATGGCACAACGCTCCAATGTAAACCAAAAATAACTAAGACTTGCCAGAAGAAACCAAGAATCAAACCATACAAAGCTGGTGAGAAACTCATTAATGCTGTAAAGCCAGCGCTTAATAAATCTGTTAGCATGCTAACGATTGGCCCAATTACTAAGAAACCAATTGGTAAGGCAATCAACAAGACGAAAAACGGTACTAAGAACGTTTGAACAACTTCTGGAATAATCCGTTTAAACACTTTTTGAACTTGTGCCGCAAAAGCAATAATGAAGATGATTGGTACGACACTACTTGTATAGTTCGCACCGACCCAAGGAATCCCCATAAATGTATTATAGGCAGGTAAGCCGAATAAATTATACGGTGCTGCGGCTCCGGCACCCGCTGTTGTTTCAAAGGCCGTTTGTAATGCACTTCCTTGAATCGTTGGGTAACATAAAGCTGCGCCAATCACGATCCCTACCATCGGATGCAACCGGAATTTTTTAGCTGCTGTATAACCTAAAATAACTGGCATAAAGTAGAAAATTGCATCGCCAATCCCATTTAACATGGTATAAGTCCCTGACGTAGCCGTATAGAGCTTTAAGAAAACCAATAAGGCATTTAACCCTTTGACCATCCCAGCCGCTGCTAACGCCCCTAAAAAGGGTTGGAAACAACCACTTAAAATATCTATTAAGCGATCAAATAAATTCCCACTGGAAGCTTCTTCTTCACGTTCTCCTGACAAGCCTGCAATACTAACTACTTCTTCATAAACGGCTGGAACATGGTTCCCAATAACGACTTGGTATTGTCCACCGCTTTTCATAACAGTTACCACACCGTCCATATTTTTTAAGACATCATCATTCGCTTGACTCTCATCTTTTAATTTGAAGCGAAGACGTGTGATACAATGTGTCAAACTATTAATATTCTCTTGCCCACCGACATTTTTTACAATTTTTTCTGCTAGTTCATGATATTTTCCCATCTTTTTTTCCTCCAAAAATTTATTTTCATTTGAAGGTTTAGCCAACTGAATGTCACTATCCAAAGTGGTGCGTTTATTGTTCCGTTGTTTGTACAATTCGTGCAATGTGAATCGTTAGGTACAAGCGTTCTTCATTTGAAACTTGATAGTCATAGTTCTCATTTAAATACAAGCTGATCTTTTCCACGCAACGATAGGCGTTGAGATATTTCTTTTTAATTACCGCATACAGTTCTTCATCATCATTTTCGACAACTTCACGTTGGTGTAATAAGCGATAACAGAAAAATTTTAAATGTGTGCTAAATCGATAAAAGTAGACAGAGTCCTCATCAAAACTTACCTTAAAATAGTATTTGACGATATTTGTAATCTCTTGCATCAACTTTGTCAATTCGTAAATATTACCGACTTCTTCCTCCATCTCCGCATTCACCAAGTGCAATGCGATAAAACCTGCCTCATCCGTTGACAATTCCATTCCTACGCGCTTTTGTACCATTTTTAAAGCATTTACTCCTACTTCGTACTCTTCAGGAAAAAAACGTTTAATATCCCATAATAATAAATTCTTAATTGCAATTCCTTGTTTTTTTCTTTCTAAAGCTGTGTACAAATGATCCGTCAGAGAAATATAAATGGTATCATTCAAACTCTTTTTCAACGTTGATTTTGCATAAACAATAATGTCATCCGAGAGTTTCATCATCTCTAAAGGAATATTTCCTAACAATTCTTGAAACTTAAGTGATGTTTCTTGATTGGCTAAATAAAAAACTTGATCGATACTTTCATCAGGAACCCAATCACCAATGCGTTTCTTAAAAGCAATTCCTTTGCCCATAACAATTTGCTCTCGTTTATCATCATCTAATGTAATAACCACATTATTGTTTAAAATTTTGTGAATAATCAATGCCCCACCTCCTTTGTGTTTCGTTGAAAAAAGAAAAACCCAATTTCTTCAAAAAGAACGACACATATGTCGCTTCATGAAGAAATTAGGTTTAGCTTGTCTTTAAACAATCACTATCCATCTATTTACTTATCCCTACATCCAAAGAATAACATATTTACAACAAATGTCAACGCTTTCAACAACATTTTTTTGTAATAAAAATAAAAAAAGCATACAAACAATGTTTGTATGCTTCACTATGACCCGTACGGGACTCGAACCCGTGTTACCGCCGTGAAAGGGCGGTGTCTTAACCGCTTGACCAACGGGCCATTAAAAAGAAAAAACGGAGAAGGAGGGATTTGAACCCTCGCGCCGGTTTCCCGACCTACACCCTTAGCAGGGGCGCCTCTTCAGCCACTTGAGTACTTCCCCAAGAAATAAATGGGCCTAAATGGACTCGAACCATCGACCTCACGCTTATCAGGCGTGCGCTCTAACCAGCTGAGCTATAGGCCCCAAATAAGAAAAAAGCGGGTGACGAGAATCGAACTCGCGACAACAGCTTGGAAGGCTGTGGTTTTACCACTAAACTACACCCGCAAATTTTTCTTGGATGGCGCGGGACAGAATCGAACTGCCGACACATGGAGCTTCAATCCATTGCTCTACCAACTGAGCTACCGAGCCAAAAACGGTCTGGACGGGACTCGAACCCGCGACCTCCTGCGTGACAGGCAGGCATTCTAACCAGCTGAACTACCAAACCAATTCGTTTTTGCTTTATGCAAATGTATGCTTTAAAAAATAAAAGCAATTGCGGGGGCAGGATTTGAACCTACGACCTTCGGGTTATGAGCCCGACGAGCTACCTGACTGCTCCACCCCGCGATAATTAGACTAAGGAAATTTAATTCCTAAGAAAGGAGGATAAGGGATTCGAACCCTTGCACGGTTTTACCCGCCTGACGGTTTTCAAGACCGTTCCCTTCAGCCGGACTTGGGTAATCCTCCGTAACAAAACTATGACCCGTACGGGACTCGAACCCGTGTTACCGCCGTGAAAGGGCGGTGTCTTAACCGCTTGACCAACGGGCCATTTTATAAAATTATGGGCCTAAATGGACTCGAACCATCGACCTCACGCTTATCAGGCGTGCGCTCTAACCAGCTGAGCTATAGGCCCAAAAAGAAAAGCGGGTGACGAGAATCGAACTCGCGACAACAGCTTGGAAGGCTGTGGTTTTACCACTAAACTACACCCGCATGGCGGTCTGGACGGGACTCGAACCCGCGACCTCCTGCGTGACAGGCAGGCATTCTAACCAGCTGAACTACCAAACCATACTTTTCTTTTTATGTGCTTTTGAATTCAAAAGCAATTGCGGGGGCAGGATTTGAACCTACGACCTTCGGGTTATGAGCCCGACGAGCTACCTGACTGCTCCACCCCGCGATAATTAGACCAAGGAAATTTAATTCCTAAGAAAGGAGGATAAGGGATTCGAACCCTTGCACGGTTTTACCCG
>NZ_JBIOPX010000001.1:0-212500 GCF_051713465.1 Enterococcus sp. DIV0358 | reverse complement strand
TGCTCCACCGCTTGTGCGGGCCCCCGTCAATTCCTTTGAGTTTCAACCTTGCGGTCGTACTCCCCAGGCGGAGTGCTTAATGCGTTTGCTGCAGCACTGAAGGGCGGAAACCCTCCAACACTTAGCACTCATCGTTTACGGCGTGGACTACCAGGGTATCTAATCCTGTTTGCTCCCCACGCTTTCGAGCCTCAGCGTCAGTTACAGACCAGAGAGCCGCCTTCGCCACTGGTGTTCCTCCATATATCTACGCATTTCACCGCTACACATGGAATTCCACTCTCCTCTTCTGCACTCAAGTCTCCCAGTTTCCAATGACCCTCCCCGGTTGAGCCGGGGGCTTTCACATCAGACTTAAGAAACCGCCTGCGCTCGCTTTACGCCCAATAAATCCGGACAACGCTTGCCACCTACGTATTACCGCGGCTGCTGGCACGTAGTTAGCCGTGGCTTTCTGGTTAGATACCGTCAGGGGACGTTCAGTTACTAACGTCCTTGTTCTTCTCTAACAACAGAGTTTTACGATCCGAAAACCTTCTTCACTCACGCGGCGTTGCTCGGTCAGACTTTCGTCCATTGCCGAAGATTCCCTACTGCTGCCTCCCGTAGGAGTCTGGGCCGTGTCTCAGTCCCAGTGTGGCCGATCACCCTCTCAGGTCGGCTATGCATCGTGGCCTTGGTGAGCCGTTACCTCACCAACTAGCTAATGCACCGCGGGTCCATCCATCAGCGACACCCGAAAGCGCCTTTCACTCTTATGCCATGCGGCATAAACTGTTATGCGGTATTAGCACCTGTTTCCAAGTGTTATCCCCCTCTGATGGGTAGGTTACCCACGTGTTACTCACCCGTCCGCCACTCCTCTTTCCAATTGAGTGCAAGCACTCGGGAGGAAAGAAGCGTTCGACTTGCATGTATTAGGCACGCCGCCAGCGTTCGTCCTGAGCCAGGATCAAACTCTCATAATAAAAGTTAGAACAATCTTGCGATTGTTAAGCTCAATTTGTTTGCTAGCATATTGCTTGCTTGTTAAAAATGTTTGTTGTCTTGAATTGAATCAAGACGCCCTACACATTTGGTTTGTCTATTCTTTGTTCAGTTTTCAAAGGTCTACGTTACCTCGCAGCAACTTTTATATCATAACAAACTTTCGTTTGAATGTCAAGAACTTTTTTAAAAAGTTTTTTCAAGTTGTTTTGCTCGGTTGTTGTTGTCTGTTGTGACAACTTCTATATCTTATCATCTCGTTTGTTATTTGTCAACAACTTTTTTGTTGTTTTTTCAAACTTTTTTCGAGAGATTTGAAATCAAGAATTGTTATTTAATTATTGATTTCTGAATCGCTCAGCTGTGTGACTCGCCTTGCGACATGTAATAATATACCAAGATTTCAAGCATTGGTCAATCATTATTTTCACTTTTTTTGAACTTTTTTTCAATACCGATTGTTCTTTCTTATTCGATTAGATAAAGTTCGTTTTTTTATCAGATTACCCATTCTTTTTACTACTCATCTTCGATTTTTTTAGAAAAAAAGAATTGGTTTCAATTGTTTTTCTACTCTTTTTTATTTAATTTTTTGCGAATACAAAAAAAGATGCCCTTAAGGCATCTTTTTTTATCTCATTGTTGGGAATAATAATACATCACGAATTGATTGAGCATCGGTTAATAACATAACTAGTCGATCAATCCCAATACCTAATCCTCCGGTTGGTGGCAAGCCATATTCTAAGGCTTCGATGAAATCTTCATCTACTCCGTGTGCTTCGTCATTTCCTTGTTCCCGTTCTTTTTCTTGTTCTTCAAAACGTTCACGTTGGTCAATTGGATCATTTAATTCTGTAAATGCATTAGCAAACTCTTTTCCGATAATAAATAGTTCAAAGCGGTCAGTGAAACGACCATCTTCTGGATTTTTCTTCGCTAATGGTGAAACAGCGACTGGGTGACCATAAATAAATGTTGGTTGTTGCAATGTATCTTCTACAAATGTTTCGAAAAATTCATTAATGATATGACCGACTGTCATAGCATCTGTAATTTCAACATTATGTTCTTTAGCCAACGCACGGGCTTCTTCTATCGTCATCTCTTGCCAAAAATCTACGCCCGTTTGTTCTTTGACCGCATCTACCATGTGTAGACGTTTGAAAGGACTGCCTAAATCAACCGCTTGACCATCGTACGTGATATCAGTAGTTCCTAAGACTTTTTCCGCAGCATTACGGATAATTCCCTCTGTTAAATCCATCACATCTTGATAATCAGTATAAGCAGTATAAGCTTCTAGCATTGTAAATTCTGGGTTATGAGTGGTATCGATTCCTTCATTACGGAAGACACGACCAATTTCATATACTTTTTCCATGCCACCGACAATTAAACGTTTTAAATGTAACTCTAGGGCAATGCGTAAGTATAAGTCCATATCTAATGCATTATGGTGTGTGATAAATGGACGAGCAGCAGCTCCTCCTGCTTCGTTATGCAAGACAGGTGTTTCTACTTCGACATAGCCATTGCCATCTAGATAACGACGGATTTCGCTAATAATTTGACTGCGTTTCATGAAACGATCAAAACTTTCTTTGTTACTGATTAAATCCAAATAGCGTTGACGATAACGTTGTTCCACATTCGTTAATCCATGGTATTTATCTGGCAACGGACGCAAAGCTTTAGTTAATAACGTAATTGTTTGAGCTTTAACAGTAACTTCCCCCGTATTGGTTTTCATTATTTGACCAGTCACACCAAAGAAGTCGCCTAAGTCAGCATGTTTAAATAGTTCATAGGCTTCGTCTCCAACTTGGTCCTTCCGAACATAAATTTGAATTTGGCCTTCACGGTCTTGCAAATGGGCGAAACCAGCTTTTCCTTTACCACGTTTTGTCATCATACGTCCAGCAACGCTGACTTCTGTATTCATTTCACTAAGTTCTTCTTTTGTATGATTATCATATTGTTCATGAAGTTCTGCTGAATTATGAGTGCGATCGAAACGTTTACCGAAAGGATCAATCCCTTCTTCACGTAAAGCTTCCATTTTTTCGCGGCGCACGAGCATTTGATCATTTAAATCCTCTAAATGCGCTTGTTGTTCTTCTGCCACTGTTGTTCCTCCATTCTTGATTTTAACCTATCCTAATAATGCCACAGTAATTCGAAAAAAAGCAAGCCGAATTTTACTTTCGGCTTGAATTTTTTATTCTTCTATAGTAGTTACAGCAACTTTGGAAATCTTCTCTACAAAGGCATCAAGTAAATCGACAACTGCTTGTTGTGTTTCAACTTGGTTAATCGCAACTTTCACTTTGGCTGCTCGCGAGATTCCTTTTAGATAGTAAGAAGCATGTTGGCGAAACTCACGGACCGCAATTTTTTCGCCTTTTAAATCCACTAATCGTTGTAAATGAACTTTTGCAATATTGATTTTTTCAGCTGTTGAAGGCTCAGGCATCAATTCGCCCGTTTCCAAGTATTCTTTCGTCCGTTGAATCATCCAAGGATTGCCCAAAGCAGCCCGACCAATCATCACACCATCCGCTCCAACATATTCTAACATGCGTTTAGCATCTTCAGGCGTTTTGACATCGCCATTTCCCATAAAAGGAATGCTTAAATGCTTTTTCACTTCCTTTAAAACGTCCCAGTTGGCTGTCCCTTCGTACATTTGGACACGCGTCCGACCATGCATAGCAATTGCCGAAGCCCCTGCTTGTTCGGCAGCCAAAGCGTTGTCTACAGCATATAGATGATCTTCATCCCAGCCTGTTCGCATTTTTACAGTGACAGGCAAAGAAACTGCCGAAGAGACTGCGTGAACCATCTCATGCACTTTATTCGGATCCAGCAACCATTTCGCACCAGCTTCAGCTTTAATTATTTTATTGACAGGGCAACCCATGTTAATATCAATAATCGCCGCTTGCGTATTTTCTTCCACAAACTTAGCAGCTTCCACTAATGTTTCTTTATCTCCACCAAAAATTTGTACACTTAAAGGATATTCTCGCTCATCAATATATAGCATTTCTAAGGTTTTTTTGTTTCTTAATTTAATTCCTTTATCACTAATCATTTCACAAACGACTAATCCTGCGCCAAATTCTTTTACAGTCACACGAAAAGCGGCGTTACTAATACCCGCCATCGGAGCTACGACAACACGGTTGGGGATTTCAACGTCTCCAATTTTCCACATAGTCTTTCCTCCTACTTTTGTTTCGTATTGCGAATCGCTTCATCGCGAAGTTCAATTAATTCTTCTTCACTATAGTGATATTTATTGTTACAGAATTGACAAACTGCTTCTGCTCCATGATCTTCATCAATCATCGCATTTAATTCATCGATCCCAACGGCAATCAAAGCGGTCGCAAATTTTTCTTTGGAACAGTCACATTTAAATTGTACAGGCATTTTTTCTAAAATTTCTACTTCGTCTTCTCCCAATAAGCGATACAAGACTTGTTCAGGTGTTTCTCCATTTTCTAGTAATTGTGAAATTGGTGGCACTTCCGCTAGACGCTGTTCAATAAAATCAATGGTACTTTCATCGGCACCTGGCATTACTTGAATCATAAAACCACCGGCTGCTTTCACAGATTCATCCGTGTCCACCAATACACCTAAACCGATAGCTGAAGGAACTTGTTCAGAGACCGCCATAAAATATGTAAAGTCTTCACCGATTTCACCAGAAACAATAGGTGTTTGTCCAGAAAAGGTTTCTTTTAATCCTAAATCTTTAATGACTGTGAAAATTCCTTCGTTACCGACAGCGCCACGTACATCAATTTTACCTGTTGCATTCAACTTTAAGCTGACATGTGGATTTTTAATGTAGCCTTTTGTTTCTCCACGGCCATTACTATCGACAATAATAGCGCCAGCTGGGCCATTTCCTTGTACTTTTACAGTTAATTTATCGTCGCCTTTTAAAGTCGCTCCTAGTAAAAGGGCTCCAATCAATGTGCGCCCTAACGCTGCAGTAGAAGAACTCCATGTATCATGTCTTCTTTGCGCTTCGCTAACAGTTTCAGTGGCACTGATGGCATATGCTCGTATTGAACCTTTATAACAAAGGGCTTTTACTAAATAATCTTCCATTCTTTTTCCTCTTCTCTTGGTGCTTTTTTGTCCATTAGTCAGATAATACTAGGAATCAGGTGTTTTTTCAACCAAATAATCTTCCTTCTATAGAATATCTTAATATTATAGAAGGTGCAGTATTCGTCAACTCGACAAATACTGCACCTTCTACTAATTGGTTATTTATAACGATCTTCGTAGTTATTGCGATCATATTCAGAATTGGAATCTGAATCTTTTTTCTCTTCAGATTGGACTTCTTTTTCTGTTTGTTCGCTTTCTACTTTGACTTCTTCTGCTTCATCATGTAATTCTTTTTTCGCTTCTTCAAAGTCTTGTTTTTCTTCAACTTGTTTTTGCGCTTCTTTTTCTTCTAAAGCACGTTTTGCTTCTTCGAATGTTTGCGCTTCTTTTTCACTAGGATAGTCGCTGTCAGCACCTTCAGGCATTTTACCTGTTTCAAATAATGATTTGATTGCTTTTGCATCTAATGTTTCATATTCTAATAGTTTTTCAGCGATTAGTTTATGTTGTTCACGGTGCGCTTCGATAATTTCATGCGCTTTCGTATGAGCATCCATTAAGATACGACGAACTTCCTGATCGATTTCAAACGCCACTTGTTCTGAGTAAGCTTTTGTTTGACCATAATCACGACCGACAAAGACTTGATGGTTTCCTTCATATTGAACAGGTCCTAATTTGTCGCTCATTCCATATTCAGTTACCATGCTACGGGCAATCCCTGTTGCTTGTTCAAAGTCATTTGAAGCCCCTGTTGATTGAACGCCAAAGATAATTTCTTCTGCTGTACGTCCACCAAGTAAGCCAACGATTTGTTCAAACATATCTTCTTTAGTCATTAAGAATTGATCTTCTTTTGGTAAAGCAATCATATAACCGCCTGCGCGACCACGAGGGATAATTGTTACTTTGTGGACAACACGAGCACGGCTTAAGACTAAACCAACAATTGTGTGTCCTGCTTCATGGTAAGCCACCATTTCGCGTTCTTTTTTATTAATCACACGATCTTTTTTAGCTGGACCAGCAATTACGCGGTCTTCGGCTTCATCCACATCAGAAGCATCAATTTTTTTCTTGTTACGACGAGCGGCAACTAAGGCTGCTTCGTTTAAGACATTTTCTAAATCAGCACCAGCAAAACCTGGTGTTTGTTGTGCAACAACTTTCAAATCAACGTCATCAGCTAACGGTTTGTTTTTCGCATGAACACGTAAAATCGCTTCACGACCTTTGACATCTGGACGTCCTACCAAGATTTGGCGGTCAAAACGACCTGGACGTAACAACGCTGGGTCTAACACGTCTGAACGGTTCGTTGCAGCAATTACGATAACTCCTTCATTGCCATCAAAACCATCCATCTCAACTAATAATTGGTTAAGGGTTTGTTCACGTTCGTCGTGTCCGCCACCCATACCAGCACCACGTTGACGACCAACTGCATCGATTTCATCGATAAAGATAATCGCAGGCGCGTTTTTCTTCGCTGTTTCAAATAAATCCCGGACACGGCTAGCACCGACCCCGACAAACATTTCAACGAAATCTGAACCTGAGATTGAGTAAAATGGCACACCTGCTTCACCTGCTACGGCTTTAGCAAGTAACGTTTTACCAGTCCCTGGAGGTCCTTCTAATAGTACGCCCGCAGGAATCCGTGCGCCTAATTCAGCGAAACGACGTGGATCTTTTAAGAATTCCACTACTTCAACTAATTCTTGTTTTTCTTCTTCCGCACCAGCTACATCTGAGAAGCGGACACGGTTAGCTTTTTTATCGGCTTCTTTGGCTTTTGATTTACCGAAGTTCATCACACGGCCACCGCCGCCACCGCCACCGCCTTGTTGGCTCATCATCATGTAGAAGAAGAAGAAAATAATCACTAATGGTAAGAAACTAAACAACAGTGACAACCAAGCACCACTTGTTGATTGTTCTTTGACAACTAGCTTCACCTTGTTATTTTGTGCCGCATCTTGAATGCCAGCTAAGGTTGTATCACTAGGTAAAACGGTTGTTGTGAAGCCTTTTGACGATGCTTGCGTTGAGCCCCACAATGACAGACCACCTGTGTCTTTCACTTCTTGTTTTTCTTTATACTGACCTTCAATTCGGTAAACCCCATTGGTTGGTTGAATGGTCATGTCTTTGACTTTTCCGTCTTCCAATTGTTGTTGGAAGGTTGAGTAATCGATGTCTGGCGATTGTTGGTTGTTATTTCCAAAAATGAAATAGACAACCATGACCATGGCAAGTACTACTAAGACGTAGTATAAACCATTTTTCATGCCATTATTCTTTTTGTTCATGCCTGTCCTCCTTATGCTCATCATTACAATTCATGTTATTCTTTTATCAATCCTGACCTTTACATTGTAACACAATTAATTCCTTGATAGATATTAATTTGATTCGTAAACTTCAGGTTTTAAAACGCCAATATAAGGCAAGTTGCGGTACGTTTCTGCATAGTCTAATCCGTAACCGACCACAAACTCATTGGGCACATCAAACCCTACGTAGTCAGCTTTAATGTCTACTACACGGCCTTCTGGTTTATCTAATAAGGTAACAATTTTCACAGATGCAGCTTTACGGTATCTAAACAAATCTACTAAATACGCTAATGTACGACCACTATCGATGATATCTTCTACGATTAAAATATGTCTACCTTCGACATTTGTGTCTAAGTCTTTGACAATTTTTACTTCGCCTGAAGAAACTGTCGCGTTGCCGTAGCTAGATACATCCATAAAGTCCAATTCTAAATAAGTATTGATTTCACGAGTCAAATCAGCCATAAATGGTACTGCACCTTTTAAAATACCGACCACTAAAGGATTTTTCCCTTGATATTCTTCTGTCAGTTGCTTGCCAAGCTCTGCAGACTTCGCAAGAATTTCTTCTTTGGAGATTAGGACTTTCTCAATATCTTTTTCTATCATAGTGCGCTCCTTTCAGCATTACTCCTTTGTCTTAAAAAGGAGTCTGTAGTGTATTTTATCAGTTTCTAAAGGAATACTCAAATAGGAATTTGCAAATTTTGGTACCCAAATGATTTCCTCTTGCTCATCCGTAATGACCCAAGCACTCTCTCTCGCTTCATTTGGCACTTTTTGATCAATAAAAACTCTGCTTAATTTTTTCGTAAACCCTGGTTTTAATGTAATCCGATCACCACTTTGGCGATGACGAACGGTCAAAGGTGTGGCTGTTGTCAACGGGATTGCTAACAACTGACCCGTCCATTGATTAATCTCTTCAGGAAGAGGAAACGGTTTGTCTGTCGCAATTAATCCTAGCCACTCGGTTTCCGATAAATAAATCCCCGCACCAGGTACTAATAAATGTGTAACTTCTTCTCGCAGTGCAGCCTGTTTTTGTTCTAAGCATAGCCAATCATAACTTTTAGCTAGTTGCCATTGCTGTTCTAACATAACCGAGCCTTGCGGTTGCCGTTCATCATTCAAAACTTTTAAAATTTGTGTCATCTGGCGTTGGTTTAACGAAACCCCTAATGGCACTAATGTTTTTTGAAAAAACGCGGTTAAAAAGAAGTGCTGGTACGCAGGCGTTTCTTTTAATAATCTCTTCAAAGGAATGCGCCAGCCTTGTTTGGTTGGTTCTACGGCTTCAGATAATTGAGGCTCAATTTGTTCTTGAATAAATTCTTGGGCAAAACGTTGTTCATTACTAAAAGAAGCAATCTGATCTAAGAATTGCGGATTTTCCTGCTTTAATAGCGGCAAAACCTGATTACGGAGCCGATTTCTCAAATATTCATTGGTTTGGTTCGTTTCGTCCTCAAAATAAACGAATGCTTGGCGCTGTGCAAATTGATACAATTCTTCTTTTGGATAAATAAGTAACGGACGAATCAATTCCCCTGTCGCAAAAGGACGTCTCTCTTTAATGCCTGCGGAATGGGAAAAATTAGTTCCTCGAATCAGCTTCATTAAAATCGTTTCCGCTTGATCGTCTAGATGATGTGCCGTCATTAAGACCGCCGCACCTTCAATTTCCATGACTTCTTTAAAAAATTCATAACGAAATGTGCGCGCTTTTGCTTCTAAATTTCGTTGCTTTTCAGGGTCTTCCCAACGTGTTTCATAATACGTTAGCTCTCGCTGCTGACAATAGGTAGCGAGATATTGCGCTTCCTGTGCCGACGCTTCTCGCAATTGATGATTGACGTGTGCAACAACCAATTGTAATTGTTCTTTTTCTGCCACCTGTTCCATTAACGTCAAAAGGGCCATGGAGTCTACACCACCAGAAACGGCGACCACGATTGTTTGATGCGGTTGCCAAAATCCTTGTTCTTTTCCTCGTTTATAAAACTGCCAAAACATTGTTCGCCCTTCTTTCTTCCTTAGAATAAAAGAGGAACCGAGAAATAACCCATTCGTTATCCCCAGTCCCCCTATTTGTTTGTGCTTAGCCGCGACGTCCGCCACGTCCGCCACGTTTGCCTTCAGTATTACGTTTTAATGAAGATAAACGGTCATCACTATCTTTCAAGAAAGAGCTCATCAATGAGTCAAAATCTTGTTTATTGTTATTGTTATTTGCTTGTGGTTTATTGAAAGGCTTTTTGCCCCCTGCGCGTGGATTACGGTCACGATTCTCATAATTGTTTTCACGACGTTGAAATTCACGTTTTGGTTGTTGCCCTTCTGCTGGCTCTTGCGCTTTACGGATCGATAAGCCAATTTTGCCGTCGTCACCAACTGAGGTTACTTTCACTGTTACTTCGTCACCTACTGTTAATACATCATGAATATCTTTAACGAATCCATTAGACACTTCACTGATGTGTACTAACCCAGTTTTTCCTTCTCCTAAATCAATAAATGCACCAAAGTTAGTAATCCCTGACACTTTTCCTGGCAATTTAGCTCCTACTTCGATTGACATAAAAAAATTGTTCCTCCTATTTTTTCCCTAATTATAATTGCAGTTTATTCAGCTGAAGACTTAGTTGTTTCAGTTGAAGACTGTGATTGACTATTTTTTTCTGAACTGCTCTTGCTTTCTTCCGCTCCAGAAGTCTGTGTTTTTTTCATTTGTTCTGGTGTGGGATAAATCTGTTCGCCTTCTTTTGAGAGAAGGAAACGGCTACGTGCTAATTTTGCCACATAATCATCATCTTTTAACAAAGCAACGTCTTTTTTTAGATCCTTGACCTTCTTATCAACTGCTACGGATTCAGCAATTGCATCTGCTCGTTCTTGTTTGAAAGCACCTAAGCGATGATAATCTTTCATCAATTGGATGCCAGAAAAGGCAAAAATAATGAAGGCCACGAGAAAAATCGCTGCCAAGCGTCTGCGTCTAAAAATCAATTGTTTCTGTTGTTTTTGGAATTCGACATACTGTTCTTTCGTGTAGTCATTTTCCAATGCCGCAACTTTCTTCGAGTTTTTTTCATTCTTTCCCATCGTCTCGCTCCACTCGCTTTGGATTGTCCGTTTTATTATACCAACATCTAAGAACCTTGTCTAATGTTAATTTCAGAGAAGTTAAAGAAAATCAAGCTTTTTTCTAAAATATTCTTTGCTTTTGAAATAACAGTGGTTGATTTATTAATTTTTTTCAAAAGCGGCGCGTCTGTTTCATTAAAACGCTGAAAGGATGAAGCGCTTGGAATATTCATCTTTTCAATGAACTTGCCAAGCGCTCCATCCTCACCTGCTTATTCTTCAGAGACACGTGTTTCTGATTTTATTTCATACATTTTTGTGGCATCTTCTTTTTTCGTAGAGTCATTTAGTTGCAGGACTTCTACTTCTAAAATTCTGTTCCCAAATTGAATTTTGACAAGGTCACCAATCTTCACAGTACTAGAAGATTTGGCTAAGACTCCGTTGATTTGAATCCGACCTTTATCAGCGACTTCTTTGGCAACTGTTCTTCTTTTAATAATGCGAGAAACTTTTAAAAATTTATCTAACCGCATCACATTCACCTCTTTTATTTTTTTTGTCTCATCCGTAAAATTTTTGCGCCATACGGTAAACTTAACCATTCACGTATCGTAAATAATTCTAACTTAATGATGGTGCTAATAAAAACTGTACCACCCACCGCAACGCCTAAAACTGTAACGAAAAACGCTTGACTTCGGTGATGCACACCTTGGAACAAGATGGAGATAATTCCTTGATAGACCAGTAATGACAGCATCATGATTGCTAAACTAAGCAACAGTTTTTTCAAAAAGCTTCGTTCTCGAACAAAACAATTAATCGCTGCATCCGATTGTCGGACTAAAACGAATAGCGTCGCTAGTAACCCAAGAATAGTAGACCAACTAGCACCTAATGTTCCCCAACGAATGGTGAAAAAGCCCGTTGTCAGTAATTTCACTAATAAGCCCACACCAGCTGCCACTAAAGGACCTTTAAAACGATTGCGACTTTGTTCAATACTTTGGTAGGCCTGAATAATGGCCATAAAAGCGATGGATAAAACATACACCCCTAAAACATCGTTGCCTTTATAATCTTTAAAAAGCGTAAAGTTCATGTACGGCAATAACATCATTAGACCAATCGAAGCCGCCGATGCCAAGGTTGTGGTAAGACGCAAAAAGATTTTTGCAACTTGTAAAAATTGTTGACGGTCTTTTTTCATAAAATATTTTGTCAAACCTGGTAAAAAGGTCGAGCTTAAAGCTAAAGCAATTACCAATCCTAATTGAACTAGTGGTTGTCCTCTATCATAGACCCCTTTGTCCACTTTCGCAGCTAAATCAGAGAGCCCGAAAAGCATGAGAGCATTTTTTACTTTAAAGGAATCAATTAATTGAAATAGAATCAGAAAAGCACTATATAAAGAGACCAAACCACCCTCAATCATTAAACGTTTAAATAGTCCTGTGGTTTGAGGCATAATCTTCCATTGATGCAAGTATTCCGTACTTCCACTAAGAATTTTTCGATTGTAGTACCATAAGACAAGTACCGCTAAGACACCGCCAGCCAACGCACCACTCATGGCCACCGTCCCCGTTTGGTAAATGGAGCCACCAAAGTAATGATAGGACAACGCAGCTACTAGAATAACCCCAACACGCACAAACTGTTCCATCACCTGTGAAATACCACTAGGCACCATCAACAAATGACCTTGAAAATTCCCACGATAGAAAGAAAGAATTGGAACGAGTAAAAAGGTAAAGGAAACAACTTCCATTAATGGTTGGAGTGCAGCATCCCCCATACTAATAGCAATTTCTTGACTACCAAAGAAAAAGAAGGCCCAACAAGCAATCGCTAACCATAACACATAGGGATATAGTTGGCGCAACACTTGTTTTTGACTCCGAATATCTGGTTGTTCAGCAACAATTTTGGAAATAAATTGCGGTAAACCTGACAATGCTAATGTCATCGCAATCCCATAGATTGGATAAACTTGCTGATACACGTAAAATCCTTCATCCCCTACAAAGTTCTGAAAAGGAACGCGATAAAACGCACTCAACACTTTTGCAATGAAGGAAGCAATGGTTAACACAACGGCACCTTGCATCATTCGTTGCATTTCTTTTTGTGCCATCTTCTAGGCCTCCTTTTAAAGGGAATCCGTTTCTTGCGAATGTTTGTATTTTTCTTGTCGCAATGCGGTTGTAAAAGTAGCAATTTCTTGAATCCAAACAGCTTCTTTACAATCTTTCGGCAACTTCAAGGAAATAGTCATTTGTTCTTTCTCAACTGCTAGATCCGCTTTTAAGCTGGTTGCCGATAGCGCTTCAAACAACTGCTCCACAGAGTATGTTTTTGTGCCAATTTTACTTAACACAAACTTGACTTTTTGGTCGCGTTTACGAATACTTTCTAACAAGGCACGGTCGCCATCCATTTTGATACGGCCAGTGGTTAATAAATGCGCCACTTCGTCAGGATACTCTCCAAAGCGGTCTAACAAGTCCACTTCTAATTCTTCGTACATATCCATATTTTCTAATTGACGAATCCGTTTATAAATTTCAATTTTTTGTCGTTCATCTGTGATGTACGTTCCTGGAATATAAGCATCAATGCCCAAATCAATTTCAACAGACGTTTTTTGGTCTTGGATATTTTTTCCTTGTTTACGAGCAACTGCCTCAGATAACATCTGTGAGTACATATCAAACCCAACCGAATCAATGAAGCCATGTTGTTGGGCACCAAGAAGGTTTCCGGCCCCTCGAATGGAAAGGTCACGCATCGCAATTTTGAACCCAGAACCTAATTCCGTAAAGTCTTTAATTGCTTCTAAACGTTTCTCACTAACTTCGTTTAGGATTTTTTGCTGTTCGTACATAAAATAAGCATAGGCCACTCGATTGCTACGCCCCACACGACCACGTAATTGATACAACGTAGATAAGCCCATGTAGTCCGCATTTTCTACAAACAAGGTATTAGCATTAGGAATATCTACCCCTGTTTCAATAATCGTTGTAGTGACTAATATATCATATTGTCCTTCAATAAAATCAAACAAAGTATTCTCCAGTTGTACTTCTGTCATTTGCCCATGTGCATACGCAATTCGTGCGTCTGGAACTAGCGCTTGTAACTCTTCAACTTTTCGTTCAATCGTATCTACTCGATTGTATAAATAAAAGACTTGACCATCTCGGGCCATTTCTCGCTCAATCGCTTCCCGAATCGCCCCAGGATTATTTTCCATGACATACGTTTGGATCGGATAACGATTCTCTGGTGGGGTTTCGATGACGGATAAATCACGGACACCTAACATTGACATATGAAGGGTCCTTGGGATTGGCGTTGCTGTTAACGTCAAGACATCCACTTGTGAACGCAATTGTTTTAGTCGTTCTTTATGTTTCACTCCAAACCGTTGTTCCTCATCAATAATCAACAAGCCTAAATCACTAAAATTAATATCTTGCGACAATAAACGATGGGTACCAATCACAATATCTACTTGGCCATGTTTAATTTTTTCAATTGTTTCATTTTGCTGTTTTTTCGTGCGGAAACGACTTAATAAACCAATTTCTACAGGAAAGCCCTCAAACCGCTCTTGAATCGTTTCGTAATGTTGTTGCGCTAAAATAGTTGTTGGCACTAAAAAGGCAACCTGTTTATTGTTGCTAACAGCTTTGAAGGCCGCTCGTAAAGCCACTTCTGTTTTACCAAACCCTACATCGCCAACTAACAAACGATCCATTGGTCGAGATTTTTCCATGTCGTGTTTAATTTCGGCAGCACTACGTAATTGATCATCTGTTTCAGAATACGGAAAAGCCTCTTCAAATTCTTTTTGATACGCATCATCTGGCGGAAAAGCATAACCTTTTTCCGATTCTCTTGTCGCATAAAGTAAGATTAAATCATCCGCGATATCTTCAATTTTCGTAGCAACTTTTCGTTTGGTTTTCGTCCACTCACTGCCGCCTAGCTTGTTAATTTTCGGCGTTTTAGACTCGGAAGCAACGAACTTTTGAATCAAGTTCAATTGTGTTACTGGAATAAATAACTTGTCATCATTTTGGTACAAGATAGTCATGTAATCTTGATGGACCCCATCAACTTCTAAGGTTTCCATACCAATATATTTACCAATCCCGTGATTCGCATGAACGACATAATCGCCCGTTTTTAAGTCGCTATAACTTTTCAAACGTTCCGCATTAGAGATTGTTTGACGACGTGCCCGTTTTTTGGTCGTTGTATGAAAAATTTCTTTTTCCGTAATCGCCACGAGCTTGTTTTTAGGTAATTCAAACCCTGTTTGTAATGCCCCTTGGACAATTTGGACATGCCCATCTAACAACTGATCCCAATTGCTTACTACGCTAGGTATGTCAAAGTCCTGAAATAGCTCTTCGACTTTTTGAATCCGTTCTTTCGTAGGAACAAAAACAACGACCGTTTGGTTTTGCTTTTGCCAACGGTCCACTTCCGCTTTCAGCAACGGCATTTGACCGAAGAATTGTTGCATTGAACGATATTGGAAATTATGGACTTCTTGGAAACGAAGATTCCCCATTCCTTTTTGAAAAAGTGAAAAGAAGGTCGTATTTCGTGCAGTTTTTCGCAATTGATCATGAAAGTCTACGCCGAAAGTTTGTTCAGAAAACACGCGCATTTCTTCAATTTTCAGGGTTTGCCATTCCGCTTCCTCTCTAGCAATCTCTCGCTCCGTTTCCATCATACGAGAATAATCATCCACAAAAAGCAAACTATTTTCTGGTAAATAATCTAACAGCGTAGTTTTTTGTTGGTACAGAAAATCTGTATAATAGTGAGCATTTTCTGTAGGAATCCCTTGTTCCCAAGAAGACAGCAACTGACCAAAATATTCTTCTAAAAAATCGGTCTCCGTTTGATCTTTAGCTGTCGCTAAACGTTTTTCTAGAGCATCTTGTAACCTCATCATGCCATGATTCATATCTGACTTTGAGAACACTAAATCAGTCATTGGTGAAATCGTTACTTCTTCAAGATTTTCTAATGAACGTTGGGTATCCGCTTCAAAATAACGGATTGAGTCGATTTCAACATCAAACAGTTCCACACGAACAGGGTATTCGGCATTTAGCGGATAGACATCAATAATGCTTCCACGAATACTAAATTCGCCGGGTTTCCCGACCATCGATTGGCGTTCATAGCCCATTAACACTAAGCGTTGCGCGAGGATTTCAGGTTCTACTTCTGTCCCGATTTCCCAATGGAGTTGCGCATTTTGCCACGTTTCTTTCGTTGGCAAATATTTTCGTAGTCCAGCTACTGGCACGACCACAATTCCTGCATTCGCTGTCATCAGGAAATTTAACGCACTCACTCGATCTGCGCGCGCTTCTGGTGAAGAAAAGGCCATTTCGGCGGATAACACTTCATCTACTGGAAATAGATGAACTTGTTCTGAAGGTAAAATATTTAAAAAATCATCTACTAATTGATTAGCATAGTATAGATTTGGAACCGCAATAACAATTTTTTGATGCGTCTTTTGTAAAGCGCCTGCCATCAGTAATGTTTTAGCAGAGCCTGATAACCCAGTAATTAGTTGGCGCGTTCCTGTTGTCATTAGTTGACTGCGCCATGATTTAGCAATTTCTGTTTGGCTAATTCGTTCGATAATATTCAAACAAGGGCCCTCCTTTCTGCTATTTTCCATTAAATTGATTCATTGTTTCAACAAACGTATGTCCTTCGCATGCATATAAAGCGGCATCGGCTGCTTTTTTTACAGCAAGTAACATCTCTTCGTGTGTTTCTTTGGGAAAAGTACTTAGTACATGGTGGATAACTGTATCATTTTTTGAGGGCCGACCAATGCCAATTTTAATTCTAGGAAAGACATTTGTTCCTAAATGGGCAATCAGACTTTTTATCCCATTGTGGCCCCCAGCACTACCTTTTTGCCGTAAACGAATTTTACCGACCTCTAAGTCTAAGTCATCATAAATAACAATCAAGTCTTCCTCATCTACCCCAAAGTAGGTCAACAGCGGACCAACAGAGCGACCTGATTCATTCATAAATGTTAATGGTTTCACTAACAATACTTTCTCAGTCCCTATAAAAAACTCTGCAATATCTGCTTCAAAATTACTATTATTAAACGAAACATTTTGCCGATACGCAATTTCATCTAGCGTAATAAAGCCAATGTTGTGTTTTGTTTCTTTGTATTTACTACCGGGATTTCCCAGTCCTACGATTACTTTCATCTTTCATTCTCCTTGGATTATAAGCTTGCCAACACAAAATGGCTGGGAAGCGTATGCGCTACCCAGTTTTATTCATTATACCATAGAAATAAAAAAACTCGCAGTCTTTGAAGATTAAGAAAGATGTAAAAAAATTTTTTAGAAATTTAAATATGCGTAAGATAGTGAAATTACACACATGTAAGAGCTACCATTTTGAAACAGGTCTGAAAACTGTATCATTTTTACAATCAAAGTTCGTGACATTTTTTACAAACCATGTTACTATCACTTTAGCAACAGGAAATAAAAACTCGTTGCTCACGAAAAAGAATGTAGAGGAAGGAATGGTACACATGACTGCAGCCGCAGGGAATAAAGATCACCAAAAAGTAATTTTAGTCGGGGACGGTGCCGTAGGTTCTAGCTATGCCTTTGCTTTAGTAACTCAGAATATTGCTCAAGAAGTTGGGATTATTGATATTAATGTACCAAAAACTGAAGGAGACGCGTTGGACTTATCTCACGCATTAGCATTTACTTCTCCTAAAAAAATCTATGCTGCTACTTATGACGATTGCCATGATGCAGACTTAGTTGTCTTAACAGCTGGCGCGCCTCAAAAACCAGGCGAAACTCGTTTAGACTTAGTTCATAAAAACTTGAAAATTAATAAAGAAATCGTTACAACAATTGTTGATTCTGGTTTCAACGGTATCTTCTTAGTTGCCGCAAACCCAGTTGATATTTTGACTTATTCAACTTGGAAATTCTCTGGCTTCCCGAAAGAACGAGTAATCGGTTCAGGAACTTCACTAGATTCTGCTCGTTTCCGTCAAGCAATTGCCGAATTAGTTGACGTTGATGCACGAAATGTCCATGCCTACATCTTAGGAGAACACGGAGATACAGAATTCCCAGTTTGGTCACATGCAAATGTCGCTGGCTTACAAATTTACGAATGGGTGAAAAATAATCCTGACGTCGATGAAGAAGCAATGGTTAATTTATTCTTCAACGTACGCGACGCTGCTTACACAATCATCGAGAAAAAAGGAGCTACTTTCTATGGAATCGCGGTTGCACTAGCGCGTATCACTAAAGCTATCCTAAACGATGAAAACTCTGTGTTACCACTATCTGTTTATTTAGAAGGTGAATATGGTCAAAACGATATTTATATCGGTGCACCAGCGATCATCAACCGCCAAGGCGTTAAACAAGTCATTGAAATTCCATTAACAGATGCTGAACAAGAAAAAATGGAAGCTTCTGCTTCTGCATTAAAAGAAGTCATTGAAACAGCTTTTGCTAAATTTGAAGCAGAAGAAGCAAAATAACTCCTTCTACAATAGTCAAAAATTAAAAACAACCAAGAGTGAACACTATTGTTACTCCGCTTTAAAGCCTGGTACAAAAATCCAAAGTGATTTTTGCACCAGGCTTTACTTTTAATTTGTTTTACTTTACTCATCACCCAATTTTTTCAAAAAATTATTGTTTTGTTTAGCTCTAAAAATAACAATAACCAAAAATAAGTTTATTATCTAAAATTCACTACACTACTTAATACAGTCCATCTGCTTCTTCTTTTGTCACAATGTAAATATTTTTCATTTGCGTATAAGCATCTAGCATTGATTTATGCGTTTCTCGACCAATTCCTGATTTTTTATAACCGCCAAATGGCGCGCCCGCAGGCAATTGATTGTATGTGTTGACCCACATCCGACCTGTCCGTACACCACGAGCAACCCGTAATGCCACATTGATATCTTGAGAAAAGACGGCGCCACCTAGGCCATATTCAGAATCATTAGCTAAACGAATGACTTCTTCTTCCGTTTCAAATTTAATCACTGTTGCAACAGGACCAAAGATTTCTTCTTGGGCCACACACATTGTATTCGTACCATTCGCTAATAACGTAGGAGCTAAAAATGCCCCCTTGTCTAGCCCATTTTCTGTTAAACGTTGCCCTCCAGTAATCAGCGTAGCTCCTTCCTTCACACCAATTTCGACATATTTTAAAATTTCTTCCAATTGATGCTCATTGATCTGAGCGCCCATTTCAGCATCTTTTTCCCACGGGAAACCAACGTTCACTTGTTCAAATTTTTCCTTTAAAGCTTCTACAAATTGATCATAAATACCTGACTGAACGAACACACGAGACCCAGCACAACAAACTTGCCCTTGATTGAATAAAATCCCTAACTGCACGCCTTCTAATGCACGTTCCCAATTGGCATCTTCAAAAATAATGTTGGCTGATTTTCCGCCAAGTTCTAAAGTGGCTGGAATTAGGCGGTCGGCCGCCGCTTTAGCGACAGTGTACCCCACCTCTGTTGAGCCTGTAAAAGCTAGCTTATCAAACCCTGGATGTGCCAACATATAATTTCCTGAATCAGAACCACGACCGGTGATTAAATTCACTACTCCTTTCGGCAAGACTTGATCAAAAATCTTAAACAATTCCAACAGACTTAATGATGTGCTCGAGGATGGATGAATCACAACCGTATTACCTGCTGCCAACGCTGGCGCTAATTTCCAAGCACCCATTAATAAGGGGAAATTCCACGGAATAATTTGACCCACAACACCAATGGGTTCTTTCACAACAATGGATAACGTATCCTTATCAAATTCTTTGACAGCCCCTTCTTCTCCACGAATCACACTAGCAAAATACCGAAAATGGTCTGCACTGGCAGGGACATCAATCGATTGCGTTTCCCGAAGCGGTTTTCCATTATCTAAAGTCTCCACCATAGCCAAATGTTCTTGATTTTCTTCAATCAAATCAGCAATTTTCAATAAAAGATTGCTTCTTGTTACAACGTCAACATCTTTCCATGTCTGAAACGCTTCTTGGGCTGCTTCTACAGCTCGATCCACATCTGCATTTGTGGCATCTACAAATTCTGCTAATTTTTCACCATTACTAGGATTGTAACTAGCAATCATTTTGTTACCACTACCTGTTGTCCACTCTCCATTAATATACAATTGATAGCTACTGGCAACTACTTGATTTATTTCTTTTTTACTCATTTACCCACCTCTTTTTTTATTTTTGTATCCGCTTACAATTATAAGACATCTTTCACCTAAAAGTAAATGATTCTACCTAAAAAAAATATAGCTATCAGCGACTGTTGCTAACTCATCCCGACCTGAAACCGCCTGGCAATAACTGAATGTATTAAACTTTATTGGAGAGAACTTTTGCCACAAAAAAAGCTAGCACTGAAGAATTAAAATTGCTTCTTCAGTGCTAGCTTTGATTTTTCCAACTCATCCGTTCTTATTGACAAAGAGCTGATTTTTTTATTTATCTTTTGGAACGATATAGTTCATTAAATGTGTTTCATCAGCTGAGATTGTACGTGTCGAAACAACGTTTAATCCCTTCACGTTCATTTCAGAAATTAAGATGCTACCATCTTTAAAGACTTTTTCCACAAATGCGACATGACCATAAGTATTGTCTGCGCCTAAAACACCAGCTGGGAAGGAAACCGCTGCGCCTGCTTTTGGTGTACGACTTACTTTGTACCCGCGTGCACGACCTGTTTCGCCCCAATCTTGACCATTCCCCATTGTTAAGTCCACACGTTTACCTAATTGCGTAATACGGTTGTAAACATATTGTGTACAGTTGCCCCAAGCATAACTATTAAAGGTGTCATAGTTTTTGCCATTATAGGCTGGGAAATTTGATTCCATTGGTTCAACGGTTGCTTTTTCTTTATCATAATAAGTTAAATCGTATGTTTTAATTAACGCATTTAATTTCTTATGGTAATCTTTGTCCGTTGCGTATTTTCCTGTTAGGAAACGTGTCGCTTCTTTGTATGATTTGGCTTCCGTTTTCCAGACACCATGATAGAAATCTTTATTGGAATCTAAACCATTTTTCAATAATTTCGCATAATCTTCCATTGATTCTTTATACGTTGGATATTGACGGAATTTTGCTTCTACTGTGTATAGGTTACCGAAACCATTGTCTTCATAGGTAATAAAAGAAACAGATTGACCTTTGTAATCGCCTTTAATACCAAACAAATTGTAGTTTGGTTTCTGGCTTAATTTACTATTGCCGCTGCCACTTTCTAAAATTGCTTGAGCAATCATCACACTAGCATATAAGTTTTTGTCCTTGGCCACTTTCCGAGCAGATTCCCCGATTTCTTGAATAAACTCTTCTGTCTTCTTCGTTTTGCTGACCGTAAACGTCTCATCGTCTTCCACTAACCCAACCGTTTCATTTGTAACTGGTGGGACTATTTCGGGCTGCGGTGTTGACGCTGCTGGTTGTTCTACTGGCTTTTCAGCTGGCGCTGTTGGTGTCACTGGTTTCGCCGGCTGTTTTGATTCAGAAGTACTCGTGCCAGGTTTTGGCTGTTCTTTAGAAGAACTTGGTGTGGTCGTCGGCGTGGTACTTGATTCAGTTGTACTTGTTGACGTAGAATCTGTGGTTGACTCTGTTGTACTCGTTGAGGTGGAGTCAGTAGTCGATTCTGTCGTACTTGTGGATGTTGAATCCGTTGTGGAATCTGTCGTTTCGGTTCCTGACGTTTCCGTGGACTCCGTGGTTGTAGATTCACTTGATTCGGTTGAACTTTCTGTTTCAGTCGTTGATTCTTCTGTCGCTTCTGTTGTTTCACTAGTCGCTGTCGTTTCAGTGGCTTCAGCAGTTGTTGCTTCTGCGGTTGTTTCTGCGACAGAACTATTTTCAGCTACCAAGTTATTACCTTCTGCAAATGCGCCTACTGGCATTGATGAACCTAAAAGTAATAAGGTAGAGAATATGGCAAATTGTTTTTTCATACTCATTCTCCTTTTTTATTTTTCTCCATTTATTTTTATGTACCAACATAATAATTGACATAGTTATTGTTTAAATGGCTCCTTTTTTAATAGTATACTGTTTCATAAAAAATTTCTAGCAAAAAGTTAAAAAAATAGAAGAAAATTCACAAATTCTTCTATCTTTTTTTGGTAATTTTCTAAGAAAAAAAAGAAAGGGCTTGAACAAACATCAATGTCCTCTCTTTTTCTCGTTATCCTTCAAACAAAATACTTTTTTTTCGAAGCGCCTCTTTGATTTCTTGGAAAGTTTCTTCGTCTGCACAGCGAATAGTATGCAGATGGACGCCTCCTGTTAAAACTGATAGTAATGTAGCATGCTCTTTTTGATACTTGTCCATAAATTTATCAATATCTTTCTCTGATTGAATGCGCAAACTGCCGATTAATTCCCCATAAAGCGGATGTGCAATACTCACATCTACCACTTCTCCACCTTTGGCAACAATGACTGACAATTCTTCTCTCGTTTGTTCAGGCGTATGTTGACAAGCAATTTTCCGCTCAATTCCTTCTAAAGGTTGTTCCAACATATACCCTCGAGCTGTTGCGACAATTTCGACCCCTGTCGCCCGTAATAGAGCGACATCTCCTACAATAATTTGTCTGCTGACATCAAAAGCTTTTGCAAAACGAGTGGCACTAATTGGCTTTTCGGTCTCTCTTAATCTTTTAACAATCTCTCTTCTTCTGATTTCTCCATCCACGACCTTCGCCTCACTCTCCTAAATGTTTTTCTTGGAAACGTTTAGAGGCGTCCATAATTCCCTGGAAAGTCTCAGATAATGTTTCTTCATACTCGGCATTTTCAACATGATTCAGAATAGTTTCTAATACTTGTTGTTCTCTTTCAGAATCAAAAACCGCATGACCTGCTTTCTTTTTCACTGCAGCAATCTCTGCGACGACGTCCATCCGCTGTTCTAATAAACGGACTAGTTCCTTATCGATTTGGTTAATCTTTGCTCGTTGTTGTTCTAAAGAAGTTGTTGGGGCGTCATCTTCAGTCAATTCTTTAATTATCCGTGCTGGATTACCTGCGATCACACAGTTTTCTGGGAACGATTTGGTCACAACAGCACCTGCTGCCACCACTACATTATCGCCTAATGTTACGCCTGGAAGGACAATCGCTCCACCGCCAATCCAAACATTGTTGCCAATGATAATTCGTTTCCCTGATTCCATTCCGCTATTACGCTTGGCTGCTTGTAATGGATGCTCGGCTGTATAAAGTTGCACATTGGGGCCAAACATACAGTTATCGCCAATTTCGATTGGACAAACATCTAAAAAAACGTTATTAAAATTGGCATAGAAATTTTTTCCCACAGAAATGTTGTAGCCGTAATCAAATTGAATCATCGGTTCGATGTACGTCCCGACACCCACTTTTCCAAATGTTTCTTCTATTAATTGACGACGAATATAAGTGTCTGGTTGTTGGTTAATTAACGCCATTTGTTCACGGGCTTTTTTGCGATCAGCCACTAATTCAGGATCTGAGGCAAAATATAGTGCACCTGCGATCATTTTTTCTTTTTCTGATTTAAATTCTTCCATTCCGTTACTCCTTTATCGTTAATTCTGCAAATATCGTTTCGGCTTTCGCTTCTAAAAAATAATAAGGTTGTTGTAAAAATAGCGGCGTTTGATTAATGGCTAAAATAGTTGCCATTGGTTGTTTATAATGAATCAAATCGCAAAATGGATGCACTTGAAAACTCGTGCCGACAATCACGATTAAGTCGGCAGAAGCAACGGCCTGAATGGCTTTTTCGATTGCCTCTTCGGATAGTCCTTCTTCATACAAAGTAATAGCTGGACGGATTTGTCCATGACAATCAGCGTGCCGATCACTAAGCAAATAGTCTTGCCAAGGAACCGTTGCACCACAAGTTTGGCAATAACATTCATATAAATTACCATGAAAGTCCACCACTTCTTGGCTACCTGCTTTTCGATGAAGCCCATCAATATTTTGTGAAACAATTTTTCCCCGTTTCATTTGCTCTAATTGTGCCATTTTCTGGTGAATGATATTAGGTTGTGCGTCTGGATGATAGAGCGTTTTAACGAATTGATAAAACTTTTCTGGCTCTGTTTTTAAGCAAGTCCGGCTCAATAAGTATTCCGGTTGCTGGATTCCTTGATAGACACCTTTTAAGGAACGATAATCTGGCACACCTGAGGCTGTCGAGATACCCGCACCTGTTAAAAATGTGATTTTTTGTTGGGTTGCCAACCAATGAATTGCCTCAGCTTGCGTGATATCTTGCATATCGATTCAGCTCCTAATCTTCTATATTATAACGTATTTTAACATTAGCACCAAAAGTTTTTCCACTTTTTGAAAACTTCTTACCTATATATTGATTTATCTTGAAAGAGTTTGTGACAAATTTCTCAACTCGTGGTAAAATATGCATGAGTAAAAGTGAGGTGAAACAACAATGGTCGCATTTATTATTTATTGGGCTGCAATTATTGCCTGCATCGCTTGGGGCGTTTTAAGCATTTGGTTCTCTGTTTTTTATCTTTCTCGTAAAGAAAACGGAAATCTTTGGGCTTTTGCGTTCTTCAACGTTATCGCTATTATCGCCTTAGCAATTGTTTTATTAGTTTACAAAACTTGGGATTTCGGTATCTTAACTTACTCAAGTCTAATTTATACAATTTTAGCTTCTTTAGGTGTATTGACTGTTCTTCAAGCTATTTTAGGTCGTGAACCAAAAGCTGTCAAAGCTTAAGTAAAAAGCAACTGTTCCTTTAGGAATGGTTGCTTTTTTCGTATTAGTTTCTATTTCGTAGGGAAAATGTTACGCTAATTTCATGGTGTTTGTGTCCTCTTGATAAATTCCTTTGCTGGAACATATTGACTTTCTTCTGGATTTATCCTAAAATTAATAACTGAATTTAATAACTGAATAGTGCCTCAAAAAAGAGGTAGAGGTCGCGGTTTTTATTACGCTTGTGGAGTGAGAGGACACTGGGAAGCAAGTTTAGGATCAATCGCCGAAATGCATAACAGAGCCTCTTCTGTTGTGTGTTGGGACGTAAGTTAAGAGCTTGCGGACTGTCTTAGTAGTGATGCTAAGTTGTGCTATGTTTCGTTGAGGAATTTTTTTCGACATTACCTAGCAACCTTACATCTGTTTGGTTGTTTTTTTGTATTCAAAAATAGGTTGTGACAGAAGTATTCTCCTTTAAAAAGACAGAATCGCTTTTGCTCAGCTGATTATCAAAGCTTGTTGATTGAAAAAAGACAAAACGATCAATCAGACAAGAAATTTAAAGGAGAGAAAAAGATGAACAAAAAAGTTTTTTCATTCAGTCTACTACTTGTCACGCTATTTTCGTTACTTGGCATGACAACCAACGCTTCGGCGGAGGAAAATGGTGAATTTCGTGTCGGCATGGAAGCTGGCTACGCCCCTTTTAACTGGTCACAGAAAAATGACGCACATGGCGCAGTGCCTATTCAAGGCAACTCTTATGCAGGCGGCTATGATGTTCAAATTTCTAAAAAAATTGCCGATGGTTTAGGTCGTAAATTAGTAATCGTCCAAACCAAATGGGATGGCTTGGCGCCCGCCTTACAATCTGGAAAAATTGATGCCATTATCGCCGGAATGAGCCCAACCGCTGAACGAAAAAAAGAAATTGCTTTTACAAACCCTTATTATGAATCACAATTTGTCGTAATTGTAAAAAAAGATGGCAAATACGCTAATGCAAAAAGCTTGAAAGATTTAGCTGATGCTAAAATTACGGCTCAACTAAATACATTCCACTACGGATTAATTGATCAAATTCCAAATGTCAATAAACAGCAAGCAATGGATAACTTTTCAGCTATGCGAACAGCACTTGCTTCTGGCATGATTGACGGGTATGTTAGTGAACGCCCTGAAGGCATAACAGCAACTAGTGTCAATAAAGAATTAAAAATGTTAGAATTTCCAAAAGAAAATGGCTTTGATGCTAGCGCTGAAGACTCGCAAGTAGCAGTCGGCATGCGTAAAGGCGATCCAGACATTGAAAAAGTAAACAAAATTTTAGCAGGTATTTCTCAAGATGAACGGACAAAAATTATGGACCAAGCAATCAAGGATCAACCTGCAGCAACAGATAGTGATGAACAAAAAACAGGACTTATTAACGATTTCAAAAATATTTGGAATCAATATGGCGACATGTTTTTACGTGGTGCTGGTTTAACGCTATTTATCGCGTTAATTGGGACAGTTGTCGGAACAACCCTTGGTTTACTAATTGGTGTCTTCCGTACAATTCCAGATTCTGAAAACCCAGTCGCTCGTTTCTTCCAAAAATTAGGAAATTTAATTCTTTCTATTTATATTGAAGTTTTCCGTGGTACACCAATGATGGTTCAAGCAATGGTTATTTTCTATGGTTTAGCTCTAGCTTTTGGCATCTCTTTAGACCGAACAGTGGCCGCATTATTTATCGTTTCTGTGAATACTGGTGCCTATATGTCTGAAATTGTTCGCGGAGGTATTTTCGCAGTAGATAAAGGACAATTCGAGGCAGCACAAGCGATCGGGATGACCCATGGACAAACAATGCGTAAAGTCGTTATTCCCCAAGTATTACGTAATATTTTACCTGCAACAGGGAATGAATTTGTCATTAATATCAAAGATACGGCCGTGTTAAGTGTTATCGGTGTTGCAGATTTATTCTTCCAAGGGAATGCTGCTTCTGGCGCAAACTTCCAGTTCTTCCAAACCTTTACAATTGTCGGCATCATGTACTTGGTAATGACTTTTGTGATCACACGAATCTTACGTGTTGTGGAACGTAAAATGGATGGCCCTTCTGCTTACGTTAAAGTAGAAGAATTAACTGAAGAAGGAAAAGAAAGCTAGGAGGCAAACAGATGAGTGCAATTATTGAAATTGAACATTTACGAAAAAGCTTTGGCGAAAACGAAGTATTAAAAGATATCAATATGAACGTCAACAAAGGAGAAGTTGTCACCATTATCGGTTCTTCTGGTTCTGGTAAATCAACGTTACTACGTTGTATTAATTTGTTAGAAAAACCAACAGATGGCAAAATCATCTATAATGGTAAAAATGTTTTAGAACGTGGTTATAGTTTGCCCAAATATCGGACCCATTTAGGTATGGTTTTCCAATCATTCAATTTATTTAATAACATGAATGTCTTAGAAAACTGTACTTCTGGTCAGATGACTGTCCTAAAAAGAAACAAAGAAGAAGCCAAAAAAATTGCCTTAGAAAATTTAGAAAAAGTTGGCATGGCTCGTTTTATTGATGCCAAACCTGCTCAATTATCTGGTGGACAAAAGCAACGGGTAGCCATTGCTCGAGCATTATCAATGGATCCAGATGTTTTACTTTTCGATGAACCAACTTCTGCATTGGATCCTGAAATGGTTGGCGAAGTGCTAAAAACGATGAAAAATCTTGCCCATACAGGGCTAACAATGGTGATTGTAACACATGAAATGGAATTTGCGCGGGACGTATCCGATCGTGTTATTTTCATGGATAAAGGTGTCATTGCCGAAGAAGGGACCGCTGAAGATATTTTTGTCCATCCAAAAGAAGCTCGGACAAAAGAGTTCTTACATCGGATTTTAACGAAAAACTAGTAAAAAAGAGGCAGTCATTCTGGTTAGAGTGACTGCCTCTTTTGTTATTTTTTGTATTGACGAATCATTGGCGGTTCATAGGAATCAATAAATGCACCAATTTCTTCTAAGGAATCTGAAATGAAAATTTTAGCTCGATCCGCTTCTGTTAAGAAATTAGTTTCTACCATTTTATCAAAAAAAGCAGCTAGTAAATCATAGTAACCATTCACGTTGTATAAAATACAAGGATTCATATGTTCACCGACTCGGCCCCAAGAGATTACCTCGCTAATTTCTTCGAGTGTGCCGGGACCACCGGGTAAAGCTAAATACACATCTGCCAATTCAATCATCTTTTTCTTACGCGCATGCATATCACTGACTGTATGCATCTTTGTAATGCCATTATGTGCAATCTCCCGCTCCATTAAAAAAGTGGGCATGACACCAATTACCTCTCCACCTTCTGCTAAAAGCGTGTCAGCCACCGTACCCATTAGACCAACATTGCCACCGCCATAAACTAGATCATAGTGATTTTCTTTCATCCAAGCGGCTAACGCTACTGCAGCTTGCTGATAGATTGGCTCATTTCCCAGACTGGCGCCACAATATACTGCCATTTTTTTCACAAACATACCCTCCATTTAGATAGATTCTTTTTTACCATCTATCCTCTGGTAGCTATGGTAGCATATTTTGATTTTCTCGAAAAGGTGCAGCCACTTTTTTTTCGTTTTAAAAGTATTTGAATTTTCAGACAATAAATGCTATAGTCTTTTTATATTTTAAAATTTCAGAAAAAGGAGCCCTATTATCTTGTCTACCTCACTCACTATTCGCTTAGTTGCCGAAGCAGATTGGCCCGCATTACATGCCTTGGACCAAATCATTTGGACAAAAAAGAATACCCCTGCCGAGATACAACCACTCTCGCTTGCGGCATATCAAGAAAAAATGAAGGATGAAACGATTTTCGTTGCCATCAGCGGACAACAACTTGCTGGATTTATTGAAGTCCATCCGCCCACTTCGTTAGCAGCTCATCAAAAGCAATGGCTACTAAGTATTGGCGTTTCGCCAGATTTCCAAGGCCAAGGGATTGGTGGTACTTTGTTGTCGTATGTCAAAGATATGGCCCAGATAAGCGGGATTCATAAGCTGAGTTTGCGAGTAATGGCTACCAATCAAGAAGCCATTCGATTCTATAAAAAACATGGTTTTGTGCAGGAAGCACATTTTAAAGAAGAATTTTATATAAATGGACACTATTGTGATGATTATCAGTATGCTTATTTCATAGAAAAATAAGAAAACCAATGTTTTCTATAAAAACTGGTTGCTCTCTGTTTCTTCTTCTGTTATTTTAAATAATAAGACAATATTAAGGAGTGTGAATCTATGCAAAAAAAGTTAGTTTGGCGTGATTATCTATACGTTGGTTCAATGTTATTCGGTTTGTTTTTCGGTGCTGGAAATTTAATTTTCCCTGTACATATGGGACAAGAAGCGGGGGCTTCCGTCTTTTTAGCAAACTTGGGCTTCTTAGCCACTGGAATTGGCTTACCTTTTCTTGGTGTCATTGCTATGGGTGTTTCTAAAAGTTCAGGTGTTTTTGACTTAGCTTCTCGGATTAATCGTCGTTATGCTCTTATTTTTACCTTACTATTATATTTAACGATTGGTCCTTTCTTTGCTTTACCAAGGTTAGCAACTACTTCTTTTGAGATTGGTCTTGCACCATTTGTTCCTAAAGACTTGCAATGGCTGGTTCTTGCTGGTTTTTCCGCATTATTTTTCTTAGCCGTTTGGCTCTTCTCTAGAAAGCCAAGTAAAATCTTAGATTATGTGGGTAAGTTTTTAAATCCATTATTTTTAGCATTGCTAGGAATTTTGATTGTTTTAGCCTTTGTAAAACCATTAGGTCATGTGGCCAGTGCCGCTGTTGGTGAAAATTATATTTCAAGTCCTTTCTTTAAAGGATTTACAGAAGGTTATAATACGTTGGATGCTTTAGCTTCATTAGCTTTTGGGATTGTTGTCGTTTCCACTTTACGAAATATGGGCGTCGAAAAACCAGGAGATGTCGCTAAAGGAATGATTAAATCAGGTGCTTTCAGTGTTGTATTGATGGGGATTATCTATACCTTACTTGCTTATATGGGAACAATGAGTATCGGGGCTTTTCCAATCAGTGAAAACGGCGGGATTGCCTTAGCCCAAATTGCCAATTACTATTTAGGCCTACCAGGGAGTATTTTACTGGCTTTTATCGTAGTTCTTGCTTGTTTAAAAACCGGTATCGGCTTAAGCACAGCCTTTTCTGAGACTTTTGAAGAAATGTTTCCGAAAGTTTCCTATCAAAAATTCTTGGCAATTGTTGTTATTTTACCAGCTATTTTTGCAAATGTCGGCTTAACCAACATCATTCAATTTGCCGTTCCAGTCTTGATGTTCCTTTATCCACTAGCGATTACTTTAATGCTTTTGGTAATCATCAGTCCTATTTTCAAACATCGACGGGAAGTCTATCAAGCAACGACCTATATCACATTGATTGCTGCTGTTTTAGATGCATTAAATAGCGCGCCTGCCTTTATCAAAGATACGGCGTTTGTAACAACGCTTTTAGAAAAAGCCGGCCAATACTTACCATTGTTCACTATTGGCATGGGCTGGGTCGTTCCAGCAACGGTTGCTTTTCTAATTAGTTGGGTTTGGGTCATGATTTCTAAAAAAGATCCTATTCTTGATTAATTCTTACCAAAACGACACTAGAAAAATGCGGAAGCGCATCTTTTCTAGTGTCGTTTTTATGTATATTCGTTGTACCAAACTCTTGACTATGGTAAATTGAAGTTACCAACAAGTACTGGAGGAAATTGCCCATGTTAGTTACAACAACCGAGAGAATTAGCGGTCAAGAATATGAAATTATTGGAGAAGTTTTCGGGTTAACCACACGTTCTAAAAATATGTTTAAAGATTTAGGTGCTGGACTAAAAAGCGTAGTTGGCGGTGAAATCAAAGGTTACACTGATATGCAACGAGAAGCACGCGACCAAGCAATCGAACGTTTAAAAGCAGAAGCCTCTAAATTAGGTGCAGATGCCGTTGTGATGATGCGTTTTGATTCTGGCACAATTGGCACAGACATGCAATCTGTCGTGGCTTACGGAACAGCTGTTAAATACATCTAAATTTTACAACTAAAAAGACGCAGACCTTTTCTTGTAAGGTCTGCGTCTTTTTAGTTGTCATATTTCACTTCTGCTAAATATAATCCTTCTGGATGAGCAGTCGGACCCGCTAAATTTCGATCTTTGGCGGCGATAATTGCTGGAATCGCGGTTGGTTCCAGCCGCCCATTGCCGATTTTCAATAGCGTACCAACTAAAATCCGAATCATTTTGTACAAGAAACCATCGCCCCGAAAAGTGAATGTTAATTCATCCCCCGTTTCATTGACATGAACACTGGCTTCATGAATGGTTCGGACTTTATCTTCTACCGAACTTCCTGAGGCACAGAAAGAGGTAAAATCATGGGTGCCTAATAAATCAGGCAAAGCTTGTTGGATTTTTTCGAGATCAATGGGATACGGGAAATAACTAGCATAAAAACGTCGAAATGGACTTCGCGGTTTGCCAATATCCACTTTAAATTGATAGGTTTTTTCGATCACGTGATAACGTGCATGAAAGTCTTCTGAAACACGTTCCACGCTGCGCACAGCAATGTCTTCTGGTGTTTGTGTGTCTAACGCAAAGCGCATTTTTTCCAACGGACGTTCCTGCGGGTAATCAAAGTGAATCACTTGGCCCATTGCATGAACACCTGCATCTGTTCGTCCTGAACCAAAAACCGTCACGGAGCGTCCGTTATTCATGCGTGCTAACGTTTTTTCTATTTCTTCTTGAACGGTACGCTCATTAGGCTGCTTTTGAAAGCCATGAAAATGAGTGCCATCATAGGCAATGATTGCTTTATAGCGGGGCATAATTTTTCTTCACCTTTTCTAAGTTCTTAATACAAATAAGCCAATGGTTAACAAGACAAAGCCAAACATTACTATTGTATCTCGTAGGTGCCAATGAAGAATGCGGTATTTTGTCCGTCCTTCGCCACCTTGATAACCTCTTGCTTCCATGGCAGTCGCCAAATCTTCCGCACGATTAAAACTACTTACGAAAAGCGGAATTAACAGTGGAACAATAGCTTTCATTTTTTGAAGTAAGTTTCCTTCACCAAAATCAACACCACGGGCACGTTGAGCATTCATAATCTTTTCCGTTTCATCCATTAATGTTGGGACAAAACGTAAGGCAATTGATAACATCAATGAAACTTCATGAACTGGAAATTTCACTACACGAAGTGGGCGTAGCAAATATTCAATCGCATCTGATAACTCTAATGGTGCCGTCGTTAAAGTTAATAACGTTGACATGAAAATAATTAAAACAAAACGACAGAAAATAAATAGCCCATTCGTCACACCAAACTGGGTAATGGAAATAATTCCCCACTGAAAGTACACTTCTCCCCCTTGTGTAAACAAGGTTTGAAGAGCCACAGTAAACAGAATTAGCCATAATAATGGCCGAACACCGCGGATAAAGAAGCGGGCACTGATTTTTGATAATGAAATAGCAAAAGCAGTAAAAGCTGCTATTAAAACATAACTCTGCCAATTATTTGCTAAAAAGATAATCCCAATAAAATAAAAACTAGCTAATAATTTTGCGCGCGGATCTAAACGATGGATAAAAGAATCACCTGGAATATAGCGCCCAAAAATCAATTTATTCATCATTTTGCCTCACCTGCTTCCTGCATTTTTTTCAGAAGCTGATCGGCTAATTGATCGGCCGTTAATGGTAATTGCTCAAAAGAAAAGCCTTTTGCCACTAATTTTTCAGCAAATTCGGCTGCAGTTGGCACGCCTAATTGTTTTTCTTTCAGCCATTGTGTCTCTTGAAACACTTCTTGTGGTGCTCCCGCTCGGACGATTTGTCCTTTTTCTAAAACAATCACATGATCTGCGTAATTAGCCACATCATCCATCAAATGTGTCACTAAAACGATGGTCATATTGTGTTCTTTATGCAGACGACTAAACATCTCCATCATTTCTTTACGACCCTTAGGATCCAAACCAGCAGTCGGTTCGTCTAATACTAAGACTTCTGGTTCCATCGCTAGCACACCAGCAATTGCGACACGGCGCATTTGACCACCTGATAACTCAAACGGAGAATGTTGTAAGTATTTTTCATCTAAGCCGACTAAATCAAGCATTTTCTTAGCTAATTTTTTCGCTTCTTCGTCTGAAACACCAAAGTTTTTCGGTCCGAAAGCGATATCTCGCTCCACTGTTTCTTCAAACAATTGTGCTTCTGGAAATTGAAAAACGATCCCAACTTTTTTACGAATTGGTTTTAAATTCTTATTATCAGTTTCTGGCGTAATTACACGCTCTCCAATTGTCACTTGGCCTTTAGTTGGTTTCACCAAAGCATTCAAATGTTGTAATAACGTTGATTTGCCACTGCCAGTATGACCGACAATCGCTGTATAAGAGCCGTCTTGAATCGTTAAATTAATATCGAATAATGCCCGTTGCTCAAAAGGAGTATTGGGTTGGTAAGTAAAATCTACTTGTTTAAAACGGATGTCCATAACCAATCCACCATCCCTTCTTCTGTTAAATAATTCGCTGGCACAACAACGCCACGCTCTTTCAAAGCTACTTTTAATTTTTCAGGAAACGGTAAATCCAAGCCCATTTCAACAAGCGCTTCTCCTGCAGAAAAAATCTTTTCTGGTGTTCCCTCGTTTGTCAATTGTCCTTGGCGCATCACTAAAATACGATTCGCATTAGCCGCTTCATCAATATCGTGGGTAATAGAAATAACTGTTAAATTGCTTTCTTCTTTAATCTTTTGAATGGTAGCAATCACTTCTGCACGACCTTCTGGATCTAACATACTTGTCGCTTCGTCTAAAATAATAATATCTGGTCGCAAAGCAACCACACCAGCGATAGCTACTCGTTGTTTTTGGCCGCCAGATAGCCGAGCAGGTTCTCGCTTGGCAAAATCTAACATACGAACCCGTTCTAATGCATCGTGAACACGTTCGACCATTTCATCACGCGGAATACCTTGATTTTCTAAACCAAAAGCCACATCGTCTTCGACTGTTGAACCGACAAATTGGTTATCTGGATTCTGAAAGACCATTCCTACCATACGCCGGATATCCCAGACGTTTGCTTCATTTAATTCTTTGCCGCCAACTTTGATAGTCCCAGCAGCTGGCAGTAACAGCCCATTGATCGTTTTGGCTAACGTTGATTTACCAGAACCATTATGGCCAATAATAGCGACCCATTCGCCTTGTTGAATGGAAAAAGACACATCTTTTAAAGCGGGAGAAGCATCTTCTGGTTGATAATTAAATTGGATATTATTTAGTTCAATGATTGGTTGCATCGCGTACTCCCTCAATCTATTTATTCTTTCTAACACTACCAAAAAAGTAGCGTTTTTTCAATCATCTGTTCTGATTCTTCACACTATTTTTTATTATACCAAAAGAACGGTCATTATGGGAGCTCTTATCTGTCTTGACAGGTCTATTTTTCATAAAAATAACTTCTTGTTCTCATAAAACAAGAAGTTACTGATTTTCTTTTAAAAATGTGTCTTCAAATATTCAAACGCATATTGGGCATATAACTCAGCACCCATTGCCATCGCATCTTCATCAATATTAAAACGACCATGGTGATGTGCCCATTCCGTATCTTTCTCCGGATTACCACTTCCCACTAAGGCAAAACAACCAGAAGCATGTTCAGTATAATAACTGAAGTCTTCACCACCGGTTGTCGGCTCTTCTTGTCTTAAGGCCGCTTCACCAAAATTTTTCTTAATTAATGTTTGGGCAAACAAGGCATCCTGCTCATCATTAATCACTGGCAACGTTCCATATTGATAATCTAACGAAGCCGTCCCACCGTAAATAGCGGCTGTTTGTTCCGCATAGCGTTGTAGTGCCTGTTCTACTCGATTACGCGTTGCTACACTAAAGCAACGAACCGTTCCTTCTAAACGTGCATTCTCAGCAATCACATTAAAACGGGTCCCCACATCCATCCGTCCAATCGTGACAACTACTGGATCTAAAGGATCTGTCTCCCGAGAAACAATCGTTTGCAGATTCATCACGAAAGAAGAAGCTATGACTGCCGCATCAATACAAGCGTTTGGCATGGCACCATGGCCACCACGTCCTTTAAAATCAACAGAAAAAATATCTGCGGATGCGAAACTTGAGCCCACTCGACACGAAGCGGTTCCTACAGGCATTTGTGACCAGATATGTAAGCCAAATACATCATCAACACCGGTCATTGCGCCTTGCGCAATCATTGCTTTAGCACCTTGCGCATTTTCTTCAGATGGTTGAAAAATTAACCTTACTGTTCCCTGAAGTTCTTCCTGGATTTCTTTTAATACTTTAGCCGCTGTTACTAACATCGCGGTATGGGAATCATGCCCACATGCATGCATCTTGCCAGCTTCTAAAGATTTATAAGCTAAATCTTCATTTAATTCCTGTACAGGTAAGGCATCCATATCCGCCCGCAGCGCAACCACTCGGCCTGGTTTGCCGCCCACAATTTCAGCAATTAAACCCGTCGGTTCTGTTTTGCGATAAGTAATTCCCAATTGATCAAGAACTGCCGCGACTTTTTCTGTCGTTCGAAATTCTTCAAATTGTAATTCTGGATGTTGGTGTAAATCCCGTCGAAAAGCAATCATTTCTTGTGCATGCTGCATGATTAGTGCTTTGATTTTTTTCATACTTACGCCCCGTTTCTACAAACTTAATAAAATACTTGAAAAAATACCCGCTAAAATAACCGAAACAATGGTGACTGTTACGAAACCTGCCACTAACATCGGTGGCATTAAATGGCTCGTTAAAGCCGCCTGTTCTTGTTCATCTTCTGTCAATGATTGAATCACTTCATTCGTAATAATATAATCGGCTGGAAAGCCATATAAAGCTGTCAACGAAACAGCGAATGCCATCTCTTTACTCACACCTAATACACGACCAACAATTGCTGAAAAGATGTACATCCCGATAACACCAATCACAATAATCCCAATCATTGGTAAAAATAAATCCATCAACATTTCAGGTGTGGCTTGTTTTAAGCCATCAAAGACAAAAAGCATTAACCCTAAAATCGCAAAACCAAAGCTATTTGCTTTCTGCAATGGTTGCTTTTCTAAAAAGCCTAAAGACGTTGCAATCACGCCAAAACATAAACACAGCACAAAAGGACTAATCGTCACAAACGGTGCCGTCCACACAGAAACATAATAAGCGAGTGTGGCAACTAAGGCTAAACGTAAAATTCGTGAATAATCTGTATGATATCGTTTGGGTACTTTTTCAAATAGTTTAGGCACATCTGGTTCTGCTCCTGTTTCTTGCCCCTCTTGTTCATGAACCGGCTGCCATGTCCCTGCTCGATATTCTTGAAGCTTCCGCTTTCCTTCTTTTTTTAGAACAATTGAAGTTAAGGGATAACCAGCAAACCCTTGAATGACATAAATTAAAATTGCCAAAACCGAAAGTGAGGCTAAACCAGCTGATTGAGCCGCTTCTGACATTACTAATGAAGAAACTAAACCTCCTACTAACGGCGGGATTGCAACTAAAACTGTTTTTAAGTCAAAAACAAAAGTCCCTACAGCTAATAACAAGGCAATAATGCCCAGAATACCTGACAAAGCAATCACAATCGTTTTCCATTGATTAACCAATTCTTTAATAGAGAGCAGAGTGCCCATATTAGTAATCAACAGATACATTAATAAAGTGGCAACCACTGTAGGAATCCCTGCCACTTCCACAATATTTTGTGGAAAAATAGTCCAATAACCAAGAATAAATAAAACACCACAAACAAAAACAGATGGAATCCAAGCTTTTGTTTTGATAGAAACTACATCACCAATGTATAAAATAACCATCAGCAACGAAAAAGCAAACATTTGCGACATATAATTCCCCCTTCTACTAACTCAGATTGTTTAATTATCTGAAAATTCCAATTAATAATCAGTATAACAAACCGGAAAAGCTTCTGCAATGCTTTTAAGAAACAAAAAAGCTTTGAGAAAACAGCGTTTTCCCAAAGCAAAAAAAAATCACCTTTATATGATGAGTGCTCCCCTGCTAAAGCCATCTTTAGCAGGGAAAGCAGAGCTAGACTCGGAGTCGCCTCCAACATCATAACACTCTAAAAGAAACATCTATAAAGTGATCGGTTTATTAATTATTTAACAAATTCGATAACTACCATTGGTGCTGCATCACCGCGTCTTGGTTCTGTCTTCAAGATACGAGTGTAACCACCTTGGCGTTCCGCGAAACGAGGTCCTAAATCGTTAAATAGCTTTTGTAAAGCTGATTCAACAACGATAGACTCATCTTCTTCACGAACACTAGCAACTTCATTACGAACGAAAGTAGCTGCTTGACGACGTGCATGAAGATCTCCACGTTTACCTAAAGTAATCATTTTTTCTACAGTTGAACGTACTTCTTTCGCACGAGCTTCAGTAGTTACGATGCGTTCGTTGATGATTAAATCAGTTGTAATATCACGTAGCATAGCTTTACGTTGGCTTGATGTGCGTCCTAATTTACGGTAACTCACGTTGGGTTCCCTCCTTCGTTTCTGTTCTCACGAGCCACTGCTGTTAAGCAGGACTGGAAACTTCGTAAAAGTCTTAATCGTCCTTACGTAATCCTAATCCTAGATCATGCAATTTAAGTTTTACTTCTTCAAGAGATTTACGACCTAAATTACGTACTTTGATCATTTCTGGTTCAGATTTGTTTGTAAGTTCTTGTACAGTATTAATGCCTGCACGTTTTAAACAGTTATATGAACGAACTGATAAATCAAGTTCTTCAATCGTCATTTCTAGCATTTTCTCTTTTTGAGTTTCTTCTTTTTCCACCATGATTTCAGCGTTTTTCGCTTCGTCAGTAAGGTTTACAAAGATATCTAAATGCTCAGTCATGATTTTCGCAGCTAAACTTAGTGCTTCTTGAGGAATGATTGAACCATCTGTCCATATTTCCATTGTTAATTTGTCGAAATCATCACGACGACCAACACGTGTATTTTCTACTTGGTAGTTAACACGACGAACGGGTGTGTAGATGGAATCAACTGGAAGTACACCGATTGGCATATCTTCTTTTTTGTTTTCGTCTGCTTGAACATAGCCACGACCAGGTTTCACTGTTAAGCGAGCATGGAAAGTAGCTCCTTCAGCAACACTACAGATAACTAAATCTTTATTTAGGATCTCAACATCACTGTCCACGATAATATCGCCGGCAGTCACGGTAGCGGGTCCTGTAATATCGATCTCAAGGGTTTTCTCTTCTTCAGCATATAATTTCAATGCTAAGCCTTTAATATTCAAAATAATTTGTGTTACGTCTTCTCGTACACCTGGAATGGTTGAGAATTCGTGTAAAACACCATCGATTTGAATATTCGTAATTGCAGCTCCTGGTAAAGAAGACAATAAAATACGACGTAGAGAGTTACCTAAAGTAGTTCCGTAACCGCGTTCTAATGGTTCAACGACGAACTTACCATAATCTCTATTTTCATCAATTTTTTCGATTCTTGGTTTTTCAAATTCAATCATTCTTATCTATACCCCTTTCAAAACGAAAAGTGTCTTGTTCAATGACGTTCCTAATTCAAACTCAGAATGAGTGGCGCTCATTAAACACGACGGCGTTTTGGAGGGCGGCATCCATTATGAGGAACTGGAGTCACGTCACGAATTGCAGTCACTTCTAAACCTGTTGCTTGTAATGAACGAATTGCTGCTTCACGTCCAGAACCAGGTCCTTTAACTGTTACGTCTACAGTTTTAAGTCCATGTTCCATTGCCACTTTAGTTGCGGCTTCTGCAGCCATTTGAGCGGCAAAAGGAGTTGATTTTTTGCTTCCTTTAAAGCCTAATGATCCTGCTGATGACCATGCTAATGCATTACCATGTGTATCAGTAATCATTACGATTGTATTGTTGAATGTAGAATGGATATGTGCTACACCTGATTCTATATTCTTTTTGACACGGCGTTTACGACTAACTTTTTTTGCTGCCATGAAGTTCTAACCTCCTTCACTTAGGAATTATTTTTTCTTGCCTGCTACTGTTTTAGTAGGGCCTTTACGAGTACGTGCATTATTTTTCGTGTTTTGTCCACGAGTTGGTAATCCACGACGGTGACGGATTCCACGGTATGAACCGATTTCCATCAAGCGTTTGATGTTTAAGTTCACTTCACGACGAAGATCCCCTTCAACTTTTAACTTATCAATTTCCGCACGAATCGCATCTGTTTGTTCGTTTGTTAAATCACGTACACGAACATCTTCAGATACGCCAACGTTTGCTAAAACTTTTTTAGCTGTAGTGTTACCAATACCATAAATGTAAGTAAGAGAAACTACTACACGTTTGTCACGAGGGATGTCTACTCCTGCAATACGAGCCATTATTCGTTACACCTCCTAATTATCCTTGACGTTGTTTATGTTTTGGATTTGCTGGGCAAATAACCATAACACGTCCTTTACGGCGAATTACTTTACAATGTTCACACATTGGTTTTACTGATGGTCTTACTTTCATGATAATACCTCCTGTGGTTTTACGGAGTACAATTATTTAAAGCGATAAGTAATACGGCCACGCGTTAAATCATACGGTGATAATTCAACTGTTACTTTGTCACCAGGTAAGATACGGATGTAGTGCATACGGATTTTACCTGAAACAGTAGCAAGAACTTGGTGTCCATTTTCTAGTTCGACTTTAAACATTGCATTCGGCAAAGTTTCGACGACTGTACCTTCGACTTCAATCATATCTTCTTTTGCCACGCACAGTACCTCCTTGTACTTGTTTCGCGTTTTCACACGATAAAACGGCGGAAACTCCAGCTCCCACCTAGAAATTCTCAACTAACTTCGTTATTCATTTTGATGTCACAAAACTGTAGAAGTCGGACTGATATATTCTACCATATTTAGTTATGTTTTGGCAAGAGAAACTGAATACAACAACAGGGTTAAACTGCGGGCAATTGGAAATTAGTTTTCGTCAATGATTTTTTTCACATCAGAAAAAACAGTATCGATTTCGCGATTGCCATCGATTGTATGCATCAAGCCTTGTTCTTTATAGAAAGCTAAGATTGGTGCGCTACTTTCAATGTTGACTGCCAAACGATTTTTAACCGTTTCGGGCTTATCATCTTCTCTTTGGTAGAATTCATGTCCGCCACAGCGATCACAAGTGCCTTCAACTTTTGGCGGGTTGAATAATTTATGATACGTTGCGCCACATGTGCGACAGATGAATCGTCCAGCTAAACGCTCGATTAATACATCTTCTTCTACATGGATGTCAATGACAGCATCAATTTTTTTGTTTAATTCTTTAAGCATTGTATCTAATGCTTTTGCTTGATCCAGTGTACGTGGGAAACCATCTAATAGGAATCCTTTGTCTGTATCTGGTTCAGCAAGGCGTTCTTTAACAATTCCGTTTGTTACTTCGTCAGGAACCAGTTCACCTTTATCGATATAAGATTTCGCTTCTAGGCCCAAGGCAGTTTCATTTTTCATTGCTGCACGGAACATATCTCCAGTAGAAATATGTGGAATGCCATACGTATCAATGATTTTTTCTGCTTGGGTGCCTTTACCTGCTCCAGGTAATCCCATTAAAATGAGGTTCATATATTCTCCTCCTAATTTTAAAGACCGGCTTATGAAGCTAGCCATATGTGAGAATGGTGCTGAGGTAAAACCTCAACACTCGATTCTTACTTATTGATAAAGCCGACATATTGACGTTTCATCATTAATCCTTCTAATTGTTTCGTTGTTTCTAATGCAACCCCGATAACGATTAGTAAACTTGTTCCACCTAAACCGATTGATTGAGGTAAGTTCCAAACCATTTGCGCAATGATTGGAAGTAAAGCAACAAGTCCTAGGAAAATTGAGCCGACAACACTTAATCTCATTAACACGCCAGATACATATTCTTCTGTACCTTTACCTGGTCGCACGCTTGGAATGTAGCTTCCTTGTTTTTGTAAGTTTTCCGCTAATTTCTCAGGGTTTACTTGAACAAATGCATAGAAGAACGTAAACGCAACGATTAGGACAGTATAGATGATTGCCCCTGGAACTGTGTTATAACTGAAGATTTTTGTCATAATGTCATACCAATTTTCACCAGCGAATTTTGATGAGAAAGCTTGTAAAATGGCATTTGGTGTTGCAATTAACGAGCTGGCAAAGATAACTGGAATAACCCCAGCAGCATTTACTTTTAACGGTAAATAACTACTTGTTGGTGCACCAGAAACACGTTTTGTATATTGGATTGGAATCTTACGTTCTGCTTGTTGGAAGAACGTTACGACTGTAACAATCACCAAAATAGCAATAACTAAGATTGCAATGAAAATAACAGATTGCCAAATACGAGAAGACTCGATATTGACGAAGTAATCTTCATAGATTTCTTTGACTGCTCCTGGCAAACGGGAAATAATCCCGGCAAAGATAATCATTGAAACACCATTTCCGATTCCTTTTTCTGTAATTTGTTCACCCATCCAAGTCACAAACATCGTCCCAGCAGTTAAAATAACTGCAATCATCACAAAGGTACCTAAGGTTGGATTGTTGACAATCCCAGTTTGACTTAAGCTATTAAAACCAGCAGTGATCCCCATTGACTGAGCCACACCCAAGACAATCGTTAGATATCTTGTAGCTTGATTTAATTTCTTACGCCCAACTTCCCCTTGTTTTGACCATTCTACAAATCTAGGTACAATATCCATTTGCAATAGTTGAATAATAATAGAGGCTGTAATGTATGGCGAAACCCCCATCGAGAAGATAGAGAAGTTTTGCATGGCACTACCACTCACCATATTCAACATATTCAAAAAGGGTAAGCTACTTAAATCAGACAATCCCTTTGCATTCACCCCGGGCACAGTAATGTGCGCACCTAGGCGAAATACAAACAAGATTAAAACTGTAAATAAGATTTTTGATCTAATGTCTTTGACTTTAAAGGCGTTCTTTAATAGCTTGAACAATTAGATCACCTCGATTGAACCACCAGCAGCTTCGATAGCTTCTTGTGCTGATTTCGAGAATTTAGCTGCTTTCACAGTTAATTTTTTCGTTAACTCACCATCTGCAAGAACTTTGATTCCCGCTTTTTCGTTTTTAACGATTCCTGCTTCTTTTAGGACAACAGGAGTTACTTCTGTTCCATCTTCAAAACGGTTTAAAGTATCTAAGTTTACAACAGCGTAATCTTTACGATTAATGTTTGTAAACCCACGTTTTGGTAAACGACGGAATAATGGAGTTTGACCCCCTTCAAATCCTAAACGAACACCACCGCCTGAACGGGCTTTTTGCCCTTTTTGTCCACGGCCAGCTGTTTTACCATTACCAGATGAAGTACCACGTCCAACACGGTTACGTACTTGGCGTGAGCCCTCAGCAGGTTTTAATTCATGAAGTTTCATAGGTTTGGCACCTCCTTAAGCAATCTTCTATTACAAATCTATAAATCTTAAACTTCTTCTACGTCCACTAAATGTGAAATAGTGTTAACCATACCTTTGATTGCTTCATTGGCAGGTTTTGTAACAGTACTATTCACTTTACCTAAACCTAACGCTTTAACTGTAGCACGTTGGTTTTGAGGACGTCCGATAACACTGCGTTTTAAAGTAATTTTTAATTCAGCCATTATTTTTGTCCTCCTTAACCGATAATTTCTTCTACAGATTTACCGCGAAGTGCTGCCACTTCTTCGGCACGTTTTAATTGTTTTAGACCTTCAACAGTTGCGCGAACAACGTTAATAGGTGTGTTTGAACCTAGTGATTTAGATGTAATATCTGCTACACCAGCTAATTCCAATACGGCACGAACTGGTCCACCAGCAGCTACCCCAGAACCTTCTACTGCAGGTTTCATAAGGATACGGCCGCCACCGAATACGCCAATTACTTCGTGCGGGATAGTAGAACCAACCATAGGCACTTCAACTAAGTTTTTCTTCGCGTCTTCGATTGCTTTACGGATAGCTTCAGGTACTTCTTGTGCTTTACCAGTACCGAAACCAACGTGTCCGTTTTTGTCACCGACAACAACTAAAGCTGCGAAACGTAAACGACGTCCACCTTTAACAACTTTTGTTACACGGTTGATCGCTACAACGCGGTCTTCTAATTCCAAATGTTTTGGATCAATATAAACCATGAATGGTGTTCCTCCTTCTCCTAAAATTCTAGTCCATTTTCACGAGCAGCTTCAGCTAAAGCTTGCACGCGGCCATGGTAAAGGTATCCACCACGGTCGAAGACTACTTTTTTGATGCCTTTTTCAGCGGCACGTTCAGCAACTAGTTTACCAACAGCTGCAGCTGTTTCTGTTTTTGTTCCACCTGAAATTTCTTTATCCAAGGCAGAGGCACTTGCTAGCGTCACACCCGCTACGTCATCAATGACTTGCGCGTAGATGTTTTTGTTAGAACGGAAAATGTTCAAGCGTGGGCACTCAGCAGTACCAGAGATTTTGTTACGTACACGACGATGTCTCTTTTGACGTGTTTTGTTTTTATCTGGTTTTGTAATCACAATTTTCACCTCTTTGATTTAATGTTTACTACTAATATTTCAAGCAGTCAGCAGATTACGGAAAAGAGAAGCTGGCAGACAAGACAAAAGCATTTTATTGGAAAAATCCCATAAAATGACAGTTGCTTGTTGTTGACTTCTGTTTTCTACACAGCTGTTATTATTTACCAGTTTTACCTTCTTTACGGCGTACAAATTCACCAACATAGCGAATCCCTTTGCCTTTATAAGGTTCTGGAGGACGAACGCCACGGATGTTAGCAGCTAATTCACCAACAACTTCTTTGTTGATGCCTTTAACGATAACTTGTGTGTTCGCAGGTACTTCAAATGTTACGCCTTCTGGTGCTGTCATTTCGACAGGATGAGAATAACCAACGTTTAAAGTTAATTTGTTGCCTTGTACTTGGGCACGGTATCCGACCCCGATAAGTTCAAGTGCTTTTTGGAAACCTTCAGAAACACCAACAACCATGTTGTTGAAGTTTGCACGAGTTGTTCCGTGGATTGTTTTCATTTCTTTTGAATCGTTTGGACGAGTGAATGTCACTTCGTTTCCTTCGATGTTCATTTTGATATCAGAAGAAAATTCGCGTGTTAATTCACCTTTAGGTCCTTTAACTGTAATGTTGTTTCCGTCTTGCTTGATTTCAACACCAGCAGGAAGAACAACAACTTTATTACCAATACGGCTCACTTAGAGACACCTCCTTGTGTATTTTTTAGAATTACCATACGTAGGCGATTACTTCGCCGCCGATATTTTTCGCTCTAGCTTCTTTGTCAGTAATTACACCCTCTGATGTAGAGATGATTGCAATTCCTAGACCGTTTAATACTTTTGGTACTTCGTCAGCTTTTACGTATGCACGTAAACCTGGTTTAGAAATACGTTTTAAGTTTGTGATAACACGTTCTTCGTTTTTACCATATTTTAGGAAAACACGGATTACGCCTTGTTTGTCATCTTCGATGTATTCTACGTCGCGGATAAATCCTTCACGTTTCAGGATTTCTGCGATATCACGTTTGATTTTTGAAGCAGGTACTTCTAAAGTTTCATGTTTAACCATGTTCGCATTACGAATGCGAGTTAGAAAATCTGCAATTGGATCTGTCATGACCATTGAACTATTTACCTCCTTTATGCGAGTTTACTTGTTTACCAGCTAGCTTTCTTCACGCCGGGAATTTGACCTTTATAGGCAAGTTCGCGGAAGCAAATACGGCAAAGATGAAATTTACGATAAACTGAATGTGGACGTCCACAACGTTCACAACGAGTATAAGCTTGTGTTGAATGTTTAGCAGGACGTTTGTTTTTAGCAATCATTGATTTTTTAGCCACGTAGTTCGCCTCCTTATATTATTTTTGGAATGGCATACCTAATTGTGCCAACAATTCGCGAGACTCTTCGTCAGTGTTCGCTGTTGTAACAATTACGATGTCCATACCGCGTACTTTATCTACTAAATCATAATCAACTTCTGGGAAGATTAATTGTTCTTTAATACCTAAAGTATAGTTACCACGACCATCGAAAGCTTTTTTGCTGACACCGTGGAAGTCACGTACACGAGGTAAAGAAACTGTTACTAATTTATCTAAAAATTCGTACATTCTTTCGCCGCGTAGCGTTACTTTCGCACCGATTGGCATTCCTTCACGTAAACGGAATCCAGCGATAGATTTTTTAGCTTTTGTGATAAGTGGTTTTTGACCAGTGATTAATGCTAATTCTTCAACAGCTTTGTCTAAGTTTTTAGCATTTGATACTGCATCACCCACACCCATGTTGATAACGATTTTATCAACTTTAGGTGTTTGCATAACTGAGCTGTAATTAAATTTTTCCACCAATGATGGTGTTACTTCTTTAATATATTTTTCTTTCAGGCGGTTCATTCAGTAAGCCCTCCTTCCGCAATTTTTATTTATCTAAAACTTCACCTGTTTTTTTAGAAACGCGGACTTTTTTGCCGTCGACTTCTTTAAACGCAACTTTAGTAGCTTCTCCGTTTGAAGGATCAATCACCATTACATTAGAAACATGAATTGGCGCTTCCACTTCAAGGATTCCACCTTGTGGGGCTGCTTGGTTTGGTTTTTGGTGTTTTTTAACGACGTTGACACCTTCAACGATAACTTTATCTTGTTTAGGAAACGCTGCTAAGACAACGCCTTCTTTGTTTTTATCTTTACCAGTGATAACTTTTACTTTATCGCCTTTTTTAACAAACATTACTGTTTCGCACCTCCTTTAACGTGGGCTCGAGATTATAATACTTCTGGTGCTAGAGAAACGATCTTCATGAAGTTGTTTTCACGTAATTCACGTGCAACTGGTCCGAAGATACGTGTTCCGCGTGGGCTTTTATCGTCACGGATAATTACCGCAGCATTTTCATCAAATTTGATGTAAGAACCGTCAGCACGACGAGCGCCAGATTTTGTACGAACGATAACGGCTTTAACTACTTCACCTTTTTTAACAACCCCACCTGGCGTTGCTTGTTTGACAGTAGCAACAATAACGTCACCGATGTTAGCAGTTTTACGACCAGATCCGCCTAGGACTTTGATCGTTAAAATTTCACGTGCGCCAGAATTGTCAGCGACTCTTAAACGACTTTCTTGTTGGATCACGATGTGTATCCCCCTTTCAGATTTTGTGCTTCAATCTATTAGGAAATTCTCGTTTTATTAGATAATAACTGCTTCTTCGACTACCTCTAGTAAACGGAAACGTTTTGTAGCTGATAATGGACGAGTTTCCATGATTTTTACGATGTCTCCAACTTTCGCTGTGTTGTTTTCATCATGCGCTTTATATTTTTTAGAATATTTCATACGTTTGCCATAGATAGGGTGGTTTTTCTTTGTTTCAACGACAACTGTGATTGTTTTATCCATTTTGTCTGATACCACACGACCTTGGTAAACTTTACGTTGATTTCTTTCTTCAGTCATACGCGTTTGGCCTCCTTCCACTATTAGTTAGCTTGTTCACGCAATACTGTTTTGATGCGTGCAATCGATTGACGTACTTCTTTAATACGTGCAGTGTTTTCTAATTGACCTGTTGCTAATTGGAATCTTAAGTTGAACAATTCTTCTTTTAATTGTTTTTCTTTATCTAGCATTTCGGCAGTGGTTAATTCTCTGATTTCTTTAACCTTCATTCGATTCACCACCCATTTCCTCACGTTTTACGATCTTAGTTTTTACCGGCAATTTGTGAGATGCAAGACGAAGAGCTTCACGAGCTACTTCTTCAGGAACGCCTGCGATTTCAAACATGATTTTACCACGTTTAACTGGTGATACCCAGCCTTCTGGTGCCCCTTTACCTTTACCCATACGTACGCCGATAGCTTTACTTGTGTAAGACTTGTGAGGGAAAATTTTAATCCATACTTTCCCGCCACGTTTCATGTAACGAGTCATTGCAATACGGGCTGCTTCGATTTGACGGTTAGTAATCCAGTGAGATTCAGTTGCTTGTAAACCCCATTCACCAAATGCTACTTCTTTTCCGCCTTTAGCTTCACCGCGCATTTTTCCGCGGAATTCACGACGGTGTTTTACACGTTTAGGTACTAACATGATTATTTCCCTCCTTTCTCAGTGTTTTTTTTCGTTGGAAGAATTTCTCCACGATAGATCCACACTTTAACTCCTAGTTTTCCGTAAGTAGTGTCCGCTTCTTCCCATGCGTAATCAATGTCCGCACGTAATGTGTGAAGTGGTACAGTTCCTTCAGAGTATCCTTCTGAACGAGCGATATCCGCACCGTTTAGACGACCTGATACTTGAGTTTTGATTCCTTTAGCACCAGCACGCATTGCGCGTTGGATAGCTTGTTTTTGAGCACGACGGAAAGCAACACGGTTTTCTAATTGACGTGCAATTCCTTCGCCTACTAATTTTGCATCTAAATCTGGTTTTTTGATTTCAACGATGTTGATGTGAACTCGTTTGCCAGTTAATTTGTTTAATTCTTTTCTTAGGTTTTCGACTTCAGATCCGCCTTTACCGATAACCATACCTGGTTTAGCTGTGTGAATTGAAATGTTAACACGGTTTGCAGCGCGTTCGATTTCAATTGTAGATACAGCAGCATCAGCAAGTTTTGTTGCGATAAATTTACGGATTCTTAAATCTTCGTGTAAGAATTCAGCATACTCTTTTTCAGCATACCATTTCGCATCCCAGTCGCGGATGATGCCTACACGCATTCCAATTGGATGTACTTTTTGACCCACTGATTGTCCCTCCTCTTAAATGTTTAAGCTCTGTTTTCATAAAGAAAACAGCCTATTTCATGAGACTTATTTCTCTGTTACAACTACTGTGATGTGACTAGTACGTTTGTTGATTGGTGAAGCTGAACCTTTTGCACGAGGACGGAAACGTTTCATTGTTGGTCCTTCGTTAACAAATGCTTCAGATACGACTAAGCTTTCAACGTCTAAGTCAAAGTTGTTTTCTGCGTTAGCAACTGCTGACATTAAAACTTTTTCAATGATTCCAGCAGACTTGTTCGGTGTGAATTTCAAGATTGAAATTGCATCCGCAACGCTTTTCCCTCTGATAAGATCGATTACTAAACGTGCTTTACGAGGTGAAGTGCGAACTGTTTTTGCAGTTGCTTTAGCTGATGTAATTTGTTCTGACATTTGCATATCCTCCCCTCAAAATTAGCGTTTAGTTTTTTTATCGTCAGCAACGTGGCCACGATAAGTTCTAGTTGGTGCAAATTCACCTAATTTATGTCCTACCATGTCTTCTTGAATGTAAACAGGGACATGTTTCCGTCCATCATATACAGCGATTGTGAAACCTACGAATGATGGAAAAATTGTAGAGCGGCGAGACCAAGTTTTAATTACTTTTTTCTTTTCGGCACCTTGTTGTGCTTCGACCTTTTTCATCAAATGATCATCGACGAAAGGTCCTTTTTTTAAACTACGACCCATGGTGAACCTCCTCTCAAAATGTACGACACATGGTCAAAAAAATTATTTAGTACGACGACGAACGATAAGTTTGTCTGATTTAGCTTTTTTATTACGTGTTTTGTATCCAATTGCTGGTTGACCCCATGGAGATACTGGCGCTTTACGTCCAATTGGTGTTTTACCTTCACCACCACCGTGTGGGTGATCGTTAGGATTCATTACGCTACCACGAACAGTTGGGCGTTTACGCATCCAACGAGAGCGGCCAGCTTTACCAATGTTGATTAATTCGTGTTGTTCGTTACCAACTGAACCGATTGTTGCACGGCAAGTTGCTAAGATCATACGAACTTCGCCAGAGTTTAAGCGGATTAATACGTATTTGCCTTCTTTACCAAGTACTTGCGCGCTTGTTCCAGCTGAACGGATTAATTGTCCACCTTTACCAGGTTTCATTTCAATGTTGTGGATAACTGTACCAACTGGAATGTTTTCCAATGGTAATGCGTTACCTACTTTAATATCTGCTTCTGGACCAGATACTAGGCGCATGCCTACTTCTAATCCTTTTGGTGCTAAGATGTATGCCTTAACCCCGTCTTCGTAATGAACTAACGCGATGTTAGCAGAACGGTTTGGATCGTACTCGATCGTTTTAACAACCGCTGCGACGTTATCTTTATTACGTTTGAAGTCAATCACACGGTATTGACGTTTGTGACCGCCACCTTGGTGACGAACCGTAATGCGACCGTTGTTGTTACGACCGGCATTGTTTTTTAATGGCTGTAACAATGATTTTTCTGGTGTTGAAGTTGTGATTTCAGCGAAATCAGAACTTGTCATGTTACGACGGCCATTTGTGGTAGGTTTGTACTTTTTAATCGCCACGTCTTATTTCCCTCCTACGTTGATATTGTTCAGGACTGCTTATTCAGCAGCTTCGAATAATTGAATTTCTTTTGAATCTTCAGTTAATGTAACGATCGCTTTGCGACGTTTTTTTGTATAACCTGCATATTTACCCATGCGTTTGAATTTTGGACGCACGTTTAAGATGTTTACGTTTGCTACTTTAACATCGAATGCTGATTCAACAGCTTGTTTTACTAAAGTTTTGTTTGCGCGAGTGTCCACTTCGAAAGTATATTTCTTTTCGTCCATAGCTAACATGGATTTTTCAGTGATCACTGGGCGTTTGATTACGTCTAGTAATTCCATTATGCAAGCACCTCCTCAATTTGAGTAAGAGCTGTTTGTGTTGCCAAGACTTTGTTAGCTGACACAACATCTAACACACTAACGTTATCAGAAGTTACTACAGAAACGTTTGGTAAGTTACGAGCTGATAAAGCTGCAAAGTCGTTACCATTTTCTAAAACAACTAATACTTTAGTATCGATAGACAAGTTAGCAAGAACTTGTTTGAATTCTTTTGTTTTTGGTGCATCGAAGCTTAAACCTTCTACTGCTACCAAGTTATTTTCAGCAACTTTGTCTGATAATACAGATTTCATTGCTAAGCGACGAACTTTTTTAGGAAGTTTGTAGCTGTATGAACGCGGTGTTGGTCCAAAGACTACGCCACCTCCACGCCATTGTGGTGAACGGATTGAACCTTGACGAGCACGACCAGTTCCTTTTTGACGCCATGGTTTGCGGCCACCGCCACGAACAGCGCTACGGTTTTTAACTGCGTGTGTTCCTTGTCTTAATGAAGCACGTTGCATGATGATTGCATCATAGACAACACTTTCATTAGGTTCGATTCCGAAGATTTCTTCATTTAAAGTGATTTCACCGTTTTGAGTTCCATCTTGTTTGAATAATGCTACATTCGGCATTCCTTAGTTCCTCCTTTCCCTACACTTATTTAGCTTTCACAGCTGATTTGATTGTGATTAAAGATTTTTTCGCTCCAGGAATGTTTCCTTTGATTAAGATAACATTTCTTTCTACGTCCACTTTAACAACTTCAAGGTTTTGAATTGTTACGCGGTCGCCACCCATACGGCCGGCTAGTCGTTTATTTTTAAATACACGGTTAGGCGCTACTGGACCCATTGACCCAGGACGACGGTGATAACGAGAACCATGAGACATAGGTCCGCGGCTTTGGCCGTGACGTTTGATTGCCCCTTGGAATCCTTTACCTTTCGTAGTACCTGTAACATCAACAACGTCTCCTGCTTGGAAAACATCTACTTTGATTTCTTTACCTACTTCATATTCTCCTAGCTCAACATTCTTGAATTCTTTAATGAAGCGCTTAGGAGCCGTGTTTGCTTTTGCAACATGACCTTTCGCAGGTTTGTTTGATAAAACTTCACGTTTGTCTTGGTAACCAACTTGGATAGCTTCGTATCCGTCAGTTTCAACAGTTTTTACTTGTAAAACTACGTTTGGCGTAGCTTCAACTACTGTTACTGGAATTAATTCACCAGACTCAGTAAAGATTTGTGTCATTCCCACTTTTTTCCCTAAGATTCCTTTGGTCATGAGTACACCTCCATCTTAATTTTATAGTTTGATTTCAATATTAACACCAGACGGTAAGTCAAGCTTCATTAGAGCGTCAACTGTTTTTGGTGTTGGGTTCACAATGTCAATTAGACGTTTGTGAGTACGCATTTCGAATTGTTCGCGAGAATCTTTGTATTTATGAGTCGCACGAATAACTGTGTAAAGTGAGCGTTCTGTTGGTAATGGAATCGGACCTGATACGTCAGCTCCAGTTCTTTTTGCTGTTTCCACAATTTTATCCGCTGATTGATCTAAAATACGGTGTTCATACGCTTTTAAACGGATACGAATTTTTTGTTTTGCCATCTTGTTCCCTCCTTCGCCTATTTTAAAAGTAGACATAGCTCCACGAAAATTTATCCGGCATGCTCGTTCATGGCAAAGCGTCCGAGCGTGTCGCAACCTCTCGCTTCACAGCCGGCAAATCAAATCGTTGATCTACCAATGCTTTTTACACTCCTGTAAACAGCACCTTTTTGATTATACTATGAAAGGATAGTGTTAGCAAGGATTTTCTGCGTTTTTTTGAAAGAATTTTTTCTTGTTTTGAAAAGCATTTGTTTTGTTTTTCAATTCTTTTCATTCTATTTTTATAAAAAAAGAATTTGGGATTCCTTTTTTACCAGAATCTCAAATTCTTTCTTTTTTATTCTATTAACCAATCCGGCGCATTGGAATATCATTGTTATCTGGATGAACCAATAAATATTGAATAACATCAATATTGCTTGCTTGGAATGAGGCTGCACATGCTTGCAAATATAAGTCCCACATTCGATAGAAGCGCTCGCCTTTTTCGTCAACAATTTCTGTTTCTATATTATGGAAGTTTTTTGTCCAATGTTCCAACGTCAATTGATAATCTCTGCGCAAACTTTCCAAGTCAATCACTTGCAAGTCATTTTCTGTCATATGGCCGACTAGCTCAGTGACACCAGGAATATAGCCACCAGGGAAAATATAACGATTAATCCAAGCATTTTTAGCCCCACCTTGTTGGCGACTGATCCCATGAATCAATGCCGTACCTTTAGGCGCTAAATTTCGTTGAACGACGTCAAAATATTCATGTAGATTTTCTGCACCGACATGCTCAAACATCCCGACACTCGTAATATGGTCAAAAGACTCTCCTTTTAAATCACGATAATCCATCAACTTGACAGTCATTCGATCTTGTAGCCCTTCTTTTTCTATAATATGGCGAATATGATGAAATTGCTCTTCACTTAATGTAATCCCAGTTGCTTTGGCTCCATATTCTTTCACCGCAGTTAAAATTAATGTGCCCCAGCCGCAGCCAATATCCAGTAAAGTGTCCCCCTCTTTGATAAACAATTTATCTAAAATATGATGAACTTTATTCACTTGCGCTTGTTCTAATGTATCTTCAGGCGTTTTAAAATAAGCACATGAATACGTCATTGTTTGGTCAAGCCATTTTTTGTAAAAATCATTTCCTAGATCGTAATGGCTGTGAATATCCTCTTGCGAACGTTTTTTTGAATGACTTTCTTTAGGAAGCCATTTAATAAATTTAGCATTGTGTAAAAAGCTATCCTTTTGGTTATACACATCATAAATCAGCGCTTGGATATCGCCTTCGATTTCAATTTTGCGATCCATGTAGGCTTCCCCTAAAGTTAACGAAGCGTTATTCAGTAAATCCTTCACAGGAATTTTTTCATTGAATACAATTTTAAAAACCGGATCCCCCGACCCTTGCCCATACTCTTTGACGGTACCATCCCAGTATGTGACTTGTGTCTTTTTTGAAAAAGACCATTTAAACAGTTGACTGTACGTTTCTTTTTCTAACATTGCATTCCCTCCATTAAATACCATTTGAAGCCAAAACAAAAAGGAGTAGCTTTCCGGTAGTTCGTCAAAACAAACACCACAGTCCGTTCTAAACTGAAGCACAGAAAAGTTAACACCCCTTCTATGTTCCGCTTCTTTTTTTGCAATTACAGTTCTATTCTACTCCTCTTTTAAAAATTTGAACATTCTTTTAACGTAATACCTACTATTGTTATTCTTTATCACAAAAAAACTAGAGCCAGTCCTTGACAGACTCCTCTAGTTCTAAACATTATGCTTTCTTACGCATCCGTTGTTCCGCATGAGTGTAAGCGCCATGCCACACGTGCCCCACATAAGGATTAACTTGAATACCGTGTTTAATCGCCGCTGCTACAAATTTTTTCGCTAAAGTTACTGCTTCTAACACCGAATAACCTTTCGCCAAGCCAGCTGTGATTGCCGCTGAAAAAGTACAACCTGCACCATGATTATAATCAGTTGGATATAATTCATTTTCCAAAAGATGCGCGGTGTGACCATCGTAAAACAAGTCCAGTGCTTTTTCACCAGCTAAGCGATGTCCCCCTTTAACCACGACATGCTTGGCTCCCATTTGTACAATTCGTTTTGCCGCTTCTTCCATCTCCGCCACGGAAGAAATTTCGCCTAAACCAGATAAGATGCCCGCTTCAATTAAATTAGGCGTGGCCACTAATGCTAATGGCAGTAAATCGTTTTTTAGGCCTTCCACACTTTTGGGTTGCAGAATTTGTGCCGTGCCCTTACAAGCAATGACTGGGTCAATCACGACTTTTTGAATTTTCTCTTGTTTAATGTATTTGCTAGCCATTTTAATATTTTGTTCATTGCCCATCATCCCTGTTTTCAAGGCCGCTACTGGACCGCCTGCAAAAACCGAAATCAATTGTTTTTCTAAGAGCGTTTCTGGCAATTCAGTTACTTCATGTGACCAGCCTGTCGTAGGATCCATCGTCACAATCGAGGTTAAACTTGAAAATCCAAAAACTCCATACTCTTCAAATGTTTTTAAATCTGCTTGAATCCCTGCCCCTCCAGTTGAATCGGAGCCTGCAATCGTCAATACTTTTTCCATTAAATCACCTACCCTTTTTCTCCAAGTATACGGAAGAAACAAGTCTGCTAAAACAGCCAATTGGCTTATTTTTTAGCCAGCCAATTTCTAAACAAAAAAAAGACCAGAGAATAAATTCTCTGGTCTTACGTCCGAATACCCCAGTTTTTCACGCTGGTTAAAACTATAGTTAAAAAGTTAATTATTTAACGATTTCAGTAACAACGCCTGAACCTACAGTACGTCCGCCTTCACGAATAGAGAAACGAGTTCCGTCTTCGATAGCGATTGGGTGAATTAATTCAACGTCCATAGCAACGTTATCACCAGGCATTACCATTTCAGTACCTTCTGGCAATTCTACAACACCAGTAACGTCTGTTGTACGGAAGTAGAATTGAGGACGGTAGTTAGTGAAGAATGGAGTGTGACGTCCGCCTTCTTCTTTTGATAATACGTATACTTCAGCTTTGAATTTTGTGTGTGGAGTGATTGTAGCTGGTTTAGCTAATACTTGTCCACGTTCGATATCTTCACGTGCTACACCACGTAATAAAGCACCGATGTTGTCGCCTGCTTCAGCGTAGTCTAATAATTTACGGAACATTTCAACACCTGTAACAGTTGTTTTAGATGTTTCGTCTTTAATACCAACGATTTCAACTTCGTCACCAACGCGAACTTCACCACGTTCAACACGGCCTGTAGCAACAGTACCACGTCCAGTGATTGAGAATACGTCTTCGACTGGCATCATGAATGGTTTGTCAGTATCACGTTCTGGAGTTGGGATATATTCGTCAACTGCAGCCATTAATTCTAAGATTTTTTCTTCATAAGACTCGTCGCCTTCTAAAGCTTTCAAAGCAGAACCTGCGATAACTGGAACATCATCGCCTGGGAAATCGTATTCTGATAATAAGTCACGAACTTCCATTTCTACTAATTCTAATAATTCTTCGTCATCAACCATATCCATTTTGTTTAAGAATACAACGATGTATGGTACACCAACGTTACGTGATAATAAGATATGTTCACGTGTTTGAGGCATAGGACCATCAGCAGCAGAAACTACTAAGATAGCTCCGTCCATTTGAGCAGCACCAGTGATCATGTTTTTAACGTAGTCCGCGTGTCCTGGGCAGTCAACGTGTGCATAGTGACGAGTTTCAGTTTCATATTCGATATGAGAAGTGTTGATTGTGATTCCACGTTCTTTTTCTTCTGGAGCGTTATCGATAGAATCGTAGCTTTGTGCTTCCCCGCCACCGTGTTTTGATAATACAGTAGCAATTGCAGCTGTTAATGTAGTTTTACCATGGTCAACGTGTCCGATAGTACCAATGTTAACATGGGATTTAGAACGGTCAAATTTTTCTTTTGCCATTTTGAATGTTCCTCCTAAAAATATAAATTTTATTGTTTGTTTTATATGTGATAGACGTTACTAAAAATCGTCTGATCATCATAAGCTATTTTACACGAAATCTTGAAAAAAGGATAGTTCTAAAAACAAACCTTTTATTCTCAAGGAAAATTATGCGTTGCCGCCGTTTTTCTTGATGATTTCTTCTTGAACAGACTTAGGTACGTCTTCATAGTGGTCAAATACCATCATAAATGTACCGCGTCCTTGTGTTGCTGAACGTAATGTTGTAGCATAACCAAACATTTCAGCTAAAGGTACCATCGCATTAACGATTTGAGAGTTACCGTGTGCTTCCATACCTTCAACACGTCCACGACGACTTGTTACGTGTCCCATGATATCACCTAAGTAATCTTCAGGAACAGTAATTGTAACTTTCATCATTGGTTCTAAAATAACTGGGTTTGCATTTTTAGCCGCAGCTTTCAATGCCATAGAAGCAGCTACACGGAAGGCCGTTTCATTTGAATCGACATCGTGGTATGAACCATCGTAAAGTTTTGCTTTGATATCAACTAATGGATAACCAGCAAGAACACCGTTGTTCATAGAGTCTTCTAACCCTTTTTCAACTGCTGGGATGTATTCACGAGGAACCACACCACCGACAATTGCGTTTTCAAACTCGAAGCCTTTACCTTCTTCATTTGGTGTAAATTCAACCCATACGTGACCGTATTGTCCTTTACCACCAGACTGACGAACGAATTTACCTTCTGCTTTAGTCGCAGCACGGAATGTTTCGCGGTAAGATACTTGAGGAGCACCTACGTTAGCTTCAACTTTGAATTCACGTTTCATACGGTCTACTAAAACGTCTAAGTGCAATTCACCCATACCAGAGATAACTGTTTCACCAGTTTCAACGTTTGTTTCAACGCGGAATGATGGATCTTCTTCAGCAAGTTTTTGTAGAGCCACGCCCATTTTATCTTGGTCAGCTTTTGATTTAGGTTCAACAGCGACTTGGATAACTGGGTCAGGGAATTCAATAGATTCAAGAATAACTGGTGCATCTAATGCACATAATGTATCACCAGTTGTTGTGTCTTTTAGACCAACAGCAGCAGCGATATCACCAGAGTACACTTTGTCAATTTCTTGACGAGTGTTGGCGTGCATTTGTAGGATACGACCGATACGTTCTTTTTTGCCTTTTGAAGCGTTCAATACGTATGAACCACTTTCAAGGACACCAGAATAAACACGGAAGAAAGTTAAACGACCTACGAATGGGTCAGTCATAACTTTAAATGCTAATGAAGCGAAAGGTGCTTCGTCATCAGCTGGACGAGTTGTTTCTTCGTCTGTTTTAGTATCGATCCCTTTGATAGCATCGATATCTAATGGAGATGGTAAGTAATCAAGAACAGCGTCCAACATTAATTGAACCCCTTTATTCTTGAATGCTGAACCAGCTAATACAGGGAAGAATTCAACGTTGATTGTTGCTTGACGGATACCAGCGACTAATTCTTCTTCAGTGATTTCTTCACCTTCAAGATATTTCATCATTAAGTCTTCGTCAGTTTCAGCAACAGCTTCAACTAATTTTTCGCGCCATTCTTGCGCTTTTTCTAAATAATCTTCAGGAATATCAGTTTCTTGAATATCTGTTCCCAAATCATTTGTGTAGATTTCAGCTTTCATTTTAATCAAGTCAATGATTCCAGTGAAGTCTTCTTCAGCTCCGATTGGAATTTGAATTGGATGAGCGTTTGCTTGTAAACGATCATGTAATGATTCTACTGAATAGAAGAAGTCCGCACCGATTTTATCCATTTTGTTACAGAATACAATACGAGGAACTTTATATTCAGTCGCTTGACGCCAAACAGTTTCTGTTTGAGGTTCTACACCTGATTGAGAGTCAAGAACTGTTACCGCACCATCTAATACGCGTAGAGAACGTTGTACTTCAATTGTGAAGTCCACGTGTCCTGGAGTATCGATGATATTTACACGGTAGCCTTTCCACTGTGCAGTTGTCGCAGCGGATGTAATCGTGATACCACGTTCTTGTTCTTGTTCCATCCAGTCCATTTGTGAAGCACCTTCATGGGTTTCACCGATTTTATGGATTTTACCAGTGTAGTACAAGATACGCTCAGTTGTTGTTGTTTTACCAGCATCAACGTGGGCCATGATACCAATGTTACGAGTTTTTTCAAGTGAAAATTCTCTTGCCATTTTGTATGTTTACTCCTCTCTTTATTTAAATCGATTGTAAATTGACTTTCTGCTGCCACTTTACGCGACAGACAGAGAGGATCTTACCAACGATAATGAGCAAATGCGCGGTTTGCGTCTGCCATTTTGTGTGTGTCTTCGCGTTTTTTTACAGAAGCGCCAGTGTTGTTAGCAGCATCCATGATTTCTTTCGCTAGACGTTCTTCCATTGTGTGTTCACCACGTAGACGTGCGTAGTTAACTACCCAACGTAAACCTAAAGTTGTACGACGTTCTGGACGAACTTCAACTGGTACTTGGTAGTTAGAACCCCCAACACGACGTGCTTTAACTTCAAGAACAGGCATAACGTTTTTCATTGCTTGTTCAAAAACTTCCAATGGATCGTTACCTGTAGATTCTTTGATGATATCAAATGAATTATAGATAATGTTAGCAGCAATCCCGCGTTTACCGTCAACCATTACACGGTTGATTAAGCGAGTTACTAATTTTGAGTTATAAATTGGATCTGGTAAAACATCACGTTTTGCAACAGGACCTTTACGAGGCATCCGTAACTCCTCCTTCCGAAATATGATTTTTCAAGTTGTTATTGTCTTATTATAATTAAGCTTTAGGACGTTTTGTACCGTATTTAGAGCGGCTTTGTTTACGGTCGTTAACACCGGCAGTATCAAGCGCACCACGAACGATATGGTAACGTACCCCTGGTAAGTCTTTTACACGTCCACCACGTAATAATACCACGCTGTGTTCTTGTAAGTTGTGACCGATACCTGGGATATAAGCTGTAACTTCGATTAAGTTTGACAAACGAACACGGGCATATTTACGTAAAGCTGAGTTCGGTTTTTTAGGTGTCATCGTACCCACACGTGTACAAACTCCACGTTTTTGCGGAGAGTTAACGTTTGTTTGAGTTTTCTTAAAACTGTTATATCCTTTGTTTAAGGCTGGTGAATCAGATTTTTCTACTTTAGATTTACGAGGTTTACGTACTAATTGGTTAATTGTAGGCATTCCTTGTTCTCCTCCTTCCTTACTTCGCTTCTAGTTCCACACATCCAGGTGGTTCTTTTTTCGCGATAAAAAATAATGCAATCTCTGCACTCTTTATCAAATATGCTTTGATAGACAGTCAGCACGTCCCTATAAGGAACCTGTAGATAAAGCACCTTTGTTAGGATACCACGATAAGTATCAGCTGTCAACCCTCTTCTTTCGCCTTTCGTAAAAAAGCTTTTCCTTCTATTTAAATGCACTTTTCCTTTAAAAATTTTTATGACTTTTTCAAAAACTTTCTATCTTTTTTAGTTAAATAACGGTACAATATCTTTGACTATTGAAGGGGGCGGAAAACAGCGATGAATCTGAAACAAATGGTAGGAATCGAAGCTGCAAAATATGTAGAAGACGGCATGATTGTCGGTTTGGGTACTGGCTCAACAGCAAAATTTATGGTAGACGAAATTGGTCGTCGCGTAAAAGAAGAAGGATTGTCAATCGTGGGGGTTACTACTTCAAAAGAAACAGAGAAACAAGCCTTAGCCTTGGGCATTCCTTTAAAGGGTATTGATGAGGTTCCGTATGTGGATCTTACGATTGATGGCGCCGATGAAATCAGCGCTGATTTTCAAGGAATCAAAGGCGGTGGCGCTGCCTTACTTTTTGAAAAAATTGTGGCCACTTATTCAAAGAAATGTATTTGGATTGTGGATAAATCAAAAATGGTGGACGATTTAGGGGCTTTCCCACTTCCAGTTGAGGTTGTTCCTTATGGCAGCTGCCAACTAGTGCATTTATTTGAAGAAAAAGGCTATCACCCAGCACTTCGTCTAAACGCTGCTGGCGAAACATTAATAACAGATGGAGGCCACCATATCATCGATTTGCATTTAGAAAAAATTACAGATCCAGAAGCTTTAGGTTCTTATTTAGACAACTTGGTTGGCGTCGTTGAACACGGCTTATTTTTAAATATGGTTTCTATGGTAATCGTCGGTTATGAAGATGGACCGAAAACCTTACATGTTCCCGCACGTTAAGAATGTGTGAAAAAAGATTATTTATATAGGAAGGATAATATATGAAACGAATTGGTTATGCACGCACAACTATTATTGAAGACGATTTAAAAAATCAACTAACCACTCTCCAATCGTTTGGTTGTGATGATATTTTCCAAGAGACATTTGATCCTCAAGCGGAGATCAGTGTCTTAGACGAAGTCGAAAAACTTCTTTCTGCTGGGGATACACTTATTGTTTGTAAATTGCACCATTTAGGTAAAACAACCCGCCAATTAACAGACTTTATGAAAATGTTAAAGGAAAAACAAGTTGATTTTGTCAGCATTTCAGAAAGAATTGATACTCACCTTCCAACAGGTGAAGCCTATTTCCAATTAATGGAGAGCTTATCTGCGATGGAATGTGCACTAATTAAAGAACGAACACTCGTTGGGCTCCACAAAGCTCGTGAAAACGGAAAAGTAGGTGGACGTCCAAAAATTGATGGACGTACCGTCCGCAAAATCCGTGCATTATATTACGAAAACAAAGAAACAATCCAATTTATTTCTAATAAATGCGGCGTTTCGGTGGGCACTTGTTATAAGTACATCAATTTACCTGAGACAGATGTCGAGCGGCTGTATTCCTAAGAATAAAAAAGAAGTCCTTCAGATGGGGCTTCTTTTTTGATTCGATTTCACTCTAATTTTTCAGCAACTTTCACGTTTTTTTACTATTTTCCATTGGAAATCTTGCGCAAAACGGTGTACAATAAACGTGGAAATCTTATTTTCAGAAAACTAAACTCAAAGGAGAGCTTATACATGCCAAAATTAGTTTTTTCTCGTCATGGACTTAGCGAATGGAATGCCTTAAACCAATTTACTGGATGGGCTGACGTAGATTTAGCACCTGAAGGTGTTGAAGAAGCAAAAGAAGGCGGCCGTAAAATTAAAGAAGCAGGCATCGAATTCGACGTTGCTTATACTTCTGTTTTAACTCGTGCCATCAAAACTTGTAACTATTTACTAGAATACTCAGATCAATTATGGGTACCTCAAATCAAATCTTGGCGCTTAAACGAACGTCATTATGGTAAATTACAAGGACTAAACAAAAAAGAAACTGCTGAAAAATACGGAGACGAACAAGTCCACATCTGGCGTCGTTCTTACGATACTCTTCCTCCATTAATGGAAGCAACAGATGAAGGTTCTGCAGCAAACGACCGTCGTTATGCAATGTTAGACCAACGCGATATTCCTGGTGGCGAAAACTTGAAAGTTACTTTGGAACGTGCATTACCATTCTGGCAAGATGAAATTGCGCCAGCTTTAAAAGACAACAAAACTGTCTTAGTAGCGGCTCATGGTAATTCATTACGTGCTTTAGCTAAACACATCGAAGGCATTTCTGATGAAGATATTATGGATCTTGAAATCCCAACAGGTAAACCATTAGTTTATGAATTAAACGATGATTTAACTGTGAAAGAAAAATACTACTTATAAGAACTTGTTTCTTATTAACAAAAGCGGTTTGCCAAGGCAAACCGCTTTTTTATGGATTAAATAAATTGACTTTCGGTTAAACAATCTTTATAAATCGCTACTATGTCCGCTACATCCAATGGTACATAAGCCTTTTCGGCAATTGCACTATGGGCCACAGCTTGTTGTGCCATTTCTTCAAATTTATCTGCTTCGATGCCAACTTCTGGTAATGTCATTGGAATGCCACAAGCCACAAAGTAATCATACAATGCTTGAATACCTTTTTTCGCTGCTACTTCCTCTTCTTGTTCGACTATTCCCCAAACATTTCGAGCAAATTGCGCAAACTTGCCTACGGTTTGTTCAGACAAAACGTAATTCATCCAACGAGGCGTTAAAATTGCTAAGCCAATCCCATGAGTTATGTCATAAAACGCACTTAATTCATGTTCCATTGGGTGACAAGACCAAACACCTTGTTTGCCGCGCCCTGTTAAGCCATTTAAGGCTAAACTACTTGCCCACATTAAATTAGCACGTGCATCATAATCTTCTGGATTTTCTAAAGCAATAGGACAATTTTTGATAACCGTTCGCATTAAGCCTTCTGACACAAAATCTTGGACGTCTGTGCCTGTCGAAATGCTAAAATAGTTTTCAATCAAATGACTAAAAATATCCGCTGAGCCAGCTGCTGTTTGATTTTGAGGAACCGTAAAAGTATTCGTTGGATCCAAGAACGAAACTTTTGGAATCATATTCGGACCACCAAAGCCTAATTTTTGATTGGTTTCTAAGTTAGAAATGACAGCACCTGCGTTCATTTCACTACCTGTTGCTGCTAAAGTCAAGATGGTCACGATTGGTAAAGCAGGACCAGTATACCCTTTTCTGGCTGTAATAACTGTCCAGATATCTTCTTCCGAATAAAAGCCCGCAGCAATTGCTTTGGAACAATCAATGGTTGAACCACCGCCAACTGCTAAAATAACATCGACTTGGTTTTCTTTACACAACTCAATTCCTTTTCTAACGGTTTCAATGCGCGGGTTTGGTTCGACACCGCTCAACTCAATCAGTGTATGCCCGTTTTTTTGGGCCAAATCAGTAATTTGTTGGTACAAGCCATTACGTTTGATACTACCGCCACCATAAACAAGTAAGACATTTTTGCCAAATTGATCTAACACAGCAGGTAATTCGTCTAAACGATCTTTCCCAAAACGGATGTCTGTTGGTACATAAAAATTAAAGTTTTCCATTCTTTCATCCTCCATTCAATGCTCTTACGCATTTATCATACTATTTTTTCAAAAATCCGCCAATAAAAAAGCCGAGCAAATGACAGTTGCTTTCACAACGATCGCTTGACCCAGCTTTTGATTCTTTTTTATAACGAATCGCTTGTTTTGATTAACAAATAAAGAAAATAAGGCGCACCGATGATCGCAACAATAATCCCTGCAGGCATTTCTCCATTGCCAGGCAATAGCCGACCAATCGTATCACTAACCAATAAAAGTAAACTCCCAAACAACGCCGCCAATGGCAATACCTGTTTTTGTTGCGTAAAACCACATTTGCGAGCAATATGTGGCGCAAGTAAACCTAAAAAATTAATTCCCCCTGTAACGGAAATCGCTGATGCCGCCAACATCACCGCTAACAGCAACGAAACGATTCGTTCTTTTTTCACAGCAATACCTACAGAAATAGCTGTTTCGTCCCCCAATTGTAAAATATCCAACAGACGATGACGCTTCATCGCAAAAAAGAACCCGATGACTAGCCAAGGCAATAAAGCGCCCACAAAGAACCAATTACTGCCCCAGATACTGCCTGCTTGCCACATTGTAACAAAACGGTACTTTTCAGTGTCAATTTTTGATGTAATTAATAAGGTGAGTGCTGAAATACCCGTACTCAAAATGACACCCGCTAAGACCATTCGAACTGGCGTCAATCCTAAACGATGATGATACGCGATTACCAAAATCCCAACAGCCGCTAGCAAGCCGCCAACTAAGGCCACGAGCGGAAGTGCAAACGTCGTGATACTTGTCGTCTCAACAAAACTAATAAACAAAATCACTGCCAAACCCGCACCCGCATTAATGCCTAAAATCCCAGTATCTGCTAACGGATTCCGAGTAATCCCTTGAAGAATAGCGCCGCTTAAGCCTAAAGCTGCGCCCGCAAGGACCGCTAGCACAATCCGTGGTAACCGAAAATCCCAAACTAACAGTTGTTTGGCCTGACTTCCCTGTCCCAAAAGAAGGGCTTTTAAATCCATGACGGAAACAGATAATTCCCCTTGCGTTAAACTGATACAAGCAGTTAGGATAATCCCAACTATTAAGACAGCCACCCAACGGGACACTTTTTTCTGTGTCATCCTAATTGCCCTCCTTTACGAAATAAATAAAGAAAGAACGGGATGCCAATTAAGGCCGTGATAATCCCAAATGGTGTTTCAAAAGGCGGATTCACCATTCGAGCGATTAAATCTGCCACCAAAACAAGGAGCGCACCGCCTAACGCCGAAAACGGAATCAAGCGCTGGTAATTTTCTCCAGAAACTGTTCGCATCACATGAGGCACCACCAAACCAACAAAACTGACCGAGCCAACCAGCGCCACAGACAATCCTGATAAAAGCAAAATCGTTATACTGGCGAACAACCGAATACGCTGCGGATTTCGCCCCAAACCAATTGTTGCATCATCGCCAAACCGTAAAATAGTCACCGACGGACTAATCAGAATTGCTAATGCAAATGCACCCAGAAAGATCGGGACGACTATTTTTAATTGCGCCCAAGAAATAACGCTGACACCGCCAAGAAACCAAAACGTTAACTCTTGACTCAAATTGAACTGAATGGCTAAGAATTGACTAAATGATAAAAAAAGGGCACTAATACCAGCTCCCACCAAGGTCAGACGCATGGGGCTTGCTCCTCGAATTGAATGATTAGAAAGATAATAAATCAGTGCCACACTCACGCCGGCACCAAGAAAAGAAACAACTAAAAGCCACCAATAACTTGCCTGAGGGAGGAAAGCAAAAACAAGCGCTAAGCCCAAGCCAGCCCCAGCGTTGATACCCAGCAAGCCAGAATCTGCCAATGGGTTTTGTGTAATCCCTTGCGCTAACGCCCCACTCACCGCTAAACTTGCTCCCACAAAAGCGGCCCCTAAAATCCGCGGCAACCGAACCGTTTGGATAACTTGATGCGCTTGATTAGTCGCATCGAAGTGCGTAAATGATTCAATAATCGTTTGAATCGAAACCGACGTCGCACCAAACATCAGCGACAGAAGCATTGTCCCCAGTAGCAAAAAAAGACAGACAAGTAACACTTGCCATTGGTGTCTATAAAATCCGCTTATGCCTTTCATCCATCCAGCTCCATTTCCATCAACTCATAAGAAAGCACTAGTGGCCGCTGTGTCTGACTATGATAACTAATTTCTGCTTGAATAGCGAAAACATCTGCTAAGCCAGTAACAGTAATCACCTCTTGCGGTGTTCCCTCATTGATAATCTTTCCCTCTTTCATCGCAATCACGCGATCAGAAAAACGAGAAGCTAAATTAATATCATGAATCGTCATCACGATAGTTTTCTGATGTTCTTGATTAATTCGTTTTAACACATTTAAAATTTCTAGCTGATGCGCTGGATCCAAATAGGTGGTCGGTTCATCTAAAATTAAAATATCTGTATCCTGCACTAGCGCCATAGCAATCCAAACCCGTTGACGTTGTCCACCTGATAAAATTGCCACAGACTCTCTAGCTAACTCAGTTAAGCCTGTTAATTCTAATGCCCATTGTATGTACTCTTGATCTTCTGTGGTGACACTTTTCCAGCCCGATTGATAAGAATATCGCCCGAAAGAGACGAGGTCAAAAACAGATAAATCGATTGTATTTTCTGGCGTTTGTGATAAAATCGCTAGTTCTTGCGCCACTTCTTTTGAAGAAAAATGTTGAAGTTCTTGGTTCTTAATGAACACCTTGCCTTTCTCAGCTGGCAAAATACGCGCAAGTGTTTTTAACAAGGTCGATTTGCCACAACCATTTGGTCCAATAATACTTGTAATAGTTCCCGCTTCAAATGAACAGTTCAGCGCTTCACTAATCACTTGACGACCATATCCTGTAGTTAAGTCCTCTGCCTCTAAATAATTCATAACCATTCCTCTTTAATTTTTCTGTCGTTATTTTACATTTATTGAGAATCGTTCTCACTCATTGTTCCTTGATTATAAAAGACCCTTCCTTAAAAAGCAATGTTTCTTCCAATCAAAAAAACGAATTATCTAAAAAATGCAACTTATTTGCTCAAAAAAGCAAGCGATGATTGACAAACGGTCGTTTTTAACTGATAATGAGAATCGTTATCAACTAAAAATAAAGGAGTTACACAATGAAACTTTTAAAAAAGACGGTCCTAATTGGTACCACCCTTCTTCTTGGTTCATTCTTACTCGCAGCTTGTGGTAATACGAATAAAGAAGCCAACAACGCTGACAAAACACATGAAGTAACAGATACCTTAGGCAATAAAGTAACCGTCCCCGCGAAACCCAAACGGATTATTGCGAGTTATTTAGAAGATTATCTAGTTGCATTAGGAGAAAAACCAGTGGCACAATGGACAGTTGGACAAGGCAGCATTCAAGATTATTTAGCGAAAGAATTGAAAGATGTCCCCACTATTTCCTATGACTTACCATATGAAGCGGTTCTAAAATTTGAACCTGACTTATTATTAATCAGTTCATCTGCTCTAGTTGAAGGCGGTAAATACAAAGAATACAGTAAAATTGCGCCAACTTATGTAGTCAAAAACGGCGAAAATGTCACCTGGCGTGATCAATTGGAAGATATTGCCACTGTTTTAGATAAAAAAGAACAAGCGAAAAAAGTGTTAGAAGATTATGATACCTTAACCAAAGGCGTCCAAGAAGACCTTGGCAAAAAAGATGCTGGCAAATCTGCGGCAGTCTTATGGGTAACCAACAACCAAGTCTTTATGGTTAGCGATAATCGCTCAAGCGGAACCGTGCTCTATCAGGACTTAGGCCTCCAAGTTCCAAAATTAGTGGAAGAAATTTCTAAAAATGCTACTGCGGATTGGAATCAAGTTTCTTTAGAAAAATTAGCTGAGCTTGACGCAGACCATATTTTCCTTGTAAATAGCGATGAATCAGCACCTCTTTTCCAAGAAGCAATTTGGAAGAACTTACCTGCTGTGAAAAATAACCAAGTTCATACCTATGATAAAAAAAGTAGTTGGTTATACAACGGACCTATTGCGAATACCAAAATTGTTGAAGATGTAAAAAAAGCGCTCTTAAATTAAAAAAATGCTTGGATGAAAACAATCATCCAAGCATTTTTTTAATTAGCAATTGCCGTTTCTAAACCAACTTCAATCATTTCATTAAACGTCGTTTGGCGTTCTTCTGCCGTTGTTTCTTCGCCTGTCACCAAGCTATCACTCACCGTCATAATCGCCAATGCTTCTACATCAAATTTTGCTGCTAAATAATATAACATTGCCGCTTCCATTTCAATCGCTAATACCCCGTATCGACCTAAACGAAAGACATCATCTAAGCTATCTTTGTAAAAAACATCATCTGACAATACGTTACCAACATGGGTAGTAAAGCCTTTTGCTTTAGCAATTTCGTAAGATTTGAGTAAAAGATCAAAGCTCGCAATTTGTGGAAAATCATATTTAGGAAAATCATTGCGAATCGCGGAAGAAGGCGTCGCTGCTGCTTGTGCGATAACTAATTCACGAACGTTGACTTTTTCTGAAATAGAACCACACGTACCAACACGAATTAACTTCTTCACATCGTAAGAGTTGATTAACTCATGGGCATAAATACCTGCTGAAGGCATCCCCATCCCTGTTCCTTGAACCGAAACACGCTGTCCCTTATACGTTCCTGTGTAACCTAACATCCCACGAACTTGATTATAGCAGACAGGATTCTCTAAAAAAGTTTCCGCAATATATTTTGCTCGGAGGGGATCCCCTGGTAGTAAAATTTTATCGGCAATTTCACCTGGTTTTGCTTCGATATGCACACTCATTCTGGTTTACTCCTTTTTTTATAAAGCTGCTAGTGTTGCTTTCACTAACTCTTTGAATTGTCCTTTAACGCGTTCAGTTGTTTCAACTACTTCTGCATGATTTAAGCTACTTTGCATACCAGCTGCTAAATTCGTAATACAAGAGATGCCTAGTACTTTCATGCCACTATGCACAGCTACAATGACCTCCGAAACAGTTGACATGCCAACTGCATCCGCACCCATCGTCCGTGACATCCGAATTTCTGCAGGCGTTTCATATGTCGGGCCAGAAAAGCCCATATACACGCCTTCTTTTAAATCAATATTTTGTTCCGCAGCCACTTTTTTTGCCACTTCCCGATATTCTTGCGTGTAAGCATGACTCATATCTGGAAAACGCGGCCCGATTTCTTCATCATTTTCACCAATTAACGGATTATCGCCTGTAAAATTAATGTGGTCATTGATTAACATCAAATTTCCCGGTGTATATGTTTCATTTACGCCACCAGCTGCGTTGGTTACAATCATTGAATGAATGCCTAAAGCAGCCATCACACGAACGGGATAAGTGACCGTTTGCATCGAATGTCCTTCATAATAATGAAAACGTCCTTGCATCGCCAAAACTTTTTTTCCAGAAAGCGTTCCGTAAACTAATTGTCCAGCATGTCCAACGACTGTTGAAACAGAAAAATGGGGAATTTCAGAGAAAGGAATAGCAATCGCATCGGTTATTTCATTAGCTAATTCACCTAACCCTGAACCTAAGATTAGACCGAAGTCTGCTTGTTGCACCCCTTTTTCTTTCAAAAACTCAGTTGTTTCGTTTAAATGATTCGTTAACGTTGTCATGTGTTGCCTCCTCGAATTATTGTAATTGATTTAAAAAGCTTTGACCGTTTTCCGTTGCAGGAACTTCAAAGTTTTCAGCAATCGTTGCTGAAATATCTGAATAAAATCCTTGTGGCAAGCTGCCTTGTTTTGTCATTTTTTTACTATAAGCCAATAAAGGCACATATTCACGTGTGTGGTCTGTTCCTGGGAAAGTTGGGTCATTCCCGTGATCTGCTGTAATTAAAAGCAAATCATCTTCGGCCATAGCTGCCATAATCTCTGGCAAACGACCATCAAAATCTTCGATGGCTTTTGCATAGCCCTTCACATCACGACGGTGGCCATACAGCGCATCGAAATCCACTAAGTTAGTAAAACTTAAGCCTGTGAAATCTTTGTTCATGACCGTTAATAATTGATCCACCCCATCCATATTGCTCTTCGTGCGGATAGCTTCAGTAATTCCTTGTCCATTAAAGATGTCGTTAATTTTCCCAACAGCGATCACATCATTGCCGTTTTCTTTTAACGAATCTAAAACAGTATGGCCAAAAGGATCTAGAGCATAGTCATGACGGTTACTGGTTCGAGTGAAATTACCTGGTTCACCAACATACGGGCGAGCGATAATCCGACCAATCATATAAGGTTCGTCTTTCGTAATGTCACGAACATATTGACAAATTTTATACAATTCTTCTAATGGAATAATGTCTTCATGCGCCGCAATTTGTAAAACAGGGTCCGCTGAAGTATAAACGATTAAATCCCCTGTTTTCATTTGATGTTCGCCGTAATCATCAATGACTGCTGTCCCGCTATATGGTTTGTTACAAACAACTTTTCGCCCAGAAAAATCTTCAATTTGTTTCAGTAATTCTTCAGGAAAGCCGTTTGGGAATACTCGAAAAGGTTTTTTGATGTTCAAGCCCATAATTTCCCAGTGACCGGTCATAGTATCTTTTCCAACAGAAATTTCTTCTAATTTGGTGGCATAGCCATCGTGGTCTGCCACTGCTTTGACACCTGTTAAAGGAGCAATAGTTCCCAATCCAAGTTTTTCTAAATGAGGAATGGTTAGTCCCGCTTCTTTGGCAATATGACCCAGTGTATCACTGCCGACATCTCCAAATTTTTCAGCATCTGGTGCTTCACCAATACCGACTGAATCTAGTACGATTAAATGAACACGTTTAAACACACTTGCTTCCTCCTCTAAGGTCGTAAATACGTCAAGAATGACAATTATTTTACGCTAGCCTTTTAAATAGTCTCGAGAATCAAACAGAATAATCTATTTATTCTCAGCTCTTCAATTATACCATGAATCCGCTATTATTGCGTGTTTAAGACTGGCTTATATTTTAGAAAAAGCAACTTTTTCTAAAATATAAAGAAATAATTACACTAAAAAAGCCCCAGGCTGTTCCCTAGAGCATTGCTGAGATTCCTTCAATTTTCTTCTTAAAAATGAACGCATAAAATCCTTTTGTCATTGTAATATTCCTACAAGAACTGCTTCAAACTAATTGTTTGTCTTTGAAAGGCTTCTTTTACTTTGTTACCAAACTGTCCTTTAAGAGCCGTTCCTAGTTGTTGCTGCCTTGTCCCAAAACTTGTTGCTGCTTCGACGACTAGCTTGCGATGCCTTTGATTTGCCTGATTCTTCTCCTGAGCAACCCGTTGTTGCATTGCTACTCCTACAGAACGAACATTGGCTTTATCTGCACTTCTAGCTAACTCCTTTAACAACCGTTGAATCATTTCTTCCACTAAATTACCTCTTTTCATTGCTTCGTTTTTGATACTCACTTCGATAAGTTTGTTCTAAATTCTCTATTTTATGGTTTATTTTTCGTCGTTCTAACTGGATAGTTTCTTGAAACTGTTCAACCATCATTGAATGGTCTCTTTTGGCTCGATGTAAAGGTTCTCCGTCTAACGCCAAACTGTTTAAGGCACTTCTTAAACGCTGTTCAGTTTCCATTACCATTTGTTCTCCTCGCAACTGAGTCCGTCGTAACTCATCACCCTGTTCCTCTAAACCTTGTCGTTCTTTGCGATACTTTGTTTGTAATTCATCCAATGTCATCTTTACTCCTATCTAAATTGACTTGCCAGTTCGCTATCGCGGGTAACTATTTCAGCGAGTTTGGCAGTGATTTCTCGTTCTAAAGCATCAAAGGCTGCGCTTTTTTCTTTGGCTTGTTGGATACGTAGTTCATGGGTTTCTTTCGGTTGAAACACTTGACTTTGCTTGGTGACACCCACACTAGCTAAAGCTTCCATAATCTCCGCTTCAGTTAGCGTCTGAACAGCGTTTCTAGCTGAATGAAGGCCTGTTTCCCAATTTCTCTCTAAATTTCGAATAGCTTCCTGATGAACGCGAATCACTCGCTCCATCGCCTCTTTTGCATTACGAGCCGCCAGTTTAACCACCGCTCGGGCTTGAGCATCCTCTAAATAAATTTGTTGACTACTTGATAAACCGCCACCATTTTTCAGTAACTTTTTCTTTAAAACTTATAAGTTGGCTAACTCACTGGAAAAAGCTGTCATGGCTTTTCGCTCTTGTCTTTGAAGGCTCGCTTCTAAATTGTGTTCATTCTCAGGAATTACCAAATAACCATCTGCATCAAAGCGCCAATTGGCTAAATCATGAGATTTTAAAGGATTCTGCAGCCTCATTTGCAAAGCAACTTTGATTTCTGCACCAGTGCCATTGCCCATTAAATTGCCTACAAAATCCGCCTGATTGCGGTAATTGGTTAACCAGCCAGGATTTGCAGCAACCCACTTTTTAGCAGCTGGTGTTAACACCTCATACGGGTCCGGCCCATTAAAACCGACATTTTTCCATTGATTTTCCGCGGCAATATACAACGCTAAATATTCCCCTAAAGAATGTCCGGTAGTAGAAAAAGTGGCCTCGCTGTATTCTTGTTTGACTGCCTCAGCAAAAGCCACCGCCGAACTCAGTTGCCCAGCCAAACGTTGCAGACTCCGTGCATTGGAAAAACCAGGAGATGCCGTTTTGTCCCAAAAACCACCAATCGTGCGCAAGTCCGTTTCCACATCTTTCCAATCACCAGGATTGGTGCCAGCATAACTAATCACAATTTGCGACAAATCAGGAACCCCTTGCTTATCTAAAGGAGCCACAGCCATCGCTTGCATCCCATCCGTCTGAGAATTCTCTTGGATTTTGAGGATTTGGAATTTTAAATTTCCAAATTTACGTATTCTTCCTTCTTTAATACTCGGTGTATATCTTTTATGCTTAGGGTCTAGCCAATAAACTCTATCACTTAATTGATTATAGTCTTGGTCAGTTATCATTAAATCAACTCCTCCTGCCCATTAGTGTATGTTACTTTTACTGAAGTAGTTGTGACTCCTTCTTTTTGTACCGCTTCATCTTCTACTCCATAATCTCCCAATTCATTCCTCTCTTTCCAAAATCCATAATCAAATTTTACAGAGTCGTTATTCTTATTAAACATTGTCACATACATTCCATAAGACCCTGTCATTTCGTTTTTTCCTGCTTCATGGAATTTGACTTCCTTAATATCCGCAAAGGTATTTTTCAGTACTTTCACTGATTGTTTCTCTACTGCTAGTAAATCTTGTTCTTTTTGTTCTGCCCGTTTGTCCATAAATACTTTCCCTCCAATGCCAATTAGGATGATTCCTAAAATCAATAAAATACCTACTCTAATTCCTTTTTTATTCATAGCTCCTCCTTTTATTTATTCATAGTTAATTGCTTAACCTATGTATCTTCATCTGATATTTATGTTTGACACAACAGCCATCGCTTGCATCCCATCCGTCTGAGAATTCTCTTGGATTTTGAGAATTTGGAATTCAGTACCACCAAGGTTATGAACAACATTCTCTTTTAGTGTAGGAGAATATTTCTTATCTTTTGGATCCAACCAATAAACAGCACCACTTATTTTATTATAACTTTTGTCTGTTATATTCAAATTAACATCTCCTGCCCATTAGAAAATATCACTTTAACAACATTTTTGGTTATTCCTTTTTTCTGAACTTCTCTGTCGACCACTCCATAATCATCAAGTTCTTTACTATCCTTTACAAACCCATAATCAAAATAAGCAGTGCTACCAGTATTACTTCTCACCGTCACAACAATCCTGTACGACCCTGTCATTTCATTTTTAGCCGAACGCTCAAATTTGACTTCTGCTATATCCGCAAAGGTATTTTTCAGCACTTTAACAGATTGTTTTTCCACTGCTAGTAAATCTTGTTCTTTTTGTTCTGCCCGTTTGTCCATAAATACTTTTCCTCCAATGCCAATTAGGATGATTCCTAAAATCAATAAAATACCCATTCTAATTCCTTTTTTATTCATGACTCCTCCTTTCTTTATTTAGAATCGAGACTTTGATAGCGTTTTACTTTTTTAGTTTAACATAGCAAAAAGAAATGAATTTTCAATTTCTTGTACTTCACTAGAAAAAATTGAGAAAATAAGTACTAGGAAAAGCTCTCTCGCTAAAGTTGTTTGAAGAACAATCAAAAAAACTGCCCGTTATTTTACAACGGACAGTTTTAAATCTATTTCGTTTTGACGTAATTTTTCCCGTTCGCTTTTGGTCCCGATGATTTTCCGAAGAACACAACTAGGACTAAAATGGTCAATACGTATGGTGCTGCTTGTAGATAAACTTTTGGAATTTCTGAAATAATTGGTAGGTTTTCCCCAGCAATACTTAAGTTTTGTGCAAAGCCAAAGAATAAGGCTGCGCCCATTGCCCCAAGTGGATTCCATTTACCAAAGATCATTGCGGCCATTGAAATAAACCCTTGTCCTGCAATTGTGGTAATCCCAAAACGACCCGCAATACTTTGAGCAAAGACAGCTCCGCCCATACCGCCTAAGAAGCCGGATAGCAAGACGCCAGAATAACGCATTAAGTAGACATTAATTCCCAATGTATCTGCCGCTTGTGGATGTTCCCCCACAGAACGTAACCGTAAGCCAAAACGTGTTTTATAAATGACAAACCAAGCTAAAATCGCAATCAAAATTGCTACGAAAGCTGGCAAAGAGGTTTTTGCAAAGAATAGTTCACCAATTACTGGAATTTTTGACAATCCTGGGAAAGAAAAATAGCCAAATGATTGTGTAATCATATCTGTTTGTCCTTTTTGATAAATAACTTTTACTAGGAAAACCCCTAGCGCCGGTGCCATCAAGTTAATGACAGTACCACTGATAATATGATCTGCTCGTAAGTTAATAGTTGCAACGGCATGTAAGAGAGAAAAGACAATCCCGACAACGCCTCCTACTAAACAAGCAATCCATGGTGTCGCCGCGCCAAATGTATCAGCAAACGTCAAGTTAAAAACGACCGAACTGAAAGCGCCCATTACCATAATACCTTCCAAACCAACGTTAACCACACCACTTCGTTCTGAGAACGTTCCGCCTAATGCTGTCAAGATGAGCGGAGTTGCATACACTAATGTTTGCGTGATGATTGAGGAAATTGTTGCTAAATCCATTAGATGTCTCCCCCCTCTTGATTGTTTTTGTCTGGCGCCGCTTCAATTGTTTCTACAATCGCTACTTCTTTTTTACTACCAGACGCTTTTGCTAACAAGAAACGAATTAAATAACTAATTCCCACAAAGAAAATAATCGCTGCAATAACAACATCAACTAATTCTGTTGGTACACCAGCTATCAACGGCATTCCTTGTCCACCAAGTTTTAACATTCCAAACAGTAATGCGGAAAGTAAAATCCCGATTGAGCTACCTGCTCCTAATAGAGACACGGCCATACCATCGAACCCAATGCTCAACGATGTATTTTGAATAAAGAAGTTTTGGAAAGTCCCCAATCCTTGGACCGCACCACCTAAACCAGCCAGCGTTCCTGAAATCATCATAGATAAAATAATTGTTCGCTTGCTGCTCATTCCAGCATATTCAGAAGCAAATGGGTTTAACCCCACCGACCGAATTTCAAAACCAAGCGTTGTTTTTTTCATCAAGAACCACACAAGAATAAGGAAAATGAAGGCCAAGAAAATGCCGATGTTCAAACGAGAGCCATCACTGATACTTGTTAAAAACGGTGAGCGTAATGATGCATTCGCACCAATCATTTTGGTAATCCCTTTATTCGCCATAATACTTGGTTTCATGACATTATTAGCAATATGATTTCCTGTGTATAATAAAATATAATTCAACATAATCGTAACAATAACTTCACTCGTCCCAAAATAGGCACGCAAGAAACCTGGGATGGCTGCTGCTAAAGCTCCTGCAACTGCCCCAACAATAATCGCCACCGGCAACGCAATCATCCGGGGTGCATCAGGCATGGATAAAGCGACCCAAATACTAGCCACCCAACCACATAAGGCTTGTCCAGAAAGCCCGATATTAAAGAATCCAGCCGAATTTGCCACCGAGAATCCTAAAGCGGTAAAAATCAACGGTGCTGCGGTGACAAAAATCTCACCAATACTTTTCTTTCCTTGGAAAGCTGTTTCAAACATCGCTTGATACCCAGCCACTGGGTCATAGCCAAAGATAACCATAATAATTGCCCCTAAGAGGAAACCCATAATAACAGATAACACAGGGACTAAAATATTTCTTATTTTTTCAGAACGATTATTCAACAGTTTCACCTGCCTCTACTTTTGATAACTCAGCACGGGCTTCTTCCAATGAGTAGCCAGCCATTAACAAGCCCAATTCATTTTCTGTCGTTTCTTTCGGATCAACAATTCCGACAATTTCCCCCGCATGAATAACAGCGATACGATCAGAAACGTTCAAAATTTCGTCTAATTCAAAACTTACTAATAAAACAGCTTTATTTTTATCTCTTTGTTCAATTAGTCGACGATGAATGTATTCAATAGCTCCGACATCTAAACCGCGTGTTGGTTGAGAAACAATCAACAAATCTGGATCGCGGTCAACTTCTCGGGCAATAATTGCTTTTTGCTGATTCCCACCTGAAAGCGCCCGAGCTGGTACTAATTCATTAGGAGTCCGTACATCATATTCTTCAATTAATTCACGGGCATGTTTGTTAATCATTCGATAGTTTAAAATACCTGTTGAACTGTATGGTTTTTGGTAATACGTTTGTAGGCCAATATTTTCAGCCAATGTCATCTCTAATACCAAGCCATATTTATGTCGGTCTTCAGGAACGTGGGCGACACCCATTTCCGTAATTTCCCGAGGTTTGCGATTAGTAATCTCTTTTTCATTCAAATGAATGGACCCGTTTTCGACTTTGGTTAATCCTGCTAAGGCTTGGATTAATTCTGTTTGTCCATTGCCATCAATCCCCGCAATTCCAACAACTTCCCCTGCTCGGACATCTAAGCTAAGATTTTTCACTGCATCTAAGCCGCGGCTTTCTTTCACTACTAAATCTTTAATTGATAAAATTGTTTCTTTCGGTTGCGCTGGTTTTTTCTCTGTTTTGAAAGAAACAGAACGGCCCACCATCATATCGGCTAACTGTTGCGAAGAAACGTCTTTCACATTGACGGTGCCAATACTTTGCCCCCGGCGAATGACCGTACAACGGTCCGCCACTTTTTTAATTTCATCTAACTTATGTGTAATTAAAATAATCGATTTGCCTTCATCGGTTAGTTCTTTCAAAATAATCATTAATTCATCAATTTCTTGTGGCGTTAATACTGCGGTTGGTTCGTCAAAAATTAAAACGTTCGCCCCGCGATATAAGGTCTTTAAAATTTCAACCCGTTGTTGCATACCCACAGAAATATCGCGAATATAGGCATTGGGATTTACATCCAACCCGTATTGCTTAGACACTTCTTCAATCTCTTTTTTCGCTTTTTTCCGGTCTAAAATACCGCCATGGGTAGGTTCACTACCTAAGATAATATTTTCAGTCACAGTAAAGGCTTCAACTAACATAAAATGCTGATGGACCATTCCGATTCCTAAACGATTGGCTGCAGTAGGACTTGTAATGTTGACTTTTTCGCCATTCATATAAATCTCACCTGAGGTCGGTTCCAATAGCCCTGATAAGATATTCATCAAGGTCGACTTGCCTGCACCATTTTCACCTAGCAGTGCGTGGATTTCACCAGGTTTTACTTGTAAATCAATTTGGTCGTTGGCTTTGAACGTCCCAAATTCTTTGGTGATTTTACGCATCTCAATTACGTTTTCTTCTTGAGACAAGGTCTATTCACTTCCTAACAAAATTATATTGGCAATACTTTAGAGGGTAATTTTGACCCTTAACTAAGTAGTTGAAGAACCTCAACTATTTAGTTAAAAATCCAAACATCATAAAGGGTTTCCTTGGCAGCCGTCGCTGCCAAGGACCACTTCATTTTTAGAAGGAACAATAATGAGCCCTTCTTTTTTCATTTAGGAGCTTAAATTATTCTGGTTTTTCTGGGACTTTTACGTCACCTGAGATTACTTTATCTTTTGCTGTTTTAACAGCTTCTTTTGTTTTGTCGTTTAAATAGCCGTCTGTTAAGTCAACGCCACCATCTTTTAATCCATAAACTAAATGTTCGCCACCAGGGAATTTGTCTTCTAACGCACGGTTGGCAATATCTTGAACCGCTGTGCCGACACCTTTAAGCGTTGAAGTTAACGTGAAGTTGTCTTCTTTGCCGTCTTTTGTTTTGTACTTGCCATCAGCATCTTGATCGCGGTCAACACCGATTACCCAAACTTTGTCGCCAGAACCTGATTCATTCAAGTCTTTTGCTTCTTGGAAGACCCCTTGTCCAGTCGCACCAGAAGCATGGAAGATGATATCAACGCCATTTTGGTACATTGCAGCAGCTAAAGCTTTCCCTTTGGCAGGATCAGCAAATGAAGCCGCATATTTTGTATCAACAGTAATTTCTTTACCTAATTCTTTCGCAGCATCAGCCACACCTTTTTCAAAACCAGCTTGGAAACGGTCAATTACGACCCCTTCTTCACCACCAACAAAACCGACTTTGTTCGTTTTTGTTTCGTTTGCAGCAGCAACACCGGCTAAGTAAGCTGCTTCATTATCTCTAAATGTTGCAGAAACGACATTCTTTTTGCCATCGATTTGATCATCGATTAAAACAAAGTTTGTATCAGGGTTGGCATCTGCTGCAGAAGAAATTGCATCTTTTAGCAAGTAGCCAATACCAAAGATTGTGTTGAATTTACTTGATACCGCTTGGTCAATATTTGTTGTATAGTCAGCTGCATCATTCGATTGAATATATGCATACCCTTTTGAACCTTCTGGTAAATCATGTTCTTTACCCCAAGCTTGCAATCCTTCCCAAGAAGATTGGTTGAACGACTTGTCATCCACGCCACCTGTATCTGTAATGATTACAGCACTATGCGCTGCATCCCCTTTGCCACCGCCGCTTTCAGCGGTTTTGCCTTTGCCACCACCACATGCTGCAAGTGAAACTGATAAACCTAATGCAATCAAACTAAAACCGAATAATTTTGCTTTTTTCATTTCTGTAAAGCCTCCTAAAAATAGTTTAATGTATTTAAACAACTAAGTTGTTTCTAAGGTTGGTCTGGGACTTTTACGTCACCAGAGATGATTTGTTCTTTGGCTTCTTTAACTGCCGTTTTGGCTTGATCGCTTAGGGCTTCTGTTGTTAAATCAACACCGCCATCTTTCAATCCATAAGTTAAATGTTCGCCGCCAGGGAATTTATCTTCTAATGCAAGATCAGAGATTTTTTTCACAGCAATATTTACCCCTTTAATGGTTGAAGCTAACGTTAAGTTATCATCCTTGCCATCTTTGGTTGTATATTTACCGTCTTCGTTTTGGTCACGGTCAACACCAATCACCCAAACTTTATCTTTTGAACCTGTTTCATTTAGCGCTTTGGCTTCTTGGAAGATTCCTTGTCCTGTAGTCGCCGCTGCGTGATAAATAATGTCGGCACCTGCTTGATACATAGAAGAAGCTAAGGCCCGTCCTTTTGAAGCGTCTGCAAATGTCCCTGCATAAGTAGACGTAATTTGAATATCTTTGCCTAATTTTTTGCCAGCGTCTGCTACACCTTTTTCAAAACCAGCTTGGAAACGGCCAATAACAGGTCCTTCAACCCCGCCGATAAATCCTACTTTGTTGGTTTTCGTAGTGTTAGCTGCTGCCACACCTGCTAAATACGCAGATTCATTATCTCTAAATGTTGCAGAAGCGACGTTGTTTTTCCCATTAACTGTATCGTCGATTAGAACGAAATTCGTTTCTGGGTTGGCGTCCGCTGCATCTACTACTGCATTTTTTAGTAAATAGCCAATGCCAAAAATCGTTTTAAATTGACTTGAAATGGCTTGGTCAATGTTTGATGTATAATCAGATGCTTCATTTGATTGAATATACGCATACCCTTGAGGTCCTTCTGGAAGTTTGTGCTCTTTGCCCCACTCTTGCATTCCTTCCCACGCAGATTGGTTAAAAGATTTGTCATCAATGCCGGCTGTATCTGTGACCATTACGACACTATGTTGTGGATCACCTTTTGTGTTGGCGTTCTTTTTGCTATTGCCACCACATGCAGCTAACCCAATGGTTAAGGCAACTGCCGCCAATCCTAGACCTAAAAATTTTGCTTGTTTCACTTTCCGAAAAGCCCCCTACTATTTTATCTATTATTTCATTCGCATTTATGCTATTGAAATCTACTTTGAGCCCAACGAAACCTTATGTCCTTTTTTTAAAAATCTTTATCTGTAAATGAATAGGGCAATAATGCCTCAACTGTCATTGTTTTAGTCGCGCCATCTTTACCAACTAGCGTGACTGGCATTTGTGGATCAAAGAATTCAGCCATTACTTGACGACAAGCGCCACATGGAGAAATGGGTGCCTCTGTATTACCTGCTACAACTAAATGTTGGAAGGTCCGTTCATCTTCTGAAATGGCTTTAAAAATCGCCGTTCTTTCTGCACAATTTGTTAAACCAAAGGAGGCATTTTCAATGTTGACTCCTTGATACATTTTCCCGTCTGCAGTCACTAAGCAAGCGCCCACAGGAAAGTTAGAATACGGTACATAGGCGTGTGCCAATGCTTCTACGGCACAATCAAGCCATTCTTGTTTTACTGTCATCTTTTTCGCCACACCTTCGTTTAATTTGAAATACGAATTAATACCCTTCGCCAGTTGCGCCAGAAACAATTGCTACACCCGTACTTGCACCGATGCGTGTTGCCCCCGCTTCAATCATTGCTAACGCTTCTTCTGCATTATGCACGCCACCAGAAGCCTTAACGCCCATGTCAGGACCAACTGTCTCACGCATTAAACGAATGTCTGCTACTTTAGCGCCGCCTGTTGAGAAGCCAGTAGATGTTTTAACGAAATCGGCACCTGCTTCTTTGGCTAACTCACAAGCTTTAACTTTTTCTTCGTCTGTTAATAATGCTGTTTCAATAATCACTTTGACTAACGCTTTTCCTTTGGCTGCATCTACTACGCCTTGAATGTCTTGACGTACGTGATCGTATTGTTGTGATTTTAATGCACCAATATTAATCACCATATCCACTTCATTCGCACCATTTTTAATCGCATCAGCTGCTTCGTATGCTTTAACTTCTGGCGTATTTGCCCCCAAAGGAAAGCCAATAACGGTACACACAGCGACGTCGGTATCAGCTAATTGCTCGCTAGCAAAAGTGACCCAACAAGGATTGATACATACAGAGAAAAAGTTGTACTCCTTAGCTTCGTCAATAATTTTTTGGACAGCGGCTTCTGTCGCTTCTGGTTTCAAAATAGTGTGGTCAATCATGCGGTTTAATTCCATGATGAGAATTCCTCTTTTCTTTTTGTTTTATTCCGTAATAATATCGTGAATCAAAATAGGCTCTTCGCCGGTTGGTCCAATTTCAATGTTTTTATAAAGCAATTGTTCAACTTCTGTCACGTCTTCACGATTGGCGTAAATGGTCAATAATGATTCGCCTTTTTCAACTGGGCTCCCCACTTTTTTGTGAAGTTTCAAGCCAACTGCAAAATCAATCGTATCTTCTTTCGTAGCACGACCAGCGCCCAGCAACATTGCGGCAACGCCAATTTCATTGGCAACGATTTTTTGTACCACGCCTGTTTCTTTGGCAGGTAAATCAAATTGATAAGTCGCGGTTAATAATTTTTCTGGCTGGTCAACAACGGAACTGTCGCCGCCTTGATTTTCAATCATTTCTTTAAATTTTGCGAGCGCTCGACCGCTTGTTAAAGCTTCTTCCAATAAAGCCCGTGCTTCGTCTAACGTCTCGGCTTTTTTAGCTAAAACGACCATCTGACTTCCTAAGACATAGCACATCTCCACTAAATCTTCTGGTCCATTTCCTTGCAAGGTCTCGATTGCTTCAACGATTTCTAAACTGTTTCCGATGGCCTCCCCTAAAGGTTGTGACATGTCTGAAATTACTGCCATCGTTTGGCGATTTGCCAGTTTCCCAATGCGAACCATTGTTTCTGCTAATCGACGAGCACTTGCTAGGTCTTTCATAAAGGCCCCTTCACCAGTAGTCACGTCTAAGACAATCGCATCTGCCCCTGCGGCAATTTTTTTACTCATAATGGAACTTGCAATTAATGGAATTGAGTCAACAGTGGCGGTCACATCACGTAACGCATAAAGTTTTTTGTCTGCTGGTGCTAGATCACCTGACTGACCAATTACTGCCACTTTTGTATCGTTGACCAATTGAATAAAACGCTCTTCTGTCAATTCAACTTTAAAACCAGGAATCGCTTCTAATTTATCCAACGTACCGCCCGTGTAGCCTAAGCCACGACCAGACATTTTTGCTACATTGACCCCGACACTAGCAACTAACGGCGCTAAAATAAGCGTCGTAGTGTCGCCTACGCCACCTGTAGAATGCTTGTCGACTTTGATTCCTTCTATAGATGAAAGATCCACAATTTCGCCTGAATGGACCATCGCTAACGTCATTTGTGTAATTTCTTCGTCTGTCATATCTTGGTAAAAAACAGCCATTAAAAAGGCACTTACCTGATAATCTGGAATTGAACCATCTGTGTATCCGTTGATAATAAATTGAATTTCTTCGCTTGTTAGTTGATGCCCGTCACGTTTCTTTTCAATAATGTCTACCATTCTCATGAATTCGTTCCCTCCGATTTCCCGATAATGTATTATACAACAAAATCGTTCAGCTTTAAACCATTTAGTAAACCAGTTTACTATTATTTTTTTCTCGTGAAAACGCAAACAACACGAACATTCTATTTCTAAGCTGTTTTTTAAATCGGTTTTGTGCTTTTTCTAGCAATAAACGTCGCATCAAAAACTTTATTTGGAACTTTCCCTGTTGGATCTGCAATAGCTTCCACCAAAAATTTTGCTGCATAATAGCCAATATCAAAACTCGGCTGATAGACGGTTGTTAAACTCGGCACCAAATATTCGGAAATTTCCAAGCCATCAAAACCAACCACCGAAATATCGTCAGGAATTTTTTTGCCCGCTTCTTCAATGGCTTGATAAGCTCCCATCGCCATTTCATCATTGCCACAAAAAATTGCTGTGATTTCTTCATTTTTCAAAACTTCTTTCGCCGCAGCATAGCCGCCATGCAAGTTCAATTCCCCAGCACAAACATAATGCGGACGAAAAGGTAAATTGTTGTCCTGTAACGCATGCTGATACGCCATCACTCGTTCCGTCAAACGATAATAGCCGGCACTTTCACGCAACATGCCAATATGCTGATGCCCTTGTTGAATCAAATGATGGACCGCTTGATAAGCACCTTCGTACTCTTTAACGATTAATCGTCCACTATCTCGTGGATTAATCCCACGATCGACAAGAATGACAGGAATCGGATGTTCTCGTCGGTCTTTTAAAATATGATTTTCTGGCAAAACATTCGGCGTGGCAAAAATAATGCCATCCACCGACCGATGAATCAACTCGCTAACATATTGCATCGCTTGCTCGGAATCATGCTTTGAATTGCATAACAAAATCATGTAGCCTAACGAATTTAAATATGTTTCCACACCTTCAATCACTTTTGAGAAAAAGAAATCCGTCACATCTGGCACAATCATACCAATGGTTTTGGAATGACGGTTGATTACATTCGAAGCAAAATAATCTGGTTTGTAATGATTTTCAGCGACTACCGCCAACACCTTGTTGCGGGTTTTTTCACTGAAACGACTCCCTTTATTATTCAGAATTTGTGAGACGGTTGTGACAGAAACACCAGCCATATCAGCAATTTCTTTAATCGTTAGTTTCATCGCGCCCCTCCCAACGTCTCCTTTTGCATTGACAGACATTTGTAGACGTGTTACAGTCTTCAAAATACTTATCGAATCTTTTACATTTTAACAAAAAAAAGACAAAAGAAATAGACTAAAAAGATTAAAAAACAAAAGAAAATGGAGGCTATTTTTTTCATGGAAGAATCCCGTGTCCGTCAATTACCAAAAATCGAGCTGCACTGTCACTTAGATGGGTCGATTCGACCAACAACTTTACGCACCATTGCTGAAAAACAAAACATTCCATTACCCCAAGACGAACAAGCCTTGAAAGAGTTAGTGGTTGCCCCTGAAAAATGCACCGATTTGAATGATTATTTAACTCGGTTTGACTTTGTGCTAACCTGTCTACAAACGGCCGAAGCTTTGCAAGCAGCGGCGTATGACGTGATTAGCCAAGCTGCCGAAGATGGCGTGGCTTACATAGAGGTGCGTTTTGCGCCTTCGCAACATACAGAAAAAGGCTTACGGTTACCTGAAATCGTGACCGCTGTTTTAACTGGCTTAAAACAAGGCGAAGAAGATTTTGGTGTAAAAAGCAATGCACTGTTATGCGGCATGCGGCATGACCAACAACAAGCCATAGAAAAAATCGTTCACTTAGCGCATGATTTCAGAGAGACAGGCGTTGTCGGCTTTGATTTAGCTGGCAATGAAGTCGATTTCCCTCCATACACATTTGAAGACGTATTAGCTTTAGCCAACCAATTGTCAATTCCATTAACACTCCACGCTGGGGAATGCGGCTGTGGCAAAAATGTCGCTGATGCTGTCACTTTAGGTGCCACTCGGATTGGGCACGGTATTGCTTTGAAAGATACACCCGAATATTTGGGGCTCTTAAAAGAAAAAAAGGTTCTTTTAGAAATGTGTCCAACTAGCAACTTCCAAACAGGCACCGTCAAAACATTGGCTGAATACCCTTTTCAACAATTTATAGAGGCTGGCTTAGCCGTCTGCATCAATACCGATAATCGCACTGTTTCAGATACTACGTTAACGAAAGAATTCATGAAATTGGCCACTTGGTATCAATTAAGTTATGACGAAATGAAGCAACTCACTAAAAATGCGCTTGCAGGTGCTTTTTTATCGCCAGACGAAAAAAAACTGTTGAACCAAAAAATTGATCAAGCATATCTATTCTAAAAAAGAACCTCCACTAAAGTGGCGGTTCTTTTTTACTCTGCTTCTTTAACACTTCGTAAAATATAATAGCCTTTGTCTTTTGTCACAATTTCAACATTGCCAAATACTTCAGCCATTTTCTTTTCTGCACTAGGTGCACCTTGTTTCTTTTGAATAACCACCGTTAGTGTGCCACCAACTTTCAACAACGGAAAAGCCCCTGTTAAAATGCCATGGACAACTTTTTTGCCTGCACGAATGGGCGGATTGCTAACAATCGCCGCGTAGGTCGTTTCGTTTAAGGTTTCATACACATTGGAAGAATGGATATCCACAGTAGTAATTTGGTTGCGTTGGGCGTTCATTTGAGCTAGCCCAACTGCCCGTTGGTTGACATCCACCATTTCCACCAGTCGACCAGTCGCCGCTGCTAAGGACAACCCAATTGGTCCATAGCCACAACCAACATCTAACAAACGGCCTGCTGGTAAATTTTCCCATTCAAAGGCATCAATCAACACACGAGAACCATAATCCACTGTTCCTCTTGAGAAGACCCCGCTATCGGTCGTAAACTGAAAGGTCCGACCACGTAATGGAAAAGACCAGCTTTCTAAATCATGTGCTAATTCTGGATTTTCTGTATAATAATGATTCGCCATTTTGTTCTTCCTATCTATGCTTGTTTTGGTTTTAGTCTACCTTTTATTTCTCGAACAATCAAGGCACCTAATAATTCATAGCCCACTTGTGAAAAATGCAAACCATCCGCTTGTAAAAATTCATCCGTTCCAGGATAAACAGTCATCGCTTTATACAAATCAATAACTGGCAAGTTATGTGCCGCTCCGACTTCTTGTGCAACCTTGACCAATTCCTTGATACGCGTTTGTGGACGTTCTGGACGTCTGCCACTATCCGCATATGGTGGTGTAATTAAAATCACCTTTTCTGAACCAATTTCGTGAATCATTGTTTCAAGGTTTTCTCTAAACGTGGCTACTGTTATATTTCGATCCAGTGACGCATCATTGGCGCCAAAGAAAATCACCACCTCATCAGGTTTCTCAATTAGTACTTCTTTATTTAATCGTTTTAAACCATCCTCTGTTGTATCGCCAGGCATTCCAGCATTAATAACGGCCACTTCTTCTAGACCCATCGCAGCAATATCCCGTTTCACTAAGTCAACAAGAACAGGTGAGACGGCTTCCTCTAAATAACCAGCAGTAATGCTATCACCAAATAATACAATTTTTCTCATGGCTTTTCCCCTCTTTTCTAACAGTTTTCTCTTTTCATGATACCATTTTCATCATAAATTGGCGAAGAAGGGAATTCTTTTGTAAAATCCTGTGTTTCCCTTGTGAAATTATGGTAAAATGTACAAAGATTGAACAGGGTTTGGTGGAGGAACAATGGACGATAAAATGAATTACTACCCAATTTCCAGAGAAGAATGGCATGGGTTTTATCATGACGGCAAAGCACCGTTAACCGAAGCAGAATTGGATAACATTAAAAGTGTGAACGACCAAATTTCACTAAAAGATGTACAAGAAATTTATGTACCCTTAACGCATCTTATTCATTTGTACATGAAAGAATTTGAATCGCTAACACTTAGCAAAGGATTATTCCTACATGAATATGTCTCTGTACCACCATTCATCATTGGAATTGCCGGCAGTGTCGCCGTTGGTAAAAGCACCACCGCTCGTCTTTTGCAAAGAATTCTGGCCCGAACGTTTAAACGAAGAAACGTTCAACTCATTACAACGGATGGATTTTTGTATCCCAATAAAGTGTTAGAAGAACAGGGAATTATGGACCGAAAAGGGTTTCCTGAAAGTTATGACATGGAGAAGCTAATTAATTTCTTAAACGAAGTCAAAAGCGGCAAAGACGAAATTAAAGCACCCGTCTATTCTCACAGTGTCTACGATGTTATCGAAGGCGAATATGAGTTGATTCAACAACCAGATATTTTGATTGTTGAAGGCATTAACACCTTACAGTTACCCGCCAATCAACAAATTTATGTGAGTGATTTTTTTGATTTTTCTATTTTTGTAGATGCCGATCCAGCCTTAATTGAAAAATGGTACCTAGAACGTTTTGGGGCCTTATTAGATACGGCTTTCTTAGATCCTAATAATTATTATTACCAATATGCAATTGGCAAACGAGAAGATGCTTTCGCCATGGCACGGAATGTTTGGAAAACCGTGAACTTGCCGAACTTGGAGGAATATATCTTGCCAACGCGCGGACGTGCGGACATTATTTTGCATAAAACGGAAAATCATTTGATTGACCAAATCTATCTACGTAAATATTAAGGGTTGACGAGCTAAGAAATATCCTGTATCTTTTGTAGAAATATCCTTGAAAATTTTCAGCAGAATGCATGACTTTCAAGGAGTAAAATGTTTTAATAAGTATAGCTAGACAAAGAAGAGTACGGAACAAAAGTGAACCACTTTTTAACCGCCTGATTCTCGGCTGTTTAAAAGTAGCCCCTGCGGAATTAAGCCAAAATTTTCTAAAAATCGTAAAACAATTTTTGAAAATCCTTTCTTAATTCTTGGTGCTGACCACTTTTTAACCGCCTTTTCTTTAGATAAATTTAAATGGATAAGGGGTAATAGACGTGACTAACGTTGCCGATTTGACATCTGTCGAAAAAATTATTGTTTTAGACTTTGGTAGTCAGTTTAACCAATTGATTACTCGTCGTATTCGTGAATTTGGCGTATTCTCTGAGTTATTAAGCCACCGAACTACGGCAGAAGAAATTCGCAAAATCGCGCCTAAAGGAATCATCTTCTCAGGTGGACCAAACAGCGTGTATGACAAAGATGCTTTTAGCATTGATCCAGAAATTTATGAGTTAGGAATTCCCATTCTTGGCATCTGCTACGGTATGCAATTAATGACTCATAACTTAGGCGGAAAAGTAGAACCTGCCGCAAACCGTGAATACGGAAAAGCAGAATTAGAAATCCTTGGTGATGCGACATTATTCCAAGGAACACCTGCGAAACAAACCGTTTGGATGAGCCACGGTGATTTAGTAACAGAAATCGCTCCTGGATTCGAAAAAGTTGGGACAAGCAACGATTGTCCAATCGCTTCTATCGAAGATGCCAACCGCAAATTCTACGGCGTACAATTTCACCCAGAAGTTCGGCATTCAGAATATGGTAACGACTTATTACGTCACTTTGCTTTTGATGTTTGTGGCTGTACTGGTGACTGGAGCATGGAAAACTTCATCGATATGGAAGTCGCTAAAATCCGTGAACAAGTAGGCGATAAAAAAGTCTTACTTGGTTTATCAGGTGGCGTTGACTCAAGTGTTGTCGGCGTGCTTTTACAAAAAGCCATTGGCGACCAATTAACTTGTATCTTCGTTGACCATGGATTATTACGTAAAGGTGAAGCAGAACAAGTAATGGAAAGTTTAGGCGGTAAATTTGGCTTAAACATTATTAAAGTAGATGCAAAAGAACGCTTCTTAAGCAAATTAGCAGGCGTTTCTGACCCTGAACAAAAACGTAAAATCATCGGTAACGAATTTGTGTATGTTTTTGATGACGAAGCAACTAAACTTGCTGGGGAAGAAGGCGTTTCATTCCTAGCACAAGGAACTCTTTACACAGACGTCATCGAATCTGGTACAGAAACTGCGCAAACAATTAAATCACATCACAACGTTGGTGGTCTTCCTGAAGACATGCAATTTGAATTAATTGAACCTTTAAATACATTATTCAAAGACGAAGTTCGTGCCTTAGGAACTGAACTTGGCATGCCTGATGCAATCGTTTGGCGCCAACCATTCCCAGGACCAGGATTAGGTATTCGTGTGCTTGGTGAAATTACAGAAGATAAATTACAAATCGTTCGTGATTCAGATGCTATCCTACGTGAAGAAATCGCAGCAGCTGGCTTAGATCGTGACATTTGGCAGTACTTTACTGTCTTACCTGGCATCCGCTCAGTAGGCGTTATGGGCGATGGCCGTACCTACGATTACACAGTCGGTATCCGTGCTGTGACTTCTATCGACGGCATGACCGCTGACTTTGCCCGTATCCCTTGGGATGTTTTACAAAAAATCTCTGTGCGCATCGTGAACGAAGTTGCACATGTAAACCGTATCGTGTACGATATTACTTCAAAACCACCTGCAACTGTGGAGTGGGAATAACAATCAACCCGCTAGAAAACCTATTTTATAGGTGTTTCTAGCGGGTTTTCTTTTGTGTTATCACACTTTGCTCCACCGCCCTCAAAGTCCTATAATTTAATCATAAGAATAGTGGCTATTAATAAAATTCATCAATTAAAAAGAAGCGATTTCAACATGTCAAAAAAAACTTTTCTTAAGTATGGTTTTGTTGTCCTCTTCATAGGAATTTTTTTACTTCGTGCCCAAAAATTTATTTCTGAGCCCCTTTCGTACCTTTTTTCGGGTATTCTTTTGCTTATTGTTGCGTATTTAATACTCGTGAAAAAAATGAACTTTTTCTCAAGTTTGCTCACAGTTACCGACCAGCCTTCTTCTACCCAACAACGATTAGGTCAACTTTCTGGTCTTGTCAGTTTATTGCTTGGTTTACTTCTGGTAATTCTTAGCTTCATTTTCTTTCTCCAACCTTGATTCCCCCTTGACTCTCCCTTCACTCTTGGCTATGATTACCTTAGCAAGTACAATGGTGTACTGTGAACAGTCGAGCAACGGCGCTCAAAAAGATTGGCTTTCGTGCATTCTTTTTGAGGGCTTTTTATTTTTAGAAAGTAGGGAAATTGAATGGAAAAAATGTACCGCAGTCCGTATGAAGCGTACCCGTATCTATCTTCTAAACCAGAAGATTTACGATGTGATTTTGAATTAATGACTGATGAATTGGCCTCGATGACAGGTCTTCTACGAGGATATGTGCAACAATTAGACGTCCCTGAACAGCCTGCACTAACAGAAGAACTAGCCAAAATTTGCGAGTTAATCTACCATGTCAATCCAACGACCCGAACAAAATTAACAGTCACAGAGGAAGAAATAGCCTGGCTTTTGGAACGTGTCAATACTATGAATGAACTGACATACGAAGAAAATCGTCCTTTTGTTTTACCGATGGGCACAATCTGTTCCTCTTATGCACACATTTTAAGAGCCAAAGCCAAAGATATTGTTCGTTTACTTTATCGCATGGACTATGGTGGTAAAAAAATTGATCCGCAGCTGTATGATGTAGTCAACTTACTCTCAGGTTACTTTTTCATGTTAGCTTTGTATCTAAATCAGCTCGAAAATGGTGAAGAAGTGCCCTTTGTTTCTCGCAACTATTCTATTTAAAAAGTACACCGACCGCTAACGACGAATTGCTAGCGGTCGGTGTACTTTTTATACAGGTAAGTACGCTTCCCCTTTTGCAAATAGTTTAGCAGTACCACCAATAATGACTCGATCTTCTTTCACTTCACAAGTTAAAAATCCGCCTCTTGGGGACACTTGATAGGCCGAAAGGGTCATTTGATTGAGCCGTTTTCCCCAATAAGGAATTAAATTGGCGTGCGCAGAACCACAAACTGGATCTTCGTTAATTCTTAGTTTCGGGAAAAAAGTTCGTGAAACAAAATCCACCGAGTCTCCTGATGCCGTTACAATGACTCCTACTCCTAAATCCAATGCTTTTAATGCAGAAAAATCTGGTGTGATTTTTGCCACTGTCTCTTCGTCTTTTAAGACAAAAAATAAATCGCGACCCAAATAAGCTTCATAAATTTTCGTGCCTAAAGCGGCTTCATACTCTGGCAAAATTGGAATCCTTTCCGGTAGGATATAAGGAAAATCTAGATAATAGTATTCCTCTTTTTTGGTCACTGCGAGCGGTCCACTTTGACTAGTAAAATGAAGCGTTTCTTCCGCAACGGAATAATAGTTAAATAACACAAAAGCCGTCGCTAATGTAGCATGTCCACAGAGATCGATTTCTCGTTCCGGCGTAAACCAGCGTAGGGCGTAACTTTGTCCCTCCTTGACCGTAAAAGCAGTCTCTGACAAATTATTTTCAATCGCAATGTTTTGCATCACCGCTTCTGGCAACCACTTTTCCAAAACATAAACAGCGGCGGGATTGCCTTTAAAAACTTCCTCCGCAAAAGCATCGACAATATAATAGTGATAACTCATTTTAATTCTCTCCTTGTATTTTTTGATAAATGTATTCCGCGCAACACAAATCCTCAACTGCTAAGCCAACCGCATCAAAAATCGTACGGCCTTTCTGCTCCGCCTTTAGTTTAACTTTGCCAGTCACTAATTCGCCGAGAGAACCTACAATTTTTTCAGCTGAAAAGGCACCTTCTGAAATCGGAATTAAAAGATCCCCGCTTTCTTTTAATGCAGCCGCGTACTCATCTACAAACACTTGACTGTTTTTAACAAGGTCGCTTGTTAATTCTCTGGAAGTCGGCGTGAATGTACCAATTGCATTAATATGGGCATTCGGCAAAACGTCTTTTTCTTCTAAAAATGCGTCCTGACTGGAAGTTAGTGTACAGATAATTTCTGCTTCCTGGACGGCTTCTTGGACAGAAGAACAACCAATAAAGGTACATGCGGGGTAATTGTGCTGTTGCTTAGCGATTAATTTTCGTGCACGTTCTGCTGTTCGGTCATATATAAAAACCTTTTCAATCGCCCGAACGCTTTGTAGCGCTGCGAGATGAGATGAAGCTTGTTGACCTGCACCAATCAAAGCGATACTTTTTGCCTTTGGAGCTGCTAAATAATCGGTTGCCAAAGCAGAAACAGCTGCTGTGCGAAGCCACGTAATCGCATTGGCGTCCATCATCGCGACTGGTCTTCCAGTAGAACTATCAAACAATAAAATTTGACCAAGATGCGAGGCCAAATTTTTTTGTGGATTTTCTGGAAAAGCTGTAATGATTTTTGCCCCAAAAAAGCGATTTTTTCCTAAGTAAGCAGGCATTAATGCAAAAAGATTCTGATTTTCCCCATCTGGTAAAACCTCTACATGGCGCTCACTTTGCGAAATTTTTCCTTTTTGCAACTCTGCAAAGCAACGTTTCATCACTTGAATTGCTTCGGAAAACGACAATTGTTGAATAACCCTCTCATAAGAAATAATGTCCATCTGAATTCCTCCCTTTGCGCTATCATAAACCAGACAAACAATACACTCAATGTTATAATTGTATGGAATACAATTTTATAGAAAGGTAGTTCCCCTCATGCCGATTAATTCCTATGAGAACTATGCGTTGTCATGGCGCCCTGTTAAAGAACGTTTAACAAGACCTTATTACCAATCATTGGTTCAACAATTAGAAGCGGATATCTTATCTGGTGCGCTTCAAAAAAATGTGAAATTGCCTTCGCAAAGAGAATTAGCTGATTACTTGGATCTGAATTTCACGACGATTGGTCAAGCTTATAAACACGCTATGGAAAAAGGCTTACTTTATACCAACATCGGTAGCGGCACCTTCGTTTCTCCCAACGCGTTTCACTCAATTACAATCTCTACCAACCAAGTAGCGGACCATCTAATTGATTTAGGGCTGGTTAGTTCCTTTGATATGTGTAATCAGCGGATTTTACCTTTTATTGAATCCGTTAGTAAAAATGCGGCCCTTAACAGTTTGCTAAATTATCGCGATCCTTTAGGTACGCACTTTCAACGAGCAACCGCTGCCGAATGGCTTCAGACACAAGGCGTTCGGACCAATGCCGAAGAAGTTGCCATTGTATCTGGTGTCCAGAATGGGCTGGCCGTGACGTTAGCCGCCGCTTTTTCTCCAGGTCAGCGGATTGCCGTAGATCGATACACGTATTCAAATTTTATTGAACTCGCCCAGCTTTATCATTTAGAAATCGTCCCGATTGGCTATGATTCCGAGGGGATGGACCCAGAGCATTTACTGCAAGAATGCAAAAAGAAAAAAATACACGGTATTTTCTTAATGCCCGCATGTAATAACCCGATTGGTTTCCAAATGTCTAGCGCCCGCCGAATGACTTTAGCTGAAATCATTCAGCAAGAACACTTATGGGTAATTGAAGATGACATTCATTCTTTTTTAACAACTTATGCACAGCAAGCAGTTTTACCAACGTTTCAAGAACTCTTACCTCAACAAACGATTTACTTAGCGGGGATGACAAAGTTTGTCTGTACAGGCTTACGCATTGCGTACCTTGTTTTCCCTCCGCTTCTTCGCCAAGAAATAGAGCGTGCGATTTTTAACATTAACGTTAAAACTTCTGGCTTTGATGCTGAAATTGTCACCCAAGTCTTACGCTCACCAGTTGCAGAAGAATTAGTGATAGAAAAATTGGCTTTAACAAAACAAGCCAATGACTTATTTGATACCATTTTTGGGTTAGCTAGACCTAGCAATCCTTTGCCGTACTACCGAACTATTCCCCTTTCTACCGAAAAAACGGCGCCGCAAATTGAACAAGAATTTCTCCAAAATGGGGTACGTCTTTTTCACTCGAGCCGCTTTACTGTGCAAAATCAGCCAGATGCTTTTTTACGAATTTCCTTGGCCTCCAATCAGCTTGAGGTATTGGCGAAAGGATTAACCATTATCCAAGAACTCTTACCGACATTAAACGAAAAGAAAGGACATTCCCTATGAATTCATTGCCAATACTTGAAAAAGCAGTGGGCGCGATCACCCTGCTTTCCGAAGAAAAACAAAATGCCGAATATGAAGGCTTTTTATGTCAAGTTAATGAATCGCAACAACTTATCCGCAGTCGCTTAGCCAAAAAAACGCCGAAAAAAGAAGGCTATTTTGTAGCCTTCTGGGAAAAAAATCAACAAAATCAGAACGAAGCCTTTGATGCTACGGAAGCCCCTGAAATGTTAGCAATTGTCATTGCTGATCAAGAAAAGCAAGGTCTCTTTCTTCTGCCGAAAGAATGTTTAATCCAACAAAAAATTCTCAAAACGCACCAACAAAAAGGCAAATTGGCGGCCCGTTTTTATCCTTCTTGGTGCCAAAATCTTAATCAAACCGCCAAAAAAACACAAAAATGGCAACTAGCTTACTTTACTGATTTATCTAAATACTAAAAACGTCAGCTGGCTTCAGAAGCCAGCTGACGTTTGTTTATTTTACTGTTTAGCCAATTGGTGGCGTACCTTCTGCGTTCCCAGCAATCGCTTCGATTTGAATCTGGGCACCTTTTGGTAAATCCGTCACACCAATCACTCTTCTGGCAGGCGTGCCTTCAGGGAAGTACGTTTGGTAGACGTCATCTACTGCCGCCAGCTCTTCAATCTCTTTCACAAAAATGTTCACTTTCACCAGATCAGCTAAGCTATGATCCACACTTTCAATAATCGCTTTGATGTTTTCTAAACATTGCGTCGTTTGTTCCTTGATTTCGCCAGCGACTAACGCATTTGTTTTAGGGTCTAATGGTAGCTGAGCTGATAGATGGTTGTAATGAGAAAAAGCAACAGTTTGTGTCGAAAATGGACACTTCGGTGCGTGATCTGTATTATTTGCTTCAATAATTAATCCATGTCGATCTTCAATCGCTTGTGGTGGCGTACCATCCCCATGAGAAACCACCGCTTCTACTTGCACCGCCGCGCCCATTGGTAAATCAGCAACAGCAATCACTGTTCGTGCTGGCATGTAATTGACCGTACGCGCAATTCCTGAATCTGGGAAAAAAGCGGCATATACTTGATTGACAGCTTCTAGCTTAGATAAATCTTTTAAATAAATATTGACCTTCACAATATCATCAAAAGGCACATCAATACTGGTTAAAATGGCTTTTATGTTCTTCAAACATTGTTTTGTTTGCGTTTTAACACAGCCAGCCACAACTCTGCCCGTTTGAGGATCTATAGGCAATTGTGCAGACAGATTGTTATAGTGAGAAAACGCGACCGTTTGACTGGCTAGAGCATCAATTGGTGCCTGAACAGTCTGATTTGTTAATTTAATTAAATCCCCGGCTTGAGGTGCATTAGGGATAGTTCCTTCCCCATTTGAAACAAGTGCCTCCATTTGAACAGAAGCGCCTAACGGCAAATCTGCGACGGCGATCACTGTTTTAGCTGGATAATAATGGGTAAAAAAGGCCGCATAGACCTCCTCAACTGCGGCAACATCCCGCATGTCTTTGACAAAAATGGTCATTCTGACAATGTCACTCATCACATGGTTGATACTTTCAACAACCGCTTGGATATTTTTCAAACATTGTGTCGCTTGGGCCCGAATGTCACCTTCTACCAATTGTCCAGAGGTTGGCTCAATAGGTAACTGTGCCGACAAATGATTATAGTGGGAAAATGCGACTGTTTGGGTTGTGAGAGGATGCTTTGGTGCACGCTCTGTATTTCTTGCTAAGACGATATTTTCATTACTCATAACTCTACTCCCTTTTTTAGCATTCCAACAAAAATGATTCCGCTTACATTTTCAAACATTAAACTTCCAACAAGATCCTTTTTATTTTCCTGCTTTTCTATTAATGGTGATAGCTTTCCACCACCACTTCTTTCAGTCTACAATAAGAACAGGAACATTTCAATAAGGCATTCCTAAATTGATTGTTGGCCCTCAAACAAATCTTCTTCCGTTAAAGAAGGCTGAGGTCGGGAAAGAACCGTTTAGCTCCGAGAAATAAGAAGAAATTTCCGAAAATTGCTCTTTAATTTTTGGAGAATTTCGGCTTATTTCCGAAGGAGTTGGTTCTGTTCCCGCCGTTTATCAGGTTTTGATCCTGGGACAAAAATCCAAAGTGATTTTTGTCCCAGGATCAGTCTTTATAGATAACTCGTTAGCTTTAACTAGTTTTATTTAACCACCATATACTCACGATAATTTTCCGAGAACGTATCCATTAGCGTATAAATTCGTTCAAAATCATAGTCACGACTAGGGTCATCATACCAAACACATTGAATACTTCCAATAATTGGAAGATTTGGGCTACCTGCTGGCACATCTGTAAATGCTTTTTTCGACATATTTGCTAAAGCATCGTCATATTGATAAATGCCAGAATCAACATTGCCAGCTACCCAATACCACGCATCATTGGTATTAAAAATTTTGTGTCCTTTTTGAACAAAGTACTCAGGTTTGGCTACGTCATACCCACTCCAACCGGCTGTCCAATAAGAAATAATAATCTCTGGGTCAAATGTACCGAAAGAATCGTCGCTGTTGTAATAAATGCCATCATTGAAGCTCATTGGCTGCATGCCCGCATCTTTAATTATTTTAGCTAAATCATTCGCATAAGCGACAAAATCCTTGTAGCGCCCAGAAGATTGCAGTTTTGCCCAACCGCCTGTATCGACATCATTTGCATACTCATCGCCACCAAAATTGAAAATTTCACTATGCGCGGAAAAATAAGCCACGTACTTACTGATAATTGCCTTTGTGAAATTCACTGCCTTTTGGTTCCCTAAATCTACTGTTCGTTTTGAGCCATCAAAAGCGGGATTTTTAATCGCTAGTTTTTCCATGGCCACTAACAACGCATCCATATGTCCTGGACTGTTAATCACGGGAATGATGTTGATGTTGCGCGCTTTCGCAAAAGCCAACAACCGATCCATTTCTTTTTGTGTTAACGCGTTGCCATTAGGATCATTGTAATACGCGTTGTTGCCTCGTTGGATTGCTTTTGAAACCCGGTTGTGGTTGTATTTTTTACCATTCACATTGACCGACATATCATCCAAGATAAACCGTAAGCCATCATTTCCTAAAATTAATTGGACATCTGTGTACCCATTTTGACTGGCTTTGGCCACTAATTCTTCCAGTTGTTCCACGGAAAAATATTTTCTTCCCGCATCAATGGAGAAGACACTTTTTAAAGGTTGTGTTTGTTTCTCTTTTAAATTATCCAAAACTGTTTGGACCTCCGTTTGCCAAGTAGTCACTTGCGCGGCTGTATACGTTTTTCCCGCAAGTTCTGTTGCGACTGTCTCTTTTGTTGTTTGTAGTGCTTGAATCGTTTCTGGTGTATAGCTTTCTGCCTTTTCAATGGCTGTAACTGCTTGATCCAACGCACGATATAAAGTGGTTAAGTCAATGGCTAACAGGCCTTTTTCTAATTCAGCATCATAGGTATTTGAAATCCCTTGGCCATAATCGCCACCTAAAATAGCTTTATTCACATCATAAAGCGTCGTTGCTTGTGTCACTGCTTCTGCGGCTTTATTTTGTGCTTCAAGGTCTGTGTTGGCGTAGCTAATTCGTTTTAAATAGTGTTGCGCAGCCGCTTTCATCTCTGCAAGAGAAACGCCTTTACTCTCTGCAATGGCCGTTTTTGTCCAAAGTAAATTAGAAGGTTTTATCTGATTTAAATCGTCTTCATTATAGGTGCGACCATCGCGATCTAAGGCATAGAGGAACATGCCCCCTAAATTATTTTCATAAGAATAACGAGCTACTTTATACATGTTACTTTCCATATACGGCTCTTTTGTGTCATACCAGCGGTTGCGATCTTGCTCTTCTGGGAAAGTTAATCCTGGAACAAATCGTTCCCCATTGAGAACCGGACTTAAATTATTTAATGCTCGTTGCGTGCGTTGGTCATCGCTGCCATACTGTTGATACGCGAGAAAATCGAAACAGTCACTGACATCTTGTAAAGGTGGTAAATATTCTGCATTGGTATCATACAAAAATGGACGATCCGTTCCCGACTTCGGTCCAATGTATTTTGATAATGCACGAATGACACCATTAGATAGAACAATATCTTTTTCACTTGGACGAGTTTCCATGTCAATATCTAACCCATCAATTCCTAAATCATCGACAAATTTGGTTAACAACTCTTTCGCATAAGCATCAAATTCTGCTTCTGTAGGCGTTGTTCCTGCGTAAGGAACTTTTAATAGCTCGCTGTAATCAATCCCACGAACTAAACGAACACCTCGTGCATGCAGTGCTGGCGCATACTCATTTTTTAACGTATCATAAAATGGCTGTGCAAGTGCTTCTTGTCCTTTTGGCACATAACTAAAGACATTCACAATGTCAATACCATAAGGAATATCGTGCATCGTTAGCCAATTTCCATCTGGCAATGTTGTATTAACTCCTTGCATCGTTTTGTCACGCCAAGCCCGATAATAAACCATAAAATGTTTCTCTTGGGTCGGCTCATTGGCTTGGCTGATCATTGGTTGATGAAACAGACTAAATAAGATAAACGCCAAGCCAACCAATAACGAAAGACCCAGCCAACTGACAATTGTTTCTCTGTTTTCTCCTTTTCTTGTCGATAAATTGTTCCCCACTTTGAACACCATTCCTTTCTGCACTCCGTTCATTTTTGTGTATCCGCCAAAAAAGAAAGCGCATACACAACCATCAATAGAATAACAAAAAATAACGAATTTGCAAAATAGAAACTGGAAAAATGAGGATTTTCTATAAAAATCTTTTCCCGCCTAAAATCACTTTCGTTAGGCGGCGTTTAAATGTAAATTTTGAGACTTGCAAGAAAAACAGGCCTATTTTTCTTGCAAGTCTCCTTTACTTAGTCGTGATCAACATCGGCGATTTTCACAACAATTTTCCCTTGTGCTCGTCCTGTCAGTGAATAATCCACCGCTTCTTGAATTTGGCTAAAAGGTACGACTCGGTCAATTATCGGCTGTAATTTCCCCTGTTCAATGAACTCAGTGAGTAAAGCTAATTGCTCGCCATCGGGACGCATAAACAAAAAATGATAACTAACATCTGTGTCTTGCTCCAATCGATGAATCTTGCGGGTAGCTATTTTAAAGGCCCATTGTTTCCAAAGCGGCAAGCCATACTCTTTAGCAAAACGTTCGTTGGGAATGCCTGACAATGTAACAACTTTTCCCTGAGGTTTAACCACTGAGAAAGCTTTTTCTAAGATTGTCCCCCCCATTGTATCAAACACATAATCATAGTCGGATAAAACTTCTTCAAAATTTTGTGTCCGATAGTCAATCACTTCATCTGCTCCCAACGCTTGAACCCATTCTTTATTTTTACTACTCGTTGTGGTGGCAACGTAAGCGCCCGCTAGTTTTGCTAATTGAATCGCAATGGTTCCAATCCCTCCTGAACCTGCTTGAATCAGGACTTTCTGGCCTGGCTGTACATTCATAATATCATGTAGCGCTTGATAACTTGTCAAACCGACTAACGGAATGGCCGCAGCTTCTTCAAACGTTAAATTTTTCGGCTTCATAGCTACAGCCGCTTGATCCACAGCAATATATTCAGCAAAAGTTCCCACGCGATTTTTGGGTACTCGTCCGTAAACTGCATCGCCCAGCCTAAAATTTTGAACATTTTTTCCAACAGAGACAACAATCCCAGCAAAATCACTGCCTAAAATCAGTGGCATTTGATAATTTAAAAGCATCTTTACTTTGCCATCTTTTGTTTTTAAATCAATCGGGTTGATACTGGCAGCGATAATTTTGACCAAAACATCATTGTCATGAATGGTGGGTAAGGGCACCTCCTCGATTGCTAATTCTTTTTGTCCGTATTTATGAATTAAAGCGGCTTTCATCATTGAATCTTTCCTCTCTTTCTATCCCTTTTATTGGTTTAAAAGTTTAAACCCTTAATCAATTAGTATCTTAACGAAAAATGGAATCCACGTCAAGTTTCAGCCCTTAGCGTATTTCATTGACAAAAAACACGAAAAATGGTTTAATCGTTTAAAAATGCGAACCAAAGGGGCGAAAGAATATGAAAGAATTAGAAGAAATTCAAACAGAATTTACTGCGCTTAGTGATTTTTTAATCGCATTGGGTGATGAAAAACGCCAAGCAATTATTATTGCACTGTTAGAAGACCAGGCCTGTGTTGGCCGTCGTGTCACTGAGTTAACAGAGGCGACACAACTCTCACGTCCCGCTGTTTCTCACCACTTAAAAATTTTGAAACAAGCCAAATTAATTGATTGTCGCAGTGAAGGAACTAAAAATTATTACTCACTTTCTCACGATACCACCAAAATTGAGCAACTCCAACAACTATTGACCCACATTACGTCGATTATGCCAGGGAGGAAGCAAGCATGAAAAAAATTCTCGTGGTCCTCACAAACGTTTCCCGTTATCACGGCACCGAAGAACCAACGGGCCTCTGGCTAGGTGAAGCCACGGAGTTCGTGGAAGAAGTAACCAAAGCAGTATTTTCAGTTGACTATGTTAGTCCCCAAGGAGGCTATGTCCCTTTGGATCCCCGGAGTATGAAATATGTAGATTCATCCATTATGGCAGTTTATGAAAGTGCTGATTTTCAAGAACGAGCGCTAGCACATTCCCTCTCTCTTGAAGAAATTGAGCCAGATGAATACGCAGCAATTTACTTTACAGGAGGCCATGGCGTTATGTGGGACTTTCCTGATAATCCTCAGTTGCAAGCAATCACTCGTAGCCTTTACGAACAGGGCAAGTACCTAACTTCTGTTTGTCACGGAATTGCTGGCCTTTTAAATGTCAAAGATGCGTCAGGAAATTATTTGATTGCAGATAAAACCATTACTGGCTTCACTACTGCAGAAGAAATTTTAGCCATGAAAAAAGCAGTTGTTCCTTTCTTAAACGAAACAATTGCCAAAGAACATGGTGCTACTTTTGCGAAAAAGCGTCCCTATAAAGAATTTGCGTATCAAGATGGCCGTATAATCACTGGGCAAAATCCTTTTTCTGTCCGCGCTGTCGCAAGATTGTTAATTCAACAACTATCAAAATGAAACAACAGCGACTACTTTTAGGTAGTCGCTGTTGTTTCATTGCTTCTTCTTTTTTCCGAAAGCCGAAGCCCTAACATAAAAAATTTTTGATTAGCTAAAGAGTAACATCGCGCCAATTAAGATAATTAGGTTAATTAAGCCTAAGACAATCATTGGTTTGGCCATGAATTTTGTCCAAGTGGCATATTGAACTTTGGAAATTTCCAAACCACCCATTACGACACCAGATGTTGGCGTGATCAAATTAATCAAGCCACAACCTGAAGCAAAAATCATAACCATCACTTCTGGACTTAAACCAATGTTTTTAGCTAACGCACCCATTACAGGAATAGAAACGTACGCTAAACCAGAAGTTGAAGGAATTAGGAAAGATAAACCTAAGTATAAAACAAAGGCACCGATGACAAATAAGACTGGGGAGAGTCCTTGTAATAAGCCTGCCGCTTTATCAAGGATAAATGAATCTAAATACGTTTTAGACATCAAAACAGATGCCCCGCGAGCAACTACAATGATTAAAACAACGGATAACATATCTTTGGCACCGTCGATAAATGCTTCAATGGTTTCTTTTTCAGTAAAGCGACCAATCAAGGCAGCAATGATACCTAAAAGGAAGAACCACATCGCTAAGTCGCCAAAGTACCAGTCACCGAAACTGTTGCCTGTTAAAACAGACGTCCAGCCTTTGAAAATCGTCACTCCAAAGTCGTTCCATGGAATTAAGGAAACAATCATAATGACAAAACAGAAAGCGAATACCATTAAGATTTTTTTATGACGATTCGTAAATGGCATTTCTTTCGACGCTGCTTGTCCATACGTTTTTTCCATATCCTCTTGTTCTTGTAAAGATAAAATTGTTGAACCTTTGTCAGCCTTCACTTTTTTCGCATAACGCATCACAATGAAAATAGAATAGCTAGTAGAGGCCGCCCACAAAATAGCACCGACAATTAAAATAATTCCTGTATTCGGCTGAATGCCAATACCTCGCAACGCATCCATCGCTACCCCTGTGGAGAAAGGGTTAACCGTTGAACCGATAACACCTGATCCTGCACCCAATAACACAGTACCCACTGCGACAAACGTATCAAAACCAGCGGCGACCATGGTGGCACTCAATAAACCATAAAAAGGAATTGTTTCTTCTGCCATTCCATAAGTCGAACCACCAATAGAAAATAAAATCATTAAAATCGGAATGATTTTCAATTCGTTCCCTTTTAACTTTTTAACGACTGATTGAATCCCTGCTTCAAGAGCCCCAGTTTGCGTCACAATATTTAAAAAGCCACCGAGTACTAAAATAAAAATATTAATTTCAATGGCATCTTTAAACCCATTGAATGGAGCCATGATAATATCCGATAATTTGGCCCCTACCACGTGGTCAACCATTTTGCCATCAATTTCTCTTGGGGTAAATGGCTGGCCATTTAGCAAGACCGTTACGATACCTAAAACAATTAAAATAATAAATAAAATACTAAAAGACGAAAGCTGTTTTTTGTTTTTCTTCTTTTTTTCTGCCATATCCTTTTATACAGGAACCTACTTTCCTGTATCTCCCTTCTCTATGATTAATTACTCAATCGATCAATAAAGAATGGCGTATCTAGAAAAGTTAAGAATTTATGACTGTAGCTAATACGGTTCATTTGGACTAATTTTTTCATAACACTGCTTGCTGTTTCCCGCGTAGTTCCACTCATTCGTGCAATGTCATTAATGGTAATTGGACAAGTAATTGCAACGCGTTCTCTGTTGTCAATTCGTTCTCCTAAATCATTTAATAACATCGCCAGTGATGTCACAATCCGTTCACATGCATCATTGGTTGTTCCTTTTTGGATTTTGATCATGCTTTCTTTTAAAAGGACCGATTGTTCTTGAATCCAATGAATCAATTGCTGGGGATTATTTTGGAGAAAACGCTCAAACAGTTTAACTGGCACAAACACAACCTCAATATCCGTATAGGCAATCGCGGAGTCGTAATGAACCTCATCTTGAAACAGTCCGATTCTCGGAAAAAGAGCCTGCTTTTTCATAAAATGCAGATAGGAAAAATTACCACTGCGATCATTTTTTTCAATTTTAATGACACCTGAAACCAATAAAATCAAATGATTTCTCGGATCACCTGGATAAAAAAGGACTTGGCCTTTTTTATAGGAGCGAACGAAACTCTCGTTGCGCAATTCTGTTAGTTCTGATTCAGAAAAGTATTGAAAATCTTGATTATTTTTAGTGATTATTTTCTCTATCATCATCTTAATTCTCCTAAATACTATACTTTATTTTGTCACAACCGTTCCTACGATTTCATCGCCGCTCATACTTCCTAAGTTTTCCAAAGAAGTGATAATTGCTTGTTTATTGGGTTGGCTTTCTACAAACTGAATGGCGGCTTCAATTTTCGGTAACATACTACCTGGTGCAAAATGACCCGCTTGTTTGTATTCTTCCAACTCTGCTACAGTGACATTGGTTAATTGTTTTTCATCTGGTTTGCCATAATTAATACACACATAATCCACGCCAGTTAAAATAACTAGTGCATCCGCATCCACTAATTCTGCCAGTTTTTCAGAAGCAAAATCTTTATCGATTACTGCTTCGACACCTTTTAATTCTTGTCCTACGACAGGGATGCCACCACCACCACATGAAATGGTAATTATATCATTTTTTATTAAGGTATTAATAGTCTCAGCCTCGTGGATGTCAATTGGCTTAGGACTTGGAACGACTTTGCGCCAGCCACGTCCTGCATCTTCTTTAAAAATAGCACCTGCTTGCATTGCTTCTTTGGCTTCAGCTTCTGTTAAAAATGGACCGATCGGTTTTGTTGGATTTTTGAATGCCTCATCTTCTGGATCCACCACCACCTGTGTTAAAACAGTAGCCACTTGTTTCTTGATTCCTGCTTTGTTTAATTCTTGATTAAGCGCATTGGACAACCAGTAGCCGATACTTCCTTGTGTCATAGCAACACACGTATCTAGCGGCATCGCTGGATTTTTTTCAGAATCAGCTGCTTGTTGTTGCAATAATAGATTTCCGACTTGTGGACCATTGCCATGTGAAACAATCAACCGATGCCCTTGTTTAATTAAATGAACTAAATAGGCAGATGTTTGAACTAATGCTTGCTGTTGTGCATGTGCGCTAGCATCATTTGAAAGGATGGCATTTCCGCCTAGTGCAACGACCATTTTTTTCCCCATTACAAATCCTTCTTTCCTATCATAATAAAGAATAGGCCGCCCTTCAAAAGAAACTCTTAAAGGGCGAAACAACTATTCTTTTTTCAATGTTTTTTCAGTTGCTTCCTACACACGAGGAATGAATAAGTTGCCTAAAGTAGCTGCCATGATTGCTTTAATGGAATGCATTCTGTTTTCTGCTTCTTCAAATTGACGACCATATTTACTGCGGAAGACTTCATCCGTAATTTCCATTTCAGTAATGCCAAATTTTTCAGCAACCATTTCTCCGTATTGTGTTTTCGTATCATGAAAGGCTGGTAAACAGTGTAATACGATTAAATCGCCATCCATGTTTTCGGTTTTTTCTAACATAGCCATATTAATTTGATAAGGTTTCAACAGATTGACACGTTCTTCAAATTTATCTTCTTCACCCATGGACACCCAAACGTCTGTATATAACACGTTGGCTCCTTTAACACCTTTAGCAACGTCGTCTGTAATCATTAATTCTGCACCAGATTCTTTCGCAAATTCTTTTGCATAATTAACGACTTCATCAGAAGGGAACAATTCTTTTGGTGCACAAATGCGAACATTTACGCCTAAAATAGCACCTGTCACTAACAAGCTGTTTGCCATGTTGTTACGGCCATCGCCGACATATACTAAAGTGATTCCTTCTAAACGACCAAAGTTTTCTTTCACTGTCATAAAGTCCGCAATCATTTGTGTTGGATGCCATTGATCCGTTAAACCATTCCAAACAGGAACACCAGAATATTTCGCTAAATCTTCCACTACTTCTTGACTAAACCCACGGAACTCAATCCCGTCAAACATACTACCTAAAACAATCGCTGTATCTTCAACAGATTCTTTTTTACCTAATTGAATATCGTTGGCGCCTAAATACTCAGGATGTGCCCCTAAATCAATCGCTGCTGTAGTAAATGCAGAACGTGTCCGTGTCGAAGTTTTTTCAAATAAAAGAGCGATATTTTTTCCTTCTAAATAGTGATGTGGAATCCCTTTTTTCTTCAATTCTTTTAAGTGAATACTGAAGTCTACCAAATACTCTAATTCTGCTCTTGTAAAATCTTTTTCTGCTAATAAACTACGTCCTTGAAATACTGAATTCATGATGATTCCTCCTATTTTTGGGTGTTTTTTAAAGATCTTCACGGTAAAGTGGCATGCTCATACAACGAGGGCCACCACGGCCACGTACTAGTTCACTTCCTGGAATGTAATTCAATTTCACGCCTGCTTCTTCTAGCGCTTTATTCGTAATCGTATTCCGATCGTAAACAACAACTTCCCCAGGGGCAATTGCTAATGTATTTGAACCGTCGTTCCATTGTTCACGGGCTGCTGCTGTTAAATTTCCAGCGCCGCAACGGATTAATTGAACATTGTCTAAATGCAAGTATTTGCATAAAATGTTATCTAATGTATCTTTTTCTTTTGTAATTTGGATGTCTCCATCTGCTTTTTCAGTGATCGAGTAAACAACCAAACCACCTTCGATTTCTGGATGAATCGTAAATTTATCATAGTCAATCATGGTAAAAACGGTATCTAAATGCATGAATTTACGATGTTCACCGATATCAAAAGCCAAGATATTTTTGAACCCTAATTTTTGTTCAAAAATATTTCTCGCAATTTTTTCAATTGACGCGGCATCCGTTCTTTGAGAAATCCCAATGGCCACTACTTCTTTTGAAAGAATTAATTCATCGCCACCTTCAATTCTGGTTGATTCTGAACGATCATAGACTCTAGGAACCTCTTTTCCAGCAAAACGAGGATGATAATCAAAAATGTATTGCCCAAAAATGGTTTCCCGTTGTCGAGTTACTGAATACATATGATTTAAAGAAATCCCGTGGCCCATTGTCGCAAAGTTATCACGTGTGAAGTATAAGTTAGGCATTGGATCAATAATGAATGGATAATCCGCTTCAACCATATCTGTTAAAAATTCTTGCTCATATTTAGGTAATTCTTGTTTTTGAATGCCTGCAATCGCTTTTTGAATCAGTTCTTCGTTGTCGTCAATTTCTAACATTAACTCTCTAACTTTTTCTTTTGCTGATTCACTGCGAATATTGGCTTCTTCTAAGAATTGGTCAATAAATTGTCGGCGGACCTCTTCATTAATCAACGCTTCAGCAGCTAAGTCCTCTAAATAGACCACTTCGATATCTTTTGATCGTAACAACTCTGCAAATGCATCATGTTCTGCTTGTGCTTTTTCTAAAAACGGAATATCATCAAACAACAGTCTCTCCAGATAATCTGGCATTAAATTTTCTAATTCCTTACCTGGACGATGTAACATCACTGTTTTCAATTTCCCGATTTCAGAAAATACATTAATTGGATGACTCATGTGAAATAACCTCCTCAACTTAATTACAAACACAGAATAACAGACCTGATTAACCTAGGACGTGAGCCATTTGCCAAACAAAATACCAAATATACAACGGTATTCTTTCTTATGCATATTTCCAGCCTAAAAGAATGCGCTTTCATAGATATTCTAAAAAAATAATGCATAATTAAATAAAAAAAAATGCATTTATTCAAAAAAAAATTATTTCTCCATACACTTCATAAAGTTATAATCTTATAGAGGTAAAAGGAAGTGAGCCAGAAGTCAAAACGACTTCTGGCTCACTTCCTTTTATGCGTTACTTTTTGACAAAGGTGTTGGCTGAATAAATTGTTGAAAATACTGCTCTAGTTCTTGTGCTTTTTCCTCGGATGATGAAACAATAATAACAGTGTCGAAGCCAGCGACAGAACATTTCTTTTCACACAAAGACACTTCATCAAGTACAGCTGAAAACAATGTTGCGTTGTCTGGTAATGTATGAACCACTAGTAAAAAGGCGACACGTTCAACTTTGGTCACTACCTCACGAATTGCTTGTATCAACTGTTCTTTTTTTCGTTCTTCTAAAGAAGTGAATTGTTCAAAAATCGTTAACCGCATCTCGCCAGACTCATCTAATGCTTTGACGACTTTTAATTCCCATAAATCCCGTGAAATCGTTGCTTGTGCGACATTTATCTCGCGCTTTTTTAATTCTCTTAACAACTCATTTTGACTATGAATTACGGTTGTTTGAATGATTTCTTTAATCAAACTTTGGCGTGTTTGCTTATTCACAAATAACACCCTTCCTCCAGACATTTACAAAGCAATACTAGCAGAATCTCTCTAATTAGAATAGAAAAAGGGTCGTTTAGCTAAAAGGTTCTCATTGATTTTGTCGGATATTTCTCATTTAAAAAAGTGAGACTTGCACAATTTAGTAAAACGTTGTACAGTGATTTTAGGGAATTACTGGCACCGTTTTAAATAACAGCAATGATGTTTTTTTGCATGATTAACTGAACTGGAGGAAAGTAATGAACCGATTAAAACGCCAAACGATGATTAAGCGATTGGTCACAGAAAATGAAATCCATACACAAAGTGAATTACTAGCATTATTGGAGAAAGAAAATATTCACACCACACAAGCAACTATTTCTCGTGACATTCGTGAGCTGAATTTAAACAAAGTAGACAATGGTCAAGGAGAAGCCTATTACCGTATCTTGAATAATTCTGCCCTTCGTCCAAAATATAAAACAGATGAAGAACGTCTTGTTGACATTATTATTGAAACTGGTGTTTCTTTAACACAAATAGAGTTCACAAATCTTTTAACCGTCTTACCTGGCAACGGGCAAGCCATTGGGGTTTTAATTGATCGCATACGTATCCACAACCCTCATATCTTAGGCTGCATCGCTGGGGATGATACCATCTTAATTCTTTCAAAAAATAAAGAAGATGCCCTTGAAGTTAACAACTATTTCCAGCAGTATTTGTACCACCCATAATTCGTCACTTAGTGAAATCGACTATTTTTTGACATCATTGCTATTTTTGTTAAAGATAAATAAAAAAAGGCGTCTCAGTGAAAGCTGAGGCGTTTTCTCATGAGTTTTTCTTTTGAACACCTTCTTTTTTTTGTATAATAATCAAAAAGCAAAGAAAGGGTTTCTTATGACTGAACAATTCATACTCACTTCAAACGATCAACAAACTCAGCTCAATGTATGTCATTGGCCCTGTCCTTCACCCAAAGCCGTAGTTCAATTGATTCACGGCATGGCAGAGCATATCCAACGTTATGATGAATTTGCTCGTTTTTTAAATCAATTAGGGTTTGCCGTAATTGGTCATGATCATCTAGGTCATGGCGAATCTGTACAACCAAGCGCACCGATCTATGGTTTTTTTGGAGAACAAGGGCCTGAAAATGTCGTTACAGATATTCATCAAGTGAAACAATGGGCTGTGAATCGCTATCCACAATTGCCCTATTTTATGATGGGTCACAGCATGGGGTCTTTCGCCTTGCGCAACTATCTGCAAGACTATCCTGTGACTATGCAAGGAGTCATTTTCATGGGCACTGGAACAAGTCCGTTACCTTTAACCGCAGCATTGCCTTTTATTAAAAAAATGGCCGAGAAACAGCCGAAAAAAACAGCTCCGTTCATTGATAAGCTGGCATTTGGTTCTTTTAGCAAAAAATTTCCTGAAGCAGGTTCCTTTAATTGGCTTTCTAAAAATCAAGCCAATGTGGCTGACTATGAAAATGATCCATTAATGGGTTTCGTATTTACCAATAATGGTTTTGCTACCCTTTTTTCGCTTGTTAAACGAGCCAACCAAAGGAATTGGTACCAATCGATCCCAAAAGAATTGCCTATTTTAATCATTAGTGGCGCTGAAGACCCAGTTGGTGATTTCAGCAAGGGGCCAGCGAAAATTCAAAAGCAATTAAAGCATGCAGGTTTTCAGCACGTGACGTTACGACTATTTCCCACATTGCGTCATGAAATTTTATTAGAAACGGAAAAAGCTACAGTTTTTCAAGAAATTGGGCATTGGTTAACGGATTTAACGAATTAAAAAAGAAGGTTGATGTTGTGACATCAACCTTCTTTTTTAATCTATTTTCGTTAAACCGCCCATATAAGGACGTAGAACTTCTGGAATCGTTACGGTGCCATCTTCATTTTGATAATTTTCCAAAATGGCCGCCACTGTTCGACCAACAGCAAGTCCTGACCCATTAAGTGTGTGGGCATATTGAACTTGACCCGTTTTATCACGATAACGAATCAACGCCCGACGTGCTTGGAAGTCTTCACAGTTTGAACAAGAACTAATTTCTCGATACGTTTTCTGTGCCGGAATCCAAACTTCTAAATCATAGGTTTTCGCTGCCGAGAAGCCCATGTCACCTGTCGAAAGAGTAATCACTCTATAAGGGAGGCCCAATTTTTCTAAAATGTCTCCAGCATTGTTGGTCATTTTTTCTAATTCTTCATAGGAGTGTTCTGCATCACTAAATTTAACCATTTCTACTTTATGGAACTGGTGTAAACGAATTAATCCTCGGGTATCACGGCCTGCGCTACCCGCTTCCGAACGAAAAGAAGGACTTAAAGCAGTAAAATAAATCGGTAACTCTTGCGCCTCTAAAATTTCGTTATTATAGTAGTTAGTTAACGGGACTTCCGCTGTGGGGATCAGCGTCAAATCACTTTCTGCAACTTGGAAGACATCTTCTTTGAACTTAGGAAACTGACCGGTGCCAAACATTGCTTTGCTATTGACCAAATAAGGAGGAATCACCTCGGTATACCCATGTTCATTAACATGTTGATCTAACATAAAATTATAGACCGCTCGTTCTAAACGAGCCCCTAAGCCTTTGTAATAAAGAAAACGGCTACCAGATACTTTCGCGCCTCTTTCAAAATCTAAAATTCCTAAGGCTTCACCGATTTCCCAATGTGGTTTCGGTTCAAATGAAAAAGTTTTCGACGTACTCCACCGCCGAACTTCTACGTTGGCGGCTTCGTCTGCGCCAACAGGCACGCTCTCATGAGGTAAGTTAGGCAGACGTTCTGCAATTGCTGTGCATTGTTCTTGCAAATGAACAACTTCTTGGTCTAAAACTTTAATTTGCTCGCTAACTTCTTGCATATTTAGCAATTGTTGTGAAGCATCTTTTTGTGCACGCTTTAATTGTGCAATTTCTCCTGACACCTGATTACGGTGTTTTTTCAGTTCTTCAACTTTAACAAGTAACGCTCTCCGTTCTTCATCTAAAGCCAAAAAGCGTAATAAAACTTCCTCGTCCACACCACGTGTTTTTAACTTTTTCTGCACTACTTCTACATTTTGGCGAATTTTTTTCATATCCAGCATCTTATTTCCCTCTTCATGATTAAATTTTAAACAATGGTGAATTTTACTTTTTCAAAAATTTCATTCTTCATTCGTTGGCCAGTCGCTGTGCCAGCTAAGCCACCTAAACCCGTTTCTCTCAATTCTCGTGGTAATTGACGGCCAACTTTATTCATGGCTTCCACCACTTCATCTGCTGGTATTTTATTTACAATTCCAGCTAAAGCCATATCTGCAGCGATTAACGCATTGCCTGCACCTACTGTATTTCGTTTGACACAAGGAATTTCGACTAACCCAGCCACTGGGTCACAAACTAAACCTAATAAATTCCCTAAAGCCATAGCAAAAGCTTCAGAAGATTGGCGTGGTGTTCCGCCAGCCGCTTCAACAGCTGCAGCGGCGGCCATCGCTGAAGCACTGCCTACCTCGGCTTGACATCCACCAACAGCACCAGCAATCATCGCATTGTTGGCTGTGACCATTCCAAATAAAGAACTGGTAAACAAGAAACGAATTTGTTGATCACGCGTTAAATTCAAGGTGTTTTTAATCGCTGTTAAAACCCCTGGTAAGGTGCCACTTGCACCAGCGGTTGGCGTTGCGCAAACAACGCCCATTGCTGCATTGACTTCATTAGTACCTAGTGCGGCTTGAACTGCAGACATCATTAAATCACCTGATAACGTTTTGCCAGCTGCGCGGTATTTTTTTAAACGCGACGCATCACCGCCCGTTAACCCAGTAGGAGAAAAAACGCCTGCTCCTTCTTGCGAGCGTTTGACAGCAGCATCCATGACATCCAAATTTTGACCCATCTGTGTCCAAATTTCTTCATAGCTTTTTTGGCTACGCTCCATTTCTTGCTCAATCATCAAATCAGAGATTTTTTTTCCTGTTTTTTCAGCTTTATCGATAAATTCTTCAATCGAAAGGTACATATGTCAAACTCCTATCATAATAAGATTATTTTCGATGTGTCATCTAGTGAAAACAGTTGTTCTTTCACCGAGGAAATTGGTGCCGAATCTAAGTCAAAGATGAATAAAATTTGATTCCCTTCCACATAACGAGACACCGCATTCACTTGAATATTATTTTTTTGTAACGTATCTTTAAAAGCTTGCATCGCCTGCTCGTCTTGATTAATGACTAACAAAATAGGTAAAGGACCATGTAGTTGGACATTGAAACCATCTAATTCAATATATTTCACCTCGATAGTGCCGCCACCTACAGAAATTCCTGTTAAATGAATTTCGTGCGTTGCATCACTGAGTGTCACACATGCTGTATTAGCATGCTTCACTGGACTTTCTTCACTCATTTCTAAAAATTGAATCTCGATCCCTTGTTCTTCCGCAAGTTCAATGGATTGTGTTACGTTGGCATCATCTGCTGCTAGTCCAAGAATTCCACCAATAATTGCAAAGTCAGTCCCATGTCCTTTATGCGTGTCTGCAAAAGATTCATAATATTTAATCACAATTTTTTCTGGCGTTCCGCCGAATAACTTTCTTGCCGCTAAGCCAATTGCTAAGGCCCCAGCTGTATGCGAACTAGAAGGACCAATCATAATAGGACCGATAATGTCAAAACAACTTTTGTAGTTCATTACTTTGTTCACTTTTTTAGGTTTATTGATGGCCATAGCTGTGTTCATACGTAACTCCTCCTTTGGTTTTTACTGCTTCTTTTTCTTTTTCACTGGTTACTTCCGTCGTTCCTTCAAATTCTGGTGTATTATCCACCGCTTCAATTCTGTAACGTTTAAAGACCAGCGCACCTAAAAATCCAAACATCAGACTGACCACTGTGATAATCGCTACTGCTAGTAAAGTCGTTTGAATGGCATTGTTACCTAATGTCACAAGTAAACCAGCCCACGGCGTTGCCATTCCTGTCACAGGTACTTTTAAGCCAAAGAAAGTCACTACAATACCACTAACCATTCCTGAAAATAAATTCGTTGCGTAAATAGGAATTGGATTGGAGCTGATGATATCGACTTGTGTTAATGGCTCAATTGCCACAGCTAACGGGGTTGAAGCTGTGCCTAGTTTTAACTTTTTAAATAGCGCCGCATTGACAATGGAACTGCCGTAACAAGTCAACGCACCGACAGCCATTGGTACACCAGTCAAACCAATCAAGGCAGTTAAAACCATTGAACTTAACGGTGTCATACCAACAATCGGGATAATAGCACCTAAAATTGCGCCCATCACATATGGATTGCCATCTACTGCACTTAAAATCGTGCCCCCAATAACTTCTAGGACACCTAATACAACAGGTTGAATAAAACCAGCAACTAACGAGGCTGCGACTGGAATGACTAAAATAACGACTAATAAGTCAATCCCTTCTGGAATACGTTTTTGCATCTGCTCAACAACAAAAGATAAAAGATATGCGGTAATAAAGGCTGGTAACAAGCTGACTTTAATCAATGACAGACCTAAAATAATTGAAAAAACTGGACTAATCCCGAAAGCGAGCGGCACAAGAGCTCCAGCTGCTAAACCACCTAGACTACCCATAGTTTCACCAATTTGCGACACATAATCTAAATGAAAAACGCCGCCTACTGCATACCGCAAAAACGCCTCTGGTAGAAAGGTGGCACAAGCTGCACCAGACAAAGCACTTAAAGATTTTTTCCCTCGCGGTGCTTTAAAAGAGAATAGGGACATGCCACATAAAACTAAGACTAACATCAAGATTCCTGATAACGTTTTCATTTTTTTGCCTCCAACTATATTTTTTTATAACGGATGGTACTCCTGAATAAAATTTTTATTGCTCAACAAGTGAAAGAATGAGCGAGCATTCCGATGAACTAAAGTACAATGAGTAACAAAAATTTCATTCCACATTCAGAGTATACGACTAAACAAAAGTTTAGTCAATGTATTTTTTTAACGTAAAGAATCTTATTGCTTTTCCATTAAAAAAGTATTACACTAAAATTAATTTCAGTGTAGGGGAGGATATCACTTGGAGTCATATTTACGTTTAAGTGAAGTAGATAAACAAATCTTACATTCACATGCCTTAATGCTTGATGGATTAGGGAACTTCTTTGGTAGTACCCATGAAGTCATTCTCCATAGTTTAGAAAATTTGGAAAGTTCAGCTATCAAAGTCATCAATGGCCATTTCAGTAACCGCAAGGAAGGTGCCCCCATTACTGATATGGCGTTAAAAATGTTAAGTCAAGTAGAGTCGGAACATGATTACGCTGTGAAACCCTACTACAATAAAAATCAAAAAGGGGTTATTTTAAAATCTTCCACCATTCCAGTTATCGGTGAAAATGATCGTATTATTGGATTAATCTGTATCAATATGCATTTAGAAATGCCATTAATTGATTACTTGCAAGACTTATTACCTTCAGGACAACAAAATGATATGTCCCAAGAGCTTAAAAATTCTGAACATTTTTCTGACAATATTGACGAATTAATCACTACTTCACTGACAAAAGTAAAACAAGCAGTAGAAAGCGATCCAAATGTATCACATTTGAATCAAAATAAAGAAATTGTTATTCGTTTATATGATCAAGGAATTTTTAATCTCAAAGATTCTGTCATAAAGATTGCCGATCGATTAGGTATTTCAAAAAATACCATCTATTTACATATCCGCAATCATAAAAAAGAAGAAGCTTAAACCATCAAAGCCACCAACGCTAGTTAGCGTTGGTGGCTTTGATCACTTCTCTTCTATTTTAATTTGGTAAATCAAACAAGTAAGGTGTCCCTATTTCTCCATTTAACGTAACATCTAAGCGATTTTTTGTGCCGGGAACTAAATTACTGGCTGTGAAATTCCCTTGGGCATCCGCAGTAAAACTTGCTAAAATCACCCGCGCATCATTTGCACGCGACACTAAAATAGTTGCATTCGGTGCTGTTTTACCAGAAATTGTCCCTTGTTTCGGATCAATCGTAATATTGCTAAAAGAAAGCGCTGCTTCTTGTCCTGAACTTGGAATATCAATTTGGACAGGTGCACTATTCCGTTGATCAACGGTTGCGATTAATTGAGTAGTCGCTCCCGCTCTGGGACTAATTACTGTAAAATTGCCATTGGCATCCGCATAAAAAACACCTGCTTGTGCAGAAGCATCACCGACTACCGTTGCTGTAATGGTTGCATTAGGTAATGTAGTACCATTAATTTCATTTCTTTCAGGATTGAAAACAACATTGGTAATTGTAATGTTTGTATCAGGTGCTTGGTTTTGAGGGACTTCATTCGTTTCATCAGTTCCTGCAGAAGGCTGCGTGACATTTTCTGACGGATTTTCCCCTGCCACATTAGAATTTTGACCCGCGACAGACGAATGACTATTTTTCATTTCTTGTTGGCTAGAGGATTTCTGCGTGGCTTTCTTTGTTTCTTGCTTTGGATTAGAATCATTTGTGCTTGCTGTTTTTTTGTTTCCACATCCTGCTAGACTTAAAGACAATACACTGAACGTTAACATACTGAACAAAGCCATTTTTTTCATTTTTCGTTACCTCCAGAAATCTTTTTGTAACATTAATGTAACATTGTTTTAAAAATCTAGCAATAATTTTTCAACCGTTTTCCTTTTTGTTTAAAAAGAAAAAACCTGCACAAAGGCGTTTAGCCTTTGTGCAGGCTTTTATCTGCTAAATGGATTTAATGTTTGCGATAGCTTAAATAGTAAAAGCCAGAAACAAAAATGGCGCCACCAATGATATTACCTAAATAAACAAAAATAAAATTACGGAAAAAGTCTCCCCACTGAACGCCGCCTTCGAAAATTGCGGCTGGAATGATGAATGCATTCGCCACACTATGCTGAAAGCCAATTGCAACAAAAATCATTACTGGAAACCAGATGCCTAATAGTTTCCCCGCTGCATCTTTCGCACCATAACAAAGCCATAAGGCCAGACCTACGAACCAGTTACAGCCAATACCTGAAATAATTGCTTGAAGCCAAGTTGCTGCAACTTTATGTTCTGCAAGAGAAAGAACCTGATTTAAATAGGCGCCGCTACTGGTTAAACCTAAATAATGGCCAAAAAAATAGGCAACAAATAGGGCGCCAACCATATTTGCCAATGTAATTGTGACCCAGTTCACGATCAATTCTCTGAAAGAAACCTTTTTAGCAAACCAAGCCGTACTCACCGCCATCATGTTTCCTGTGATTAACTCACCACCAGCCATTAAAATAACAATTAGACCAATTGGGAAAACCGCAGCTCCCACTAAAGCTTGAACACTGGCTAAATCTGCTGGAATAGAGGCGGAAACACGCACATAAGCCAAATAGCCGAGGGAAATCATAGCCCCGCCGATAAATCCTAAAATGAGTTTTGCTACCAAAGGCTTTTGAATTTTTTTCTGACCATTTTCAATACTGATACTTAAAATTTCATCTGGTGTATACAAACATTTCACTTCCTTTGTTTTTTGTCCTCCTTTACTTTACCCTTATATCACAGAAATTCAAGTACTTTTGTGTATTTTTTCACTAAAAACTGTAGTTCTTTTAATTTTATATAAAAACATCCTGAAACAAGTCCCATTTCTTGTTTCAGGATGTTTACTTATCCGTTTTTAAAGAGTTATCTTTTCACTTTAAAACAATAGGTTGCTATGGCTAACGATAAAAAGCTCAGGCCTAGGAAGCTCCCAACTGCTGAAGATTGTTCCCCTGTTTTGGGGAATTTTTTCTTGGCAATTTTGGTCGTATTATCCGCTTTTTTGACTGTTCCTGACGATTCTTGATTCGTCTGTATCTGTCTAGTTGTTTGGTTTTCTGCTGCAGATTCCTTTTTTTGACTAGCCTTGACAGAGAGCTTTGAATTACTTTGAGCGTCATTAGGATCTTGATTCGACTCTTCCGCGTAAATGACAGAATTCTGGCCTTTGTTTTGGCTGCTTTCGTTTACAGTGCTTGGGGTGCTACTCTCACTTGTACTACTTGTTTTACTGGTTGTACTTGGTGTGTTGCTTTCATTTGTATTGCTTGTTTCACTTGTCGTACTTGAGGTGCTGCTTTCATTTGTCGTGCTTGGCGTGCTGCTTTCGCTGGTATTACTGGTTTCGCTGGTTGTGCTTGAGGTGCTGCTTTCGCTTGTGTTACTAGTTGTCTCTGTTGATTTTTCAACTAACAGAAGTAACGCCGTTTTTATGGTTTGTGTTAATTGATTAATACGCTTTTGTGCATCTGCAGGCGTTTTAAAGTCACCAAGTGTTGGCTCCAATAATTCTTCATCTGACCAAGCAAGCAATTTTTTTAACTGTTTAGGACTTTCTTCGCCAGTTGTTGTATCTATTAAGGTTTCTTGCATGGCTTGCCAAGAGTCTGTGGTATATACAGATTCGTCTAATTTATGGACGATTGCCAGTTCAGTTTCTGCTTCTGCACGCTCTAGCGTGATATCGGCTTTTTTGACTAATACTTTCACTGCAGATTGCAAATTAGCTGTTAACTGATCCACTTGTTCTTGGGTTTTGTCCCCACTCTCCTGACCTTCTGCTAACAATTGTGTCGCCTGCTGATAATAGGAAGGAACAATCGTTTTAGGCCCAATGGCAGTGAATAACTGCCAAGAGTAGACCGTATATTGGTTTGCTTCACCAATCGAAGCATAAACGGTTTGTAGTTGGGACAAATCAAGCTTTTTTGCCGGGGCCTCTACCGTCACCGGTACGTTCACTGTTACCAATGAACCTGTTTCATAAGTTAATTGAACAGTCACTTTTTGTTGGCCGATTTCATTTAAGACCTCTGGATTGACGATTTTAGCAGTTGGGACTGCTTCATCCGCGTCATTTGTATTAGCAACCAGTTGCTGCGGATCGATTGATTGTCCTTGCACAATCGTTGTAGCCACAGGGGTTGCTAAAGTATTTCTAACCGGAATTGGCGTATTTTTATATTGCTCATAAAGCGTTGGTGAAATTAATGATTCCCATGTTGCTGGCATTAAGCGATAGTCCGCCTCTGTCCAATTTTCTACCAATAATTGGCCGTTTTTAAGGCCATCATCTCGAGTATTGTCTTTCACAAAACTCGTTTCTGGTCGGAACCCACCGCCACTAGCGATTAACAATTCCCGACGTCGGTTTTGCGGAATATTATGGTAGTTAACAAACTGATTGTTGATAAATACGCCATTGAACACATTGTTATTTCCTGTATGTCGATTGTATTCCATCCCAATTGCATATTGATTGTCCCAATACTTCCAATCAAAAATGTTATTAGCCACTAACCAGTTAGAGAGTTCTGAAATAGCCCCCTCTGCTTGCGTTTCTGCCAAACCGATCTCTGGTGTTCCATACATAATGAGACCTGTATTTCGCAAATAATTATTCATAATCGTAATATTACGGCCTGATTTAAACTTAAATCCGCCAGCTGGACCATTTTGTAGTCCGCGTAAATGATTCCCCACCACCGTGATGTTTTGAGCACCACGGAAATAAATTGCATGATCTCCCACCAGACCATTCAAGTCTTCATTATCATAAGGTGAATAGAAAAAATTATGTTGAACAGTTACATCCTTCAGCATATTAAAAGAATTAACCCCGGTGGATAGATAGTTTTGTTCATTAGGTACTGAAATAGCACCGACTTCAATGGCTGTTTGCAAACGTGTAATAGTCGCTGCTAAGTCTGAACGACTGGTACTTTTAATCGCATCTAATTCTGTCACTTTTAAACCAAATAGATTGTCCACGATGTCTACATCTGACATATACTGGAAGCGACTTGGCGTTGAATAACCACCAATGTAAATCGCTCGGTTAAAATCACCTCCCGATTGCATATGTGCCGTGTCTCGCATGAAAATATTGCCTGAAATCTTAACGCCAATGTCTGCATTTAAATTGACCACGAATCCTTTTAATGGATTATAAAAGATATTGTTTGCTAGCGTTAATTGATTCGTCAATTTTAAGGTCACATTGATGCCGTCAAAAGCAATATTTTGAAGTCGTACATTGGTTTTCGTCCCGTACGTTGTGTCTGTTAGCTGAATCGGTGCACCTGTAGCATTATGTAAAATAGTGGCTCCTGTTGTATCGCCAATTAATTGATAATTTGAAGAAATCGCAATATCTTTTGACAGAGCATAACTTCCCTGTGGTAAAAATAATGCCCGTCCTTCCTTTGCTGTCTGACTCAGCAACGTCTGTAACTTATCTGTTTGATCCTCTGTGCTATTAGGCACCATCGCTTGCGCACCAAAAATCGTTGTATCTGTTGCGTTAACTGGTTCAACCGCTTCGGTCACCATTGGCAGACCAACCACTGTCAATAAACCAAATAGAAGAATGAGCATTGTTTTCTTCATGTGTTTCCCTCTTTTCATTCCGTTACTTCCAACGGCTTATTTTGTAAAAGTTGATACAGCGTAATAACACGACTGTCTTCGTATGCATAAATTTTTTTGAATTTTGGATTCATATGTAAGATACTTGTTACCTTTAACAAGTTTTGATTTGTGACTTCTAATTCTAAGGCCTCAACCAATTCCTTTAAGCGAACACCGGCACTATTTTCTTCACAACTTAAGATTTCTTCAATTTGTTCCATCCGTTTTTTCATCTTATCCCTCCTTCCTTCCCTTGCTCTTTCTATTATATAGAAAAATTCTTGTGAGAAACCTCAATATTTTTTAACTACCTGTTAAAAAAAGTAACAGTTCCTTTACTATCAATAGCTAACCATCTATTATTTACGATAAAAAAAGCAAAAAAAGCACCTTTTTGACATAACTTTCAGAAGAATTGACGCAGTATTTATTAAAAAATAGCGAGAAAACGTCAATAAGTAGGTGTTGATCACCTACTTATTGACGTTTTCTTCTTGTCTTTTTTTACTTTTTAGAAAAATTTTTTTACAATTTATCAGATATGTGCATCAAAATAGCCTATTTTTTTATTAAAGTGACGTGGTTCTTTTCTCGTTAATTTTTACTATTTTTTGGTTCAAACGATTATATTGCTCAAACGTTAACTCACTTGAAAGTAAAAAGATCTCTGGATGGCCCGTTTCCACATCTGCCAAAGAAGTCACTAATAGTAAATCAATATTTTGCCATTCTTCTTTGCTTGCTTCACTGTATCGTAAAACTTCCAATGCATAAAACCGACGAAAATTATTTTCAATCGAAAGTTTCACCCGTTCTTCTTCCAGTACTGGCAAGCCTGATTTTAACCCTAAAACAATTTTTTGTTCGCGATGAATTAAATCATTGGAAAGCGCCAAAACACTAGAATAACGCAAAGCCAAAAATTCTTTATTTGTAAATAATTCATTGCCTGTTTGTTCGTAAAGTTGATTTAAACCTTGAATTAACTCTGCTAAAAGAACCGGATATTTTTCTTTGATTTTATTCCAAAAGACATTGTACATTTTCACATTTTGGACATAGTAAAGTTCGGCAAATAAATGTGTAGCAAACAAATAATAAAAAATTTGCGGACGAATTTTCTCCAATTGCGGCGTCATGTGTATTTCTTCTAATAAGAAATGTTGGACTAAATGAGTCAACATGTAAACAGGCGCTTCAGACTCATCAAAATGCGCTAAAATAGCTTGTGCAGTGGCTTCGTCTTGATAAAATTGGTCATTGGCCAACAAGAAAAAGTACACAAAGGTCAAGTCGTTTTTATTAAGGAAAAGGGTTGTAGCTGTCATCTCTTCTATAAAAGCTTGGTAATGTTTATTACCTTCTAAATAAGTTTCTTGCTCGGCTGAAGGTCGATATTCGGCGCCTTGCGCACTCCGGACTTTTGAGATAGCGACCATATATTTAACTCGGCGTATCACCGTTTCCGCAACTTCTACGTTGAAAAAAGCCATCATTTTTTGGACAGTTTGTGCGACTTCCGTTTCTTGTATATAGTCAAAAGGCCAAGTATCACGGATTAAGTCCATAAAAATAGTGTAAGCAAAATGGCGCAAATACGCTTCATTGCCTTCAATTTTCCAGGTGCTTTTATTAATCACTAACCCCAATGGCGCTAAAATTTCTGTAAACCCTTTAAGCAAGCGCCGAATCGTGGCATCACTGGTATGATATTTTGCTGTCGCTGGCACAATTCCATTAAATCGACCCCAGAATAAATCTTCCATTACTTGATAAGTTAAACTATCCCGAAAAATTGCTGTATAAAGTTTCTGGAACGCTTGGCTAGACGCCAAGTTCAAGCGATAGCCATGCCCCTTTTCAAAAGCCAAAGAAGCATCATTATCCACAGCATAATACGTAATGTCATCTTTTAGAAGTTCTACGTATTTTTTGACTGATTTTTTGTTTAATTGTAATTCTTCTGCTAACTCATTGATGTCAATCCAGCCTTCATTAATTGGCAAGTTTCTTAAAATAATAATTTTAGAAACGACATCTGTATCGAATATATCAACATATTCATCCCATTTCACTGTTCACTCAACTGCCTCTCTTCTGTTCTATTGTACACAAAATGAGAAATCTATTCCACGAAAAAATAACAGTTGTTTCTTTTATTCTTTCGTAGATGTGGAAGTTTCAGGAACAAACACGTTGAGTCCCCCAGCTTCCACCGTTACTTTAATCGGTAAATCATCGGTAGGGTCGCCATCTGTTCGTGTTTGGACTTTCTTGTCTTTTTCGCCACTAATTTTAAATTGACTCCCAGAGAAATACACGACACCAGGAATTTCATTTAATTGTCCTCTGATAATTTTAGGTAAATAATAGACAAACTTGTAAAAAACTAACTTAGGTAAAATGATAATGTGGACTTCGCCGTCATCTGGCGTGGCATTGGCATCGAAATTGGTAAAGCCGCCAGCAGAATTCGTCATGGTCATCGTTAACAATTGGGCTTTGCCATGCCAACGTCTTTCATCGCCATCAATTTTTAGTTTGTATTTTTTCTTTTTCATTAATAAGCGGAAAAATTGCTTTGTAAAGGCTAAAGGACCATATTTTTGTTTCTCCTGTTGGGTCACATTTGCTGCTGTATCTGCTAATAGTCCAATCGTTAAGGTCGAAATCATCACATCTTGATTTACCATCCCAAAGTCAACTGGCGTGGTCTGTCCTGCCAAAATGGTCTCAAAGGCGTCTTCTTCTTTCAAAGGAATACTTAACACACGTGCAAAATTATTGACTGTTCCACCTGGAATAATCCCTATTTGATAGTCACGAATGGTGTCTTTAAAATTTTGAACGGCATGATGAATGGTCCCGTCACCACCAATGACGACCAAGACACCCACTTGATTTTCCTTGGCATTTTTCCGCATTTCTTCAGGATCAATGTCTGGATTGGAAGGTTGCAAAATAACCGCTTCCCCTTTCGCTTCTGCAGCTTTTTTAAAGCGTTCTGCAATCTCTTTACTTTCACTACTTCCTGAAGTTTCGTTGTATAAAACCATCATCTTTTTCATCATTCTATCCTCATATCTCTAACTAAATTTCTTGCACATGTAAAGTGTACAATATTTTAGCCAAAATACCTAAAGATAGCATCGAAAAACAACGGCTGAGGCACAAGCGGTTATCTCCAAGAATCCAGTAAGTTCTGTTCAAAGGCTAAACTGAGATGAAGGGATACCTGAGAATGTCAATAAGAAGGAGCTACTTTTGTTCAGTTGATTAGCTTAAGATGAAAAAACAGGCCATCCGTCGAAAGGACGGATGGCCTGTTTTTTTATAGCTTTTGCTTATTTCTTGCTCTTTTTATAGAAGAGCCAACTTGCCAAACCGACCAACAGGAGGCCGATAAAGACAAAGAAGTAATTGACTTGTGTGTTGGTTTTCGGTAAACCAAGCCAACCTGTCTCTCTAGCTGCATGTTTCGTTGTTGGCTGATTTGGTTTTGTTTTTTTGGATACAGGTTGTTTCTCGTTAACAAACGTGCCCGCATCCACGAGTTCAGGTTTGTCTTTCGCTGTTGCCGCAATAGTGAATGCGACTGCTTGCTTAGACAGTTGGTAACCATCCGGTGCTTTTGTTTCCACAAAGGTATATTTTCCTGGTTGTAAGTGGTTCACTTGAACTAACCCTTGGTTGTCAGAACGTAATGAACGAGCGACAGTTTGCCCTGTCTCTACATCTGTCACTTTAAATTCAGCACCTGCTAAGGCATTCTTTTGCTGGTCAATTTTCACCAGCTTGGCAGCACCTTGGTAATTAATAAAAGGTGCTTTAAGTACCACAGTGGCTGGTTTGCCTTGGTTGTCTTTCACAATCGTAAAGCTTGCGCTTGGCGTTTCATTAAGAAGATAGCCAGTTGGCGCTTGTGTCTCCACAAAACGATACGTTCCCGGTGCTAAGTTTTTCGCAATGACTTTGCCTTGCTTGTCAGACATCAGATTGGTTTGTCCAGCTACGGTTTGCCCTGTTTCATCAATGACCTTAAACACCGCACCTGCCAATGCTTCACCTGTTTCGTTTTCTTTGGTTAATTGAGCAGTTCCTTGATAATTGATAAGATCGCCTAAAGCAATTGGCTGCTCTTTTCCTAATTGGGCGGTTACATCAAATGGATGTGGCGTTGTGTCTAACAGATAGCCTGTTGGTGCTTTCGTTTCCACTAAAACGTAATGCCCTTCATTTAGCCCTTTAGCGTAAATTTCGCCAGTCTTGTCCGTTGTTATTTCAGAAACTTTCTCTCCTGCACGATTCAAGAATGTTATTGGTGAACCTTGTGGCTGATTCTGATTATCGGCGTTGTAAATTGCAAAAACTGCACCCGCTAAGGTTTGATCTTGCTCGTTGACTTTACGTCCCGTTACTTCCGCTTGATAATTTACAAACTCTAACTCATCTAGTGGTTGTTTATCATTTGAATTCTTTTTCACTACAAAATAAATGGGTTGTTTATTGACGATATAGCCATCCGTTGCATCCAGTTCATCTAATTCATAGCTACCAGCGCCTAAATCGTCCATAGCCAATGAACCATCTTTTTCAGCAGTTACTTCTCTTTCAAAGATTTTTTCCCCGTTTTCGATTCGATACAATTTAAAAATTGTTCCTGGAAGTGGATTCGCATTGGCATCAATTTTCTTAAAGACGGCGCGTCCTTTGAAATTGGCGAAGGCTCCTAATTGGAAGATCTCCGGATCACCTTTGAAATCACCACGAATTTCTACTTTTACTAATTCAGGATAAATAATATAATCTGCGCCATCTGGTAATTTTGGTGCTTTGATTTCTTTATAATAATAGGTACCTGGCGCCAAGTCTCTAAAGATAATTTTGCCATCTTTGCCACTCGTTGCTGTAATCCCTAATGATTGTTTATTGTGATCATATAGTTCAAAAACAGCACCTGCTAATGGTTGGTTTGCGCTATTCGTTTTCACGATTTGGAAAGCCCCTTTGTAATTCACAAAGTTGTCACTAGCAACCACGACCGCTGGTTTACCAGCATTTTTCTCAGCAATTTCAAATGGGACTGGCGTGGTATTTAACAAATAGCCTGTTGGCGCTTTGGTCTCTACAAAGCGATATTTACCTGGGGCTAAGTGCTCTGCAACAATTTCCCCTTGATTATTTGTCGTCAAGCCTGCCTGAATCGTTTCTCCCTTCGCGTCGAGCACTTTAAATGTCGCACCACTCAACAAGTGTCCCTTCACATCTTTTTTGATTAATTTAGCTGCACCTTGATAGTTAACAAAGTTAGCCGTTGCTATAACTGTTGCTGGTTTGCCCCGATCGCTTGCTGCAATCGTGAAAGCACTTGGTTCAGTGTTCAAAAGGTACCCTGCTGGCGCTTTAGTTTCCACAAATTGATATTTGCCTGGGGCTAAATCCGTTACTGTGACTTTTCCGTCTGCATCCGAAACTAAGTGTTTTCGAACCACTTTTCCTGTGTCATCAAGGACCGAAAATTCAGCCCCTGCCAATGGATTACCTGCTTGATCTTTTTTAATTAGCTCAGCAGACCCTTGGTAATTCAGCATTTTGACATGAACATCATGAATTTGTCCACTCGAATTTTGTGTCACAATGAATCGTTTGGGTGTCGTGTCTAAAAGATAGCCTGTCGGTGCTTCGATTTCTGTGAACTGATAAAGCCCTGGTTTTAAACTATCCACCTCTAACTGGCCATTTGCGTTGGTTCGATCCGGCGCAAGGGGAACTTCTTCCCAATGAGTAAACGGCGTGGTTACGGCATGCTCTAATTTAAAGCGTGCATTGACTAATTTTTTGCCCTTCTCATCTGTTTTTTCTAAAATTACTTTACTGACATCATTTTTGATGATGGTTGGTTGTGCTCCTTCGGCTGAGGTTTCTTCATTGATGGTGATGGTTTGGCCTTTAGCTAGTTCGTCCGAAACTGTATAACCTTCGGGCGCTTTCGTTTCCACCAAAATGTATTCCCCTTGTGGGAGGCCGCCAAATGTAATCACACCTGTGGCATCCACCGTGCCTTCACGAAGAACTTGCGTCCGTTCTTTGTTCCAAAGTTGGAAATGGGCACCAGCTAAAATGGTTGTGCCATCCATCGCTGTTTTTTTCAACTGAATTTTACCTTTGGTTCCGCTAGCGTGACCGCCGCTGTGATCAATGTCAACGACCACATCCCCGTTATCATCTCCATGAATAATTTTTGAACCGTTCCCTGTAATATCCACTTGGTTGGACACAGTATCCGTGCTCCCTGCAGCCGAAGAGGTGACTAAACTGCGATATTCTAAATAATACGGTACTTCAATGTGAGCCATTTTCACAACGATTTGTTGTTGTCCTGTTTCATTATCTGTTGTAACGTCTAAGGTGTAATCTTTTCCTTCTTCTAAAATCACTGATTTATCTGGCGTAATGGTGCCATCTTCGCTAACTTTCGTTCCGTAAATCACAATTGATGCCTGGTCAACGACTTGGTTTGGCGAAGGCGTATCGGTCACTACTACATCATCTAAAACGGATTGTGAACCATTGATTGTTACATGCCAATCGACATAGTTAGGATCAGCAGGATCAACTTCCCCAGTTTTAGCGACCGTTTCACCGCCATGGTTAATGGAAACTTTACCAGTCACATCACGACTTTGGCCATTATTGGTGTACGAAGCGATGTTGTCATACTTTTGAGCCTCTTCAATCACCATGTCATCAATGGACGTTTTGAATTCAACTATATAGGTTTTGGTATCTCTTGGTGTTGCTCGATTTGGAAAAGCAACGTCCACTGTATTCTGATTGCTCTCACTTGGTTCAATCACATGAGTCATTTGGTCGTTCACTGGTTGATTCGGATTGACTTTCGCAACAGTTCCGTCTGCTAAGGTTTCTCCTTCGTAAACGTTCAAACTACCACCAACGTACTGTTGATTCTCTAAAATTGGATCCGTTAAAGTCGCATTAATCAGCGGGTTATTACTTAAGTTCACAGCAATGGTCCAAGTAATTTCTTTCGTTACTGCATTATAAACACCACTTTTTTGGGCATTTAGCGCGTAGGGCGGTAATGGTTTAAATGGCTTGGTATCATCAGAATGATGCGAATCACCATTTGCATCTGTCCAATCAATGGAGGCACTATTGGTAAATTGATTTGGTCCTCCTTCATTGCCATCTGAATCAAGTTGTGTGACATCAAAGTTCGTTAAGTATTCGATATGAAATTTATCTGATGTATCTGCATATTGCCCTTTAAACGTAAGTGTAAAGCCCGTTTCAGCGCCTGCAGCATTTTGTTCAACATGTAAATCAAAGTCCCGACCTAACACTAAGGTTGCCCCTGTCGTTTGATCCGTAATTACTAAGGTACTCGCAATTAATGTTAAGCCTGGTACCGGACTAAATTCATCCTTAATGACTTCATTAATCATTTGATACCCGTTGTTATTGACATCCAATGTCCACCCAATCGTTGAGTTATTATAGTCTGGCTTGCCAATACCTTTAATAATATTTTGTTGACTAGCCGTGCCATCGCCTTCTGAATGCTGGCCAGTGCCGACATCCACACGATTATTCACGGCGACATCGCCCTCAACAATTCCAGCAACTTTAGTTTTATAATCAATCTTGACTGCGCCAGTCACATCATGCAAAAAGTCAATTTCAAAGGAGCCATCTCCGCTGACAACCACTTTGTAATCTTTTCCTTCCACAAGTTCTGCCCCAACGACTTCATTTCCTTTATCATCAAACGTCACTGAATATAAATGTAAAGAGTCTGGCTCAAAGGTTAAATTATCGCCCATTGTGTCTGTAATGACTGCTTGGTCTTTTGGAATGTTTTGTTCGCCATAATTGTAGTTAATTTCCCAAGAAAATTCTTGGTTGGCTTCATCGTAATCTACATTGCGCTTGTCTAGCATTTTGCCATAAGTTGCCGTAACAGTTGCTTCAGCATCTAACCCACTTGGATTATTATCACTTGTCAACGTTGCGTGGTTTTTAAAAGGCACATCGCCGCCGCCATCTGGAATAACCGCCTCGTCAATCGTGGTTTGATACTCAAGACGGTACGCTTTGTTAGTGTCTCCTTTAATGGTCACATTGCCATTTTTATCGACGGTATACTCATCTGGGCTAAGTTCACGACCAACTTTTTCAACCGTGCCATCAAGGTTCATGACTAATTCATAGACTTTCACAGACTTAAAAGTATTTCCCGCTGGCCACGTTTCTGTCACCGTTGGATTTGTTTGATCTTTCATTGCTTGATTGATATCCACCGTCCAAGTAATACTACTAGGATTGGGTGTGCGATCAAAATGGCCTTGTTTATCAATCTGATCTTCCGTATTGGGTCTCACAGGAATGACAACAGGCGGTTGATGGTCATTGGTAGGAAAATCAATCACCCAATCACCAGGGCCACGACCATCTGAATCATCCAGATGCGTGTCTAAAGCAAAGTCGCCATGAATCTCACTTTCAGAAGTCACTCGCTCATTAAAGGTAAAACGCACAGTGCCATCTTCATTAATCGTATACGTTCCATAAACATTGCCTTCCGCATCAACTAAATCACCAGAACCTGGTTTATTAGGTTTCAAATTTCCAGGTAATTGAAACTCGAAGTAATCGCCCGCTTTCATTTGGTCCCGCACATCTTCGGGAATTGACCAGTTAAAGTTCCAATGAATGGTCACATCTTCTTTGTACGGTGGGGTTGCCGGTGTCCCATCAGGGTTTAAATAAATCGGGTCTTCAAAATTATCGATAATCGTTGTTTCATCACCTGTAAAATAGTCACTGATATCTGTTGGTCCTGCTACGCGCGGTTTGACAGTCGTCGATTCAGTTGTTTTACTTTCTATCGCTTTTGTCGTGCTGGCGACAGTTTCTTCGGACGAACGAGGAACAGAGGAGTTTGTAGATGCTTCTTCTGTTGAACCTTCATTCGCTGATGCGGCTGGCGAACTCGTGATTGCCGTTGATTCTGTCGGATCAGTACCGGTATTTAACGTCAACGCTCGTTGTTGTTGTCCATAAGAAAACGTCACATCTTCTGTAGCTGTAGGGTTCAACGTTAAGACTAACGTATCTGCTAACGCTTGCTGATTCAATTCAATTTGAATCTGTTTCTTCTGGTCATCCACTTGAATCTTGCGCGTATTATTGGGTGCTGCCCAATGTGCAGCTTTGAGTGGCACATTGGCACTATAATGCACTACAACCTCTTGTGTTGCTGGTTGTGCTTTTCCTTGAAGCGCTAAGGTCATTTCTTGCTGGCTGGTTTGCTTCACTTCTCCTAACGTTAACTGGCCATCGCTGTTAACATCTTCCGCCAAAGCCATGAGTGGTGTGCCATAATTTAGAACAAGTAACAAACACATCAACCCGTAGAGCCAACGGTTTACCATTGGACCATTCTTTCTCATTTCTTTCATCCTTCCTCTACTAACGACACATAGAAGAGAACGTTCACTTCGTACCAATTTTTTATTTTAAACCAAATAAGTGAGTGCTCTTCTGTTGTCTTTCTTCCTTGCTAAAACAGACAGCCAACACACCTTTTCTTTTTATCTCCTCAAAACGCACTCTTGCTTCGAATGCGGATTCATTTTCTGCTTATTCCTATAGACCCTTCTATAAGAATAAGAAGAGTATAACGGGATTTTTCAGCAAAAATTATCAACAACTTCTCCTCCAAATAGAAAAAGTTGATGAAATCCCAGAAACCCTTTTCATCTTTATGAAAACACGTCCTTATCCTTTCTTATTTTTACTATTCCTTCTTCCACTATACCGTTTTTTTAAATTTTTTTCATAAGAACTAACCAGACAAAAAAGCCTATTTGTATAAGCTATTTAAGCTAAAAAATCAACAGACTCAAATTGTCATTTTTGTTATTTAAATGTTTTATATAAACCATTTGTTTTTCTTAATAATTTTTTGCTCTATCATTTTTTATCCGCATTTTCTTCTATTTAACACATTTAGTTCTTCTTGATTTTTAAGAATAGATACAGTAGCATAAGAACAACTAGTTCTTTCACTGGCAATTGTCAATGTCGCTTAGAAAAGAATGTTTTATCTGTATTATCTGAAAAATCAAACAAGCGTAACCAATTAGAAAGGTGGTTATTATGCATAACTTATTAACCAAACAGGAAATTCAGTTACTTTCCCTAATTGAATACTTGTATGACAGTAAAGAAAAAGTCCCCATGCAAGTACTCCGGCGAAAATATGAATTTTCCCATTACAATATCAACAATTTATTGAATCAATTAACTTTATTAATTTCTCGAGTCAATACACATGAAAATGTACATATTCGCATTATTAATAATCAACAGTCCATAGAATTAGTCGCCGATGAAAATATCCCGATTGAGTTAATGAAAGAAGCCGTAGTTCGCGGGTCATTAACTTATATGTTAGCCTTAGATTTACTTTTAAAACGCTATACTTCAGCCAAAGATTTTTGTGAAGAGCATTTCATTAACTTTTCTATTTTCAAACAAGTCAGTGACCGTTTAAACAATTATCTAGCTAGATTTAATTGTTATTTAAATTTAAAAAGGCGAGAAAAAATTTGTGGCAAAGAGAAAGATTTTCGTAGTTTCTTTTACTCCTTATTTTTCATTTCAGGAACTTCTCTCGTTCCTTTTTTATCTAAAACCAATCAAGCGCAATTGCAGAATTTTATTGAAATCATCAAAAACCGTTATCCTTACTTTACATATACCGATTTACGCAAATTAAAATTAATTATGTCCATAGGTTTACTCCGTTACCAATCTGATTTTACAATCAGCGATTATCCTGAAATTGCTACGATCAATTTAGCCTTTCCTTATTCAGAATTTCAATTATTAGTGAATGATTGTTTTATTAATGAACAAAAAGAACCCGACACATGGCGGGCTGAAATTCGTTTCTACTATGATTTTTTCAGTACATTAACGATGTATTCACTTGAACAAATAGAAACGGTCAACTTTGCCAACTTAGCGATTATGGGCATGGATGAAAGTCCCCATGTCACCTGGATTTTTGAAAAATGTACGCAATTACAGTTGGATTTAAGCGCAATAGAAGTGGTCTTTTTGTTGGTTAATTTATCCAATGCCAGTGAACGACTGATTCATTTCCCTGTGGAAGAGGAATTGAGCTATGAGGTTGCTAATGTCTCTTTGTATGAAAAACAATACCCAAACGTTTCACGAACAACCAACTATTTCTTAAAACGTTTGCCTTTTGACAAAAAGCACCCACTAGATGCATTATTTAAAGAAACCATTTTTTTAATTATTCGGAGTGTTTTATTAAATAAACAAATTCCTGTTAAAATTTTGCTTCATTCATCTATTAATCAGATACAAGAAAACTGGTTAGCAAAGGAAATCAATAATTATTGTGATGTTCCTTTGAAATTCGTCAATCATATTCAAGAAGTGCCTGACTTAGTCATTACTGACAAAAATAATCCGCTTTTTCACGCCAGTAAAACTTTTTATTGGCATCCCGTTCCTTATTTAGACGAATACTATAACCTAAAACAAGTAGTTCGCAAAATTTATTTTGCCAAATTGCGTGGGGAAAACAGTTTGGAGGGAATCGGATGTTAACAGGGTTACTTGATGTACCTTATCGTAAAAGTTTTGCTCTTTTAGAAGAGTTACTCGAACGTCGTGAAGCAGAAGAACAAACATTGGCGATTTCTACTTTAGCGACTCAATTAAAAATGCAACAAAATACCATTCTACAATCTGTAGCTTTGCTCCAAGCAGAAATTGAAAAGAACGATTGGGAAAACTTATTTTCTTTGTCGGCAAACGCCAAAGAAATCACATTTTGGTTTGCACCCTATTTCCAACTATCGTTCTTGATGCCCTACTTTGTCAAAAAAAGTTTCGCGTATCAAGTACTGACCTATGCCTTTAACCATAATGCAATTGATAGCAAACATTTTGAAAAAGTCCTAGAAATTTCTTCATCAACCTTTACGCGAAAAATTGGACAATTAAACCAATGGCTCCAAAAATATCAGATTGAAATCAATTTAAAACGTACCAATGTGTTGGTGGGCAAAGAAAAAGATATCCGAATTTTCTTTATGATGCTTTTTTGGAACAATTACTCTGAAGGGGATTGGCCGTTGCACACGATCACTAAAAAAGAGGTCCATAGTCTCTTTCGACGTTTAAAACATTCTGTTTCCTTCAATACAACACAAGATTTTACAAAAGACTTGATTTTTTCTGCTGTGATTTTAGCGCGTTGGAAAGAGGGCTTTTTTATCAAAGAAACTTTCGTGGAGGAAGAAGCGATTGTTAATCCCTTTGTTAATCTGAGTGAATTTGAATTGTTTTTTAAAGAAGAAGCCTTACACCAAGTTCCAACAAAATTTATACAAAAAGAAGGACTTTTTGCCTTTTTCTTATTAACGATTAGTGTCAGCTACGCCACACAAGAGGTCTTGGAAATTCCAGCAGCTCGGATGCATATGGTCCAGCTGTTAGGCTCGCCCATTAAAGAGATTATTTATCAACTGACGTCTTTTTATCAAATTAAATTGACATTTCACGAGTATCTTTATCTATATACTTCTATCCAAAATTTAAGTGTCTTTTTTAAGACCTTTGTTACGATTGCCAATCCATTTGTGCAAGAAAGCTTTTTAAAAGAAGCACTTCAAAAAAATCCGAGTCTCTACAAAGATGTGAAGCGCCTTACAATTGAAATGCTTCCGACATTGATTGGCAATGAAAAATTGTTAGTTGACTGCTTGTTTATTCTTTTTTGTACATTGAAAACGAAATCTTTACCACCGATTCGTGTCTTAGTAAGGACCAACCAAAGTAACTTAATTTTAGATACCCTTTATGAAAAGCTAAGTAAAGCCGTGGATAAAAAATTAATTTTTGTCGCTTCACCAGAAAAGCCTTTCGATGTAATTATTACAAATATCTTTTCAGAAATTAGTGTCAAATCAACGATTCCTACTTATTATGTTGATTTTTCCGCTAGCATTGGTGAACTAGCACAGAGCTTAGAAAATTTAAATACACAAATTGTCACCAAACAAAGTCCACGCCACTTTTAAAAGTTTTCACGTGAAACATTTTAAGTGTTAAAAATAAGCAAGAAACATAAGTTAAACTAGCTTATGTTTCTTGCTTATTTTCTTTAAATTACAAAAACGTCAAAAGGTAGCAGAAAAACTGCTACCTTTTGACGTTACGAAAATTTTTCAATGTTCCACTCTAGTGATAACGAAGCGTAGAACATTCATTTACTAACTACTCACTTTACATGACGTTATTATTTTCTGTCACCAATTCTAGCTCTTGCAAGTAATGATCCAAAGTCGCGTGATGTTGATCGACATCGGCTAACTCTGTTTCAATTTTAGCTAAACGCGTGTTCATGCGTTGAATTTCCGTTAGTGTTTGTTGTAAAACGTTTAAAATCCGTTCATCGTTAGGCATTGAAATCACTCCTTGTCCATTTATAGTTCTGAGCCGTGTTCAATCTCTTCAATCGTTTCAAGAGACAAATCTTTGGCATCATTTTTAGCTTTGTGGAAGACCATATATAAAATGGTACAAACGATTGGGATACAGCCTGCTAAGAAGTACATTTGTTGGAATGACATAAAGTTACGTAATTCACCTAAAACGTACGGACCAACCCCTAATCCAAGGTCTAAACCGATGAAATATGTCGATAAAGCAATCCCGATACGGTGAGGACTTGGGCTTTCTTGAAGACAAACCGCTTGGCCATTTGACATGAAGGTACCATAACCTAAGCCAATTAACCCACCTGAAACTAATAACATCCAACCAGACGTAGTCATACTTAATAAGAACAAGCCTAGTGTTAAGAAAATGTAGCTCGGATACATGACGTAGCGTTCCCCTTTGACATCGAAAATCCGACCTGTCGATGGACGTGTTAAGGTAATCACGACTGCATAGACGATAAAGAAGAAGGTGCTGACGTCAACTAAATCGATTACTTTGACATAAGAAGATAAGAAAGATAAGACACTTGAATAAGCAAGACCCATTAAAAAGGCGATAAATGTAATAAATAAAACTTTCTTTTCAACAAAACTATCAAAATTCCATTTAGATAAAGCTTCACGATGTTCAGGTGTTAACTCAATATTTTTCACTGGGAAAATGAAGCAAGCAATGGTTGTTAACAAAATTAAAATAATTGAAAAGTTAATAATGACATGGAAGTTGGAAACATTTAACAATAACATCCCAATAAATGGCCCAATGCCGGCTGCTAAACTAGTACTCAACCCATAATAATTGATCCCTTCCCCTTTTTTATTTTTAGGGATATAGGCGGTAACAATTGCGTTGGTCGCTGTCGAAACGGTTCCGTAACCAAACCCATTTAAAAAACGGACCAGATAAAGAATGCCCATACTTGGCATATACATATACGCAACAGTCGTTAAAAGATAAAACAAAGCCCCATAACGTAAGACTTGTTTGCGCCCAATCAGTTCAAGGAGTTTCCCCATGAAAAGTCGTGCAAGCAATGTCCCGATGATGTAAATTCCTGAGGCCAGACCCGCTTGACCTAAAGTAGCATGTAAGCTATCTTGCGCAATCACCGCAATAATAACCATTAATAAATAATAAACAAGATAGACAATGAAATTAATCACTGTAATACTGATAAAGCCTTTATTCAAAAGCTTTGTTGGTGTTTGTTCTGTCATAATTCTTTGAATTCCTCTCTCTTTTGTTCTGTTTATTTTGTGTTGCTATTTTTCAATAAAAGACCGCTATCCCCTCACTTTGATGACTTATCAAAAAATTTTCTGAAATTCGTTTGCAGTTATTACTATACGAGATATCCGTTACAAAAAAATGTAAATTTGTGAATGATAAACGTTATCTACAAATAACTTCAACAAATGTTGTTGATTTTTGTTGAAGAAAGAGTCCTCAACTATTCTCAAAATATCGAATGGTTGAGGACTCTTTCTTTTAATTAAAAATAAGTTCACATCTATTACAAACTGTCTATAGTTTGACTCTGTATGTCTAAGACATCGGTTACTTTTTGGCCAAATTGTCCTTGGATCGACTTTTCTAAGCCAGTATTTGCATTTTCTATTAAGCGTTTGGCTTGTGCTAAAGCACTTTTTCCCCTTCGCTTGCTTTTCTGTACTTTTTTACTCTGTTGTTGTAACAGCGATAAACCGAGAGACTGCGCTGTTACTTTTTGCAGATTCTTTTGGTATTCTTTCCATAATTTCTCCAATAACTCCATGAACATCCTCCTTCGTTAACTTTCCCGCTGTGCATTTAATTTTCTATACGTTATTTCTAACTCTTCCCTCTGACGGTAAAGTTTTCTCTTAGCATGACTTACTTCTTCTGAAAAGTCATATTCTAATCGGACAAGCGCTTGTCTCGCTTGTTGTAGTGGTTGCTGATTTTCGGCAATCATTCGAATAGCAAACTGAATGTTATAATAGGTTTCTTCAGCGAGTTGTTGGCTTTTTCTCTGATAAGAAGCTAAGAGCATTTCTTGCTCATCTAACTCCCGCAATTGTCTGCGGCATCTTTCTAGCTCATCGGCTGTCGTCATGTTAAGGCTCCTTTCAGTTGGTTCGCTAATTCTTGATCTCTCTGAACCAATTCATTTATTTTAGCGGTAATTTGTTGGGTTAATTGAACAAATGAAGTTCTAATACGATTGATTTTGCTGAATTTTTGCTGGAAATATTCCAGATCTTGGTCAACCATCGTTTGTTTCGTACATTGGACTTGATCCATCGCCTCTCTCATTTCTGCATACGAAAGTTCTGGTGTATGTCGTTGAATGAGTTGCAATCCGTTTTCCCAATCTTCTTGTAATTCTTGCATCACTTTTTTGTAAATATGTAGGCACTCTTCCATCGCTACATCAAATTGTGATGCGGCGACTTTAACAACCGCTAAGGCTTGACTATCTTCTAAATAAATCCGTTCATTACTAGATAATCCGCCACCGCTCGCCGTTAAAGAAACACGTAATTCATTCAACTGATTAAATTGTTTCAGTTGTTCTTGAAGCCATTTGTTTTCTTTTTTTAAACGGTTGATTTCTACCAATGTCTCAGGATTCGTGCCGTCGTAAGTCTCCAACCCACGGATTCTATTTTTATTTTCTAAAATCTGCTGCGCCAGGATGGTTTGCTCGATTGCAACGCCACCATGCCCATCTGAATATACAGCAATGTCGCCCCATTTATCAATATAATTTCCGTCATCATCAGTTTTAAACATATCCAAATCATGGCCGAACGTCTTTTTAACCCAGCCGACAATTACGCCACTATAATTATCAACTCCAAAACTATAAAAAGGAATTTTCCCTTGTCCACCTGTTACAAAACTGCTGGTGACCGCATCTGAAGTATCATAGAAATTAATAATTTGACCTTTGTAGTTTTTAATTTGTTCGTCTGTCAATCCTGAACCAGCCGCACCATACGTGATGGCATTGTAGCCTTTCAAAACCGCAACGTAAATTGCTTCGGCACCACCAAGAGAATGGCCTGTCGTGTTAATTGTATAGCCAGCTCCAGGAGAATATTGGCGCTCAATCTGACTGGCATATGTTAAAGCAGATTGGAACGCTCCAGCTTGGTGTTTGTCATTAAAACCAATTTCTCGAAAATTGGTTTTCCAATCTTGCCATGATTTGGTACCAGCGTAGACAATGGTGAGATTTTGGTTGATTACGGATTGGGGATAGCCTGGTACATTTTTTAAATCAACCTCTTCTTTACCCTTGTATTCATCTTTGAGTTCTGCTACTGTCATGGCTTGCATGCTGTTACTTCTTGGTTCATGTTCGTATCCGAGGGTATCTTTATCAGTATCGATGGTATTGATTACAAGGTACTTCGCCCCTTTGTATTTAATAACATCTCCTGAATTTGTTGTTTCTTTCTGCACTCCATATACTGTTTCAGAAAATTTCCGATAGTTATCCATTACTTTATCCCTCCTTCATAATACATAATTTTATTCTTGGACATTGTTACAGAAGTTGGCTGTTCTTTTTCTTCTAAAACATAATTATTTCTCGTATTTCCTGGATCCAAACTATAGCGAAATTTTCCTGTTTCTGCTGAGATAGTACTTAATGTTGTATTATCTTCATACACATCGTTAATAATAAATTCGACCTCTAAACCTTTCATTGGTCCTATTGAAAAACTTGTAAATTCTATTTTGGTAATGTCGGAGTATTCTCTTAACGCACTTAATTTATTAAAATACTCCTCTTCTGAAATACTTCCTTTTCCCTTATTAAACTCTTGATAAATCTCTTCGACTTTTTTTTGATTTCTCGTATAAATCCGATAGTTATTATACAAATAGTTCGCTAAGTCTGTTTGGATTTCGTGTAGTTTTGCTTTTTCTTGTTCGTCCATGTACCATTTCCCTCCAATTCCTATGATTAAAATAATGAGTAATCCGATTAACCATTGCTTCCTATGTTTCACTGATTCACCTCCTTGTTCTTTATGTACGATAGTTATCCATTACTTTATCCCTCCTTCATAATACACAATTTTATTCTTGGGCATTGTTACAGAAGTTGGCTGTTCTTTTTCTTCTAAAACATAATTATTTCTCGTATTTCCTGGATCCAAACTATAGCGAAATTTTCCTGTTTCTGCTGAGATAGTACTTAATGTTGTATTATCTTCATACACATCGTTAATAATAAATTCGACCTCTAAACCTTTCATTGGCCCTACTGCAAAACTGGTAAATTCTACTTTTTTAATATCGCTGTATTCTTTTAATTCATCTGATTTTTTTAGAAATTCTTCCGTAGTTAAACTACCTTCCCCTCTGTTGTATTCCTTATTTAGCTGTTCATCCTTTGCTTCATCTACTGTGTAAAGCCGGTAGTTATTATACAAATAGTTTGCTAAATCTGTTTGGATTTCGTGTAGTTTCGCTTTTTCTTGTTCGTCCATATACCATTTTCCTCCAATTCCTATGATTAAAATAATGAGTAGTCCGATTAACCATTGTTTCCTATGTTTCACTGATGCACCTCCTTTTGCCACGCAACGACTTTTTAATTAAATTTTAACAAAACCACCTATCAATGGAAAGTTATATTTAATCTAATTCTAATAAACCGAATGATATTAAAGAATATAAAAAAAGAGTTTGGACAATCGCCCAAACTCTTCTGAAAAATATTCTCTATTTTCGTCCTAAAATCCATGAAACGATGGCAACTAAAATCACTGCCCCGATAATCGATGGCACAATAGCCATCCCAGCTAAGCTTGGTCCCCATGTGCCTAAAATGGCTTGACCAATTGTTGAACCAACTAACCCTGCAATGATATTGGCAATAATGCCCATCGATGATCCTTTTTTAGTAATTGCTCCAGCGATTGCCCCAATGACACCACCGACAATTAATGCCCAAATAAAGCCCATGATTGTTTCCTCCCTTTAACTGTTTATTCTACACGTGGTTCCATATTTTCTTTGACTTGTTCTGTCCCTTTATTCACAGCTTTTTTTGCTTTTTCTGTTTGTTCAGAAGCAAATTCACCGGTACTTTTGGCAGCGCCTGTGACTTTATCTTGAACCGTTTCGCTATCTTCTTCGTATTCTTCTTTTGATTTGATATCAACTACGTTAACATTCACTTCAATCACATCTAAGTGGGTCATTTTTTTCACTTCACGGCTGATTAATTCTTTCATTTTTTCGTAAATGTCTTGAATATCTTTGCCGTATTCTACCACGATATCCATATCAACAGCGACTTGTTTTTTACCAACTTCGGTATCAATACCAGCTGTGACGTTATCTGTGTTTACTAATTTTTCAGCAATATTTGAGAAAAAGCCGCCATCGACTGTTAATAGACCATCGACATTTTCTAAGGCTAAACCGATAATTTTTTGAACGACTTTATCTTCAAATGTTAATTCACCTTTGATTGCATGATCTTCTGGTGTGTGTGGGCCGTTTCCTGCTGGTTTTGGTACATTATTGAATTTTTCGTTACTCATGGTTCATTCCTCCTAGTTTCTTCTATTATTGCTTTATTTTTAATAAAATAATAACCAATTATTGAACACGAGGTGCCGTGTTTTCTTTGACTTTTGTCTTGCCTTTAGTTACCGCATGTTTGGCTTTGTTGGTTTGTTTTGACATAAAACTACCTGTCGCTTCAGCGGCGTTGCCAAGTTTATCTTGGACCGTTTCACTTTCTTCTTGGTACTCTGCTTGTGTTTTGATATCTACTACGTTGACATTGACTTCGATTACTTCCAAGTGAGTCATTTGTTGGACTTCACGAGTAATAACCTCTTTCATTTGATCATAAATGGTCTCGATATCTTTCCCATATTCGGCTACAATGTCCATATCCACTGCGACTTGTTTTTTGCCGACCTCGGTGTGAATGCCTGTTGTAACATCTTCACTGTTAATCATTTTATCTCGTAAATTCGAGAAAAAACCACCGTCCACAGTTAACAAACCGTCGACTTCTTCCAAAGCAATGCCAATAATTTTTTGGATTACTTTATCCTCAAACGTCAACTCACCTTTAACAATCGATACATTTGCATTTTCCATAGCCAAAACCTCCTATTTATGATGAAAATAATTTTTGACAATGCCTGTCTGTTCCAAATACAAACCTAGCCAAATACCTAGTCCTGTCAGGAGTACCACTAACAATGTTTTAAAGAAGCCGATTGACAGAAACAAGATTGCAAAAACCAAACCGACTAGGCCACCAATTAACGGAACGGCATATTGTTTTATCCATTCAACCATTGTACATCCCTCCTACTCCACACGTGCTTGTGTTTGCTGTTGTTGTGGTCGTTTCATTGATTGAATATCTTCAAAATGAACATCAATCGTAATCTTGTGACCAGTTCCCACCAAACGAGCAAGCCGTTCTTCCATTGTTTTTGACCAAGCTTCTGTTTGTCCAATTAAATCCGCCGTTCGTTTCAGTGTGCCTTTGACATTGACCTTAATGCGCCGTTTTGTCGCCTTTACACGAATGGTTGGTGCTTCCAGAAAGTCACTGTCTTGCAAGCTAGAGCGTACAAATCCTTCGATGGCTTTACGGTGTAACACTAACTTTCCTTGCTCTTCTTTTAATTCAAACGTGCCTTTTCTTCTTGGGAATAAAAGAATGAATAAAAATAGAAAGAGCATAATTCCTAGTAAAACCAGCGCTACCCAAAAGATTGCTTGACGTGCGTACTCGTTGTCTTGCAAGAACCATTGGACATTATCTGGTGGTTGCCAAGCTGTATCGGCTGACCAAGTGGTAATGGCCACCGCGCCAAATAATGCCATTAAAATCAGTGAACCTAGAAGCAAAAGTATTTTAACAACTTTATTCACGGAACATCCCTCCTAAAGATTAATTGCTTCTCCACCAGTTACGCCATAAACTTGAGCCGTAACATAACTTGCATCATTGGACGCCAAGAAAACATAAACAGGGGCTAATTCAGCAGGCTGACCCGCACGTTCCAGTAAAGAATGTTGCCCAAATTCTGGCAACTCTTCAATTGGTTGTCCATGATCTAACTGTAACGGTGTCCAGATTGGTCCTGGAGCCACGCCATTTACCCGAATGCCTTTTGGTGCCAGTTGTTTTGCTAAACCAACGGTAAAGTTGGCAATTGATGCCTTCGTTGCTGCATAATCCAACAAATGCTCACTTGGATTAAAGGCTTGGACGGAAGTCGTTGTCACAATACTACTTCCGGCAGGCAAGTGAGGCACTGCTGCTTTGACAATGCCAAACATCGCAATAATATTGACATGGAAAGTGTCTATCACTTGTTCCATTGGTAATTCTTCAATAGCGGCACAGGAAATCTGTTGGGCAGCATTTAAAACAAGGGTATCCAAGCCGCCTAATGCTTCACGAGCTTGTGCAACCAATTCTTCAGGTGCCTGTTTATCTCTTAAATCTGCTGGCAAAAGAAAGACTTTTCGGCCAGCTTCTCGTATATAGTGCGCCACTTCTTCGGCGTCTTTTTCTTCACCTGGGAAAAAATGTAAGGCAATATCTGCACCTTCGCGAGCAAAAGCAATCGCCGCCGCTCGTCCAATCCCAGAATCACCGCCTGTAATTAATACCCGACGATTTTCTAATTTGTGATTTCCGACATAGCTGTCTTCCCCACAATCTGGTTTAGGAACCATTTTGTCCTGTAATGCAGGAGTTTCTTGATCTTGTTGCGGAAATCCATCACTATAAAATAACTTTCTTGGGTCTTTTAAGTTTGGTTCTGTCATGAAATCTCCTCCCTTTCTACTATTACCTTAATACAATTTTTTCTTTTTGAAAAATATTTGAGCACATAAAATAAAAAAAATATTTTTAATACTCATTAAGCGAAATTTTTGGCAAAATTATCTAAAAGCTGATTTTATTTTTCAAAATAGCGTTTAATTGACCTTTTTTATCAACATTTGTTATTGACATATGATGTCCAATTCGCTTAAATAAGAAGGAAGCCCAACAGGCAAAAACAAAAATATTTAGAGATAATTGAGGAGTTACCGCCAATGAGAAATGTTTTACAAGACTACTTAGATGAACATTCCTTTCGAGTCGTTGTAAAAAAGAAGAAAAATTATTTAACTTATGAAGGACTGCAAGATCGTTATGCCTATATTTTAAAAAGTGGCATCATCAAAACTAGCGTTATTTCCAAAGACGGTCGTGAATTTAATTTACGTTATATCAACAATTTGGAAATTGTTTCATTGCTACGTGATGAATATTCAGAGTTTATTGATGCACCTTTTAATATTCGCATCGAATCTCCACAAGCAGAACTTTACCAAATCGACCGTGTTCAATTTTGGCGGGATATCAATAATAGTAAAGACTTGCAAATGTATGTCAAAGAATACTATCGGGACCGTTTAATGCATTCCATGAAAAAGATGCAGCAAATGTTGATGAATGGCAAATTTGGGGCCGTTTGTACACAAATCTATGAAATGTACGATTCATTTGGCGTAGAAACAGAGGAAGGTATTTTAATTGATTTCGTGGTGACCAATGAAGAAATTGCGCATTTTTGTGGGATAACTTCTGCTAGTAGCGTTAACCGGATGATGCAGCAACTAAAAGAGTTAGGGGCAATTGAACTACGTAACCGCAAAATTTTGATTAAAGATTTAGATATGATTAGAGATAACATTATTGTTTAACATCAGCACCCCCGCAAGTTTGACCTTGCGGGGGGTGCTTTTTATTTTTCAGTGACAATATTCACAGGAAATTGTCCATAATCTAAATTAAATGTCCGACCAGCCGTCAGCTGAAGCATTTCTTTTTTCATGCCTTCCGCCAAACGTGCATCCCCAAAACTTTCAATCATATCAATAACGGTGATTACTTCTTTATAATATCTCATTTTGCCAGTGTACAGATAATACGTAAGATTTTTTAAATAACGTAAGTTAAAATGAATATAGTAGATTTCGGCAGGAATCGTGGTAACACTCATTAGCGCTAAATACTCCCGAGCTTTCGCATAATTTTTCTTATAAAGTTCCCCAGTAATGATATTTAGGTAAAAACCATAGGCAACATTTAGTGTTTGGGTATCACGTAATTCAGCATCTTTGACAGGAAACATCTGCTCAAGAATCTGAAGGACTTCGTTTTCAGAAAATAACGCCCCTGTATTAGTCACCATTTGATAATCGTAATATGTATAGTAGCTTTTGCTAGAGATAAGTGCGAGAATTGCCATTCGATCAGTTTCATCAAATTCTGGAATTTCCTCCCAATCATTACTGAAAGTTAGCTTAATATCTGTATAAATAGACATCTCTACTGCGTTTTTGTGGGGATTGCGCTCTAATTGATAAAAGTAATGAATCAGGTTCTTTTTTTCACTTGTATTGTTCACTCCCATTTGACAACATTCAATTTGATGCATAATTTTAGATGAAGCCGTACTTCTTGTTTCAGAGACCATATGAAAAAATTCATTAAAGGTAATCCCTAGTGACTGTAATGCTGTCATTAAATCCTCGTAACTTAGCTTGGCTTCACCAATTTCGATTCTTCGATAGGTTTGTTTCCCTTTTTTTGGTAAAACATCTTTCTGAGCAATTTTTTTCTTTTTTCTAAAATACTTTAATGCCTCTAACACATCCATAATATGCTCCTTTCTATTAATAAGTTAATATTAAGTATTATTTTTTTATTAACTAAAATATAATATTTTATAAAAAATTATTTTTACGAACTTTAATATTACCAAATAATCAAATAATATATTTGTTTAAATTATTTTTTTGCACATTATAATTGTTAGACGTCAACAAATTTAAAAAAACTTTTCTAATTCGTTCTTGAAGAAACTAAGATATCTGTCTTATAATGAAATTCAATATAACTTAGAGCAGGAGGTGTCGCAATGTTTGGTTTCAATATTAGTTTATTTCTTATTACTCGGTTCCGTTAAACCCACTCTTCACTAATCATTGTACAATCAATTCCATCGAATATCTATTTCATTTTTATTAAATAACATTTTTAATAAAAGTACATATATTTTTATTTTTAGATATTTTCTTTAATTAAATGAAATATATTTATTAAAACAAATAAATTACATTCAATTAAATTCAGAAGGAAACAGATTGTAGCAAGTGAAGAAAAAAACAGCTCTTGAGTGATATTTCCTCAAGAGCTGTTTTTCTATTTTATCTCAAAAGCGGTTTGCGTTGTAGGGTTATTACTTAATAAGGTGTTTTTATACAGTAAATAGTACGCTGCTGCTGACCAACTAAAGTTTTTCGTACTTAAGCCCTTCCCTGTCAGTGGATCATAATTTTCATGAATAGGGCCTTCTCCCATCAATCCTTCGGCATGCAAGAAGAGTTTTTGTGTCATTTCTTTTGCTTCTTTTGTATAGTCATAGTTCTGAAGAGCTTCTACACCAAACAAGGCTTGATCAAGCCAAACTGGTCCCCGCCAATATTTCGTTGCAGCAAATTTTTCATTGTCTTTGGATGCCGTTGGGAATGGCATAAAGGTATTAAACATTTCTTGATTCATCATGTTTTTCTTAACTGCCGCCGCCTGTTCTTTGGTCGCTACTTTTGCCCAGAGCGGCAACCAGCCTTCTGTTCCTTTGCCACGATTGACTAACAATTTTGTTTTCGAGCCGTCTTCATTTATTTGTAAGTCATAGAAGAAGCCCGTTTTTTCATCAAACATATTTTCTTGAATATATTTTTTTAGTTTCTTCGCTTCTTTTTGATAGTTCTTATAGTCCTCTTTTTTGCCTAGTTCTTCTGCTATCGAAGCTAAATAGCCCTTTTCAGCGTAGAGATACGCATTCAAATCCACTGATTCTTGATTAATCGAATACCCCACTACTTTTCCTTTATTTTTATTTTCAAAAACTTTAACTCCGTCATCGCCTTTGCCCACACCTTCTTTGTCAAACCGTGTAGCGTTATCCATACCACTTTCCCACGCGGCTGCTTCAATAACAGCATCATCGTCCACTTTAGGTTGGCCATTTTTATCTTTAATGATTTGATCCTTGTCGTCTTTTTGCCAGTGGGCATCACTGACCATGCTTCCATATTCTGCTATCCCGTTTTTATTGTGGTCTCGGTTGGTATACCACCAATTGTGATAAGCTACAAGTTTGGGGTACATTTCTTTTAAAAATTCCTTATCTTTGGTTTCTTGATAAATATGCCAAACTGCCCATGCAGCCAATGGTGGTTTAGAATTTCGTTCATTCCAGTTGCCACCTTCACCACCACGCGCACTGTCTTGATTGTAAAAGACAGCATCAATGATCGCTCCTGCATCTTGTGGACGTACGGTATCATCTTTTTGAATTTGATAATCAAACAAGGCCCGCATATTATTTTTAGCTAACTCAGGATTAAAATCAGCCGTTGCTACATCCGCTTTCCACGAATCCCAAGCCCACATACCAATAAACCATTTATAAGACATGGACGGAACAATCCCGTCATGCTTAAAGGCACCTGCCGCACTTCGCCAATTGGTATTAATCGTTTCAATCGATTTGACTAGCGCATTTTGATATTCAGGAAATTCTGCTGTTTTCTTTTGATCAAACGTTTTATCTAGATATCCTTGCCATCTTTGCTTGTTCTCTTTGAAATAGCGCGCCGCATTTTTGGTATATTCGGGTGCTTGTTGTTGTTCCTTTGCCTCTTCTTCTTTTGTAAAAGTATAGCTTTCTGTGGTATAGGTGTTATACGTTTGTTTAGGCTTCAATTCAATTGGTTCAGCGGTTGCTGTATAATTCCGATTATCAATTTTTGTTGAAACTTTATCCGCATGATGAATCGTATATTTTGTGTCTTTCGTAGCAAAATAATTCCACATTTCTCTGACTTCACCAAAATTCACTTGAATGTCATTGTCTTTAGCAGTTAAACGAGTGCCAATATCTAAGGTTTCCGTTCCCTCTTGAATTTTGTCAAAGACCGCACCTGTCCAGCTTGCTTCAAGTGACAAGGGCTCTTCACCAGTGTTTTCAAGTGTCGTTTGGATAAGCGCCGTTCGATTGCTGACAAAAATTAAAGCTAAATGAATCGTTAAATCGTCTAATTCATAGGTTTGCTCTAGGCGCCCAGGATAATAAGACAGGTCCATGCGGTTGCTTTGGCTTAAATCATAGGTTTCTCCCGTTTTTTTATTTTTGACCGTTAATTTGTTTAAACTTGCCGCCAAGTTTACTGGATATTCTTCCGCAATAATCAATGGCCCCGCAAAACCACCCAGTAGCTCTTTATTGCTTTTTTCAGGTAAATAGTAGCCATGCCATGCACCTAAATCAGAAAAATTATTAAAATAATTGGTATCGTATACGCCATTCGTCCGTTCGGTTGGTGATGCACTCACATCTAAAACATTTGCAAATTCATCAACTTTTGTTCTTTCAACACTTGCTTGCACTTCCCCGCTTAACGCAAAACAGCTGACTACGGTGATTCCTAACGCTAACCAAGTAGACACCCGTTTCTTTTTTGATAAACCCTTCATAAAACCCCTCCTATAAAATGATAGCGCTTTATACACTGATTTATTATCAGCAAGGACTATGCCAAATGGAGTGTATCCCTTTTCATTATTGAAAGATTCAGCTTTCTCTAGAAAAAAAGCGACCGTATCGAAGTGTATTGATCAAAAAATAACGAGTGTATCGATAGTGTATTTAGTTTATGCTTGATTCTGTTTTATTTTCGTAGCTTCTACAAATTTTTCAGTAATTTTTTGCGGTCGTGTAATAACAGATCCCACCACCACGCTATAAGCACCTAGCTCCAGAACACGTTGGACTTTTGCTGGCGTATCAATCATTCCTTCTGCAATGATTGGTGTAGTAAAATGCTTCTTTGCTTCTCTTAACAGTTCAAAATCATTTTGTTCAATCCGCTGATTTTCACTTTGCGGCGTATAGCCGACTAACGTTGTGCCAATATAATCAAAGCCTAACTCCGCCGCTTCAATCATCTCTTCCAGCGTGGAACAATCCGCCATCCATTCTTGGTTAGGATACTTTTCTTTTATTCTTTTGAAAAATGTGGCTAACGTTTCGCCATTTGGTCGTTTCGAATGGGTTGCATCGAGAGCGATAATTTCTGGCTGAACAGCCATTAATTCATCTACCTCACGCATAGTTGCGGTAATATATACTTCTGCGTCAGGATAATCTCGTTTAATAATCCCAATGATTGGTAAATCTACCTCTTTCCGGATTGCTCGAATGTCTACCACAGAATTTGCTCGAATGCCTTTAGCCCCTCCTTGTTTAGCGGCCAAAGCCATCTTGGACATGATAAAAGAACTATGCAACGGTTCGTCTGCCAACGCTTGGCAAGAAACAATTAATGCCCCTTTGATTTCTTTATTCAACATTGATCCCTCCAATTTAAAAGCGATTACAAACACAGTATACCTACAACAGCTGAAATATGCCACTCTCCCAAATAAGAACAAACGTTTCACGTGAAACAAAAGAAAGCAAGCGGTTAAGGCTTGCTTTCTTTTGACTTATTTTTAATTTTTATGACCCTCTAAATAATCATACCCAAAATGTGCATACGCAAATGGCGTTGCAATTCGTCCTCGTGGTGTTCGTTTAATGAAACCTTTTTGAATAAGATAGGGTTCATACATATCTTCCACCGTTTCGGTTTCTTCACCGATGTTTACAGACAAGGTACTTAAGCCAACCGGACCGCCGCCGTATAAATCAATCATTGTTTTCAACAATTTTTGATCGACATAGTCCAAGCCTTGATGGTCCACTTGCAGTAAGGTTAACGCTTTGTCTGCAATCGCTCGGTCGATTTTGCCATCTGATTGGACTTGGGCAAAATCACGGACACGTTTTAACAAACGGTTAGCAATTCGGGGGGTTCCTCTTGAGCGGCGCGCAATTTCAAAGGCACCATCCTCAAAAATCTCCGTTTGAAAAATATCCGCGGAACGGAGAACGATTTCTTTTAAATCCTGCTCTTGATAATACTCCATGTGAGAAATAATCCCAAAACGATCTCGTAATGGTGCTGAAAGCATCCCTGCCCGTGTGGTAGCGCCCACTAAAGTAAAAGGCGGTAATGGAAAATGAACGGGATGTGCCGTGGTTCCTTGACCAACCATGATATCAATGTAAAAATCTTCCATTGCGGAATACAGCATTTCTTCCACAACTCGCGGCAAACGATGAATTTCATCGATAAATAACACATCACCAGGCTCTAATTCGTTCAAAATAGCGACTAAATCTCCCGCCCGTTCGATGGCTGGTCCACTTGTGGTACGAATGTTCACATTCATTTCATTGGCGATGACCATCGCCATTGTCGTTTTCCCTAAACCTGGCGGACCATAAAGAAGGGTATGATCCAACGCTTCATTCCGATTTTTCGCCGCTTCAATATAAATCGTTAGTTCTTGTTTTACTTTGTCTTGACCAATATATTGTGCTAAAAATTGTGGACGTAACGATTTTTCAATTGAAGCTTCTGCTTCTTGACTTGCAGCTGAAAGCAACCGTTCTTCTTCTGTCATCGTTATTCCTCCTTAGCGTTTCATCATGAATTTTAACGCATTGCTTAAATAAACATCTGTCGTTGTCTCACCTAACGCTTCCAATTGCTTAGTAATACGCTTAATCTCTCGGTCACTGTAGCCTAGGGCACTTAATGCTTCTAACGCTTCTGCCAATGCTTGATTGCTTGTTGTCACTACTTCGGTGGCGGTCATGGCCGCCACCGCTGCTTCGGAAGACTCTAATTCGCCTAGTTTTCCTTTTAAATCTAAAATCATTTGTTGGGCTGTTTTCTTGCCAACACCTGGGAACTTCGTTAAATATGTAACATCTTCCCCTTCAATTGCATTGATTAAACCACCATGATCAGCCACAGAAGCCATGATAGCTAAGCCACTTTTAGGTCCTATTCCAGAGACACTGATTAATTTTAAGAACAATTGTTTTTCTTCTAAACTGCCAAAACCAAATAAAAGTTGTGCATCTTCCCGCACGACTTGGTGAAGATATAGTTTAATGTCCGTATCCATTTTTCCTGAATAGCGATACGGGTTATCGACTGAAATCTGATAGCCAATGCCATTTGTTTCAACGACAATATAGTATGGGCTAACAAACGTTACTTTTCCAATAATATATTCGTACATGTTGTCACCTTTCCAATTGCTGATTGCGTACATATGTTCCATTTTAACACAAAGCATCAAAAAGCCATAGCGGAGAATTTTTTATCATCGACCTTGGCTACATCTATTTGTTACTTTTCGCTCACTAGGGAATTAAAAAGTGCGTACTGTTTTTTTTGACATGCTTGCGTGATAATAGCGGTAGCTTCAAAAAAATAACCAAAAAGGAGACTACATACATGAAATTAAGTATCTTAGATCAATTAACGGTTCCTAAAAATCAATCAGCAAGCGACACATTACAAGAAGCCAAAGAGCTCGCTCAATTAGCGGAAAAACTTGGCTACACAAGAATTTGGTATGCCGAACATCACGGTTCAGACGCCTTTGCCAGTGCAACGCCAGAAATTTTAGTTGCACATATTGCTAGCGCCACCGAAAAAATTCGTGTTGGCGCGGGTGGCATCATGACCATGCATTATGCGCCATTTAAAGTCGCAGAAACGTTTAAAACGTTAGCAGCTTTATATCCTGATCGAATCGATTTAGGCATGGGCCGCTCGCCTGGCGGCAGCCCTTTAACTACGTTGGCGTTAAATAATGGTCAGCCACCACAGCTAGACCAATTTGATAAATTACCTGAAATTTTACTCTTTTTAAGAGAGGAATTTCCTGAAGATCATTTATATTCTAAAATTTCAGCTGTTCCGCGGGAAGTTCTATTACCACAACCTTGGTTACTAGGTGCTAGTAAAGAAAGCGCACGTTCAGCTGGTGAATATGGCATTAATTTTTCCTTTGCGCAGTTTATTCATGGACATTTGCCCAAAGAAGTATTGTCAGCATATTACAAGCATTTCCGACCAGTAACTGAACAACAAGAGCCGCAAGTGAGCGCTGCGTATTTCACTTTCGCCGCCGACATGAAAGAAGAAGCAGAATACCATGCGGCTAGTTTTGAGCATTATATCTTTGCCACCGAACATGGGCTTCCAAATAAATTTTTATCGCCAGAAGAAGCCCTAGCTTTCCCTTACAGTGAAATGGACAAGCAGGTGTTAGAACAAAATAAACAACGCTTTGTCATTGGCAGTAGCCAAGAAGTCGCAGATTTTTTCCATCAACAAGAAGAACTAGGGTTGACAGAAGCAATGCTAATCACCCCAGGTTATGACAAACAAACGCGCTTTCAATCATTTGAACGCCTAGCAAAAGAATTATTATAGAAAGGAAATGAGAAATGTTAGAGGTTTTAAAAAGAATTAATACGCTTGCACAAAAAGAGCGTGAACAAGGTTTAACATCTGAAGAACAAGCTCTTCGTGTCGATTTGCGACAAGAATATTTGCGGACCATTCGTGAACAATTCAATAAAACATTAATGGGCGTCACTATTTATGATCCTACTGGTGAAGATGTAACCCCAGAAAAATTAAAAGAAGAACAGCAGAAATATTTTGATTAAAAGAGACACAGAACAGTCGATTTGACTATTCTGTGTCTCTTTTTAACTACTCTTCTGTTATATATGTCCACTTATAATCATATTGTGCGCCAGCACCATGGGCAACGACGCCTTTCACTTCTTTACTGCGTAGATGGGCAGTTGCCTTTTGATAAAGTGGTGCTAAAGCGGTCTCTTCACCAATCAATAACTTCTCAGCCTTAACCATGTCTTCCCAACGTTTTTCAGGATCTGAAGCATCTCTTGTGGCTGAAGCCTCGATCAACTCATCGTAGGCTTTACTTGAAAAACGCCCGCGATTATAGTTATTACCAGTAACAAAAAGTTCTAAGAAACTACTTGGATCTGCGTAATCCGCAGCCCAACCACCTAAGATTGTCTCAAAATCGCCGCGACTGCCTCGATCAATTCGAACTGAAAACGGCACTGGGCTCACTGTTACATCAATGCCCTCTAAAGTATCCTTTAACGTACCTTGAATATATTCCGCTAACTTTTTCGTAGAATCGACATCATCGGCAACAATATCCATTTTGAATGTTGTTATGCCCAATTCTTTCTTCGCTTTTGCCCAATATTCTTTTGCTTTTTCTGGGCTATATTCAACAATTTTTTTATTTTCATCAGCAAAATCTTTGTCATCTGTCGGCGAATACGACATCCCTTCTGGAATTAAGCCGGTAGCGACTACTGAGCCGTCGCCTAAAATTTTATCTACTAATGCGTTGCGATCAATCGCTGCTGAAATTGCTTTGCGTAAATTCACATTATTATACGGTGAATTTTTATCTCGCTGATTAAATTCCAAATAGCTGGTTCGTGCTTCTTTTTCGATAACCAATTCTGGATCCTTCGCCATTTGCTGGGCCAATTCGCCACTTAAAATAACATCGTCTGCTTGACCATCTTGGAATAAGTTCAAGGCAGTTGGTGCCTCCTTGACAACATCAAAATTGATTTTATCTAATTTGACATTGTCTTTATCCCAATAGTTTTCATTTTTTTCCAAAGTCCAATTGGTATCTGAACCAGCCCCTTCAAAGTTAGCTAAGACAAACGGACCATTATAGACTGCTTTTTCACTGGAAGCAGCGTAATCTTTGCCATATTTCTCTACGGTTGCTTGATGTTGCGGGAAAAATAGTGGAAAGGCCAGTAAATAATCAAAATATGGTGTTGGTTTTGCCAGTTTAATTTCTAGCTCGTAATCCCCGTTTGCTTTAATGCCTAATTCAGAGACTGGTTTCTTACCAGCTACAATATCTGCGCCGTTTTCAATCATTTCTAGAAAATAAGCATACTCAGCGCCAGTCTGAGGATCTGCTGTACGTTGCCAACTAAAAACATAATCGGCAGCTGTGACAGGATCACCATTGGACCATTTTGCTTCTTCTCTTAGTTTCACTGTGTACGTCAGACCATCATCACTGACTTGCACTTTTTCTTTAGCCCCTGCTGGTTGCGGCTTGCTTTTATCATCTAAACGATAAATTCCTTCATACGCATTATTCAGTGCCGTAAAACTAATTGTATCTGTTCCTAAAGATAAATCTGCAGAAGGCATTTCTTGTTGAACTACTACTTTAAATTCTTGTTTAGCGGCGGTTTTCTCTGATCCGCCTTTTGCTTTTTCGGCGCCAGCTCCCCCATCACCACCACAAGCAGCTAAAACTAACAGCGTTGTTAAACTTAACCCGATAAGTCCTTTTATACGTTTACTTTTCATGCCTTTCTCCCTTCACAGAAAAAACTCTTCATTTTTTAATTTTTAGAATATTCTTATAATACTAAAATTAAAAACAAATGGCAAGCATTAAAATAAAAAAAGAACCAATCCCGAAGGACGGTTCTTAAAAAATGACTAACTAGCTTTGTTACGTCGTTTATAAATATACCAGCCAGAAGAAGAAAGTCCAACGAACAGTAAACCATATAACGCAAGCGCTTCTGTTTCTGTACCTGTTTTAGGTAAAAAGCCGCCATACTTTTTCTTCTCTGTTACGGATGGATTGCTCTGTCTTGCTCCCGCTTGGTTTTGTTTATTGGTTGCTACTGGTGTTTCTGGTTTTGGATCTGGTTTTGGATCTGGTTTTGGATCTGGGTTTGGATCTGGGTTTGGATCTGGGTTTGGATCTGGGTTTGGATCTGGGTTTGGCGTCTCTCCTCCACCGATTAACTCTTTGTAAGCTTCTTCCGAAATAGAAACAATTCGTTCGCCTGGGAATGGTTCTTTATATTGTGCTAAATCAATCGTCGTTGCTGCACGATACAACCGCAAGCTGGTGGCACTTTTCAAGTATTCAATTAAGACAGCATCTAGTGAAATCCCTTCTTCTCGTTCACCACCTAGCATATCGTAACCATCACCACCAGCAGCTAAGAAATCATTGGTAGCCATCCGGTATTGTTTCTTCTCATCCAATGGTTCAAACTTTTGTGTTTGCCGATTTTTAATTTCTATTCCTAATACGCGACTACCGACAATCGTTTGTCCTGTTTCATTGCCTTCGTCACTAGCCAAGCGAGTACCTGGTTTTGTGGAATCATAGTGGATACGAATGGAGCTTGAAACATGTAGGAAACCACCATTTGCGCCAAGTTTTGGTTGGCCAGCATCATCTAGTAAAATTGTGCCATTCTCATCTTTTTGTGGAATCGAACGAACAGACATTTCAAACATTTCTTTAACTTGAGCGCCGGTTACTTGAATTTGCGCAATGCTATTGCCAAAAGGTAACACAGCAATGACATCCCCAACTTTAATCGGTCCTTGCTTAATATCAGCGCGAATGCCGCCACCATTAGTTACTGCAAAATCAGCAGGTTGACTAAATGCGTCTTGGCCATATGACATAATCGCATCACCAATCAAATTCCCTAAGTTGGTCTCTCGTGTGCGCACATTTTCTCGTTGTCCATCCAATGTGAATGGAATATAATCGACAATTACTTTTTCATTTTCAGCGTTAAAATTCGTACGTGCTTCATCAACGATGGCTTTAACTGCCGGGTTTTCTGGCAATTCTAGCAACTCTGCTGCTGAAATCAATTTTGCTGTTTTCTTAGTTGGTTCACTCTCTGGTGCTGTGACGATCCCAACATTATTTAAATAATTACCTGTTTGAGCATAGATCACTTTGCCATAACGTTTGCCACTTTCGACGGCTGTATGCGAATGTCCATCAATCACAGTGATATCTAACTCAGGATATGTTTGACTAAGGGTTTCTGCTAGCGTATCACCACGCCAGATATGCGGCGTCGTTTCATCTACGCCTAAATGCCCAGTAACCACGAAAGCTTGAATATCCGCGTACTTCTCTTTAATTTCCTTAATCACTGCTTCTACTTCTGGAATCGGGTCTTTAAATGTCACCTTCTCCACGTTTTTCGGGTGTGTTTTCGTTGCTGTTTCTGGGGTCGTCACACCTACAATGGCAAACTTTTTCCCGGCTTTTTCTACGATTGTATACGGATCAAAAACCCGTCCACTGCCATCTTTGTAATACGTATTACTAGATAAAATCGGAAAATTCAGTTGATCTTTATAACCTAGTGCAATCTCTAAACCAAAATCAAACTCGTGATTTCCCACCGCCATGGCATCATAACCAACTTCATTCATTACTTTGGCCATATCCGCGCCTTTGGAGAAATTGGAGATTGGTAATCCTTGGAAAACATCCCCTGCATCCACCATCAAGGTTGGGTTTTCTTGGTATTTAAAGGTTTTTAGACGCGCCATACCTAATTCGCCTTTCCCTGCTTCTAGTCGTCCATGAACGTCATTTGTGTGCATAATGGTATATGCATTATCTAAATCAAAGCCCGCATTACGGACATCTTGTTTCGTAATAGCGGCGGCGTTTGGTGTACGTCCATCAGGAGAAGTCGGAATTTGAAGAGTGCCGTCATTCACTAATTCGATTGCTTTGGCACGCCATTTTTCATCAAAATTTGTCCCAATAATTGACCAATTTCGTTCGATTTCTTGTTCTGGATTAAGCGTTCCTTTTTTCTTAATATAATCAACAATCATTCCTCGTAAGGTTTCTGGATCAGAATTTTTAATAGGTTCCCCTACTTGAATCCCTTGGCTAGCTAAACCGCCGTAACGATAATTATTCATAGCAAGCGTATATTCTTTGGCAGGATCCAACGGTTGGCCGTCAATTTTCGCATCTACAATTCGTTCACCCACTGGTTTTGAAATGTCAATCTTGTAGTCCACTCCAGAAATCATGTCATAGTTATATACACGAATGTTTGGATTAAAACTAATGGTCAAATCATCTGGCTGTGTTTGGTTATAGTACGCCCCTTGTTTTTCTAAATACTTCAGTAAGTTTTCACCGTTAATGGGAACACTCACTAAGGTATTCGGGTATTTGTAGATATCAAAAATCGTGGCATAGGAAATCTTCCCCGCAGGTAATTTACTGTCGTATTTAAACAGCGCTGCCGCACTTAATTGTGCACCTGTTACTTCTTTTTGAACGTTATTAATTAAAGAAATCATCGCTGTTGGTTGTAATTGCGCTTCGGGAATTCCTTTAATTTCTTGTTTTGGTAAAAAATCAGCTGTTGCTGTGCCGATCTCCTCCTGAATAAACGCTCGCGTTTTTTCATGGTATTCTTTTGTCGCTGCCTTAACTGCTTCATCTGCTGGAACATTCGTTGTTGGTACAATCGTTGCTGTACCTTCTTGCACTTCCCACTTATCGGCATTTTTAGCAACTGAAAGATCAATCTTAACAACTTCTGTCCCTGTATCTTTAGGTCCCCCTACCGGTACAGTTTTTCCATTCGGCGCTGCTCCTTGCTTGGTAAAAGAAAGGTGGTCATGACCCAGAATATACGCATCAATCCCCGCGACATTTTCAATTACTTGATCGGCACTGGCAGCCGGATCACTATTTTGTTGTCCCGCATGAATCGAAGCAACAATAATGTCAGCCTGATCGTTAGTTTTCAACTCAGTAACCGCTTTTTCTGCTTCTTCTTTCAAAGGTAAAAAATTAAGCGAAGTAACACGAGGGCCATCCCACAAAGGAATGTGCGGAATTGTTAAGCCGATAATCCCAACTTTTAAATCTGGCTGCCCATCTTGATTAAAATCAAGTTCCTTCGTGGTAGTCCCTTCAACAAAACGACTACCATCCTTATTGTAGGTATTCGCAGACAAGATTGGAAAAGTGGCTTCTTTTTGAATTTTTTGGATTAACGGTAAACCAAAATTAAACTCATGATTTCCCAAAACCATTGCATCATACTTCATCACATTCATGGCGGTGATCATTGGATGGGTCTTTTCATTCACTAAAGGCGCTTTATTATACAAGTCATCTGTTAAAATAGTGCCTTGAATATTGTCGCCATTATCAATTAAAACGGTGCCTGCTGGGTTTTGTGCCCGGACTTGGTTGACGACTGTACTTACTTGGGACAAACCAACTGGTAATTCTTTATCATCTTCATAAGACCAATTCCATAATTGACCATGAACATCTGACGTACCTAAAATTGTTATTTTTTGCGGCGTGCTCGTTTCTTCTTTTTCAGCGGTTGACGTTTCTAAATTCGTCGTCTCTGTTGGTGCCGTGGTTTCTTGTGACTGCTTGACACTGTCACTCGTAGCCTGATTTGGTGCTTCTTGTTTGATGTCTGTTGTTTCCTGTGTAATGACTGGTTCTTGTTTTCTACTTGAATCGGTGGTACTTGTTACTGCTTCTGAACTTTGTTGACTCGTTGTTTCTACTGCATATGCCGTACTAGTAACGCTTGGCGCTATCAACGCAACAGCCATTAAAAAATGCATGCCCCACTTCACTTTTTTAAAGCTCAACTTTTTCACAAATTTCCTCCTTGTGTTTCAACCCATTTGCAACAAACAATTGTCAAAGTAACAAACAACAAAAAGAGCCTTCCCCCATCACGCTGCTCTTCTTTTCCTATCATAATATATCCGTTAAATAAAAAACAGTAAATTCCGTTAAAATAAGATGTTTTTCCTGTAAATTGTTTTTATTTTTGGACAATATAGCGGGTTTGTTTGTGAAAAAAATAGTAATTTTGACCAAAACACGAACTTTATAAAAAAGAAAGTCTTTTTATATTGGAAAAGCGGAACAAAAACTATTTTTTTGAAAAAAATAACTAAAAATACCGAATAAACAGCATTGGTCTAGTCCTTGAATACCTCTAAACAAATATTAGCAGCAATTGGTCTAGTCTTTAAGTAGGAAAAAGAACGCTCTTTTGCTTAAGCAAAAGAGCGTTCTTTTTTATTTGAGGTTAATCCTTCATGTAAGGTAACTTTTTAGCATAGCCTTCTTTATTCACTTGACGTGCCCGGGCAATCGCCAAATCTTCTGAAGGGACATCTTCTGTGATAGTTGAACCAGCAGCAGTCACCGCATGATCACCAATCGTGACTGGCGCAACAATATTCGTTGCAGAGCCAATAAACGCGTGATCACCCACGACTGTTTGGTGTTTATTTTTGCCATCATAATTAACAAAAACAACGCCGCAACCGACATTAATATCTTTGCCTAATGTTGCATCACCAACGTATGTTAAATGGCCCACTTTTGTTCCTTCATCGATTGTTGCATTTTTTACTTCCACGAAGTTACCAATGTGTACGTTTGCCCCCACATCTGCTTTAGGACGTAAATGTGCATACGGACCCACATCGGCCCCCTCGCGAACCACACTTTCTTCAATCACAGACTGTTTAACAACCACTTGATTGCCGATGTGACTATCAACGATTTCTGAATGTGCGCCAATCAAGCAATCTTCGCCAATCACTGTTTTTCCTTTGATAGTGACTCCCGCTTCAATGACTGTGTCTGAACCAATTACCACACCTTCATCAATATACGTTGTATCTGGATCAATAAATGTAACACCATTTCGCATATGCATTTCATTTAAACGACGATGCATAATTTTATTAGCAGTGGATAAAGCGACGCGATCATTTACACCCATTGCTTCGTCAAAGTCTGCCATTTGGTAAGCAGCGACAGCTTTGCCTTCTTTTTTCAAAATTTCAATGATATCTGTTAAATAGTATTCCCCTTGTGTATTGTTTGTATCTGTTTTCGCTAACGCTTCAAACAATGATTCATTATCAAAACAGAAGGTTCCTGTATTAATTTCTTGAACACGTGCTTCTTCTTCACTGGCATCTTTTTGTTCCACGATTCGTTCTACAATGCCCACATGGTCACGAATAATTCGACCATAGCCTGTTGGGTCTTCCGCATGCGCTGTTAAAATAGTCGCACTTGCATTCTTACCTTGATGGTAATCGAATAAATTTTTCAAGGTTTCCGCAGTTAATAACGGCGTATCCCCTGTAATAACTAATGTTGTTCCTTGTTTACCACCTAATAACTCTTGTGCTTGCATGACTGCATGCCCAGTTCCCAATTGTTCAGCTTGTAAGGCATATTGACTACGTTCGCCTAAATGGCTTTTAATCATTTCCGCCCCATGTCCAACGATTGTCACGATTTCTGTTGGTTCTGTTTGTTCTACCTGATCTAAAATATGTTCGACCATTGGTTTACCAGCAACTGGATGCAATACTTTATAAAGTTTAGATTTCATGCGTGTTCCTTTACCAGCTGCTAAAATAATTGCGTATCTATTTTCCACGTTTGCCACCTCAAATTAACTAAATTGTTTGATTTTCTTCTAAATCGTCCTCATTATACCTTTTCTAGTTTATCTTACTCTTTTGTCTTTTTCAACAAAATAAGGCATTTAAAAGGTAGACCAATTTATTTTCTCATCTTTTTTTAAAGGAATAAAACAGAAAAAAAGAACCTGAAAATGGAATGGACCATTTTCAGGTTCTTTTTCAAATTATTTCTCTGTGAAATAGTTTCCTGGGACTACGCTAATCGTTTTTGTTTGTGTATCCACATCTTCCACATATAATAGCGAAGTGTAGTCATCGATTGCACGACGGCCATTGAATTTTGACTCAGCAAAAACGGTAATGCCCACAAGTTCTGCTTCAAATTCTTCAATCATACTCTTCATACCATTGACGGTGCCGCCGCCTTTCATGAAGTCATCCACGACTAAAACTTTTGAGCCGCGTTTTAAGCTGCGTTTTGAAAGTTCCATTTTTTCGATACGTTCTGAAGACCCTGATACATAGTTCACGCTCACCGTTGAACCTTCAGTAATCTTAGAATCGCGACGAACAATCACAAACGGAACATTTAAGTAATAAGACACAGCTTGCGCAATTGGCACTCCTTTGGTCGCAACGGTCATTACCGCATCAATTTGTTTGCCTAAATATTTAGAAGCAATAATCCGGCCCACTTGTCTTAATAAATTCGGTTCCCCAAGTAAATCTGAAAGATAAACATAACCCCCAGGTAATAAGCGATCTTGTTCTGACAAACGATCACACAAATCCATAATCAACTGCTTCGCTTCCTCATAAGGAATTTCAGGGATAAAGCGGACACCGCCTGCAGCGCCTGGAATCGTTTCTAAAATACCTGTTCCACGTTCTTTAAATGTTTTTTTAACAATTGCTAAATCTTCACTAATGGAAGACTTGGCAGATTGGTATCGGTCAGCAAAATATGTCAAAGAAACCAATGTATGGGGATGATCTAAAAGATATTGGGTCATATCGATTAATCGTTCACTTCTCCGAATTTTCAAATTCGTCACTCCTTTTCATTCTATCGTTCCTTATTATAAGGGGTTTAACCGAAAAATTCGAGGATTTTTTTCAAATAACTGAAAATAGTTCGCCATTTCTTTTAAAAAAAAGAAATAAAGGAGAAAAACTTTCGTTTTTCTCCTTAGTTTCTTTGCATTTTTTGTTTTCGTTGGACCATAACAACCACTCGGCGATAAATATTGACTAATAAGAATAAACCAATAAAAATTAGGGTAATACTTGCACTCGGTGGTGTTTCCAAATAATACGAGCTAGTCAACCCTGTTAGCATGCCAATCAAGCCCATAAACACACTGATAATAATCACCGTGTTAAAGCCTTTACCAATTCGCATACCTATCGCAGCTGGTAAGACCATAATTGCTGAAATTAACAAGGCTCCCGCGATCGGAATCATCACAGCAATCGCCACACCAGTAATTACATTAAAAAGCATCGACATCCAATGAATAGGTAGCCCGTCAACATGAGCAGTATCTTCATCAAATGTTAAAACATACATCGGGCGTTTAAATAACATAAACAATAGAACTAAAACTACGAATAAAATTGCCAACATAACCACTTGATCCCACGTAATCGTGACGATGGAACCAAATAAATACGATTGAATACTAGCAGCTGAATTGCCTCCTGTTAAATTCATTAAAACTAACGCCAAAGCCAAACCGCCTGACATTAAAATAGCAATCGAAATTTCTGAATAGGTGCTATAAATCATTCGTAAATATTCTAGAATGATTGCAGCCACAATCACGACAATTAAGGTCATTAAATTAGGATTCCAATTAAAAAAGAAGCCTAGTGCCACACCGGCTAATGACACATGTGAAAGGGTATCTGCCATTAAAGATTGTCGGCGAATAACTAGAAAGACGCCGAGCATTGGGGCAATCACTGAGATAAACAGTGCTGCTAAAAAGGCCTTTTGCATAAATGCATAAGAAAGCATTTCTGCCATACGATTCACTCCTTACCGCTAAAATGAACACTACCATTGTAGCGACGTTTAAGCGAATTAATTTTTTAATTCCTGCTTATTTTTTAAATTTTTCCAACATTTCTTTAAGCTGTTCCTAGGCTTTCGTTATTATCGAGCCAGATAACGTTTTATTGGAAAATTTACGTATACGATTCTTCACTCATATGGAAGCAACGCCATTTCGAATCTTCTTTGCGGACAAGACGAATTTGACGATCTACATAGGTTTTGATATCTTCATGATCATGCGTAATCATCAAAATAGCTTTTCCATGTTCATGCGCACTGTGTTGCAACAATTGATAAAATTCGTTTCGCGATTGTTCATCCATACCTGTTGTTGGCTCATCTAAAATAAACAAATCTGGATCAGTCGCAAACACTCGTGCTAAACTAATTCGTTGTTTTTGCCCGCCAGAAAGCTCGCCAATTCGTTTGTGGCGCATTTCCCACATGTCCACTGATTTCAAAGCTTTTTCCACATGAAGATGATCTTTTTTCGACAACGGTTTGAACCAACGATTTCTGGGAAAACGACCTGAACGTACTAATTCAATGACGGTGCTAGGAAAGCCCGCGTTGAAAGAAGCGACTTGTTGTGGAATGTAGCCAATGCTGATTTTTTCACCAGCACTATTTTTTTTAGCGACCGTAATTTTGCCACTTGCTGGTTTTAATAACCCTAAGGTACTTTTGATCAGCGTTGACTTGGCAGCGCCATTTTCTCCTGTTAAAATAACGAATTCCCCTGGATCAACATAATAAGAAACATCTTCTAAAACAGGTTCATCATCATAATAGAAGGTTAAATTTTCGACTTCAATATAATGCATAAGTTGGCTCCTTTCTGTTGCCAGATTAATGAATGCTTTTTTGTAAAGCGGCGAGGTTTTCTTTCATGACAGACACATAGTTCTCGCCTGCTTCTTGTTCTTTTTGAGTTAAACTCTCTAAAGGATTCAATACGGCTAATTCGACGCCTGTCTCATCTGCCAATGTTTTGGCTACTTTTGTAGAAGCCGATGCTTCAAAATAGATCACAGAAACATTGTTTGTTTTAATATATTTTTTTAATTCGGCTAAACGACTTGGCGAAGGTTCTTGGTCTGGAGAAATCCCAGCAATCGGTTCTTGGGTCAAGTCATATTGTTTTGCCAAATAGCCAAATGCAGCATGTTGCGTCACAAAGGTCCGATTTTTAGCGCCTGCAAATGCAGCTTGGTATTCCTTATCTAGCGCAGTCAATTTTTCCAAATAAGCAGCGGTATTTTTTTCAAATACGGCTTTTTTCTCAGGATATTTTTTGATAAGCGCATCCCGAATCGCTATCACTTCTTTTTGCGCTAACACGGGATCTAACCAGACATGCGGATCCAGTTCGTGAGAATGGTTATGGCCTTCATGACCTTCTTCGCCAGATTCTTCCTCTTCTGTTCCTTGCATCAATTGAATGGATTGACTGGCTTCCACGATTGAAACTTTTTTCGTGTCCAAGTTTTCAATAACATTCGGAACCCAAGTTTCTAGCTCTTTACTATTATAAACAAAGACATCCGCATCAGTAATTTTCGCTAAGTCTTTTGCGCTTGGTTCATAATCGTGTGGTTCCGTTCCAGCTGGAATCAACAGCTCAACCTCTCCCTCATCACCAACGACTTGTTTTGCGAAGTCGTACATCGGATAAAAAGTAGTCATTACCGTGAGCTCTTTCTTCTCTTTTGGCGATTGTGTGGTTTGCCCACAACTAGCTAAAAGAAAAGCACTGATTGCTAAAGTAACGCCGATTATCAAACGGCGGTAGATTTTCGTCATGTTATGTCCTCTTTTCGATTTACCTATTATAAACCGTAATATTTACGATTTGCCAGGAATAATGTACCAAATGGATCACGGGACGTCAAGGAATAAATTTAAAAAAACAACAGAGCGTGGGACAAAAATCACTTTGGGTTTTTGCTCCACGCTCTGTCGTTTTTATTTATTTCAATGTCCGAACCAAATAAACTTCTTCGCAAAAGCCTTTGAGTCCATTATAAATCCGTTGTGCTCGTGTTTTCTTTTCACATAAAGCAAAGACTGTCGGTCCACTGCCGCTCATCAACGCTGCATCAGCGCCGTACTTCAGCATGCGATCCTTGATTTGTTGCACGATCGGATGTCTGGCAATCGTGACACTTTCCAACGCATTGCCGACCGTCTGGGTCATCCCAGTATAATCACCATTTTCAATAGCTATTCTTAGTCCAGCAATATCTGGATGGTGCAATTCATCTACCGCTAAATCATTAAAAACGGTACTAGTGGATACACTAATTCTTGGCTTTACTAACACAATCCAACATTGAGGCATGGTCGGTAATGTTTCAATTTTCTCCCCACGTCCGTTTGCAAAGGCTGTTCCGCCCCTTAAACAATAAGGAACATCCATACCAATTTGGCTACCAATTTCACAGAGTTCGTCCATCGTCAACCCCAGATTCCACAGTTTGTTCAAGCCTCGTAATGCTGCGGCACAGTCACTGCTCCCCCCTGCTAAACCAGCTGCCACGGGGATACGTTTTTCAATATATATTTTAATTCCTTTATGAATATTATAGGTACGCTTTAATAAGTCAACTGCTTGATAGACATGATTCCGTCGATCCACGGGTAAAAAAGAGCTGTCCGTTTCAATACGAATGATGTCTTCTTCTAGATTTTCAAAAGTTAAATGATCGGCTAAATCTACACTTGCAAAAATAGATTCAACTTCATGATAGCCATCCACACGTTTATGCAGAACATCTAACCCAAGATTAATTTTCGCAGGAGCTCGTTCGATTATTTCCATCGGTTCCCTGATTCACCTTCCTTAATCTTTTGTCTACCAACATTTTAATCTTTTAGATTCTATCATATGTCCATGAAGAAGTACACCGAAGATTGCTCTTTCTCTGACGACAGATGGCTGAAATTAAAAAGAGCTTAGGAACGAAGGGCTCTTCCTTCACTCCTAAGCGGACTTTCTAAATTATACGGCTTGACCGATGAATTCGATTTCAACGGTGCGTGTTAAAACATCTGAATAGCTATAAGATACACGTTCAAATGAGTTCTCGTCTGGATCCAAGTCAACAACAAAAACAGATGGATAAGTCTCCGTTAAGATTCCTTTACGTTCTGTTTGGCGCTTTCTTCCAGTCTGAGCAACTAACATAATTTCACTGCCGATACGGCCTTCCAAATCTTTCTTAATTGACGATAACGTTGTTGGCATTGCATTCACCTCGAGAAACATTATATCACTTTTTTTAAAAAATTTCAAGTTTATCATACTAGAAGTCTGTTTGCAACTACTTTTGCTCGACAAACCGGCTGTTTTGTCGAATTTTTATTCATTTTCTAATGTATATTTCATTTTTGCTTTGGCACGATCATAGGCACTTCGGACAGCTGAAAAAGTTCCCCCACGTACTTTAGCGATTTCTTCTAACGTGTAGCCTTTTAAGTATGCGTTTAAAATTTGTTGTTCCAACGAGGAAAGACGTGTCGGAAAAGCTGCCAATTTTTCTTGAATCATTAATTGACCTAATGGGTCGGTGGCCGTTGTCCCTAAATAGTCCACTAACTCTTCACCAGCGCTTTCTAATCGTTGTTCCAGAGAAATAGACAAGGTATCTGTTCGCCGCTTATAGGCGCATTGATGGCGAATTAAGCTATGTACGTGATTTTCAAAATTTCGTTTAAAAAACTTTCCTAATGATGCTTGTTTTCCTGAATCAAATCGTTCTAACGTCCGAAAGAAGACAATTCGCCCTTCTTGAAGCCAGTCCTCAGTATCATAATCTTTTAAATAGTATTTTTTCATGCACTTATAAATCACTGGCTGATATTGCCCATATAAGGCTTGAAATTGTTCTTGGTCTCCTGCTAATGCTTGTTGAATCTGTTCTAACATAAAAAGCCCTCCTTTTCGATAAACGTATCGAATGATTTAGGAGAGCATAGCATGTTAGAAATTTATGACTTAAGCGAACATTTGTTTAATCTTTTTTTTGAGACAATTCTTCTAGCTTCTCAGAAAGTTTTGATAACTGCTCCACGTTCCATGGAGAATTTCGACGAAATTGCTGAAAATGGATATCCGTTGCATGAATGGCAATCGTCTTTTCTGTTTTCTGGACAGCTTTGTAAAGTTCATTGGCCGAAGTCCGCAATGCACCTTGTGAAAAGACCACCCATTGTTCAGCCAAATCACTCGTTGCGACTGTTACTTGCGTTAAACGATCATTTTTTTCACCAGCTAGACGTTCAATATAACTATCTGCTGTTTCATCTTCTTTGGTGAAAACCACGGTCAAAAGGTACTTTTTGTACGTTTGCTGAATGCCTGGGACTAGTTGGGCATCAAAGACCACAATGATTTCCAACCCTTCATATTTGGCATAATTGGACAGACGACTAAGAAGCAGTTCACGCGCATCCTCTAAACGCTCTTGCTTTTTCAATTGGACCAATTCTGGCCAAGCACCAATCATGTTATAGCCATCAACGATTAACAATTGTTTTTTCATACAATCGCCTTCTTCTATAATGGGTTGCGGCCACGATAGACTTCATACATTAGCAAGCCTGCAGCCACACCAGCGTTTAAGCTTTGAACGTGTCCAGTCATCGGAATCGTTAATAATTCATCCACTTCTTTATGAAGACCTTGACTCATGCCACGACCTTCATTTCCGATGATTAAGGCAATTGCGCCTTGTGTATTCCAGCGACGATAATCCGTCCCAGACATATCTGTACCAAAAATCCAAAATTGATTCTCTTTTAGCGTTGCAATACTTTGCGCTAGATTCGTTACACGAGCCACTGGAATATGTTCCACGGCCCCTGTTGACGCTTTGGTTACGGTTGGTGTAATTCCCACTGCACGATGTTTCGGAATGATAATACCGTCCACGCCTGTCGCATCAGCTGTTCGCAAAATTGAGCCAAAGTTATGTGGGTCCTCTAGACTGTCTAAAATTAGAAAAAATGGTGTTTCTGTCTTTTCTTTTGTTTGTTCCAATAATTCTTCTAAAGTTAAATATTGATACGCTGTGATTGCTAAAACCATGCCTTGATGCACGCCGTGATCACTCATCGTATCTAATTTTGCTTTAGGCACCCATTTGACTGGAACCGCCTGTTCTTTCGCTGCTTGTTTTAATTGCTCAATTTTCTCGCCACGAGCATCTTCTTGTAAAAACAATTTATTCCCGCGTCCTTGCTGCAACGCCTCAACAGTGGCATGGAAACCAAAGACAAAGTTATCTGCTAGCTCTTCTGAGGTTCCATCAGCACCTGCTGTCGCTGGTCGTGGGTTCCGTTCTTTTGAACGCTTGTCTGAACGCTCTGGACGTTTCTTACCTTTTTTAAAAGGACGAGATTTTTCATTTTTCATTGGTTTCACCTACTTTCTTGATACACCAGTTAATTAATTCTTCTAAACGTTCTTTTTGTTGTGTTAAATGTAAATAACCCATCAAGGATTCGAAACCGGTCGCTACCCGATAGGTCGTCACATCAGCATTTTTAGCAAAGGTGTGACTTTTAGCATTCCGACCGCGTTTGTACATCACTTCTTCTTCCTCCGTTAGCATTTCTCCCGCTAACATCGCTTGCATTAAGCTTGCTTGGGCTTTTGCTGACACGTAGTGTGTCGCCATGCGATGCAAAACATTCGGTTTCGTTTGTCCCAAGGAAACTAAATAATCACGAATGTAAATTTCATAAATCGCATCGCCAACATAGGCCAAAGCTAAACCGTTTAATTGTTTGTAATCTCTCATTCACTTCTTCTCCATCTCGTTCCTTGCGGAGTATCTTCTAAAACAATGCCTTGTTCTTTTAATAAATCGCGGATTTCATCACTTCGGGCAAAATCACGGTCTTTCCGTGCTTGGTTCCGTTCTTCAATTAACGCATCGACTTGTGCATCCACTAATTCTTCGTTTTTAAAGAATAAACCAAAAATAGCTAACCAGCCACTGAAAAGCTTATCCATCGCCACTAGAACTGGTTCCGAAACTGTCGCTTGTTCACTATACTGATTCATCATCTTCGCTAATTCATAAACGACCGTAATCCCGTTAGCTGCATTGAAATCATCGTCCATTTCCGTAATAAAACGTTGTTCTAATTCGTTTAATTGAGCCAAATAGTGTTCATCCTCTGGCAAACTTGCGACCGCATCTGCTTGTCTAAAACGTAAATTTTCAAACGCATTTTTCAATTTTTGATAATTGGCTGCTGCCTCTTTTAGAGTGCTTTCGCTATAACGAATCGGGCGACGGTACTGGGTGGTGGACATAAAGAAACGTAAAATTTGCGGATCCACTTTTTGAATCATTTCATGAACAGTAATGAAGTTGCCTAGGGATTTACTCATTTTTTCATCGTCTTCACCAATTGTGACATAGCCGTTATGCATCCAGTAATTGGCAAAGGTATGGCCTGTTTTGGCTTCGCTCTGTGCAATTTCATTCTCATGATGTGGAAATTCTAAATCTTGTCCACCACCATGAATATCAATCGTCTCTCCCAAGTGTTTTGTCGCCATGACAGAGCATTCAATATGCCAGCCGGGACGTCCTTTCCCCCAAGGAGAATCCCAAGAAATTTCATCTTCTTTGGCACTTTTCCAAAGAGCAAAATCCAATGGGTCTTCTTTTAATTGTTGTTCAACGCCAGTTCGTTGACTTGCCCCCACTTCTAATTCATCAATCGATTGATGGCTTAATTTACCATAATTAGGGAATTTACGGGTGCGATAATACACATCACCTGCGACCTCATAAGCAAAACCTTTTTCAATTAAAACTTCGATGAAAGCTAAGATATCAGGCATGTGGTCCATCACCCGAGGATGTAACGTTGCTGGTTGGACATTCAATGCTTGCGTGTCTTCTTCAAAGGCTTTGATAAAACGCTCCGCCACTTCCGGCGCAGTAATTTTCAATTCTTTAGCTGCCTTGATAATTTTATCATCGACATCTGTAAAGTTCGAGACATAATTCACTTCATACCCACGATATTCAAAATAACGACGAATCGTATCAAAGGCGATCGCACTGCGCGCATTACCGATATGGATATAGTTATACACGGTTGGTCCGCAGACATACATCCGAACTTTATGCGCCTCAATTGGCGTAAATACTTCTTTTTCTCTGGTCAATGTATTATAAATTTTAATCATGCCCTTTTTCCACCTTTCTTCCATTTAGACGAACGACTTTCGCAGGCACACCCACAGCTGTAGCATCTGCTGGGATGTCTGAAATAACAACAGCACCCGCCCCAATTTTTGAACGTTCACCAATCACAACTGGCCCTAAAATTTGAGCTCGTGCCGAAATCATCGCTCCTTTTTTCACTGTTGGATGGCGTTTACCCGTATCACGACCGGTCCCACCTAACGTCACTCCGTGAAACAAAACAACATCTTCTTCTATTTCCGCGGTTTCCCCAATCACAATGCCCATGCCGTGATCGATAAAAACTCCCGCACCAATTGTGGCTCCGGGATGAATTTCTACGCCCGTTATGAAACGCCAAAATTGTGCATGAATCTTCGCCAACAAAAACAACTGATGCCTATATAAGAAATGAGACAAGCGATGCCAAAACAGGGCGTGCAAGCCAGGATACGTTAAAAGAACTTCTAGTGTGGTCCGCGCTGCAGGATCGTTTCTTTTAACAGCTGCAACGCTACGTTTCAACCAACTCATAGGGTGAACTCCTTTCTATTATACAAAAATAAAAAACGTCTTTTAAGCAACAAAAAAACGTTGCTTAAAAGACGCCCATGCGTGGTTCCACTTTTCTTCACAAGAACTAGCTCTTGCCTCGATACAGTTAACGCCTGCCGACGTCTTCGGTTACTTTTTTCACCGAAGCCACTCATAGATGCATTTCGACAAAAGATGCTCGCTGTTCTCACCACCCACAGCGTCTCTGAAATCCATCTGATTGTCTACTTCTTCTATTCTTTGTGTTTTTATAACACTTTATTTAAATGATCTAATGCTTTTTCTTTGCCTAATAATTCGATAGTTTCACCTAATTCAGGACCATGCATTTGTCCAGAAACAGCAATTCGAATTGGCATAAACAAGTTTTTTCCTTTAACGCCGGTTTCTTTTTGGACGGCTTTAATCGCTGCTTTAATACTTGGCACATCGAAAACGTCCAAGGCTTCTAATTGTTCTTTAAACGCATGTAACACAGTTGGCACTGTTTCTCCTTGCAAGAATTCTTTCGCAGCATCATCTAAAACTGGATGTTCATTAAAGAACAAGTTTGATAGTTCCACAATTTCAGCTGCATAACTCATTTGTGGTTGATACAAGCTAACTAATTGTTTTAACCATTCGATTTTTTCAGGAGATGGATTTTCTTCAACACGACCGTCAGCGACTAAATAAGGAATACACATATCTGTTAGTTCACTTAAGTCCATTTGTTTCATGTATTGATTGTTAATCCATTCTAATTTTTTCGCATCAAAGGCCGCTGGTGACTTGCTTAAGCGTTGTTCATCAAACAATTTAATCAAGTCTTCTTGTGAGAAGATTTCTTCTTCGCCAACAGGAGACCATCCTAGTAAAGCAATAAAGTTGAACATGGCTTCTGGTAAGTAACCTAATTCACGGTATTGTTCAATAAATTGTAAAATTGTTTCATCACGTTTGCTCAATTTTTTGCCAGTTTCTGAATTAATGATTAAGGTCATATGGCCAAAGACAGGTGGTGTCCATTCAAACGCTTCGTAAATCATTAATTGTTTTGGTGTGTTCGCAATATGATCATCGCCACGTAAAACGTGAGAAATTTTCATTAAGTGATCATCTACTGCAACGGCAAAGTTATACGTTGGCATCCCATCGCGTTTTTGGATGACAAAATCGCCACCAATGTTATCTGACTCAAAAGTAATTTCACCTTTTACGATGTCATCAAATTTGTATTCTGTGTTACGTGGCACACGGAAACGAATCACTGGTTCTAGACCAGCCGCTTCTTTGGCTGCTTGTTCAGAAGGTGTTAAATTCGCACAAGTGCCTGCGTAGTGAGGCATTTCCCCACGAGCTTGTTGTGCTTCACGTTCTGCTTCTAATTCTTCTGGCGTACAATAACACTTATACGCACGATTGCTACTTAATAATTGATCAATCAATGGTTGGTAAATTTCTTTACGTTCTGATTGACGATATGGACCATATTCTCCCGGATGAGCAGGTGATTCATCCCATTCCATCCCTAACCATGCTAAGTTTTCCAACTGACTTTTCTCGCCGTCTTCGATGTTCCGTTTTTGGTCGGTATCCTCGATACGAATGATAAATTCTCCGTCATTATGGCGGGCAAATAAGTAGTTAAATAATGCTGTTCTTGCATTCCCAATGTGCAAGTGTCCAGTTGGACTTGGTGCGTAACGCACACGAACTTTCGTCATGTTCATTCCTCTTTCCATTTTTTAAAAACAGACGGTTTAACGTCGTTTTCAGTTATTTTTCCAATAAAGCAACGGCAATTGCGCCGATTCCTTCTTTTTTACCAACAAAGCCCATCGTTTCCATGGTCGTTGCCTTAATGTTCACTTGTGTGACCGCTAAGTGGCAACTCGCGGCTAGATTCTTTTTCATCTCTGCCAAGTATGGGCTCATCTTTGGCTCTTCCGCTAAAATTGTACAATCAATATTGCCAATAGTAAAGCCCGACCGCCCAACTTTTTCATTTACTTTTTTTAATAAGTTTACAGAATTCGCATTTTTGAACTGCGGATCGGTTTCGGGAAACAGTTGCCCAATATCACCCAGACCAGCGGCACCAAGGATTGCATCAATAATTGCATGTGTTAAAACATCGGCATCTGAGTGCCCTAACAGACCTTTTTCATAAGGAAGAGTAACCCCACCAATAATTAAAGGTCGTTGCGGAACTAATTGATGAACATCAAAACCTTGACCGATTCGAATCATACTAAGTCCTCACTTTGCTTAATTTTTATCGTTTTTAGGATGGTTATCCTTGCGATCATTAATCCCGCGACCCGCGTGCGCCGGTTTGGCAAAAATCATACGCCCAGCTGCGGTTTGTAAAGCACTTGTAACAACCACTTCGATTTGCTCATTCATGTAATGCTGGCCATCTTCTACCACAACCATTGTGCCATCATCTAAGTAAGCGACCCCTTGTTGACGCTCTGTTCCGGCTTTTACAACCATCACATTCATCGTTTCACCTGGAATCACCACTGGTTTCACAGCATTAGCTAAAGCATTAATGTTTAAAACAGGCACATTTTGAAATTCAGAGACTTTATTTAAGTTGTAGTCATTGGTCACAACCACGCCATCTAATAATTTTGCTAATTTGATTAATTTACTGTCTACTTCAGAGATATCCTCGAAATCTCCGTCATACATCTCAACGGAGATACCTTCTTCTTTTTGTAAAGCATTTAAAATATCTAAGCCACGACGACCTCTCACCCGTTTTAAACTGTCTCCAGAATCAGCAATGTATTGTAATTCATATAAAACAAAGTTAGGGATGAGCAAAACACCTTCTAAAAAGCCTGTTTTCGCGATATCGTAGATTCTGCCATCAATGATGACACTGGTGTCTAAAATTTTGTATTTATGGAAGTTGTCTTCCACTTTACGTTCCAACATTTGTCCTTCGGTGTCTTCCGTATTTGCTTTCTTTTGGCGAGGTGTAAAAACTTTTTTCCACTCCTCAATCCGTGTTGTTCCCATTCGGAAACCTAAGTAACCCAGAATAATCATAACTAGAATTGGTAGTAAACTATTCACGACAGGAATTTGTAAGTTGTACATTGGAATGGAAATAATGACACCAATTGTTAAACCAATGATGGCACCAATACTTCCAAATAATAAATAGGTTAAACTCATTTCATTTAAAGCTGCTTCGATTTTTTTGACAGCGGAAACAATATACTTTGCTAACCCTAAAGATAAAATAAAGAAAATAATTGCACCGATTAATCCGTTCGTAAAGTTATTGTTTAACCAACTGTTATTGCCTTGCTTAGCCATTTCCCAAGCCATTGGGAAAAGAGAAATTCCTAAACTTGCACCAGCAATGATCATCAGCAACGTGATGATTCGTTTTTGCATATAGCCATCCTCCTCGTTTATTTAATAAAGACGTCTAGTGTTGTGGGGCGTACAAAAATCATACGCCACCAACAACCTAAACGGATTATTTCTACTTTTTTCATTATTTAAAAACTTTTCTTAACGTTTCACCAATTGTTGAAACGCCAATAATTTCAATCCCTTCAGGCGCTTCCCAGCCACCAAGGTTATTTTTAGGGACATAGACTTTTGTAAAGCCTAGTTTTTGCGCTTCACGCACTCGTTGTTCAATACTATTCACGCGGCGAATTTCACCAGTTAAACCAATCTCACCAATGAAACATTCCGAAGATGAGGTTCCTTTTTCTTTATAGCTAGAAGCAATACTGATTGCTAACGCTAAATCAATAGCTGGTTCATTAATTTTGACTCCACCAGCCGCTTTTAGATACGCATCCTGGTTTTGTAACAAAAGGCCTGCCCGTTTTTCTAAAACCGCCATGATTAAAGAAACGCGATTAAAGTCCAACCCGGTGGTCGTTCGCTTGGCATTGCCAAACATCGTTGGGGTAACTAACGCTTGGATTTCCACCAAAATGGGGCGTGAACCTTCCATTGCTACCACAATTGAAGATCCGGTGGCTCCTTCTAAACGTTCTTCTAAAAAGACCTGAGAAGGATTCATAACTTCAACCAATCCATGTGTCTGCATTTCAAAAATACCAATCTCATTCGTTGAGCCAAACCGATTTTTGACAGCCCGTAAGATTCTAAAGGTGTGATGCTTATCTCCTTCAAAATAAAGAACCGTGTCTACCATATGTTCCAACATCCGTGGCCCTGCGATAGACCCTTCCTTCGTTACGTGTCCGACAATAAAAATGGCAATCCCATTCGTTTTTGCCAGTTTCAATAATTCGGCAGTTGTTTCTCGGACTTGACTGACACTACCAGCAACGCTGGTAACATCTGGCTGCGTCATTGTTTGAATCGAGTCAATAATGACATAGTCTGGTTCTAATTTTTCAATGGCTCGTGATATTTCGTGCATATCTGTTTCTGCGTATAAGTAAAATGTCTCGTTGACGGTGCCTAAACGCTCCGCTCGTAATTTAATTTGCTCAGCACTTTCTTCACCAGAAACATATAAAACCGTGCCACCTGTGGCTGCTAATTGTTGCGATACTTGTAAGAGCAATGTTGACTTACCTATTCCGGGATCGCCACCGATTAAAACTAATGAACCTGGAACAACGCCACCACCTAAAACCCGATTCAGCTCCACTAATTCAGTTTTTACACGAGGCTCTTTTTTAGGTACGACTTCAGATAACCGTTGTGGTTGTGTCTTTTTACCAGTCAAACTTACTCTAGCACGACGATCAGAAGTATCTTGAATAACCTCTTCCACCATCGAATTCCATTGTCCGCAATTAGGACAGCGGCCGAGATATTTTGGAGACACATACCCACAGCTTTGACATTCAAATTGAACTTTTGCTTTTTTTGCCATGTAGAATCTCCTTATCTGTTGTTTATTTTAACATTTATTAAATGGTTTGAATAACGTTGCCTACTGAAAAAATGGGCTTTATTTTTGTCCAGACGAACCAAAACCGCCCGTTCTTTCTGCATCGACTTGGTCATCATCCGCTAATAAAAACGGCTTAAAAATCCCTTGGCCAATTCGTTCACCTTTTTCAATGACAACATCTTCATATCCAAAGTTTAAAAATTGGAACATGATATGTCCTTCGTTATTCTCGTTATTATAATAATCACTGTCAATGACTCCGACACCATTCGCTAAAAGTAGGAACCGTTTTAGCGGGTTCGAAGAACGACTTACCAATTCTAAATATTCAGAATCAGGCATATACGCCTTAATTCCTGTTTTAACTAAAATTGGTTTGGGATTTTCTCCAGCTTGTTGTAACTTCCAAAGACTTGGTACAACGACCGTTTCGGCTGCTTGAAAATCATACCCCGCGGCACCTTTTGTTGCTCGTTGTGGGACACTCAAGCCCTCTTCTTGATACTTAGAAATAATCTCAAAACCACGTTGTTTCATATTCATTCTCCCCTACTGTCTAAACTACTCCTATTTTACCATAATCTCTGATACTCTGGTTGTTTTTAGTAAGTTTCTCATTTCTAAAAGCCCAGTTAATCTAGACTACGCAAAAAAGAGGAGAATTTTTGTTTATTTTCCTTCTTTTAGTCTATCATCTTCTCTTAAAATAAACAGACCAAATCCCAAAAAGTCCCAAGATTCCCTCAAAAAGTTCACACTTTCATTAAACTTTCTTTACTATTCATTATTTAGCACTTTCTAGTAGCCGCTGATTTTGTTATAATGAGTGTCAAATTTTACTGTAAAAAGAAACGAGGCACTTATGAGAAACAAACTCCAACAGGCCAAACGAATTGTGATCAAAGTCGGAACCAGTTCTCTGATTTATCCCAATGGCAATATTAACTTAAAAGCAATTGATCAATTAGCCTTTACTTTGAGTGATTTAAGCAACCAAGGCAAAGAAATTATTTTAGTTTCTTCTGGCGCAATTGGTGTCGGACTGAATAAATTAAATCTATCTGTGCGTCCAACGACAATTCCAGAACAACAGGCAGTCGCTGCAGTCGGACAAGCAGAATTAATGAACATTTATAATCAGCGGTTTTCAACCTATAGCCAACAAATGGCACAAGTTTTATTAACACGTGATGTTATTGAATATCCTGAAAGTCGCAATAATGTTACCAATACTTTTGAACAACTGTTAAAAATGAATATTATTCCTATCGTCAATGAAAATGATACTGTCGCAATTGAAGAATTGGATCACTTAACCAAGTTCGGGGATAACGATCAATTATCTGCCATTGTCTGCCAAATTGTTCAAGCTGACTTGTTAGTTATGTTATCAGATATTGATGGTTTCTTTTCAGATAACCCTACTGTCAACAAAGAAGCCACGTTATTCTCTGAAATCAATGAAATTAATGAAGACTTGTTCCAATTAGCCGGTGGTAAGGGAAGCCGCTTTGGCACTGGTGGGATGTCTAGTAAATTAAAAGCTGCTGAACGTGTGTTAGCTAATCAACAGGCGATGATTTTAGCAAACGGAAAGCAGCCAAAAATCATTTTTGAAATTTTAGAAGGAAAAGATATCGGTACGTTATTTATTAAAGGAGGGCATGAAAGTGACTGATTTAAAGCAACTAGGGCAACAAGCTAAAGAAGCCTCTTATACGCTAGGCTTGATGAATACTCGTCAAAAAAATACTTTGTTAAACAAAATGGCCGCAGCCATTGAAGCCAATGCATCCCGCATTTTACAAGCAAATGCATTAGATTTAGAGCAAGCCGCTACCCACGGAATTTCTGAAACAATGCAAGACCGCTTACGTTTAACAGAAGAACGGATCACAGCGATGGCTGAGGGCATACGCCAAGTCGCTACTTTACCCGATCCAATTGGGGAAGTAGATAAAATGTGGCGCAATGAAGCGGGACTGTTAATTGGGCAACAACGCGTGCCTTTAGGTGTTATTGGAATCATTTATGAATCGCGGCCAAACGTGACAACAGATGCCGCTAGCCTTTGTTTCAAATCGGGAAATGCTGTTATTCTTCGAGGCGGAAAAGAAGCGTTTCACTCCAATCAGATATTGGTGACAATTTTACAAGAAGCGCTAATCCAAGAAGCCGTTTCTCCCCATCTCATTCAATTTGTTGATGATACTTCTAGAGAAACAGCCCAACAACTTATGCGCTTAAATGACTACTTGGATGTCCTCATTCCGCGTGGCGGCGCCAACTTAATCAAAACTGTTTTGACAACAGCCACTGTTCCTGTTATTGAAACGGGCACGGGCAATTGTCATATTTACGTGGACAAAGACGCCCAGTTAACAATGGCAACTGAAATTATTGTCAATGCTAAATGTCAACGTCCTTCTGTCTGTAACGCCGCCGAAACGTTATTAATTCATCAAGAGGTGGCTGAAGCCTTTTTACCAACAATTGAAAAAGCCTTGAAGGAGTTTCACGTGGAACTTCGGGCAGATGAACGTGCGTTAGCAATTTTTGAAGAAGCCATTCCAGCGACTGAACAAGATTGGGAAACGGAATTTCTCGACTTTATCTTAGCAGTGAAAGTCGTTGATTCTTTGGACGAAGCCATCCAGCATATTAATCGCTACAATACAAAACATTCTGAAAGTATTATTAGTGATAATTACTTTGCCACACAACAATTTTTACAACAAGTGGATGCAGCCGCTGTTTATGCGAATGCTTCAACTCGTTTCACGGACGGTTTTGAATTTGGATTTGGCGCCGAAATCGGCATTAGTACGCAAAAATTACATGCCCGTGGACCTATGGGCTTAGCAGAGCTTACTTCGACAAAATATGTTATTTATGGAAATGGGCAAGCACGTTCTTAGAAAGAAAAACCCTTGATTTAAAGATCAAGGGTTTTTCTTTCTCTTCTCCAATGTGCATTTTTACACATGAGATTGTTCACAGTTCCACAATCTATTCTTGATATTTTTTTTGAATCCTCATTATACTTTCTACATATGCTTGTTTCACTTGGACTGGCTCTAAAATTGTCACTTCTTCACCAAAGCCCATAAAATAGTTGGCTAAAAATTGTGTTTCTGTTGGATGAATCTGTCCAACTAAAAAACACTGCGTGGGCGTTTCTTCCAACTGAATATTGTCAAAGCGATGTTTATAAAAAAATTCTTTGCCCTTTTCTGTAATGATTGCTTTAAATGGAATCGTACGTGCCGTCGTTTGTTGATGGCGATACGATTCTTTCAGTTCTTCAGTCGTAAAATCCAGTGTTTGGTTTAACTGCTGAATAGCCTCCATAAAATCACAGCGGTAAGTACGCCAAGCCTTTTTAGTCACATCATAGCCTGAACAATACCAATACCCTTCTAAAATAGCTAACCGGGTTGGTAAGATTTTTTTCGTTGTTGCTTCATATCTGGTATAGTTAAACTGAATTACTTGTTGCGCCAAAATACAATGAAACAGCTGCTCTAAATTGCCTGGTGCTTCTACTTGTTCAATTCCTTCGTAATAGACGACCTTACTCATTTGACTGATTTTAAATTGGGTTGGTTCATCTAAAGAATGCAATAATTTTTGCTTAATTTGCTGATAGGAATGACCAAACGGTGACTCTGCAACTAATTTCAGTAATTGTAACGAAAAAAAGATCGCTAACACTTCGTTTTCATTAAAATAAATCGGCGGCAACAACGGTTTGTTTAAAACTCGATAGCCACCATAACGACCATTCTCCACATATAGCGGCACGCCTAAATTTTCCAAAGCTTCAATATCCCGCAAAGCTGTGCTTTTAGAAATCCCAAAAGTTTTCATTAACTGATTTAAATTAAACTGAGGATGGGTTCTCAAGAAAAAAAGTTCCTGATTTAAACGTTCTGATTTTTTCATTTTTCCCTCCATCGGTGTCACTTTTTGACACCTTTTATTGTTATGCTTATCTTATCAATCTTAGGAGGTTCAAACAATGAAAAACACACAATTTGCCCTTTTTATGGTCTTAAATGGACGAGCAACGGAAGCCTTGACGTTTTACCAAGAAGCCTTTGCTGGTGATATTCTTTTTAAAATTACTAATCAAGAATTTAAAGAGCGCTTAAATCCTTCTTTGACCATTCCCGCTGGCGAAGAACACTGGCTTTCTCACTCGATTTTACAAATGGACACTTTTCAATTACAACTAGCTGATAATCCTTTGTTTGCAGGAATGAATACCACGCCCACAGAACAATTGACCCTCAGCTTAACCGTCAATAGCCGTCACTCTGCCAAAACAATTTTTGAAAAACTCACGCGCCATCCCGAATCCTGTATTATCCAAGAACCAATTGAAAATGAATTTGCAACATTTTATGCGATTGTGAAAGATCCTTTTGGTTTAGTCACTCAAATTACTCAAGAAAAACAAGCAGATCCTACCAAGAAAGGACGTTAGCCGAAGAATGCGAACCTATGAATCAAAAGAAGCCTTGATTGAGGCCATTCAAATAGCTTCACAAAAATATTTAGCTGAATTTGCAGAAATTCCTGAAACACTTAAAGATCACCGAATTGAAACAGTAGCTAAAACACCTTCAGAGAACTTAGCCTATCAATTAGGCTGGCTCAACTTGCTGCTTTCTTGGGAAGAACAAGAACAACGTGGTCTGACCGTTCAAACGCCAGCTGAAGGCTATAAATGGAATCAACTGGGCGCTCTCTATCAATCATTTTATCAAACTTATGGACAAATGAGTTTAGAAAGTCAGCTGATTGCGTTGCAAGACATCTTAGAAAAATTACTTCATTGGATTGACTCGCTTTCCGAAGACGAATTATTTTTACCTCAACAACGGGCTTGGGCGACCACCAAAGCACAATGGCCTCTTTGGAAATGGATTCACATTAATAGCATTGCCCCTTTTACTAGTTTCCGAACGCAAATTCGCAAATGGAAAAAAGTGTGTCTTTAAAAAGTTATCCACATTTTTTCAAAAAAAGCTTGACAAGCATTTTTAAATTCTCCACAGAAAACTTTGTGGATGAAATTTCTTATTTTTTCCAAAAAACTTTTCCACAGTGCTTATTTGTTCGACATTAAATCTTTGTAAATTCTAGAGAAAAGAAGATGAAAACGTTGTTTTAATAACGTTTTCATCTTCTTTCAACTTTAGGGGCTCCTTTACTTTTAGCAAGCAGCCCTTCTGAACTTGCGTCTATTTTTTTTAGCAACTCGAAAACTTATCCTTGTGGATAAACCGAGATAAAAAGCTTTTTTGTGGTTTTCAACAGAGTTATGCACAAAGTTATCCACAGGGTGTTTTCAGCAATTTTTCGGAGAATATTCGTTGTTTGATGTGGTGATTGGAAAATCGACTTCATATAACCGTTTGAGAGTCTTTTAATCCCTCGCTAGAAGCTAGCTTGAGTGTAGGAAAATCGTTTCCCCCCACCCTTAGGATCCTAATAAAATTTTAAAGTTTTTCTTCTATTGGTACATCAAATAAAGAGTATGATAAACTATAGGTACTTTCGAAAAATCAGGTGAGGTTATTTATGAAAAATAAAAGTAGGCAGTTTTTAAAAAACAACTGGCCTTATATGTTAGCCAGTTTCTTCATTCCATTTTTAATTATGGCAATTATCTATTTGAGTATTGGGATTTATCCAGGAAGTAGTCGCAGTGTTTTAGCCAGCGATGCCTTTTCTCAATTTTCAAATTTTCACGCAAGCTTTAACAATGTTCTTCATGGAAAACAAAGTCTTTTCTATACGTGGAATGCTTCTTTGGGACTAAACTACTTGTCCTTAATTTCCTATTATCTTGGTGGCTTATTTACGCCGCTCGTCTTTTTCTTTAACAATCAAAACATGCCTGATGCGCTCTATTTCCTAACGTTGTTGAAAATTGGGAGTGCCGGCTTGAGTTTTTGGTTCTTGGCAAAACAAACCTTTAAGATTCCTAAATGGTCCCATGTGACTTTAAGTGTGTCTTATGCGCTAATGTCCTTCATTGTGGCCCATTCGGAATTAATTATGTGGCTGGATGCCTTTATTTATCTGCCACTCGTAATTTTAGGAATTCATCGTTTAATGGACCAACGAAAACCGACATTATTGTTTGTCAGTTATTTCTTGCTTTTCATTACAAATTATTATTTTGGCTTTATGATTGGGTTGTTTTCCTTCCTGTACTATTTTGCACGAACGTTTACAGACTGGCAACGATATAAATCTCGAATCGTTGCGTATTTTACTACTTCTCTTTTAGCTGGTGGAGCATCCATGATTATGGTCTTACCTGCTGTCTTAGATTTACGAACCAATGGTGAAACTCTTTCTGAAATTACAACCTTTAAAACAGAAGCGACTGCCTTTTTAGATATTATTATGAAAAATATGATTGGCGTTTACGATACAACCAAATATGGGTCCATTCCTTTTATTTACATTGGGTTGTTGCCTTTGATTTTTTGTCTCTTCTATTTCGTTACGAAAGAAGTTCCGTTGAAAAACAAACTACTTTTTGGCAGTTTGTTTGTCCTATTGATTGCTAGCTTTTACATCACGCCCTTAAATTTATTCTGGCACGGTATGCATGCGCCGAACATGTTTCTTTTCCGCTATAGTTTCCTCTTTTCATTCCTAGTTATTTTGCTTGCTGGTTATGGTTGGGAAAAATTTGAAAAGGATGATCTCGGCGTCTTAAGCGGCTTGATTTTGATTCTTTTAGCAATTTTTGCTCTTGCAATGGGCACAAAAGGTGCTACTAGTTATACGTATGTGACTTTAACCTCTTTCGTATTAACAGCAACTTTTTTGCTATTATACTTTTTCGGAATTGCTTTTTATCAATTGAAAAAAGCGCCTATGCAATACTTAGTGATTTTGTTATTGCTGCTCGTTTCTGGTGAAGCAATCATTAACACACGGGCGATGGTCACTGGTATTTTAGATGATTGGAACTACGCATCACGTAGTTTGTATTCTGAACCTTATCCTGACTTAAAAAATCTAGTCGATCAAACAAAAAAAGAAAATGATACCTTTTACCGCTTGGAAAATTTAAATGGTGTTTCGGCCAATGACGGCATTAACTATGGCTACAGTGGCATTAGCATGTTTTCTTCCGTGCGGAACCGACATTCTTCAACATACCTAAACGCCTTAGGTTTCCGCTCACGAGGCACGAATTTAAATATTCGTTACCAAAATAATACCTTGTTAATGGATGCTTTGATGGGCATTAAATACAATATTGCTGAAAACAATCCAATGAAATTCGGCTTTGAGCGACAAGCAGCTGCTGGTAAATATCAGCTTTATCGTAACGAAAATGCTTTGCCGTTAGGATTTTTAGCAGACAAAGAGATTTACAATGTCCGGCAACCTCTCAATGATAATTTAGGTAGTCAAACAAATTTACTAAATGCTTTAGCCAATACCAATGAACGGTATTTTACCTTTTATCAACCAACGATGACGCTTCAAAATAACGTGACAATTACGCAAAATACAGCTGGCGTAACTTTTACGGAGAAACAACATAACGTAGCCAAAGAGATTTCTTATACAGTCAATGTTCCCGCCAATACGCAAGCTTATTTGAGTTTATTCCCAACGGATTTTGCTCAATTGGAAAGTTCCACTGCGACGGTCACCGTGAACGGCTCGAGTCAGCAATCACAAATTGGCATTACTGGCCAATATTATAATTTAGGCTACTATCCCAAAGATACAACTGTTAACTTCAAAGTAAGTTTTTATGGAACCAAAGCAGTAAGTTTTGTTCAGCCGCAAGTAGTTGGCTTAAATACCAATGCATTTGAAAAAGCCATTTCCGCCGTGCAAGAAAAAGGCGTTGATTTAACCACTGGCAAACGCTCTGCTTCAGGTACCTTTACCGCCGACAAAGATCAAGTACTCGTCACTACAATTCCTTATGACAAAGGTTGGCGTGTCAAAATTGATGGCAAAAAAGTTACCCCAAAAGCCTTTAAAGATGCCTTTCTAAGCGTTCCTGTCAGCGCTGGAACCCATACTATTCAGTTCTCTTATTTACCAGAAGGATTGATTCCTGGCATCGTGTTATTCGTTCTATGTACTGGTGGTTTCGTTGCCTACGTAACCTTGATTCCAGCTAGACGAAACCGTAAAAAAGAAGACAAATAAAAAATCACGCGATGGCTAAGTCATCGCGTGATTTTTTTAAATTTCAGTCATTGCTTCTTCCACAAGCGAAACACTTTGATGTCTTCCTTTCGTAATCAACAAGGAAAGTTGCACAAAAGCAAAGAGGACACTGGTCCGCTTAGGATAAGCAAAATAACGTGGTTGCCAACTAGTGACATATTGTTCTTTGCGCTTGCGTGTATCTTGAAACGCATAAATTTGATAACTATACTTGTAAAAAATATTAACAAAGCGTTCTTTTAAGAAAGAGTACTTGCTCTCCCCTACGTTAGCCAACGGCGCCATCCCAATATCAATTAATTGATAGCCCTGCTGTTGATAGGTTTCAATAAAATGAGTGAACAAATATTCTCTAGTAAAAGCAGGTGCTTCTGAACGAATACGTAACAAATCATACGAAATACTTTTGCCTTTTTCCATTTCTTTTCCCGTAATGAAACCGATGACCGTTTGTTTCTGTCTCACCAAGCCCACGCTACTGCATTTCAAGTACTCGGGATCCAACCGTCCACCAATAAAGTAGCGCTCTTTTTGATTCCGTGACCAGTCCGCAGAAACTCGTTCTAACTCTTGATATAAGGCATCACTAATCGTTTCGGGATAAAATTCAAACTGAAAATCCGCTGCTTCCGCTGCTATTTTTTCAGTCACTGTTTCCGTCCAGGCTGTTTGATTCACTGTTGACGGCTCATCAAATTGAATCAAGCCTTCTTCCCCAACTTTCATAAATTCAAAGCCGCAATCGTGAAGATTCATAACATATTCTTCCGAGATACGATAAAAAACTAATTGATAACCTAACAAATCAGCTTGATCCATAAACGCCAGTGTCGCCGCTGTCCATTTCTCTCGTTGCCCAATTGGATCCGCCAAGACAAAGCATTTATTAAACTTCATTTGAAACCCAAAAAGTACTTGATCTTCGCCTTCTTCTTGGTAATAAAAATGACCATAATCCTTTAAATACAAAAATTGACTGCCTTCGTTGCCACCAAATTTTTCCAAAAAGCGTGTCAACCGCGCTTCCTCAAACCCCTCACCTAAAGTAACAGTTGTTTCGGCTAAATATTGATACAAAAAGAATAAACCAATCAAGGAAATACTTAAACCAATCAATCCGTTAAACCAAACATCATCTGACGGAAACAACAAAAAGTGATTGATAACTTGATTGCCACCAGCTGGTCGTGCGGCGTAATAGCCAGCAACCGCATAACCGATAAACAAGCAGCCAAACAAAATACTATCTACCGTTAAAGCGCCCCATGAATAAACAAACTTTTCACGATAAAATTCTTTACGAGCCAAAATAACCGCCAATAAAATAACAGCATAAACAGTAATCAACTGCCACGAAGTCGTTCGTGCCACCGTATTTACAATACAAAATCCTAGTAAAATAATTGTAGGCCAATAAGCTTTTTTCACTTTCATAGAAATGCCTCGAGCTAAACCTAATAACAAGAATCCTACAAATAAATTCAATGTCTGATCTAAAAAATTAAAAGAAAAGGGAAGTAACACTTGGAATAAACGACTGACATTCGACAAATTCGTCACAGTCGACAATAGAACCATCATAATTCCTGCAAAATATAACGCCGCCACCAAAATAAAATGCGCCACTTTTTGTGAAAATAACCGAGGTAAATTATCAAAAAATTGATTAACTTTCATGCCTGCTTGTTGCAAGAACAAAATAACTCCTGTCATAAAAGGCGTCACATAATAAAACAAACGATAATACAACAACCAGACGACCGCTTGTGATCGATCAATCCCTAATTGTGATAAGCCCAAAATCATTAAGACATCAAACGTTCCCATACCACCAGGAACCATGGTTAACATCCCGATTAACGTAGCGATAACAAACATTGGATAAACAGAAACCATCGAAACTGGTACCTGCATCAAACGACCTATCATTAAGAAAGCAAACATCCCACCTAGCCATTGACCTAATGAAGCGCCGAATAATAGGAGCACCGCTTTTGGAAAAAATGTTTTAAACAATGTTCGCCGTTTTAAATACGTGAAAAACCAGAGCGCTGGCGCAATCAGGCTGCCCAATAATAACCAAACCCAATATTCACGAAAAACATTTTGGGTTCGAATAAAAAATAAATCAACAAACGCCACAAAAGATAAAATAGATAACCCTGAAATCAAGAACAGAGCAACTTTTGAGACCGTTGCTACAACCTTGCCCCGTGGTACATCTTTTCCGTAAAAATTAATCCGTAGCGTTGCACCAACCACGCCGCCAAAACCCGCTAAGTTATTAATGGTATTGGTGACCCAAGCCGAAGTTAACCAATCCATTCGTTTCATTGGTGGCTTACCTTCTTTTTCCAATAATTTAACGACTACATAGTCATAAAGGAGCATCGGAATAACCCCTAATAGTCCTGCCAAGACCATACCAATTAAACGCCCCGTACTTTGTTGTTCCATCGTGGAAAAAATATCCGCCCAGGTCATGCCTTGAGCGATATGTGTCACTTGGTTAGCCACGAAAACTAATACAGAACCAAGAAAAATTAGTTTCAATAATAAACTGTGTTCTTTCAACCACTGCGTTAGTTGGCTAATATTTTTTTTCATCTTATAGCCTCTTTCATATCTCTTTTCTATTCATTTAACTTTCGTTTTATCGATTTTCTTCCATGGTAGCCTATTTGCTGAAAATTTTCCAGCACGGCTAGACATTTTGGCTGAATCGTATTGTTTTATTGAAAAAAAAGAGTGAGAAAAAAATCTAAGACGATTTTTTTCTCACTCTTTTAACTGTATTTTTTACGCCACTACTTCTGCGATAATCTCAATCTCCACCAACACATCCATCGGTAATTTAGAGATTTCAATCGTTGTGCGTGCAGGATATTCCGCACTAAAATACTCAGCATAGACTTCATTGAATGCCGTGAAATCCGCCATATTTTGTAAATAGCATGTCGTTTTGACTACATGAGCAAAATCACTACCAGCTTCTGTTAAAATCCCTTGAATATTTTTCAGTACTTGATTGGTTTGTTCTTTAATCGTTGTACCAACCACCTTGCCTGTTTCAGGATCCAGTGGAATCTGACCAGAAGTAATCAATAAACCATTCACAATTTTTGCTTGTGAATATGGCCCAATTGCTTGTGGTGCTTGCTTTGTTTTAATTGTTTTCATTTCTTTTCCCCCAGTAAATGACAAGTTGTTACTTTTTGTTATTTTATTTGTTTCTATTTTTCCATTGTACTGCAACCATTTTCGGAATGCTATCTTTTCTCAATTATTCCCAAGCGCTGATGCTGTGCCATCCTTTTGTAAAACAGCTTCAAAACCTTGGCGCATCCTTTCAAGTCCTTCGTGTAGTTTTGCTTGCGAACAGCCAATATTTAACCGTAAAAATCGTTGTCCATTACCGCCATAAATCGAGCCGTCCATAATGGCGACTTTCCCCACAGAAACTAAAGCCTCTTGTAAGCGGGCCACATCTGGAACTGCCGCTGATACGTCCAACCACATTAAGTAAGTGGCTTCCAGCTCCGTCACTTTAATTTTTGGCAAATATGTCTGTAAAAAATCTTTCACGTAACGTTGGTTCTCCGCTAAATAATCATTCAACTCGTCAACCCAAGTACCACATTTTTGATAGGCCGTCATGGTTGCTAGCATTCCCAAAATACTTGTTGATGATAAACCATCGGCATTTTTTAATTTGAGCTGAAAAGCGTCACGTAATTCGTTATCTGGAATTAGGGCGTAAGCAAAAATCAGCCCTGGAAAATTAAAGGTTTTCGTGCCACTGGTAATAATGGCAGATTTTTTATAACCAAATTGCGTAATTGGTCGATGAACTTGGCCTTTATTAACGATATCCATATGAATTTCATCAGAAAGTAAAAACACATCATACTGTTGGCACAATGAAACCATTCGCTCTAATTCCCATTGCTCCCAAACACGTCCTGTTGGATTATGCGGGGAACATAAAAGCAAACAGCGATTTTCTGGTTGCGCTAGTTTTTTTTCTAAATCAATAAAATCAATGCTGTAGCGCTTCTCTTGATAAAGCAGTTCATTTGCCACTACTTGCCGCTTATTTTCCTGAATAACTTTAAAAAATGCATCATACGCAGGTGTTTGTAAAATAATGCCCTCCCCTTCATTAGTTAATAATTGGATCAACGCAGAAATCCCATAGATAACGGTCGGGGTATACATAATCCAGTGTTCTTCAATCTTCGTCTGGAATCTTGTCTGGTACCACGTTTGAATTGCTTCTTTTAATTGTGGATGGTTCCACCTCGTATAGCCAAATACGGGATGTTTCAAACGCTCCTGTAATGTTGCCAGAACTGCCTCTGGCACAGCAAAATCCGTATCGGAAATAGTGAAGGGAAGCAAGTCCGCTTCCCCAAATCGATCTTCTACAAAATCCCACTGTGTACAATACGTTCCTCGTCGATCAATTGCTTTATCAAACGACACACTCTTCACCTTCTGTCTTTTTTCTAACCTAAAATCATCTCTAATTGATTACGGACCGTTGTCACTTTGGTTCCGATAATCACTTGCACATTCTGCGCATCTAAATGCACGACGCCTAAAGCCCCTAATTGCTTTAATTTGTCATCATCTACTTTATTAGCATCTGCTAACACTAAACGTAAACGCGTAATGCAATTATCAATAGCTTGAATATTCTCTTGCCCACCCAAAGCCGCTAAAATCCCAGGCGCATCATAGCCACCCGTTTTCTTATATTGAACTTCTTGATCGGTATATTCAGTCTCATCTAAGACCTTGTCTCGTCCAGGTGTTTTTAAATCAAAGGTTACAATGACTGTTTTAAAGACGAAATAATAAACAACAAACCAGATAGCGCCGACAATGAGAACCCACCACCATTTTGTATAAGTTCCTTGTAACAAGCCAAAAATAACAAAGTCCAGTAGCCCGCCATCAGTGTTTCCAATCACAACACCCAATAAAGCCATTACCATGAAACCTAGACCAGTCATAATGACATGAAACAGCCATAATAATGGACTAATAAATAAGAATAAAAATTCAATTGGTTCTGTAATGCCAGTGATAGCCGTAGCAATTACACCCGAAAGGAGTAAGCCTTTAATCTTATGTCGATTCGCCGGAGCTGCAGTATGATACATCGCAAGTGCCGCCGCTGGTAAGCCAAAAATAAAGGTCGGCATTTTCCCTTGTGACAAGAAAGCTGTTGCGCTTGGTGAAATCGGTAAATTATTTTGCAATTCTGCATAGAAAATATTTAACGCACCAAACACTTCTTTGCCAGCCACCACCGCTGAACCCCCTGCTTCAGTAAAACGAATCATGGAAACCAAAATATGATGCAACCCAAACGGTAACAGTAGACGTTCCCCTGAACCAAACAGAAAAGGCCCAAAAATACCAGAACGTTGGATAAGTTGGCCAATCGCCATAATCATTAGCGCGAAAAGTGGCCAAACTAACGGAATTACTAAGCCCACGAATGCCATTACTAATGAAGTAATAATTGGCACAAACCGTGCGCCAGAAAAGAAGGCAAAACTATCTGGTAGTTGCACCGTATAAAATCGATTATGCAACTTATAGACAATAAGCCCAGCGATAATTCCACCAAGAACACCCATTTCAATCGTTTGAATCCCAAAAACCATTCCTTGGCCGGCTTCCCGCAACTGCTCAGGATCCACGAGGCGATTCGTCTGCACTAAATAGAAATTAATCGCTAAATTCATCACCGTATAGCCTACGAAACCTGAAAACGCAGCAATTCCTTTTTCTTTCCGAACTAACCCCAACGGAATGGCCATTGCAAACATGACAGGTAAATAGGCAAACGCAAAACCACCAATTGTCGACATAAATTGGAAAATAATTTTCACTGCGGGCTTTCCTAAAAACGGGATCGTTTCAATCATGGATTCACTGGAAAAAGAACTTCCTAATCCCAACAAAATCCCCATAAAAGCTAATAAAGCCACTGGCAACATAAACGTTTTACCTAATCCTTGGAAAAACTCCCAGAAAGTCGCTTTCTTTTTCTTTACTGCCATTTCTTAACTCCTCCATTCATTCTTTACAAAACTAAAAATGATTGCGTTTACATTCATTGCCCTCATTATAACTAGCCCAAAACAAAGAAAAAAGAGGCTACACTCTTTCTGTATCCCCTTACATCATTTAGTATGGTGTTGCATAAAATTACCGCGGTTGCTTTGCCTCTGCGTACATTAATAAAACCGTATCGAACAAACAAATGACAGCAATTCTTGAACTTAAATCCACGCGCTGATGATAACGTGTCGTCCCTTTGGCAAATAACGTCGTCGTCGACAATTTTTCCAAGGTGCTTCCTTTAGTCGAAATCAAACTAATCATCGGCACTTGCTGTTCCTGCGCTACACGTGCATACGCTAAAATCCCCTTAGTTTCTCCTGTATAACTGACAAAAATGGCTAAATCCTGTCCATCCAGATTCTTAACTGCTGCCGCTTGTTCATCCCAATCAGATCGTGCATAGGCTTTTTTTCCTAAAAATGTTAGCTTTCGTGCAAAATCAGTACAAATAGGAAAACTGCCACCAACACCGAACACTTCAATCGTATTCGCACGCTCAATCATTTTAAGCATTTCCGCGACTTTGGCTTCATCCATTTGTTGAAAACTATCTTGCACATTGGCAATCAACTGTTGCGTAATAGCTTGAAAACTACGACTATCGCTTTCTGTGCTCTCGCTCTGCACCGATTGGACGATTGCGTATTTTAATTCTTGGAAGCCTCGATAACCTAAGTGTTTTGCTGTCCGAGAAATAGTGGCTGTTGAGACAAACAACGCCTGCGCCACCTCATAAATGGTTTGTGAACTAATTTCCGTCATATGCGTCAAAATATAATCCAGTACTTGATTTTCAATTTTACTTAAATGATTTCGTTTCTTTTCTAACAAAGCGATTAATCCCTCAGTCGACATCCAATCCCTCACTTTAAATCATTTTTTATAATTATACACCAGAATATTCTGATTATTTCAATAAGAAAGTCCAAAATAACCAACAGCGGCTCCATCATTCGCCAGAGAAAAAAATCAGCCTTCCGATGGAGGTGCTTGTTGCGCGTTCTTGCTATACTCTGTATATAGAAAACAGGAAAAATTTGGAGGTAGTACGTATGAATAATCAACGACCAATGTTTATAAATATTCTTTTAGTGGTCCTTTTATTTTTAGTTGTCGGTTCACTCTTTAGTGCCGTTGTCGGTATCGTGGGAAGCTTATTGTGGCTAGCAGTAAAAATTTTAGTTCCCGTAGCGATTATCGTGTGGCTTGTTCGAACAATTTCGGGAAATAATGGCAACTGCCACCGTCGTTATTAAAAAAAAACAGGTTTTCCTTTTCGGAAAACCTGTTTTTTTACTTCTTTTATCTAAAAGCATATACAATATTACTAATACCAAACATCATAAAGTAGAAGCCAACTAAGAAGCTTAAAGTTAGTGCTGAAAACAATGGATTAAATAATAACATTACACCTAAGATAATCCCTAAAACGTCAACAATTAATGTGAACCAGAAGTAACCTGTGCTTACTCGTTTAGCAAAATCTAAAGTAAATAAGCCGAAAATTGAGTCGAATAAAAACCAAATTGCAAAAACAAATGGTAACACAGCGACACCAATATTTAAGTTAAACAATAAGTAAACACCAATGAGGATATCAATAATCCCTAAGATGATTGGTGCATAAGCTTTGTAGCCTAGCAATTCTTTCATACGATTACGTACAAAAATTTCGAAAATCCCTTTAATAATAGCAAAAATCGCAAAAACCATCACAATGGCAATTAAATTACCGGCAGGATTTTGGAAAGAAATTAATGCAGTCAGAACAAATAGAATTCCTAATACTAATGAACCCCAGTCCATTCCATGATGTTGTCGTTGTTCCATGACACTCACTCCTCTATAAAATAATTTATTACACTTATTATGTTACTACTATTTTACAAGGTGTCAAATATTTTCATCGTGCTTTCTGAAAACCATTTCAATGATAACTCCATTAAAAACAACGTATCACTTGATTGTCTCTTTTTTGGTGCAAAATTGTGCCTTTTTTGTATAAATAAGTCCCTCGTTTTCCCACAAAAAAACCGCTACTTTTTCATCTAGTTTATAAAAAAGTAACAGTTATAAATTATTTTTTCTTTTTCCCAATCGAGAGAATCCCTCTTTTTATGACATCAAAGAAACTCAAAGATTGGACCATATGATCTGGGTCAACATATTCACGAATAGCTCGTAACACTCGCTTCGGCTCTTTTGAAGCAAACGTATACGTCCCATTTTTCTTGGTTTGAATCGCATAACGAGGAATCCATTTTCCTTTGAACATTACTGAAGCCAACACGTAATCGACTTCTTCCCACGGAATTTGGATAAACTTACGTGGATCTTTGGCATGGTAAAATTCAAACCCGCGGTCACCTATCATAATTTGTCCATAATCTGTTAATCCTGTAAATGCCGTCGCATCTATAACTAAATCAACTTTTGTGTTTAATGATTGTACCATGTTATCTGCTCCATTTCATTCGACTAATTCCTCTTTATTATACGTTTCTTTCCTGATCGAAACAAACAAAATTACATCTTTGTTTAAAAAAGCGGAAGAAAAGTTTCTCGACTTCTCTTCCGCTTTTTTTGATTAGAAGTAATAAACTTACCTCGTCATTCTTATAATAAGCCGATTAAGTGGCCGACTACGCCGACTACGAATAAACCAAGAATGATAACGATTGGGCTAACTTTTTTCTTCAATAACCACATACATAAGAATGTAAGTAGTAATGGTGCTAGACCTGGAATCAATTGATCTAAGTTATCTTGTAAAGTAGTAACTTTCGTTGGTGAAAGCGCCAAGCCTTGGTTCACTTGTTCAAAGGCTTTATGCATTCCTTCACCGCCAGCAGGAAGTTTATCCCACTCGATATAAGCACCTTTGTCTAACTTAACTTGTGAGACAATTGGTAAGAACTTAATCGATACCCAACGTTGAACTAATGCGGCCAGTACGAACATCCCTAAAATAGAAGCACCTTTTGTAATATCTTGTAGTAAACCACCTGAAAGGTCATCAGTAATTTTAGAACCTGCTTTGTAACCAAACTCTTGTGTATACCACATGAATGACCAACGAATTAAGTTCCAAGCAACGAAGAATAAGATTGGGCCTAAGATGTTACCACCCATTGCTAAGGAAGCACCTAAAGCTCCTAACATTGGACGAACAGTAAACCAGAAAACTGGGTCACCGACACCGGCTAAAGGACCCATCATCCCAACTTTAACCCCTTGAATCGCTACGTCATCAACTGGTGCGCCATTGGCACGTTCTTCTTCCAAAGCTAATGTTACACCAAGAATTGGTGAGGCAATGTATGGGTGTGTATTAAAGAATTCTAAGTGACGTTTTAACGCCGCTGAACGTTCTTCTTTCGTTTTATATAATTTTTTGATTGCTGGAATCATTGAGAATGCCCAGCCGCCGTTTTGCATACGTTCATAGTTCCAAGAACCTTGGATAAATGTTGAACGCCAAGCTACAGCTAAACGATCTTTTTTAGTTAATTGAATTTTTTCTGCCATTTTCTTTGCTCCTCCTTCAGAATTAGTAGTCGTTTAAAATATCGCCTAATGGGTCGCCAGAGTTGCCTCCGCCATTTGAGTTAGAAGAACCGCCCATTTTAGATAAGTTCAAGTAAATAAGAGCTAAAGCGACACCTAAAGCACCTAATGCGATTAATGTTAATTGAGAAATCGCTGCGACTACGAAACCGATAATGAAGAATGGCCATACTTCTTTTGTTGCCATCATGTTGATTACTAATGCATAACCTACGGCAACGACCATACCACCACCGATAGCCATACCATCAGTTAACCAAGCTGGCATTGATTCTAAGAAATTACGAACAGTGTCAGCAGGAATGAATAGTAACGCACCTGCTGGAATCGCAATACGAATACCTTGTAAACATACAGCGAAAATGTGTAACATTTCAACTTGTTTAATGTTGCCTTTTTCAGCAGCCGCGTCCATCATGTGAACGATTGGCACCGCAACTGTCCGAACGATCATTGTTAAGAACAAACCTGCAACCGCTAAAGGAACTGCGATAGCAATCGCTGAAGGAACACCTTTAACACCTTGGCCACCTAAAACTAAAATAATTGCTGAGGCAACAGATGCTAAAGCGGCATCCGGCGCAACGGCAGCCCCGATGTTCGCCCAACCTAACGCGATCATTTGTAAAGTACCACCTAAAACAATTCCGGCTTCTAAATTACCAGTAACTAATCCGATTAATGTACATGCTACTAACGGTTGGTGGAATTGGAACTCATCCAAAATCCCTTCCATACCAGCTAGAAAGGCAACGAGTAAAACTAAAATAATTGATATAACAGACATGATAAGCCTCCTATTTTGATTTGTATTTGGCGAGTTACGCGTTTGCTAACTCATTTTTTGCTTTTTTCAAAATTTCGTCCATATTCGCTTTTGAATCATTTGGCACTTTACGCACATCAAATTTGATGCCTTTGGCTTTTAATTCATCAAACGTATCAACGTCTTCTTGACCCATTGATAATACTTTGCTTACAACGACTTTTCCAACAGAGTGAGCCATTGAACCAACGTTTACTTCTGGGATTTCTACGCCGCCTTCAACCACTTTTAAGACGTCTTCAGGATTTTCAAATAATAATAATGCTTTTGTATTGCCAAAACGTGGATCTTTCGCTACTTCAATCATTTTACTGATTGGAATAACATTGGCTTTTACTCCTGGAGGAGCTGCTTGTTCGATTAATTTCTTACGTAAGTCATCTTTTGCAACGGCATCAGAAACAACAATAATTCTGTTTGGTTGTGTTGCTTTTGTCCAAGCTGTTGCTACTTGACCATGTAATAAACGTGAATCAATACGTGCTAGCACAAATTTAATTTTGCCATCGCCAACAACTGTACCTGGTGGTAACGAACCTTTTGGCTGTGCATCTTCTGTCGCAGCAGCTTTTGGTGCTTCTGCTGGTTGTAACTCTTCTGGTTTAACTTTGACACCATCTTTTGCTGTTTCAAGAATGTGTGTCGCAATTTCTTGTGCTGATTCCATAGAGAAACGAGAAGCATATGCTTCAATAACCATTGGTAAATTCATACCTGCAACGATTGCCCATTTGTCTTTATGATCTTCTAACAATGAGTTCGCTTGGTTAAATGGTGTTCCTCCCCATAGGTCAACTAAAAATAGTACTTCGTCTTGATTGTCAAACGATGCAATGGCTTCTTGCATTTTTGCTTTTACATCATCGGGACCTTCGCTAGGCATTAACGTAACTGCTTTTACATTTTCTTGTTCGCCAAAGATCATTGCACCAGATTGCAAGATCCCTTCAGCAAATTCACCGTGACTTGCTAGGATAATTCCTACCATTTTTATACCTCCTGTATAATTGATGTTTTTTTTCATGGTTGTACTGCTAAACGCTTTCACTTTTTGAAAAAAATCAGATAAATCAGATTCTGACAAAAATAAATGAAAAAATTTCAATAGTTCTTGATTTTTTTCAACATCAGCACTTGCCTTTATCAATACAGTTCATGAAGCAATGATGTTGGTCCTAGGCCACCACATCCTTTCAATGTCTTTCGTCTGTAAAAATGAACGTCAGCTGGCGTTATTTTCTTTGCTACGCTCTTTTTTCAGTAAATCCATCAAATTCACTTGGCTGTCTGCTGCGACTTTTCGAATTTCCAATTCAATACCTTGTTCATTTAAAAACAGAAATGCTTTTAAATCGTTGGCATCCACTGCGACTGCATTCGTAATCATTCGCTTGCCTGTACTGAAACTCATTCCGCCAATATTCACAGAAGTTAGTTGTACACCGCCTTCGACCACTCGTTTCACGTCCAAAGGATTAGTGAATAACAACATGGCTCGAAACGAATCAAAACGAGGATCAGGGTAAACATCAATCATTTTTTGAACAGTGATGACATTTACTTTGACACCAGGTGGAGCAGCTTGAACCAACAAGGCTTTTCTCAAATTGTCATGAGCAACGGAATCACTAACCACTAAAATGCGATTAATGTTCGTCAATTTTGCCCAAACAGTTGCTACTTGGCCATGAATTAATCGATCATCAATTCGAGCTAAACGAATATCCATTACCATCGGGAATGCTCCTTTAAATTCATTTTTAAAGGTTAGGACCTTTGTCTTTTTACTTAAAAATTTTAGATAAAAAGGGACACCTTATTATAAGCAAGTTTCGTGCCAACTTTAGTGTATCGGTTTGAAACCTAGAAAATTATAGGTTTTTTTAAGAAAATCAAAAAATCGATACACTATTAAATAGTGTATCGATTTTTCTGTATTAATCTAGTGTATCAATTTCGGTGATTTTATCTTCGATACACTGGGCATTTTTGACTAACTGTGCGATAAAATAAACTTCTTCTGCTGGAACATCCATATTAAGAGCTTCTTCCATAGTCTCAATTGAGGCCACAATCACTGGATAAATTGGCTCTTGAACCAATCGACCAAGTTCCTTTTCTGAAACCGTCAGTGTATCATTCCGTAAAATACGCTCCAACATGCCTGATGTGTGCATAATCAAATTGATGTAAAATGTGTACTCTTCTGGCATCGCTAATTGGGTTTGGATATTTTTAGCGAATGACCACAACAGATCAATGATTTTTTTTCCATTAATGAAAGTGAAACTTTGCTCCATATATTTGAGACAAATTTCTTTTGCTGCCGCTTCGTCCAACGGCTTATTCATTACTTCTTCTTTCCGCTCTGCTAGTAATTGCTGAATAATTTTTTCTGCTTCACCGGAAAAGAAATTTTCCATGGAAATATAAGGAACTCCAATTTTGGGATTGGTAATCCCAGTTGTCGCAATAATTTCATAGTCTTCTTGAATTTTAGGCAAGACTTCTTTCATATTTACAATGGACAAAGGAATCACTTCTAAATGCCAGTCTATTTGTGGCAAGACAGCTTCCTCAATCAGCTCTTTCATTCGGCGCGCAGTTCCTTCTCCAGAAGCGCAGATAGCAATAATTGCTCTTGTTTTCCAATTTTCAATGATTTGTTTCGTTTCACTTTGGCGAATATCGGCATAGCCATGAAAGTTTTTTAAGGACTCGTGAAGTGTTTCCAATTGCGTATCAATTAATGCGGTTTTGCGGGCCGCTTCAAGCACAATTGGCGTAGTCACCATGTCTACTGTCCGCACATCAATGCCTGTCTGGCGTACAATTTCTTCTGAAAACGTACTTAATGAACCCATGTCCACCAATAATAGTACGCCATTTTCTTCATTCACTTCACCAACTGCTTCAACGATTTTACGCAAAGCTTCTTTCGGTGGCATATCTAAAGGCATATCCACAGCCTTCAAATTATCAACATTTAACAATTGAGAAACCACTTGTACCATACTGCTAGCGGTACTATTTCCGTGCGCAGCCACGACAATGCCAATCCGGCCAGCCTCAGGATTTTCTCTTAAAGAAATGAGCAAAACAGCTAAATAGTAACTTTCAGATTCAGGAATCTCCATCTGATAACTACTTTCAATAATATTTTTAATTTCTTTTGCTGTTTCAAACTCTGTTGGATAATCTAAAACCATATTTCGAATACTTTCATTTAAAGGATGCTTAGGATCTTTGCCTAATTGGATGCGTTTCAAGAAAGAACTAATGTGTAAACTCATTGCATAGATAAAGTTGGGTTGAAACGAATACGATAACCGCTTCGCTGCAAAATTATAAATTTTCTTAGTGACATCAATAATTCGTTGGTCAACAATTTCAGCCAATTTATTTTCTGTATCAAAGGTGAATCCATAATCTTTGTAGAAAGATTTTAAATGAACATTGATATCCGTTGTAATAAAATTATTAATTAGTTCTTGGTCCAAGCCGTCTGCTTTTAAGAGAGCCGCTTTATCTCCAATAATCTCATATAGATTGTAAGGCAATTCATAGGCATCTGACTGAATAGCTACTAAAGATTCATTTGGTGATACCACTAATTGCGGTTCCAGATATTTCGATAACTCCGACAATACTTCTCGATTACTGGCAAGTTGCATAATGCCTTCTTTAATATTGTCCGTTAATTCGTCCATCGTAATCATTAATTCCTCTTGTTCCATCTGATTAAGGAACCCTCGCGCAGTCACAAGTTGCACATTCGATTTTAGCTGACCGACATTTCCATAAGAAACACTTCCGATTAACGCTTTGACCACATCTTCTGACAAAGAGATTCGCCGTTGAATCCGCGCTGCTTCCATTGAAACCATCACTTTTAGGAGGTCAATTTTTTCTTTCGCAGGACGGTCACTAAAGTTCGGTAATTGAATGATAATCGGAATGCGTCGCACAAAAGTATTCAATAAAGAAGAAGTAGGATTTTCCGTCGTAGCACAAATAATCCGAACATCCGCATGATGTGATTTCACTGTTTCACCTAAACGCGCGTACACGCCGTGATCCATAAAATAAAAAATCATTTCTTGTCCTTCGGGTGGTAACCGATGTACTTCATCTAAAAACAGAATGCTGCCATCTGCTTCATCAATAATCCCTTCTTTCGCTTTCGTAGCGCCTGTGAAGGCCCCTTCTACATACCCAAATAAATGCGACATCAAAAGTTCTGGATTATGCGCATAGTCTGCACAGTTAAACACCACAAACTCTTTTTCTTTGGCCACAATTTGGTTCAGCTTCGCAAATTGAAACATGGCATGAGCAAAATAAGTTTTCCCAGAACCTGTTGGTCCAGTAATTAAACAATTCAAGCCTTTTGGCGGATATAAAATCGCTGCTTTGGCTTGTTCAACCGGCGTTTTCATGCTCCCAGCTGAACCGATAATTTTTTTAAAAATATCTTCAACTTCTGGGGTTTTGCTGGTCGTGACTACTGGTTCAACCAATGGTTCGATAAAAGTTTTTGTGGAGTGATCCATTGATTTTTCCCGATAACTTTTAACTGGCTTGGTTAATGGTCGATGCTGAAACGCCACCTGCGCGACATATTTTACTGGTCGACCAGATAATTTTTTCAAGCGCCCTTCACGAACGAGTTGATTCAAATCTTTACTAGCATTGGTCCTCTGAATGTTTAAACGTTCTGAAATTTCTTGTGTCGTGACTCCCGCATCACTTGTTAAGGTCATTGGTGTTAAATTCTTCGTTTGCTCTTTAACATATTGATAGATTTTTTCAATCCGCTTCATTTTTGATGGCTCCTTTAATCGATACACTAATTAATTTACATGATACAGTGTATCATTAAAAAAATACACTAAAAACCCTTTCATGAAAAAAAATTCTGTTTCACATGAAACATTTTAAAAAAGCGCCTTTTTTCTATAAAAAACCCACCTTTTTATTCGTTTCTGTAAAAAGATTGAAACTCCTTGAAAAAAGGTTCTGTAGCCGATATAATGCAGAGAGGTTCAAGAATATATTAAAAGCGAGGAAAACAATTGATTACTGTTAATGATGTAAGTTTACAATTTCCAGATCGTAAACTTTTTGAAGAAGTTAATATTAAATTTACTCCTGGCAACTGTTACGGCTTAATCGGCGCAAACGGTGCAGGAAAATCAACGTTTCTTAAAATTTTATCAGGTGAGATTCAACCGACAACTGGCGTGGTTTCAATGGGTCCTAATGAGCGACTAGCGACGCTGAAACAAAATCACTTTGACTACGAAGACTACACTGTTTTAGAAACTGTAATTATGGGACATAAACGTCTTTACGAAGTAATGAAAGAAAAAGATGCTATCTATATGAAAGAAGATTTTTCAGATGAAGATGGGATTCGTGCCGCAGAACTAGAAGGCGAATTTGCTGAACTTGACGGTTGGGAAGCAGAACCTGAAGCAGCTGTTTTACTCCAAGGGCTAAACATTCCAGAAGAATTACATGATCAAAAAATGAGCGAATTAACAGCTGGTCAAAAAGTCAAAGTATTATTAGCTCAATCTCTTTTTGGTAAACCAGATGTCTTACTATTAGACGAGCCGACAAATGGTTTAGACACCCGCTCAATCAATTGGTTAGAAGAATTTTTAATCAACTTTGAAAATACCGTTATCGTGGTTTCCCATGACCGTCATTTCCTAAACAAAGTCTGCACCCACATGGCAGATTTAGACTTTAGTAAAATCAAACTTTACGTTGGTAACTATGATTTCTGGTTGGAATCAAGCCAACTAGCGACAAAATTGCAAGCACAGTCTAATGCCAAAAAAGAAGAACAAATCAAAGAATTACAAGACTTTATCGCTCGTTTTAGCGCCAATGCCTCAAAATCAAAACAAGCAACGTCACGTAAAAAAATGTTAGATAAAATTACCTTAGATGACATTCAACCTTCCTCTCGTCGTTATCCATTCGTTGGTTTTACACCAGAACGTGAAATCGGCAATGACTTATTACAAGTTGAAAATGTCTCTGTAACGATTGATGGCAAAAAAATCTTAGATAATATCTCGTTCAACTTAACAAAAGATGATAAAGTGGCATTCATCGCTGACTCAGATATTACAACGACTACGTTATTCAAAGTGATTATGGGCGAAATTACTCCCGATACAGGTTCTGTTCGTTGGGGCGTTACAACTAGCCAAGCTTATTTACCAAAAGACAACAGCAAAGACTTTGAAGAGCCATTAACTATTTTAGATTGGTTACGTCAATTTGCTGGTAAAGAAGAAGATGACAATACGTTCTTACGTAGTTTCTTAGGTCGGATGTTATTCTCTGGTGAAGAGGTACTAAAACCAGTCAATGTTCTTTCCGGAGGCGAAAAAGTGCGTGTCATGCTTTCAAAATTAATGCTTTCCAAAGCCAATGTCTTAGTTTTAGATGATCCAACGAACCACTTAGACTTAGAATCAATCACTGCATTAAATGATGGGTTGATGGCTTTCACTGGTTCAATTCTTTTTGCTTCACATGACCACCAATTTATCCAAACATTAGCGAACCGAATTATTGCTGTTTCTGATAAAGGTGTCATTGATCGAGCAGAAACAACCTATGATGAATTCTTGGAAAACCCAGAAATTCAAAAACAAATGGACGTTTTATTCAGTTCAGATTATTAAAAAATGAGGTCGGGACAGAAGCGTTTAACTCCGAGAACCAAGTAGGTACTGTTCAACATCTATTTACTTTGCAAATAGTGTTTCTCAGCAATAAGAAGGAATTTCCGAAAATTGTCATAAAACACAACGAGGAACGAGTTGATGTTGCATGATACCTACCCGGTGTTCTATAATTTTTGGAGACCAAGTAGGTATTGTTCATCATCGAATCACTACGTTCTTCGTGATTCTCAACAATTTCGGCTTATTTCCGAAGGACCTTCAACTCTTAGAGCTTTAGCTCTTAGAAGTTGTTGAGATCGGAGCAACGCGTAGTGTTGCTTCTGTTCCCGCCGTTTATCAATTTTTAAGCCTGGGACAAAAATCCAAAGTGATTTTTGTCCCAGGCTCATTTTTTATTTTCTTTTTTCACCAAAAGAAAACACAGCAATACAACCTATTCCGGTATGACTAGTAATGGTGGGTCCTAGAGGATAAATCAGTATCTCATTAACCTCTATTTCTTTTTCAATTAATTCTTTGACTTTTTCCGCGTCATCTTTCGTTCCCGCATATGCAATCAACAGTGTTTGTTTCATTGGCTCTACAATGCCTTGAATCGTTTCTTGCGCAATCTTTTGCAAGGACTTGTTTCGTCCACGAGTTTTACCAACGGATGCTAGTTTGCCTGCCGCATCCACGCGAATAATTGGTTTAATGTTCATTAAGCCACCAAGTGCAGCCGCTGTTTTAGAAATCCGTCCGCCACGTTCTAAATGTTTTAAATCATCTACCGTTACCCACGAGTGAAGTTTCATTTTTTGCTCTTCAAGATAGGCAACAACTTCTCCTAATGAATGACCATCTGTTTGTAATCGAATGGCTTCTCGGACTAACATCCCTTGACCTAAGCTAGCTGCTTTTGTATCAATAATATGAATTTCTACATTATCGTACTCTTCTTTTAACATCTCTACTGATTGCAACGCACTTTGATAAGAGCCACTTAACCCAGATGAAAAAGCTAAATAAATCACCGGTAACCCTTGCTCCACAAAAGGACGGAAAAATTCATTGTAGCGTCCCACATTAACTTGAGAGGTAGTGGGCATACTTCCATTTTTAATAGCCGTTAAGAAGTTCTGATAATCAAACGTTTCACCTAAATCATCGCGATATTCTTTCCCGTCAATTTGAATATTCATGCTAATAAAAGGTACTTGGTTTTCTTTTAAGTATGTATACGGCAAGTCACAACAAGAATCTGTCACTAATTGATAATTCACGGACAATTGCCCCCTTCATGTTTTCTTTTATTTTACCATAGTTTTTCATTTTTATATAAAATTAAAAAAGAACGTAAAGGCTGAACTGGCATAAGCCATCCTTTACGTTCCCTTAAAAATCTGCTTAAATTTGTGCCCAAACGCTTTCTAAAACGTTCGTTTGGTTACGGTCTGGACCTACAGAGAATGTTGAAATGCGCACACCAACTAATTCTGAAATCCGATGCACGTAGTTACGAGCATTAGCTGGTAAATCAGCTAAAGTTTTGCAACCAGTGATATCTTCAGACCAACCTGGTAATTCTTCATAAACTGGTTTACAGCGGCTTAATTCTTTCAAGCTTGCTGGGTAATGATAAATTAATTCACCATCAAGTTCATAAGCTGTACAAATTTTCACCGTTTCTAAACCACTTAACACGTCAATCGAGTTTAATGACAAGTTCGTAATCCCTGATACACGTTTTGAATGACGCATAACTACTGAATCAAACCAACCGACACGACGCGGACGTCCTGTTGTTGTTCCGTATTCTTTACCGACACGACGAATGGTTTCTCCTGTTTCATCAAATAATTCTGTTGGGAATGGGCCGTCACCGACACGTGAAGTGTACGCTTTGCAGACACCAACCACTTTATTAATTTTTGATGGACCAACGCCACTACCGATAGTTACGCCACCAGCTACTGGATTAGAGGAAGTAACAAATGGATAGGTTCCTTGATCGATATCCAACATGACACCTTGTGCCCCTTCAAATAAAACCCGTTTTCCAGCATCTAATGCATCATTTAAAATAACCGAAGTATCTGTAACATATTGTTTAATTTGTTGTCCGTATTCATAGTATTCTTCAAAAATATCATCAAATTCAATGGCTTCGCTATCAAACATTTTAACGAATTGACGATTTTTTTCTTCTAAGTTAATTTTCAAACGTTCCGCAAAAATTTCTTTATCCAATAAATCAGCGATACGGATTCCCACCCGTGCTGCTTTATCCATGTAGGCTGGGCCAATTCCTTTAATCGTTGTCCCAATCTTGTTTTCACCTTTCGCATCTTCTTGCAATTGATCCAATTTAATATGATACGGCAAGATGACATGGGCACGATCTGAAATACGTAAATTATCAGTGGCAACATTATTTTCTTTTAAATAAGCTAATTCTTTTACTAAAGATTTTGGATTCACAACTACGCCGTTACCAATTACACTAATTTTTTCTTTATAGAAAATCCCTGAAGGAATTAAATGTAATTTATACGTTACGCCGTCGAATTTAATGGTATGTCCGGCGTTATCTCCGCCTTGGTAACGAGCGATCACTTCTGCGTTTTCACTTAGAAAGTCTGTAATTTTTCCTTTACCTTCGTCGCCCCATTGCGTTCCAACAACTACTACTGATGACATTCGAACACCTCGTTCATAATTTTTTTGTCCTGAATCATTGTACCAGTAAAACCAGTCCCTTTCAAGGGTAAAAATCGAATATTCTTTCACAATCAAAAGCGTTTCTGTCAAAAATACGAACATTTTTAGCTATGTTTTTGTAAAATAATAAAATATACGAATATTGTTCGTGTTTTACTCTCTGATTTTAATCCCTTAATAAGCAAAAAAACGAACTCAAAAAATGAGTTCGTTTTTTAAAATTCTGTCCTCGGCGAAAGCGAAGAAAATTTATTATATTCTTTAATGAAAAGTAATTCGACCGTTCCACGCGCACCACTACGGTTTTTCTCAATGATGACTTCTACAACATTGTCAACTTCTGGTGGCTCATGATCGCCGTCTTCTCCTTCACCACGATCATAGTAATCATCACGATAAAGAAAGGCAACGATATCGGCATCTTGCTCAATGGAACCTGACTCACGAATATCACTTAACACAGGACGTTTATCTTGACGTTGTTCCACGCCACGAGAAAGCTGTGACAAAGCGATAACCGGGACTTTTAATTCTTTCGCTAATTTTTTTAATTGACGTGAAATATCAGAAACCTCCTGTTGGCGGTTCTCTTTTCCAGTTCCTTCAATCAATTGTAGGTAGTCGATCAAAATTAGACCTAAGTTGCCCTTTTCTTGTGCTAATTTACGACATTTCGCACGAATTTCGGTAATTTTAATCCCTGGTGTGTCATCAATATAGATATTCGCACGGGACAAACTACCCATCGCAATAATTAAGTTTTGCCATTCTTCTTCAGATAATTGCCCTGTTCTTAAATGGCTGGCCTCAATGGATCCTTCTGCACAAAGCATCCGGTTCACTAATGATTCTGCCCCCATTTCTAAACTAAAAATAGCGACAGCTTTATCTGTTTTGGTGCCGACATTTTGGGCAATATTTAATGCAAAAGCGGTTTTCCCTACCGCTGGACGGGCCGCTAAAATAATTAGCTCTTCCGCTTGCAAGCCGGCAGTCATTTTATCCAATGCTTGATAGCCTGTAGGTAAACCAGTAATCTCTTCATCATTTTGGTATAATTGGTCAATATTCGCAATAGTTGTATTTAGAACATCTGAAATTGATAAAAAGCCACTACGATTCCGCTTTTCGGAGACTTCTAAAATGCTTCGTTCTGCATCATCCAAAATAGATTCAACATCTTCACCTTGCTCAAAGCCTTTAGTTACAATCTCTGTAGCGGTTTGGATTAAGTTGCGCAGCAACGATTTTTGTTCAACAATTTTTGCATAATAAATGACATTGGCAGCTGTCGGTACAGCTAAAGCTAAATCTGACAGATAACTTAGTCCACCAACATCTTCTAACAAATTCTCTTGTTCTAGGCGATCTTTGATTGTTACCACATCAATCGCTTCATTTCGGTCGCTTAAGGTCATCATCGTTTGGAAAATCAACTGATGACTACGACGATAGAAATCTTTAGGTTCCACATATTCCATCGCTTCTATTAGCACATCTGCATCTAAGAAAATAGAACCTAAAACGGCTTGTTCCGCTTCAATATTTTGTGGCGGTACCCTATCTTGCAATAATTCATTCATTTTGTTCTCTCCCACGATGTCTTACTTTCTGGTTCATTTAGTCTATCCATTTTAACACAATTTCATTAAAAAAAGTACATTTTTTCTCTGCTGATTTCTCTATTTTTAGTTCACTTTCCAATTTTAAAAAATATACAATTAATAAAAATATAATTTTTTTATTAATTTGAAATGTTGTGCATTTGATTTCTAAACTTCATAAAAATAATTACAGTAATTTATTTTGTATAAAAAAGAAGCCGGAGAAATCGGCTTCTTTTTTATCAATTGTATTATTCCGCTACGACATGAACCTTAATTTTCGCTGTAACTTCATGATGTAGTTTGACTGGTACGTTAGTGTAACCTAGAGAACGAATTGGGTTGGCTAATTCGATTTTGCGTTTATCCAATTTTACATTGTATTGTTTATTTAAGGCTTCTGCAATTTGTTTTGAAGGAATTGAGCCAAATAACCGGCTGTCTTCTCCAGCTTTTGCCTTGATCTCTACAACAGTCTTTTCATCTTCTAAAAAGGCTTGCATTTCTTTTGCTTGTGCTAAAACTTCTGCTTCATGTTTTTCTTGGGCTTTCTTTTGACCCGCTAACGCACTCATGCTCCCTTTATTGGCTTCTTTCGCATAACCATTTTTAATTAAAAAGTTTTGGGCGTAACCAGTTGGCACTTCTTTTACGTCCCCTTTTTTTCCTTTTCCTTTAACGTCTTGTAAAAAAATGACTTTCATTTCCTTCACTCCTGTTCATACATTTCATTAATATTTTGACGAATTACATCAAGTAGTTGCTCTTTTACTTCTGCTACTGTTACGTTTGATAATTGTACTGCCGCATTAGTAAAGTGACCGCCGCCACCTAAATTTTCCATAATAATTTGGACATTAATTGAACCGTTACTCCGAGCACTAATGCCAATCTGTTGATCCGTCCGCTTGGTAATGACAAATGCTGCATTAATCCCTGCCATAGAAAGTAATGTGTCCGCTGTTTTGGCAGCTGTGACACTATCATATTCTTTGTCTTCACTCCCGGCAACAACGACGGTATCTTTTGTGACATATTCGCTTTTAGAGATTAAATTGTTCATTTCCAGATAGCTTGTAAGATCAGAACTTAATAGATATTGTACTAAAGATGAGTCTGCTCCACAAGTTCGTAAATAACTAGCCACATCAAATGTTCGCGCCGTCGTTCGTGTATTGAAACTTTTCGTATCAACCACAATTCCCGCCAACATCATGGTTGCTTCAAAGGCCTGCAGTTTATTTGCGCTATTACTTTGGTATTCGATCAATTCTGTGACTAATTCTGAAGCAGAAGAGGCAGAAGATTCAATATAAGAAAGCAAGGGTTTTGCTGGAAATTCGTCTCCTCGTCGATGGTGATCAATGATTACCACTTTATCAAAACGCTCATAGAGCTCTTGTGAGATCGATAGAGACGGTTTATGGTAATCTACCATAACTAATAAGCTACTTTCTTTCTTGCGCTTCATGGCCTCTTTAGGACTAATAATGCGCTCTTCTAATTCTGGGTACTCTTTAATCGCCTCTAACACTCTTTTGACATCGGGAATGATTTCATTTTCATCTAAAACAATCCACGCTTTTCGATTATTAAACGAGGCTAAACGAGCAACACCAAATGCTGAACCTAACGCATCCATATCTGGATAACGATGGCCCATAATATAGATGTCAGCAGATTCCGCAATAATTCCCTTAATTGCCATGCTCATTGCGCGAGAACGTACTTGGGAACGTTTCGTCGTTACTGCCGTTTTTCCACCAAAAAATAACGGCTTCGCTTCATCTTTGGCTTCTTTTACAACCACTTGATCGCCGCCACGTACTAAAGCTGTATCTAGGTTTGTTTGAGCCGTGGTCCCGGTTTGATCTAAGGTTGGCCCCCCATAAGCAATCCCCATGCTTAACGTAATGGCTACTTCATGGTTAGCTGATTCCTTACGGATCGTATCCAAAATAGAAAATTTTTCGTCCATCATTTTTTGAATATCTTCCCATTGGGCAATGAAAAAATAACGTTCTGCGTTGATTCGCTTATAAAAAACTTTGTATTGGTCCATCCAATCAGAAACCATCGTCGTAATGAAACTATTCAAATAAGAAATTTCTTTCTCATCCATTGTATCGGTGACATCATCATAATTATCGACAGACACAATGCCAATAGCCGTTTGCATTTCGACTTTTTCTTGATACAAATTACTTTCTTTAGTGATATCTTCAAAAGTAATTGTATGTTGTTCTTTATTGACGCTAAAGCGATAGGTATTTTCGTCAATCGTAAAAATATCTTGGTTTCGTTCTGCTAATTCTAAATAAGACGTAACTTGGCTAGCGGTTAACGTTAGCTGATTGTCTTTATTAAAAATAGAAGCAGCATAAGGATTAAGCCATTCTACCGCGCGTGTTTCCCCGTTATACGTAATAATTCCCACAGGTACTTCATTTACAACATAATCCAACGATTGTTCAGCAATGGAACTTGCTTCTTGAATCTTTTCTACGTTTGTAATTTCTACATCTCTAATCAACAGCCGAATAACCACTAAGAGAAAGATATCTAATGCGATAATTACCGCCAATAGCAGCCATTTATTTGTTAGTAAGAAATAGAGGAGAAATTCTACTAAGAGAAGACCCACAACAATTAAGAAACCGTTTTTTTGAATTCTCTTCTTTTGCATTTTTTTGCCTCCAATCTTTCTGCAGACCTTTGAGGCGACTTGTTCCAACGAGCATATTGCTCTGGTGATTCACTAGTTATTTCATCCTTTATTTTATCACAAAACACTTCATTCTGCGAACCTTGTTATGTTTCACGTGAAACACTAGTCAAGATAAAAAAGAACCAAAGAGCAAGCTCTTTGGTTCTGGAAATTGTCATAAAATTATTGTTCGTCACTAACGAATGGTAATAATCCCATGATACGTGCGCGTTTAATAGCAATCGTTAATTTACGTTGGTTTTTAGCGCCAGTACCTGTAACACGACGTGGTAAAATTTTGCCACGTTCTGAAATGAATCGTTTTAACAATTCAGTATCTTTATAATCGATGTATTCGATGTGGTTTGCTGCGATATAGTCGACTTTCCGACGTTTACGTCCGCCTCTTCTTTGTTGTGCCATTCTTGTTCCCTCCTATCAAATTCGTTTAGAATGGTAAATCATCATCTGAAATGTCGATAGATGAACCTGAGCCACCAAATGGATCAGAATCTTTATCGAAATCAGGCATACCGTTATTGTTTTGCGACTGAGAAGATGATGGATTGAAACTATTGTTGTTGTTATTAAATCCAGAACCGGCATTGTTATTACCAAAGCTACGATTTTGTGATTGATAACCATTTTCGTTGTTATTAAAGCTACCGCCGCCAGTTCCTCTTTGTTCTGAAGCAGAACGAGATTCTAACAATTGGAAGTTTTCACAAACCACTTCAGTTACGTAGACACGTTGACCTTGTTGGTTCTCGTAGTTACGAGTTTGAATTCTTCCGACAACACCTAATAATGTACCTTTACGGGCATAATTAGCCATTGTTTCTGCGGGTTTACGCCAAATCACACAGTTGATAAAGTCTGCTTCACGGTCACCATTTTGATTCGTAAAGTTACGGTTTACAGCAAGTGTAAAGGTCGCAACAGCTGAACCACTAGCGGTGTAACGTAAGTCAGGATCTTTTGTCAATCTTCCGACTAATACAACGTTATTAATCATTCAAAACATCTCCTTTCGTCAATAAATGTTTCATGTGAAACAAATTATGCTTCTACCTTCACGATCATATGACGGATAATATCGTCATTGATTTTTGCTAAACGATCAAACTCGTTGATTGCGCCAGCTGTTGATGGAGAAGTAACGTTAACGATATGATAGATGCCTTCACGGAATCCGTTCATTTCATATGCTAAGCGGCGTTTTTCCCAATCTTTAGATTCGATAACTTCTGCTCCGTTATCTTTTAAGATTGTGTCGAAACGTTCTACTAAAGCAGTTTTTGCTTCTTCATCAATGTTCGGACGAATAATGTACATGATTTCGTACTTCGTATCTTGACTCATTGATTTTCACCTCCCTATGGACTTCAAGGCTCTTAGTTGGCTAAGAGCAAGGAGAACATACCTAAAAAGGTAGTTCACAATCTCTAATTATATGCTAATTGATGGACAAAAGCAAGAAATAGTTTTGAAAAGCCCCAATAAAAAAGTTTCGCCAACTGGCGAAACTTTTTTATGTTATTCTTCTGTTTCTGATGTTGTTTCGTTTTCTGTTGTTTCTACAACTTCAACAATTTCTTCTTCCACTTCTTCTGGTTCTACAACGGCCATTGTTACCACTTTGGCACCATCTTCCATTCTCATTAAACGAACCCCTAATGTTGCGCGTCCTGTTTGAGAAACAGAATCAACGTTAAAGCGGATAATGACGCCTTTGTTCGTAATCAATAAGATATCTTCATCCCCATTGACTGTGGTTAAACCAGCTAATGGACCATTTTTCTCAGTGATATTTGCTGTCTTAATCCCTTTACCGCCACGTCCTTTAACTGGATATTCAGAAGCTTTTGTACGCTTACCATAACCATTTTCAGTAATGACTAGGACTTCTTTATTTTCATCCAGAATCGCTGCGCCGACCACATAATCATTTTCGCGGAGACGGATTCCCCGAACGCCTGATGCTGTCCGGCCCATATCACGTACAGTATTTTCATCAAATGTGACAGAGTATCCCGCATGTGTTCCGATAATCATCTTCTGATTGCCATTAGTCGTTACTACGTTAACTAACTCATCATCTTCTTTTAAGCTAATGGCGATTAATCCATTACTACGGATATTAGAAAAGGCTGTTACGGCTGTCCGTTTGACAGTTCCTTTTAAGGTTGTGAAGAACAAGTATTTACCTGCTTCCGCTTTGCCCTCAACAGAAATAATCGCTTGAATTTTTTCTGCAGAATCAATTCCCAGTAAGTTAATCACTGGAATTCCTTTTGCTGTTCTACCGTATTCAGGGATTTCGTAACCTTTTGCTCGGTAAACTTTCCCAGTGTTCGTAAAGAATAATAATGTGTCGTGTGTTGAACAAGAAACTAGGTTTTTCACGAAATCATCATCATGAACGCCCATGCCTTGGACACCACGTCCGCCGCGGCGTTGCGCCCGGAATTCGGAGTTTGCCATCCGCTTAATGTAGCCGTTATTGGTTAATGTAATCACGACTTCTTCTTCTTCGATTAAATCTTCATCTTCAAGACTTAGGACTTCACCTACTAATAGTTCTGTGCGTCGTGCATCACCAAATTTTGTGCGAACGTCATTTAACTCTGTTTTAATGATTTCAATGACGCGTTCTGGGCGGGCTAAAATGTCCTCTAAGTCCGCAATGAATTTCAATAGCTCTTGATATTCATTTTCAATTTTGTCGCGTTCTAAGCCTGTTAAACGGCGTAAACGCATATCTAAAATCGCTTGCGCTTGACGATCTGAAAATTCAAAGCGTTCAATTAACGTTGCTTTTGCTTCGTCATCTGATTGTGATCCACGGATAATGGCAATGATTTCATCGATATGATCTAAGGCAATTCGTAGACCTTCTAAAATATGCGCCCGTGCTTCTGCTTTGTTTTTGTCAAAAATCGTCCGGCGAGTAATGACTTCTTTTTGGTGCTCGACGTAATTTTCTAAAATACGTTTCAAGCTTAAAATTTTCGGTACGCCTTTTTCAATGGCTAACATGTTAAAACCAAAAGATGTTTGTAAGGCAGTCATTTTGTACAAGTTGTTTAACACAACAGAGGCACTCACATCTCGACGAACATCGATGACGATCCGCATGCCTTCACGAGAAGATTCATCCCGCAAATCAGTAATTCCTTCAATTCGTTTATCTCTGTGTAATTCAGAAATTCGTTCGATTAATTTGGCTTTATTCACCATATAAGGCAATTCAGTTACTAAAATACGTTCTTTTCCATTCGGCATTTCAGTCAATTCAACTTTTGCACGAACAGTAATCGAACCTTTCCCTGTTTCATATGCTCGGCGAATCCCTGATTTCCCCATCACTAAACCGCCTGTTGGAAAATCTGGTCCAGGTAACACTTCCATCAATTCATTCGTCGTTACATCAGGATTGTCCATCAATAAACTTGTTGCATCAATCACTTCACTTAAATTGTGTGGTGGAATATTTGTTGCCATCCCCACCGCAATCCCCGTTGTTCCGTTAACTAGTAAGTTTGGAAAACGAGCAGGTAAAACTACTGGTTCTTGTTCTGAATCATCATAGTTTCCTTGGAAATCGACTGTATTTTTGTTAATATCTCGTAGCATTTCTAAAGCAATTTTACTCATACGTGCTTCGGTATAACGCATAGCGGCAGCGCCGTCACCATCGACAGAACCGAAGTTTCCGTGGCCGTCAACTAACATAGCCCGATAACTAAAAGGTTGTGCCATCCGCACCATTGATTCGTAAATCGCACTGTCCCCATGGGGGTGATATTTACCCATAACATCCCCAACAATCCGGGCTGATTTTTTGTGTGGTTTATCAGGGGTTACCCCTAATTCGTTCATTCCATATAAGATTCGGCGATGAACAGGTTTTAAACCGTCACGAACGTCAGGTAACGCGCGGGCTACGATAACACTCATTGCGTAGTCAATGAAAGATTCTTTCATTTCGCTGGTCAGATTGACGTCTTGAATGTTTTCTTTAATTTCTTCACTCATGAATTTTTTCCCCTCTAAATATATGTTCTAGCGTCTCTTACAACGTTGCGACACATTAAATATCCAAGTTTTTCACGTAATGGGCATTTTCTTCGATAAACGCACGACGTGGTTCCACACGATCGCCCATTAGCATTTCAAAAATTTGGTCAGCTTCAATGGCATCATCGACACTCACTCGCGCCATTAATCGTTTTTCTGGGTCCATTGTTGTTTCCCAAAGTTGGTGATCATCCATTTCACCCAACCCTTTGTAACGTTGAACACTTGGTTTTGGTGAAGCAGGTAATTCTTCTAACACTTTTGCTAGTTCCTCTTCAGCATGTTTGCCCGGTTGGACGTAGGTGATGTTTTTCCCTTGTTTCACACCATATAGTGGTGGTTGGGCAATATACACATAACCAGCTTCAACAATTGGCCGCATGAAGCGATAGAACAAGGTTAATAACAACGTTCGAATATGCGCACCATCGACATCGGCATCGGTCATAATCACTAGTTTGTGATAACGTGCTTTAGAAACATCGAAATCTTCGCCGAAGCCTGTTCCCATAGCTGTAAATAATGACCGAATTTCTTCATTGGCTAAAATTTTATCCATGCTGGCTTTCTCGACATTCAAGATTTTCCCACGAATTGGTAAAATGGCTTGGAATTCACGGCTACGGCCTTGTTTTGCTGAACCGCCGGCCGAGTCTCCTTCGACGATAAATAATTCGCATTTTTCCGGATCTTTACTTGAGCAATCAGCCAGCTTCCCTGGCAAGTTGCTAATTTCTAAAGCGCCTTTACGACGGGTGACTTCACGGGCTCTTTTAGCGGCTAAACGAGCTTTTGAGGCCAACATGCCTTTTTCGACAATTTGTTTGCCGACTGTTGGATTTTCCATCAAGAATTTTGTAAAGTATTCTGAGAATAAACGATCCGTGACGGTCCGTACTTCTGAGTTTCCTAATTTCGTTTTGGTTTGTCCTTCAAATTGAGGATCTGGGTGTTTGATGGAAACCACTGCGGTTAAGCCTTCACGAACATCTTCTCCAGTTAATTTTTCATCGTTTTCTTTCATCAATTTTTGTTTACGTGCATAGTCATTAATCACACGTGTTAAAGAAGTTTTAAAACCAGATTCATGCGTTCCGCCTTCATAAGTATGAATATTGTTGGCAAAACTTAAAATATTTGAGTGGTAGCCATCTGTATACTGCATTGACACTTCCACTGTAATATCTTGTTGCTCTCCTTCAATGAAGATTGGCTCTGGGAAAATAACGTCTTTATTGGCATTTAAATGCTCAACATAACTCTTAATCCCGCCTTCATAGTGATACTCTTTTTTATCTTCTTGTCCTTCACGACGGTCTTCAATTGAAATGTGTAAGCCTCGATTTAAAAAGGCTAATTCACGAACCCGTGTTGCTAATTTATCAAAATCATAAACGGTTGTTTCTGTAAAAATTTCAGGATCTGGAATAAAGTGAACAGTGGTTCCGTGACGATCCGTTTCTTCGATAACTTTTAGGTCATCAACAACCGCACCACGACGATATTCTTGGTAGTACACTTTGCCATCTTTATAAACACGAACATCTAAACTGGTCGATAAAGCATTAACAACAGAGGAACCAACACCGTGCAAGCCACCTGATACTTTATAGCCGCCACCGCCAAATTTCCCGCCGGCATGTAGCACTGTAAACACTGTTTCCACAGCTGGGCGACCTGTTTTGGCTTGAATCCCGACTGGAATTCCACGACCATCATCGATAACAGTAATACTATCGTCTGGTTCGATAATTACTTGAATTGATTTAGCAAATCCTGCTAAGGCTTCGTCGATAGAGTTGTCAACGATTTCCCATACTAAGTGGTGTAACCCTTCGCCACTAGTAGAACCTATGTACATACCAGGACGTTTCCGGACAGCTTCTAAGCCCTCCAAAACTTGAATCTGACTAGCGTCATATTCTTGCGCACGTTCTCTCATGTTTTTTTCTTCTTCTGTCATGTCGCTGAATTCCTTTCTATCTTGCCTTGTTGAACATAAAAAATATCTGGTTCAACTGTTAGCTTGTCTTTTATGTGATCTAAACTAGTTGTCGTTAAGAACGTTTGAACTTTGCCTTCAATCGTTTCTAACAAGTGAATTTGACGTTCATTATCTAATTCACTCATGACATCATCTAGTAATAACACAGGATATTCTCCTGTTTCTGAATGCATCAAATCAATCTCTGCCAATTTAATACTTAAAGCTGTCGTTCGCTGTTGGCCTTGTGAGCCATACGTTTGAACATTTTGACCATTGACAATAAACAGCAAATCGTCACGATGAGGGCCTAAAAAAGTATTCGCTTTAAACAATTCACGCTTACGATTGTTCATTAATTGTTGGAGCAATTGATTTTGAAGTGCTTCTAAGGAAAGATCCGTGTTGTCAATTGGGATGCTTGATGCGTAGTCAATGGTGAGCGTTTCGCGTCCATGACTAATTTTTTGATGGAGTAAGTTTGCCCAGTGTTCTAATTTTTTAAGAAAACCTAACCGAGCGTATAGAACTTTCCCGCCAAATTCAGCTAGCTGCTCTGTCAAAATATCCAGATAAACAGTATCTGTTTGTTTTTTTTCAGCTAGTTGTTTTAGGTATTGGTTCCGTTGCTTTAAAACAGACTGATATTGGACAAGATCATAAAGATAAATAGGACTCACTTGTCCGAGTTCCATGTCAATAAATTTCCGGCGGACTTGAGGTGAGCCTTTCACCAAAGATAAATCTTCTGGGGCAAATAAAATAACATTCAGTTGCCCAATGTACGCACTGAGCCTTTTTTGCTCAATGTGGTTAACCTTGGTTTTACGTCCTTTGTTGGAAATTAAAATTTCCAACGGCACGGTGCCTGTCTTTTTTTCAACCACACCGCTAATTTTAGCTGCTGCTTGTTCCCAGCCAATTAATTCTTTTTCATTGCTGGTTCGATGACTTCGTGTCATTGCTAGAACATAAATGCTTTCTAACAAGTTGGTTTTTCCTTGGGCGTTTTCGCCTAAAAAAAGATTTAACGTTTTTGGAAAATCTAAGCTGACTGTTTCATAATTACGATAATGCTGAAGTGTCAGCTCATTCAGCCGCATCGTCGGACTCGTTTCCGTTTTTCACCATAAAAAAAGTACCTTCTTCAGGTATCTCAATCATCATGCCCGCATAAAGTTTCCGTCCGCGACGATTTTCCAACTCGCCATCAACAAACACGCTATTATCTGCCAAATACCATTTGGCTTGGCCGCCACTACCAATGACGTTGATTTCTTTAAGAAACTGACCAAGCGTTATATACTCAGTTGCTAAAACAAACGTTTTTTTCAATGTGCATCCCTCTTTTTTCTAATACGTTCTCATATATATTATACCCTTTTTCATAAGAGAAAACAAATTTATCTGTCTAATTTTCATTCTAAGCAATTTTAATTCTAAATGACCGAAAATATTATTAGGATAAAAAAACTCTTAAAAAGCATTTTAAAACGGAAATTGATATTTTCTTGAGAAAAAAGGGGCCTGATTTGGCAGAAATGACGAGTAGCGTTTAACTAAAAAACAATTAGGGGTAACTCAAAGACAAACGAAGAGGGCGCGCAATGAAGAAAAGTAGCTTGTAGAGGTCTGAGCGTCGTTTTAAGCAACGTAAACTTCTTTCACTAGGAAATATTCATAAAAAAATGAACAGCCCTTAAACGAAAAATTAAAGGGCTTTTTTCTTTATCCACGAAAAAAAAGGCAGAATTTATTCGTCAAACGATAGTTCAAATATTCACAATCATATTAGCGTAAAAGCTATTCTAGTTTTAAAAAGCTTATCTAGCAGCGTTTATCGGCTTTAAACAGACGACAAAAAAGAACCTTCGGCGATCATAGTGATTTTCCGAAGGTCTTTTTTAAACATGATTAATTTGTACGAACCGGTGTAATTAGTTGAATGAAATCTAGTTCTGTTTCGGTTGGCTCCAATGTAAACGGACGAATTGGAGAAAGGAATTTCACGGTAATATTCATATCGCCAAACGCTCGCAATGCATCTTTCATATAATCTGGGTTGAAAGAAATATCCAACGCTTCACCAGAAACATTTTCATAGTTTAACGCTTCTTCGACTTTTCCAATTTCAGGTGAATTTCCATATAAAACAACAGAATCTGGTGAAATTGAAAGGCGAACAATATTGTTACGTCCTTCATGAGAAAGTAAAGAGGCACGTTCGATTGCTGAAAGCAATTCTGGTACATAAAATTCAATTTGCGTGTTATGGCTAGTTGGAATTAAACGGTTGGTATCAGGATAATTTCCTTCTAACAAACGAGAATAGAAGTACATTGTTTCTGTTTTAAATAGCACTTGATTTTCCATAATGCTGATTTCAACCATTTCTTCTTCATTGGTTAATGAACGAGAAAGTTCAGTTAAACTTTTTCCTGGAATTACAATGTTAAAGTCTTCTACTGCTTGTTCTGTCGGGATCACACGTTGACTTAAACGATGTGAATCTGTCGCAACGGCAAGTAATTTTTGATTTTCTAAAATAAAGTGAACCCCAGTTAAAATTGGACGACTTTCGTGCATCGATACAGCAAAACCTGTTTCACTAATAATTTTTGTCAATAAATGAACAGGTAATTTCATTTGGTTTTGAGTATCAATTACTGGTAAGTGCGGATAATTATCCGCATCTAATCCATTAACCGTAAAATCAGCTTTTCCTGAAGTAATTGCAACTTGATTGTTATCTAGAACTTCCATTGTGAACATATCTTCTGGTAATTTACGAATAATTTCGCCAAAGAAACGAGATTGTAAAACGATGCTACCTGTGCGTTCAATGGTCATTTGAGCTTTTTCATCGTCTTTACTTAAAAAACTTTCAATTGAAATATCCGCGTTACTCCCAGTAAGTGATAAGCCATCTTCTGATAACACAATTTTAACACCTGTTAAGATTGGAATCGTTGTTTTAGAAGAAATTGCTCGTTGAACAGTTTGTAATTCTTGTAAAAAGACACTTCGTTTGACCGTTAATTTCATAATGTAAACTCCTTTTTAAGTATTTTCAATACGTTCTAATTTTGTACGCCACTGTTTTGTATATTATATATAAATAAATAATAAAAGTAATAGGGCATGTTGATTCTGTGGAAAAGTCAAAAAGGCATTGATTTTACTAAGTTATCCACTTGTGTATAAGTTGTGGATAACTTTGTTCTTTTTTGTTTAGTTTTCCACATCCTAAGAGTTCAATAAATTTTTAATTTCACTGACTTCTTTTTGAATCGCTGGATCTTTTTCCAATAATTGCTGAATCTTTTCGTGCGCATGAATCACCGTTGTATGATCTTTGCCGCCAAATTCGGCACCAATTTTTGGCAAGGAATTGTCGGTCATTTCTCTAGCAAGATACATTGAGATTTGACGAGGAACCACAATTGTTTTCACGCGTTTTTTCCCTTTTAAATCTTTAAGAGGCACATGATAATATTTGGATACTTCTTCTTGAATTTGTAAAATGGACAATTGATTTTTACTACCAACTGATTTTAGAGATTTCAAGGCGTCCGCCGCTAAACTAGTGGTAATATCTTCTCCATTAATAGTTGCAAAGGCTTGAACGCGGACCAAAGCACCCTCTAATTCACGGATGTTGGAATCAATTTGACCAGCGATATAACTTAGTGTATCATCCGGAATTTCTAAACGCTCGGCATCTGCTTTTTTGCGCAAAATTGCAATCCGTGTTTCTAAATCAGGCGGGGTGATATCGACAGACAAACCCCAAGCAAAGCGAGAAACTAATCGTTCAGGTAATTTTGGAATATCATTCGGCGGGCGATCACTTGTTAAAACAATTTGTTTATTTTCATTGTAAAGATCGTTGAAGGTATGGAAAAATTCTTCCAATGTTGCTTCTTTTTCCGCCAAAAATTGAATATCATCGACTAATAATAAGTCAACATTGCGATATTCTTTCCGAAATTGTTCGGATGTCTTTGTTTGAATTGAGTTGATAAATTCATTCGTAAACGTTTCGCTACTAACATATTTGACTTTGGCATCTGGTTGATTCACTAACATTTGATGACCAATAGCATGCATCAAATGGGTTTTCCCTAACCCTACACCACCATAGAAGAAAAGGGGATTGTAAATCGAACCCGGATCCTCGGCAACAACAAGCGCTGCAGCGTGCGCCATTTGGTTTCCTTTACCAATAACGAAGGTGTCGAAAGTGTACTTAGGATTAAGCATCGCTTTTTTACTTTGTTCACTAAAAACAATTTCTTCTTCGGCAGGTTCTTCGAGTTCTTGTGCCAGTGCTGCGTCTTTTTCATCGGCAACAACAAAATGGGGCATCACTTCTGCACCGGTCAATTTAAATCCAGTTTCGACAATTTTTGCCGAAAGATTTTTTTCCCAGTAATCACGATGAACTGCAGAAGGGACTTCTAGCCACAATTGATTGTTGTCTAATTTCAAAGGGCGTGTGGTTTTAATCCAAGCATCAAAACTTGGCGCCGACAAAATCGCTTGATAGGCTTCTTCAAGGCTATGCCAAAAACTTTCCACGTCGGGCAT